>NZ_JBSFWD010000001.1:0-46165 GCF_053592655.1 Streptosporangium sp. NPDC002607
CCCCGGCGGACGGCCCGTCCGTCCGCGCCGGGGGCGGCGTGTCGACCGATACGGAGCCGGATTCGACGAACGTCGGTAATGGGGCGGGTGAGGAACCCGCCTCGGGACATCCGTGCTTCAGGGTTACCGGGACGTGTCGGACCGGTGTGCCGCGATGATGACGATGCCGTCGCGCTGCGGCTCCTTCTCCTGCTCCGCCCAGTCCACGCCGTCGCCCAGATCGAAGATCCGGGCCAGGTCGGGCGGCAGGTCGCCGTGCTTCCGGACGTATTCGTCCATCGCCGCGTACAGCTTCCCGTACGTGTACTTCACGTTCTCTGCGATGTCAGTGATCTCATCCGCGACCAGACCGGCCTCGCGGAGGAATCTCGGATAGTTCCCGGCCCGCACCTGCGGTGCATGGCGCCACGCGTCCAGCACCTCGGCCATGGCCAGCTCCGCCTCCTCGTCCCCCTCCGCCCCCCTCCCCGTGATGGAGTCCGTGAGGGCCAGCCGCCCTCCGGGCCGCAGGACGCGGGCGATCTGCTTCAACACGTTGATCCGGTCGGGAATGTGCACTACCGATTCGAGGGCGAGCACGGCATCGAAGGAGCCGGGCGCGAACGGCAGGTCCGTCGCGTCGGCGAACTCGAACCGCACCAGGTCCGCCACCCCCTCGCTCCGGGCCAGCGCGCTCGCCAGCTCGACCTCCTCGGCACTGACCGAGACGCCGACCACCCGCGCACCCGTCGCGCGGGCCAGCTGCACCGCGGGCTTCCCCGTACCGCAGCCGAGATCCAGCACCGTGTCATCCGGCCCGACCCGGAGCTTCTCGATCATGATGGCCGTCAGCCGCTCACTGGCCTCTGCGAAACCGGCCTCGTCGTCCGGGCCCGTCCAGTAGCCGTAGTGCATGCTGCCGGCGAAGACCTCGGTGAGCACGCGGCTGTTCCGGTCATAGAACTCCCCGATCTCCTTCGGGGAGCGCACCGGGGTCCTCGCCGCCTGTCCGGCGTTCGAGTTGAAGCCACGCGTGCTCAGCGGCCGACGGGCGCCTTCGGTGAAATCACGCGCGTTCGTTCGCAGCCGTTCGATGCTCACCTGCTCGCCTCCTGACAGGTCTCGGCGGCAAGCGCCGCGGCGGCGTGCCGGTCGAGCAGGTCGCGGGCGTCCCGCACCTCCTTCGCCATCGGCCGGTCGGCGTCCAGCGGCGGGGAGATCTCGGCCAGCTCCGCCCAGATCCCGTCGGCCTGGGGCTCCTCGCCGACCATCACGGCGAGCTGGGCCACGCCCAGGGCCAGCGAGCCGATGGCCAGCCAGCCCAGCTCCAGGCCGTCGGCGACCGCGTTCGCCCCGTTGAGCGCCATCGGGACGTGGTCCTGGTTCCAGCCGTTGGTCGGCAGCGTGGTCAGCGAGGCCGGGTAGACGACCTGCCTGATCCGGGAGACGAACGACGTCGCGCTGATGTGCACGCCCGCCAGCCCGCAGCCCCGGCCGGCCCTCGGCGTGAGCATGGGCGGCAGGTCTCCGTTGGTGGCCGGGCTGAGCAGCAGGCCGAGCTGCCGCTCGGCCAGGTAGGCGGCCATGTGCAGGGAGAGCCCGATCTGGTCGGAGGCGAGGCCGACCGGCATGGCGTGGAAGTTGCCGCCGTGCAGGATCTGGCCCTCGTAGGCGATCGGGTTGTCCTGGCAACCGCTCGCCTCCCTGGCCAGCACGTCACCCGCCGAGGTGAGCTGGTCGAGCACCGCGCCGAGCACCTGCGGCGCGCACCGCAGGCTGTACGGCTCCTGCAGCGGCCGCCGCTCGTCCCTGACCAGGCCCTGGGGCAGTTCCCGCCTGATCCACCTGGCCGCCGTGAGCTGCCCGAGCTGGCCGCGGGCGAACGCGTGGCCGTCGTCGTAGTGCTCGCTGTTGGCCCGCAGCAGGGTGGCCAGCCGGCCGGTCAGCATCGCCGCCGCCCGGACCAGCCGCACCGCCGACTGGTGGTTGAGGATGGACACCGCCAGGCTCGCGCCGGTGCCGTTGACGAAGGCGAGCGCCTCCCTGACCGGCCACTCGAACGGCTCGGCGCCCAGCGCCGCGAGCGCCTCCCCGGCGGGCCGCGTCTCCCAGCCGCCGTCGGCGCCGCGCATCCACGCCTCGCCGAATCCGGTGAACGTCAGTGCCGCGTGTGCCAGCGGCTGCAGGTCCCCGCTCGCGCTGACCGTGCCGTCCCGCGGGATCACCGGTGTGAAGCCGGCGTTCCACAGGTCGGCCAGGGTCTGCCAGAACTCCGGTGAGACCGCCGAGAACCCCCGGCGCATGCTGTTGAGGCGCAGCCAGAAGATGAGCCTGGACACCTCCGGGCTCAGCGGCCTGCCCTGGCCGGTGCCCAGGTGCGAGATCAGCGAGCTGCCCTGCTCCATCTCCGACTCCGCGGCGTACGTGACGAGCGGGCCGAATCCCTGGGTAAGGCCGTAGATGGGCTGGTCGGCGGCCAGGTGTTTGGCGACGGTCGCCGCACTGGCCTCCATCCTGGCGATGTCGGCGTCGTCGCACGGATCGACCCGGCCCTCCCAGGACGCGCTCCTGGCGATCTCCGCCAGGTACGCCGCACCGGTCGTCTCGCTGCTCGTCATCTCGGCGGTCAGTGTCACGTTGCTACCTCTGCTTCAGTTGCCTCAGTGGTGGGTGATGTCTGGAGGTGCCGCACCTTGCCCAGCGCGGACCGCTCGATCCTGGGCACCTCGTGCACGCGTTTCGGGCGGACCCCGATCCGGTCGAACGCGGTGGACAGGTCGAGGCCGGCCAGTTCCGTGCCCGGCTTCAGCACGACCAGCAGGTCGACGTGCTCGCCGATCATCCGGTCGGCGACGGGGACGACCGCGAGGTCCTCGCAGTCCAGCACGGCGCGCAGCGCGTGCTCGACCTCGTCGAGGTTGATCCGGCGGCCGTTCACCTTGACCAGCCGGGTGCGGCGACCGGCGAACCGGAACGTCCGCTCGTCCAGCGGCTGGACGTGGTCGTCCGCCTCCCAGAGCGGCGGTGGCCGCTCGTCCGGCCGGAACGCCAGCCGGGGACTGCGGATCACGAGCGGTATCTCCCCGTCGTCCGGTGACCCGTCGCCGTTCTGCCCTTCGCCGTTCGTCCCGGCGGGTTCGGGATCGGACGCGAGCTCGGGCTTGGATCCGGGCTCGGCGAAGGACACGTCGCGGAAGAGGGTCCAGGGGGGAGGTTCGCCCTCCCGCCAGCGCCGGGTCGCGATGCCGCCCGCCTCGGTGGAACCCAGCACCTCCACGATGAGCGCCCGGTCCGGGCCCGCCTCGGCGAGGAACTCCCCGGCCGTCGCGGGGAGCATCGCGCCGCCGTACAGCACGGTGATGTGCTCCATCTCGCGGACCCACTTCATGTGCTGCAACAGCAACGTGAAGATCCACGGTGTCGCCACCACCACGACCCGCCGCTGCTCGATCGGCGGCATGACACCGTAGAACGTCGGTTTGTACCAGACCGGCAGCCGGAGATGAGCGGGTATCAGCACGCTCGCCAGCGCCCCGTACAGGTGGGTCGGGGGAACGCAGGAGACGACCGCCTCCGGCTTCTCCGGTTCGATCAGCTCGGCGAGCATGCCCGCCTCCAGCCAGACGTTCTCCCGCAGCCGCCGCCAGCACCGGCTCGGACCCGTGCTCCCCGAGGTGTGAAAATCGATGGTCGGCGGCAGGGTGCCGAGCACCAGTTCCCCCGGCTCGCGGTCGGCGAGGTCCCAGCGCACCTGCCAGGCCCTGTCGGTCATCGCCGGCGCGGTGAATTCAAGGGAAAGCAATTCGGCCGGGCTCAGCTCGGCATAATCCATGGCCACTCCTTTACCCCGGGCGTGCGGAAAGAGAGACGAAAGAATCGGATTTGCTGTCCCGCTGGCGGGACAGCACTGCTCAGCCGAGCGACTGGGCGATTTCCATGAGGTACTGGCCGTATTCCGAATTCTTCATCCCGGCGCCGAGCCGATGGCAGGCGTCCGCGTCGATGTATCCCATGCGCACCGCGATCTCCTCCAGGCAGGCCACCCGGACACCCTGGCGTTTCTCGATGACCTGCACGTACTGGCTCGCGGCCAGAATCGAGTCGTGCGTGCCGGCGTCGAGCCAGGTGAAACCCCGCCCGAGCCGGACCAGGTGGGCCCGCCCCTGCTTCAGGTACGTCTGGTTGACGTCCGTGATCTCCAACTCGCCGCGCGGCGAGGGCGCCAGATCCCGGGCGATCTCCACGACGTCGTTGTCGTAGAAGTAGAGCCCGGTGATCGCGTCGTTCGAGCGCGGGCGGAGCGGCTTCTCCTCGATCGACACCAGCGCACCGCTGCCGTCGACCTCGCCGATGCCGTACCGCTCCGGGTCCGACACCGGGTATCCGAACATCGTGCAACCGTTCAACCTGGTACGACAGGCCCGCAGGATCCGCGGGAAGCCCGCGCCGTGGAAGACGTTGTCCCCCAGGATGAGCGCCGTCTGGTCGTTGCCGATGTAGTCCGCGCCGATGATGAACGCCTCGGCGATTCCTCGCGGTTCCGCCTGCTCGGCGTAGGAGATGTCGAGCCCCAGATGCGATCCGTCGCCCAGCAGGTTGCGCAGCGCTGGGAGACTCTCAGGCGTTGAGATCATCAGAATGTCCCGCATGCCGGCCAGCATGAGCACGGAAAGCGGGTAATAAACCATTGGCTTGTCATAGATGGCCAGCAGCTGCTTGGACGTAGCCAATGTCAGGGGGTACATACGCGTACCGCTACCGCCGGCGAGAACGATTCCCTTCATCACCCGTCCTCTCCTCGATTTCGGGATGAATGCAGCGCAAGAGTAATCAGAGTTTCGCCCGCCGGCCAAGCGCCCGGCCCAGTCGTATCCCTTCCCAGAAAACAGCGATGCCGTTTATCGTGTTGACGGGTTCGCTGTCAACCACATCGTTCCGGAAAGCCGTGGACCGGCGGCGACAACCGCATCCGATCCACACAAGGGATTTCCCGCAAGAGATGAGAAGACGTCACGAACCCGCTCCGCGCGCTCGCCCGAACGGATCACCGGGCCCACCGCCGTCCTCATTTCACGGCGCCACGCCATCTAGCTGGGGAAACTCATACACCACCTCCGTGGACGCAACCGGCGGTCTTTAGGCTCTGGCCGGACTCGTCGGCGAAGACGAGCCACGAGCCCCAGGCCGCCCGGGTGCTTTTATCGCCGACCACACCCGCTTCACCCAGGTGGCGACCCGCGCCTCATCGCGTTGGCCGGCCCGGTGCGCGGGCACCTGGAACGACCAGCCCAGCCGCCGCAGCAGGTAGGCCACCGCACGCGGGGTATAGGAGACGTGGAATTTCCGCGTGATCAGCAGGGCGATACGCGGGCTGGTCCAGCGCTGGTCGTCCCAGCCGTGCGCGGCGGCGCCCTGGCCCAATAGCGGCTCCAGCAGTCTCAACTGCTCGGCGGTGAGTTTGCAGCCGTTCCCGGCGGCGCCCTTGGAGACCAGCGCGGCCTTGCCGCCACGTTTCCACCGGGCGTGCCATTCATAGGCGGACTTGGGCGTGATGCCCAGCAGTTGCGCGGTCCGGGTCGGGGTGATTTCCCCGGCGAACATGTCCGCGGCCCGGAACCGCAGCCTCTGCCGCCGGTCCCGCTCTGGCGCGGACAGTCCTCCGCTTCTATCGGAGTACCTCATCCTTCAAGGCTGCCACCTGGACAAACATCACCCGACAGGCGCCTGGCAGTTACCTCACGCCCGCACTTCTCGATCAGTACGGTCACCCACGACCAGCCGAACGCCCAGTTCAGCCGCCCCGCCTGCCGTACTCGATGCACTTCCCAGGCTGACAGCGCGGGTTCGTTCCCGGGATCGGACCTCTGCTCGTCCGTCCGTCACAACACCGCTCGATCGCATGGGCAGATACAACCGCACGAAAAAGGCAGGCGCCGCACAGGCGAACACAAGACGGGCGAGCAGCCCCGATCGGGTCGACGAGCTCGCTGGGGTGCTGCGCTGAACCGTACCGGTGTGAGCCAAGCCGCCGGTTGGATGGTCATGAGTGTCACCAAAGGAGGGTAGGTTCGCCCCCCTCGTCGACGAGGCGGCTTATTCGATCTACGATGGAATAGTTCAGGGCGATATGTGAAGATGCTTGACCGTGGCTGACGTTAATGGTGACCAGAGGTAGTACGCCGTCTATCCGGAAGATCGCCTCTGTTGATTGGTGTGCCAACCGGACCTCCAGCAGGTCGCCGGTCCATGAACGTGGGTAAACAGTCCAGGGATCCACCCCGTAGGCGATCATTTTCATGATCCAGGCATGTTGGAGCAGGAGCGGGTCGTCGTCCTCGGGCATGCCGAGGGTCCCATCGTCCGAAGGGGCCGCGCGGAGCGGGACGCCTTGCGCGGCGAGTGCGTCGCATAAGGCGTCCCGCGATGAGATCGAGTAGTCCACACGACAGTTCAGGGCGGTGTGTCCGGCAGGTATGACGGTGCACCGTCCGCTGTCGCCGTCGAGCCGGATCGACGCGAAGGCCAGCCCCTCGGAGGCGTTGGCCCGCTGCGTCGCCGCCATGTTGTACAACAGGCGCAAACGTGCGATCAGCTCGGGCTGGTCCTCGTTCCAGGCGTCGATCCGCACGTAGCATCCTTGGTTATTCGGGAACTGGCAGGAGAACCGCCCCGAAAGATCGCTTCATCCAGGGGGGACACAACGGGTTGTTGTTGCGCTGCTCACAGAACGCAGTAATAACCCCGAGGGTACCCTGATATTTGGCTGATTGGACATTGAAGTCCACGACTGTCCTGGTGTCCCGACTCTCTGCCACCTTACAGCTCTTCCACCAAAGAAAGCCGCTACATGTATGCCTGTAGGCCGTCGCCAGGTAGTGATAGCGCGTCATGATTAAGTTATCGGGGACGATGCCCCGATGTGGGTGTTTTGTCATTTGGTGGGCGGACATGGCGGTCAGGTCGTGCTTTTGCGCGATTTTGATGCTGCCGAAGCCCTCGTCTCTGGACCTGTCCCAGTAGCCCTTGCGATAGTTGATTCTCTTGCCGTCCTTACTCTGCCAATGGGTCAGAAGGTCGAACGAACCGGGGGGCTCCACAGCAGCGGCGACCGCTCTGGTCGTGACGTTGTCTTTGGCGACGGCGACCGACTGCCACTTGGACCATGCGCCGGCGACACCGCCCGTTGTGGCGCGAGCTCGCCAGTGCACCTGCCCGCCGGTGACCTTGCCGGGCGGGATCCGCAGGTGCGCGACCTTGCCCGCTGCCACATCGTTCACGACACCGGACCACAGGAGCTTGGAGCCGTTCCTGCCCTCAGCCCTGACCTCGACGGTCACATTGGATGTCCGGCGCAGCTTGTCATTCACCTGGACCATCAGGGTGCGTCCATCGGGACGGGCCCAGGCACGTTCGACGGTTGGGGCATCGGCCTTCACGGCGGCCCTGCTCCCCCTCCGGGCGCTTGCCCAGAACTCGCCGAAGGCCCATTCGTAAGGGCTCATCGTGTTGCCGGCCGTGTCCTTCGCCCCGGACACCGTGACGACCATGAAGGAGTCCATCCACGGCTCGGACGGGGTGAACGTCAGTACGGTGCCCTGCGCGTTCATGCTCACCGCCCCCGGCACCTCCTCGTCGAACTGTGCGTCGAAGACGGTGATCTGCGCTCCGGTCACCGGCTCACTGAATGTCACGGTGACGGGCGAGTTCGCCGGTACTCCGGTCGCCCCTTCGGGCGGGCTGACCGCCACGACGGTGGGCGGAGTCGTGTCGCCAGAGGTGGGCGTCGGTGACGGGGACGGGGAGGTGCCCGGCCCCTCGGCGAGGGTCACCTTAAGAACAGGAGGGTGGGTTCCCTCCGACGCGTCGAACCCGCGGTCGTACTCCGCGGCCGTACCCGACTCGTCCGCAGCCCGCAGGAGCACGCCGTGATTGGGCTGTCCCGACGCCCACGCCTGGGCGATGTCGGTCAGTTGCCATGACCAAAGCGCCGGTTCGGCGGGACATGCGCCGATTTCGGTGGCACTGCTTTCTCCGCTGGCTGTCGCGGCCGGCTGATTGCCCCATTCGAGCGTCGCGGCGTCCCAGGCGCTGGTGACGCGCTGCGCCCTGATTGCCCCGCCGCACCCGTATGAGTCGTTGTTCCACAGTTCGAGCCGCGCGTCTGTGACGGTCTTGCCCGCGAGCGCGGCCGTGTCGAACTTCAGGTACGTTCGCTCGGTGATCGAGAAATCTTCGGCGTCGTATTTACCTGCCCACAATGTCGAGTCGCCGGGCCCGGTCGAGCCGAAATCGTCGATCCAGGTGTCTGTCTGGATCGGCAACGTGACGGTCTGCCCGCCCGATGTGGGAGAGGGGGACGGCGAAGGCGATGACGGCGGTGAGGGTGATGGGGACGGTGAGGCTATTGGCTCCGCCGGCTCGCCGTACTGGAGTTCGTAGTACTTCGGTGACGCCTCCCAGTCACCTGTCAGAGGCCACTCGGTCGCCGCCTCCGCCAGCACCGGTTCCCTTGTCACCTGACCGGTCTGTACGAACTCGGAGAGATCTTCCTCGCGCATGCCCGGTATGTTCAGCAAGGAATGGAATTCGTATGGCGTGCCGTCGAGAGGGACCGATGCCGCGCCCTGGTAGGTCGTGAACTCGATGTGCTGCGGCCCGGGGTGGGTGAACTGGATGAAGAGCACCGGTCCGGTGCCGCCGCTCTCGGAGGATCGGTACATGCGCCAGTTCGTCGTGTCCGACTCATTGGCCGCGCGCAGCTGGAAACCATAGTCGGCAGCGCCGTCGGCCCATGCCTGGACGATGTTTTCGACCGAGTAGTAGAGCTCGGCCTCGGCACAGTTCGGGTCGCCCGCGGCAGCCCCCAGCACGATCGCCCCGGTCGTGGTGGTCGAGGGTTGATTGGACATGCTCAAGGTGCTCGACGCCCAGTCACTCGTGATGCGGCGCACCTGAATGCCCGACCCCACCGAGGAGCCGCACGCGCTGGACTTGTAGTTCCACAGACGCAGGTCCGCGTTCGAGATTGTCGCGCCGCGCAGCGGTAGTCCCGCGTTGAAGCGGATATAGCTCCTGGCGGTCTTCGAGCCGCTGCCGAATCTCCCCGCGTGGAGCCACGTGGCCCCCGTCTGCGAGTTCGGATAGTCCGAACTGATCATGGTGTCCACCTTGAGACCGGCACCCACCCAGTCGGACACGCTGAGCGTCACGGGGTAGCCGACCTTGTCGTCGGTGAGGAACCGCTGGTCCGGACGCAAGACCAGCGTACTTCCCGCGCCGGTCTGCTGAATCTCTACGGGAACCTCTGAGGTGGAACCGGTATCCGGCGATTCGAGGGACTTGGCGTCGCCCAGCCGCAGTGGCGCGGACGTGGCCAGGACTTTGCCGTCGGAGCCGACCAGGTCAAGCCTGCCGCCATCGGCTTTCCGGTACTTCTGCCCCTGGGAAAGAGCGACCGGAATGGAGATCTCAAGGGCCTTGCTCGGCCTCTCACGCAACACCACCGCCTGGTTGAAGCCAGTGGCGGTAGCGGTCAGAACAATGTCTCCACCGGGAACGGCGTTCCTGTAGATGGCCTGGCTGCCGTTGATCTCCGGACGCGGGAGGGCCTGCGACCATCCAATTGTGCGCGAGGCCGTTCCATCGCTGAAGGTGACGAGAGGTCCGGGACCGCCGGCTGAAAGGGTTGTCTCATACTTGGCCGCCTTCGGCTTCAGGCGCCCTTTCTCAGAGACGAGAGTGGTGTCGACCGGCACATAGTCCTGCCCCTTCTTGATGCGGATAGGGCCGGCATGCATTTCTACCGAGAAGGAACCGTCCGGCATCGCGTAGAGCGTGGAGTCCTCACGTCTCGCGGATACCACCTCTACTGGCGAGCCCTTTTCCTTGGCGGCTGCGAATGTAGCGGTCAAGTCACTTTTTGCTTCACTCGGCGGCGCTTCGGCGATAACCGGACTCCCGTTGACCAGTAACGCTGTGGCCGCGAGGGCGAGTCCTGCTACCAGGGAGGGCGCACAATACCTTCTCGATAAGAAGGTAGAGCTCATGCCTTTGAACCTCCATTAGGGGTAAATGGCATGGGCACAATATCTGCAAAGCAGACTTAATGTCTACTCCTATTTTGAAGCTAGAGGAGTGGATATTTTTTCGCTGACGCGGACCTCGCAATAGAGTCAGGTTCGAGCTGGGCGGGGTACATGAAGTAGCCCGCAGGGCGTTTCTCCGGAGGGCACTTCCGATATCAGTCAGCAGACTTGGAGGTCACCAAGATGATCTCCCGAGATGGCGCGACAGTCAATACCGACCATACATTAGAGACCCGCTTGCGACGTTCCGGCATTACAGACAGTCAAGCCACCAATACTGGGCGATCACTCCACTGGAAACCGATGACGTTCTTCCAGCAAAGAAATCTCAGATTAGGCGGACCGGAACCTCTATAGATACGACCAGGGGTGAAGCAGGATTTAATTCTGCGTTCTACCTACGGACTTGTGGGTCGTGGATGATGCGGTGGATGGTGGAGCATCCGGCTGTACTCAGTGGCGAAGTTGGTAAGGGACGCCGCGCCCTCGGTGCAACGGTGGCGGATGGAGCGGCGCGCGGGAGTCTTTCAACTGCCGAAAGACGCAACTGGCCTCTAGCCTCGATCTTTCACGATCTTCGTGTGGTTGGCTGAGGTATCCGGCTGAGGGGTGATTTCGGTTCCTGGTCAGCGTGGTGGCCCGGCTGTCGCGCCGGGTGGGCGGGGTTCCACGGGCCCCGGGCTCCTTAGGATCAGGGCCAGTGGCTCACCGGATCCGTGGGCGCCGTGGTCGGCGAAGGCGGTCATGGGGTGGAAGCCGAAGGTTTTCTTCCAGGTCGGGGTGGCGTTTTCCTTGTCGGAGTGGGCCAGGACGATGGTGGCGTCCAGGTCGATGGGGATCAGTTGGTCGTCGCCTCCGGGTGCGGCCGGCCCGGCCAGGGCCCAGGCGTGTTCACGGGCGATGGCGCGGGCGGTGCGGATCGCGGTGAGGGCTTTGGGGGTGTCGGTGGCGAGCCGGTCGATCAGCCGGGAGACGGTCGGATCGGAGGCGACGGGGCCGAACAGTTGTGGCTGGGAGCGCAGTGTTGCGATGTCGGCCAGGCAGTCACCTCCCAGGGCGAGGCTGACTGCGAGATCAGCGACGATCTTGCCGGGGTCATGGATCGCGCGAGCCGGTCGCCAACGCTGCAATTACTTCGAGAGGGCGCGGTCCAGGCCGGTGACGCGCAGCGTCTCCAGCAACAGCAGCGCGCCTGAGTGGGAGATGAGCCCGGAGGTATCGGCGGACATGACGATCTTGGGTCGCGAAGCGGTAGTCTGCACGTGAAAAGTGCCTCTTGAGCTGGTGTGGGCGGGTCCTTAGACAAGTCCGATCATCCCAGTTCAAAGGCACTTTTCTCATGTAAACGATCAAGAGTGGCGATATTCACCGTGAAAGCCGCAGGTTAAAGCGACCTCCGCACGAGCTGCGAGATCCAGGGGAGTGAGTTGCTCCGCCTGGTCCGCGTGCACGATCCGGTCCAAGCCGGCACCGATCAAGGGAGCAGCGGTACGCAGAGAAGCGTGCAGAGCCACTCCCTGCATCGCACCGCCGTGCAGCACGATGTTACGGGTGCGATACAGGCGGCGCAGTGTGATGCGGTATGTGCCCATGACCTCACCCAGTACGCGGCGGGGATCCGCAAGCAGTGCGACCATCCGCTCTGCGGCTGGGCGGTCACTGTGTTTGGTCCGGGCACCCGTAAAGTCCAATGCTGCGGTACCGGACATGTGCAAGGCCTCGGCAATGCACCGATAAATGTGCGGCGATGCTACGGGAGAACCGCTCCGGCCCAGGTCGATCCGACAAGGCGACGGCAGTGGCCCAACGCTCCAAATACCCTGAGCGGGCATGATCTATGATCTCGCGCAGCCGTCGACGCGCCGGACTCGGGTCGGGCAGCGGACCACTGAGCAGGGCGGTGATTTCCTTACGTAGCTCGCGCTCGCCCAACCCTCGGTCCGGGCCGACGAGTACCCGCAGCTCAGCACGTTGCCAGTCACAAGCAGCAGAGGAAAGAACTCCCTGCGCCTGCCAGATCCCTGCCTCCCACAGTTCTTCCAATGCCAGCAGGGACCCGATGTCCCATAGCCTGCGTGCCCACGGAGTGCCCTCATCCGTAAAATAATCGATCATACGTGCGAGAACATGGCGCGCGTACGACTCGCCGGACACCTCCAGTGACGACTGATGTACACAGAGCGCCGTAGCGGATCGCTACGGAGCGTGTTAGTGTCGCTAGCAGACTTGGAGGGGCACTCGCCATTCGTGGCCACTGCCCCTTTCTTTTTTGCCTCAGCCCTCCTGCAAGTAGCGGTACGGCCTCCCCTGACGAGGCCCGGAGAGCTCCGGGAACGGTTCCGTGACCGAGGCGCGGCCCGCTGACTCACCACCGCAGGACCGTATGGGGTGCGCGGGCTCGACGTGGGCCTTGACCGCGCCTGGTGAGAAGTCCCTACCCGGGTCGCCGCCACCGGGGGCGACGTACAACGGACGCCGCGGGGTGCGCCTCACACCGGGTTCGGCGTCGCGGCCAGGTTCTGCTTGACGTGCCGGGTGATGTCGTCGGCGAGGATTTCGGGGAGGCCCTTCTCGATGCCGTCCAGGGCCTGGGCCGCGACCTCGGCGGGATCGATCTTCCGCTCGGCGGGAACGCCGGCGGCCATGTCGGTGTCCATGTACCCGACGTGCAGCGCCGAGACGGTGATGCCGCGGGGTGCCAGTTCCTCGCGGATCGCGTTGGTCTGTGCCCACGCGGCGGCCTTGGCCGCCGAATAGGACCCGGAACCGGCCGGGTGCAGCCAGGACAGCACGGACAGGACGTTGAGCACGGCGCCGCCGCCGTTGCCCTCGATGACCGGGGCGAAGGCCCGCGTCACGGCGAGCGGCCCGAAGAAGTTCGTGTCCACCTCCAGCCGCACCGAGTCCAGATCACCGGCGACCAGAGGGGTGCCGGTGAAGATCCCGGCATTGTTCACCAGCAGCGTCGCGTCGGAGGCGATGCCGGCCGCGGCCCGGATCGACTTCTCGTCGGTCACATCCAGGTGGAGCGGGACGACACCGGCCACGTCCACGCTCTCAGGGCGGCGGGCCGCCGCGTACACCTTCGCTCCGCGCTCCAGAAGCTGGACGGCCAGCCGGCGACCCAATCCCCGGTTGGCGCCGGTGACCACTGCGACCGCGTCCTTCAGTTCCATGCTTGCTCCCAGCGTCGCGGGCGGTTCCGATGACCGAGCCCGACAATTAGATTACGTTGATAATCTAAACCGGAGGGTAGGATAGATGTCAACCGACATCCAACTTGAGAGGTGGCCGATGGGCCGCGTGTCGCAGGCGCAAGCACAGGAGAACCGCAAGCGGGTCGTGGCAGCCGCCTCCCGGCTGTTCCGCGAGCGGGGCACACAGGTCAGCGTCGCCGACCTCATGAAGGAGTGCGGGCTGACCCACGGCGGCTTCTACAAGCAGTTCGCCTCCAAGGAGGCGCTCGTCGACGAGGCCACCGCCCACGCCTTCGACGAGTTCGCCCGGCGCCGCGCGGCAGGACTGGAGCAGCGGGCGGCGATCGACACCTACCTCTCCGTCGAGCACCGCGACAACCCGGCGGACGGTTGCCCCGTCGCCGGGCTCGCCACCGACATGGCACGGGAACTCGGTGATCACGAGGCCCACCGCGTCTACGCCGAGGGCGTGAGCGACTTCGCCGAGTGGCTCGCCACCGAGGACCAGGACGGCATCACCCGGCTGTGCACGATGCTCGGCGCACTCGTCCTGTCCCGGGCCACCAAGGGTTCCCCCCTCTCCGAGGAGATCCTCACCACCGCACGCGCCGCCTTGACGGCGAACAGCTGACCCGGGACACAAGGCCCGCCGGTCCGGCGCCGACATCACGTTCACGCCGGACGGCGTCGCCTTCGTCGACCACGGCGACGGCATGGACGCCGTGGTCGGCCGGGTTGTCGGCGCGACGGCGGCGGCACTGGCCGACGAGACGTGGGCCCGCCTGAAAGCCTGCGCCAATGACGGTTGCCGGTGGGCCTTCCACGACCACTCCCGATCCCGGACGGGCCGCTGGTGCTCGATGCGACTGCGCGGGAACCGTGTCGATATGCCGCTAAGATCACCCGCATCGTCACTCGAATCTGGGCCGCCATCGGACGATACCGCTTCGGGCGCGTGGCCGCCGTCGTCGTCGCGCTCTACCTGACCGTCGTGGCGGTAGCCGCGGTGCTCGCCGCCGTGTCCGGGGACCTGTCGGCGCTGTCGGTGGCCGCGGCGGCCTCGACGTGGGGCATCTCCGCGGAGGAAGACTGGCTGGGTCTGCTGCTCGCCGGGATCTGCGGGCTCAACGCGTGGATGCTGTGGCAGGTGCTGCGCGGTCCCGCGCTGCCGCGCACCGAGGGGCTGCCACGCGGCGTGGTCTGGCTACGGCGCCTGCTCTATGCGAACGTCGCCGGCGACCTGGTGCTCTGGGAACTCGTCGACGAGCTGTCCGACACCGTGGAGTACGTCGCGAGCCTGGTCGCGTGGGCCGCCACGGTGATCCTGCTGGTGCGGGTCGTCTCCGGAGTCTCGGCCCTGTTCCGGGTGATCGCCCTGGCGCTCGGCCTGATCGGCGTGCTGACCCCGGCGTTGCTGCGCTTCCTCGACGGCCCCGGCCTCCAGGTGATCAGCCTGCTGGGACTGGCGAGCTTCGGCTGGATGGTGATGATCCTCGTCGGGCAGCGCCGCGACGGGCGGTGGAGCAGCGCCACGATCGACATCGGGCGGATCGCGCTCGTCGTCCTGCTGGCCTTCCCCGTGCTCAACCTCGCCTTCCAGTGGCTGCTGTTCGACGGCCCGGGGCTCGTGGTGAACGCGCTCGGCGTGTTCCACACGGTGTGGCTGGCACGCACCGCGCACGAGCTCGCCGGACCCGCCGGCATGCCCGCCGCTGAAACCGCCACGCGGCCCGCCACCGGCCGCGGGCCGCGGCCGATCGTCGCCGTGGCGCTCGTGCTGCCGCTCGTCGCGGTCGGCGCCGAGGAAGGCGCCCGGTTCAGCTTCACCGGCGCGGACGAAGGGTGCCGCGAGCGGATCCGGTCCTACGCCGACACTCCGCCGCAGGACCGGCGGCGGGCGTTTCTGTGCCTGGCCAGGAACGACACCTACGCGGGGAGCCCGATGTTCCCCGAGGACCTGCCGGACCAGCGCATCCTGGCCTACGGCGAGAAACTGTGCGCGGTGCCCGGCGTCGAGGAACGGCAGGAGTTGCTCCGGCGGACGGGCGGATCGGCGGGCGCGGGCGAGCTTGGCAACGCCCTGGAGTTCCTGTGCCCCGACGTCGTCGCCCGGCAGCGGGCGGACGAGGCGCGCGAACAGGCCAAGCGGGAGCGAGAGCTGGCCGCCTGGGAGAGCGAGATGAACGCCCGATGCGCCGACCCCTGGCCGAAGCTGCGGGCCAGGCGGCAGGGCACGGCCGCGTACCTGCTCTTCGAAGGGGGCGGCTATGCCGTCTTCGACGACCGGGACAGCACCGAGGGCGCGGGCGGTGACATCTTCAAGGCCATCGACGACGGGTTCATCGACGCCGCCGGCAGCAGCGCCGCCATCACGACCGACGGCGAGAACGCGCCGATGTGTCTGACGGTCAAGGCGTTCGGCGCCGCCCCGCCGCTCCGGCTCAAGGGCTGGGAGCGGGTGGTCGAGGTGGGCGTCATCAGTCGCAGCGGCCGCCTGGTCGTACCGCCGTACCCCGAGGGCGGTGACAGCGGGGCGATCAAGCCGCTGCCCAACCTGGCCGTCGACGGCCCCGGCCGCTACCGGATGCGCGTCTACGCCCGCGCGTTCGAGTGGAACGAGGACGACCCCGACGCGCCCGTCGAGGAGCACCTGATCGTCGTTTACCCCGGCCGTTCCGCGACGAAGGTCGTCCACCGCCCGTGGCGGTGACCGGTCGGCCGCCCTGCGTGCGGACCGTGCGCGAACACGCGCACCTGCGTGTCAGGCGCGTGGCGGCGATCTCATCGGGGACGCGAGATGGGCCGGGCGTCCCCGAACGAACCTGACGGTGGGATGGCGCGGCGGATACGTCACGGGGGCGGGCCGGGTGGGCGGCCCGCCCACGTCACGCACCGCGTTTCACCCTCACGCGGTACGTCGTTGACGGCACGGCGGCCCCGGACCGGGGAAGGGATGGGGCCGTCGTGCCCGCTCATCAGAAGTGGCCGATGCTGGCCGAGGTGGAGGTGAGTGCCCAGCGGTGCAGGAGCGCGGTCGTCTCGGCCTCGCGCATCTGGGTCTTCAGGCCCTCGACGGTCCGGTCACAGATGATCAGCGGTTCCGGGGTGGGCCAGGTGGCGATGGCGTGGAAGAGTCGGCTGCCGGTGCCGTACAGCACGGCCCAGCCTGGCCAGGTGATCTCCAGCATCGCGGCCTCGGCGCGGGCCTCGTGGTCCCAGGTGTAATGCGGGACCGGGGCGGCGGCCTGGCCGTCGCGGTGACGGCCCCGGGCGGCGGCCAGGCAGCGGCGGATCACGAGACCACCCGCCCGGCCTGCTCCCGCTCCGGCATCTCCCGCTCTCGCGTCTCCTGTTCCCGAGTTTCCTGCTCTCGCGTCTCCTGCTCCGGCTCCTCCGAGGCAGGAGTCTCCCGCGTCTCCTGTTCGCGTGCCGCCTGCTCCTCCGCCTCGCGGGCGAAGGTCTCCTGCCGGTCGGTCTCGGCCCGCAGCGCCTCCAGGCTGTCGCCGTCGACGGTTCGTTCGGCCCCGGCGTGGGTGGCCACCTTGGAGAAGGGCCGCTCCCGGCTGGCCCACAGTCGCCCGGCGTCGCTGAGGATCAACCTCCAGCCGGGAATCGTCGTCTTGGGAATCGTCGTCTCGGGGCTGGTGGGCTCTGGGTGGGCGGAACTACCATCTCTCACTGGTTGGACCTCGATCCGATCAAGGGCCCGTCCGGTCGTTGTCAGCGTGGGGCGGGCCTGCTTCATGAAGCGGGGAAGGATCTGGAGGGGTTCGCCGTACCGGCCGGGTGGCCGATACGAAGACGGGGTGACCGCCGAGCGGTTCGGTGCGCAGGTGGTTCTTCGCCCGGAGCGGGGCACGAGACGGCGTCCACATCCGAGCCGGGACGGCCTGGTGGGAGCGGACGCCGGACGCGGACGACAGGACATCCGCCGAGGCGGCGACACCGGTACGGGCGATTCGACGGCCGGTCTCCGCTCGGGACGACGCTGAGCGGGGATCGGCGGAATCCTCTCGGCCGGGGCCGACCCGGCACGCTGCCGAACGGATATCGGCGCGACCACCTCGGCGGACCGCTGAGCGGGGATCGTCCTGGCCGGGGCCGCGTGGGCGGGCGGCTCGAAGCACGGCAGGGAACGGTCTCCGGTACGACGGACCCGCAGCCGAATGTCCAACAGGTCACCGGAGGGCTGGGCGTACTCGTGATCGGCGGGCCGATCGGGACAACCGTGCGCGTAGGGAGCGTGCCCGCAGACGGCACACCCCATCGGCATCGGCGGCACCTCGGCGAAACAGCCGCAGTCACCGACCGCCTGTCTGTCGAGAACTGGAGCACTAGG
The DNA here is from genome assembly GCF_053592655.1 of Streptosporangium sp. NPDC002607. Taxonomy (NCBI): domain Bacteria; kingdom Bacillati; phylum Actinomycetota; class Actinomycetes; order Streptosporangiales; family Streptosporangiaceae; genus Streptosporangium; species Streptosporangium sp. NPDC002607. The sequence goes on from NZ_JBSFWD010000001.1 coordinate 17,601, forward strand.
GTTGCTCACGGGTCAGGACCTACTTCCTGATCAAGGGCCCGTCACGGTGTTCCAGCACCGGGCGGGTCCGCTTTATGAGCCTTGAGGCGGATTTCGAGCCTCTACAGCTCTTCTCTGCGTGTGCTCGTCCATGCTCGTACTCACATGAGTGCCTATGAGCATGGCCGTCTATCTTCTTCGCATGATCGAGTTCGAGCGTGATCGGCCGATATGGATCCAGGTCGCCGAGACCCTCACCGAGAGAATCGAACGCGGCCAGTACCTGCCGCGCCACCTGATCCCCTCTGAGGTGCAGATGGTGCAGGAGTTCGGTATCGCCCGGGGCACGGCCAGGAAGGTGGTCGCCTACCTCCGCGAACAGGGGGTGGTCTACACCGTCCCGCAGATCGGATCGTTCGTCAGCCCGGCGAAGACACCCGCTGACGAGAAGGACTGAGCCCACCACGACCACATCGAACAGGCGGAGCCGTTGCAAGGATCGACCTCCGACTGTCATGGTGTCCTCACTCTGAGTTATGGGGTGGTGGGTCCATAGTGAACCTTGACCCGACCAACTTGCAAGCCTCAAAGTTTATTGCCTCAAACTATTTTTCTCTCTGAGTCTTGATTGAGGGGGTTCGGCGTGAAGGGCAGTCCTACGGTGCGCCGACGGCAACTCAGTGCCGAGCTCATCAGATTGCGCAAAGCGGCTGGTCTCACCGCCGAAGAGGTCGTTCGGCAGCTGGCGTGGTCGCCAGGCAAATTGACCTATATGGAGGGAAATAGATGGGTACGGCCTGATCTGGCGAACATTCGGGCCTTGCTCGATCTTTATGGCGTTACCGACAAAGCCATGCACGATGCTGTGCTCACCCTTGCCCGCCAGGCCCGCGAAAAGGGCTGGTGGTCGAAGTACAGCGATGTGTTCAGAGGTTCACTCGCGGGGTTCGAGGCAGCGGCCATCGACATCCGCGCCTACCACGCACTGTCCATCCCTGGACTGTTGCAGGTGCCGGACTACATGACCGCCATCTTTCGAGGAGGCCGGGTCATGGACGAAACCCTCATTGCCCGGCGCGTTGAGGCACGCCTGGCCCGGCAAGAGATCCTCCGACAGGACAATCCGCCCAACCTGTGGGTCATCCTCGATGAGGCGGCGTTGCGCAAGGTGGTCGGCAGCCCAGAGATCATGGTGCGGCAATTGGAGCATGTGATCGAGCTATCAGCGCGAGATCACATCACCGTCCAAGTTCTCCCTGATACCGCTGGCGCACATGCCGCCATTGAGGGCTCGTTCATGATCCTCGACTTCAAACAGGGAGACGGCTCGATCGTCTACGTGGAGACGGCCATGAGCGACCTGTACTTGGAGACCAAAGAAGAGTTACGTGGTTATACGCTCATATTCGACCATGCGCGTGCGTCTGCACTCAGCGCGGAGGTTTCCGCCGCGTACCTGACCAAACTCATTGATCATCTTAAGTAGAGGCGAGCATCATGGAATCCATCCATCCCGACCTCATCTGGATCAAAAGTAGCTACAGCGGCCCAAACGGAGACGACTGCGTGGAAGTAGCCACGAACCTTCCGGGCCTCATCGCCGTACGCGACAGCAAGGACCCAGCCGGCCCAATGCTGACCTTCTCCCCGACGGCCTGGCACAACTTCCTCACGGGCATCCGCGACGGAGAAATCTAACCGAACGCAAGTGCCGTACTGAACCTGAAAGCTCGACGTTACCTGTGATCATGCCTCTGACCTGGGAGGGCAGATGTGTTACGGGTAATGCCAACCTCTGATCACCAGTAGCCTCGGAACGGCGGATGGAAGCTCATCCTCATCGCGAGCCGGTAGCCGGTCAGAGGAAGAAGATCACCAGAATGGTGAGGCCGAGGCTCAATGCCACGAAGCGGAGCGTTCTCGGGCTTCGGCCGGCCTCGCGGCGAGAGGAGAGCACCAGTACGGTGACCACGGCCAGCGCCGTCAGGAGATGCAAGCCGTACCACCAGGGAGTGGGCAGCTTTTCCAGGACGGTTCCGGTGAGCAGGTCGTCGGCGGAGCCGTAGCCGGCCAGACCGCTGAGCAGGACCAGCCCCAGGGCCGCGAGGGCGTAACGGGATCGGCCGAGCAGGATCCAGACGACGGTTCCCAGGACGAGCAGGACCGAGGAGCTGTGGTGCAGGTGCCGGATGAGCAGGCCGCCACGCACCTCGGAGCTGATCTTCAGGATCGAGTCGTAGGCCGCGCTCACGGGGACACCCCGCAGCGGCTCGTAGAAGCCGTTGTAGGGGACCATCTGGTTGCTCGGTGTGTAGAAGAAGGCCAGGAAGCCGCCGGTGAGCAGGATGACGACGAAACAGTAGATCAGCATCTCGCCCACCAGCTGCCGCACTCGCTCCATTCGGCGCATTTCACCACAACGGCTCGGCGCCGTCTGGGTTTCTGGTCAATTCCAGGAGTACGACGCCCCTGGCCTTCATCCTCGACGCGCTCCGCTCGGTGCCCCTGAACCGGCAGGTACTGGTGATCAAAGGTGGGCGTTACCCATAGGAATACCGGTCTTCAGGTCGCTCGACCGAGGAAGTCTTCTCATCGTGGACGAACTCGACTCAAGCCTGCATCCATATCTGTCGGCCCAGCTGGTCAAGCTGTTTCGGGAACCGGAGACCAACCCGCTGGGAGCCCAGCTCATCTTCACCAGCCACGATGCCACACTGCTCGGCCGGATCCAGGGCGAGGAAGTGCTCCATCGAGACCATGTCTGGTTCACCGAGAAAGACGAATGTGGCGCGACGGAGCTGTTCCCGCTGTCTGATTTCAAACCACGTAAGGACGAGAACCGGGAGCGGAGATACCTGACCGGCCGCTACGGTGCTGTCCCGATTGTCAATGACGAGCTTTTCGCTGCTGCGCTTTCAAGGCGCGGAGAGGTAGGCGATGTCCCCCCGGACGGCCAAACCGGCGAAGATCAGCGCTGAAACCCGAATGGGGCGGAACAGACGCAACCCGAGGGAAGAGCGCTCCAGTTTCCTGATTTTGTGTGAAGGACCCACCGAGAAAGGCTACTTCACTGGTATGCGGTCGCGTCGCGGTCCTCAGCTCGATGTGGACATCCCCAAAGGGGATCACATCTCCGCGGTACGCGAAGCGGTCAGCCGGGTGTCGGACGAATACGATGCCGTCTGGCGTGTCCTGGACACAGAGCTGGACGAAACGCTCACAGCTTCGATGCTGCGTGCAGCACAGGGAAGTTCGGTCGAACTCGGACTCTCCACTCCGTCCTTTGAATTCTGGCTGATCCTTCATCATGCCAAATACACCAAGCCGTTTCAGTCGGCCGACGACGCCAAGAAAACACTGAAGAAGATCATCCCTTTCTGGAGCGAGGGCAACACTAGATTTTCTGACTTCGCAGACAAGGTTGATTCCGCGTATGCCAGAGCACAGCAGATCAGCCCTGATGGGAAGAATCCGATGCTGAATCCTTCGACCAGCGTCTGGCGATTGGTCGCGGGGATTCAAGGCCGACCCGAAGCAACCGGGCGGTCCACCGGCGCGGGTGGGTCCTGAAAGAGCGCTGGATGCCGTCAGGCAGGTTCGGGTCCCGGCTCATGCGGTTGATGTGGTGGCGTGTGACTGCAGTCGCCGGAGTGTGAGGGAGAATCGGGCGTCTGAAGTGCTATTGGCGGCCCCCTCGACATGTATCCGCGTAAGGCAGCTCAGGGATGTGGACGTCCCACTCGGGGCGGGACAGCGCCCCATCCTCAGCGCAGATCGCCGCAGCGGCGGCATTCGGGGCGACGGTGATCTCCAGCAGCCTTCCATCCCGGTGGGAGATGAGCAGCGCCGTCCGGTTGAATGCCACGGTGGCGACGAGGTCGGAGGTGAGCTCGATCCTGGAACCGATCTGCCGGTGCCCGCGCCACTCCCACAGCATGACGTCTTTGTCGGAGATGGACGCGAACATGCCACCCGGCGGGTAGGGCACGAGAGCGGAGACGGCCGTCGTGTGCGCGACCTGCGGCGGGGCGAGTTGCTCGCGCAGTTCCCCGGTCCAGAACGTCACACGACCGGACGTGTCACCGGTTGCGGCCGCGTTCCGCGACAAGATCACCTCTCCCCGAGCGCGGGCGTCGGCCTGGTACGGCGACACCTTCCCGGTGACGAGGTCCAGCAGTGCTCCCTCGGTTCCGGGCAACCGGCGCGTATCGGTGAGGAAGGATCCCTCGCGGGCCAGCAATCGCCGTCCGTCAGGTAGGAAGGTCACGCCCGCGGCGTACATCCCGATGCTCCTGAGCCACGTCCGGCTCCTGACGTCCCACAGTTCGAGTTCGTCGACGTCGTCCTGGCTGTCGGAGAAGGAGCTCACCGCCACGGTCCTTCCGTCGGGGGAGAAGACCAGATCGCGTACTCCGTCCGCCGACTGACGCCTCACGGTGAAGTCGCCTATGCGGGCCCTCGTCGCAACGTCCCAAAACGTCACCACGGTCGACTGGGCGTGGATGAGCGCCAGCGTGCGTCCATCGGGGCTGAACACCGGCGAGTACGGCTCCGCCTCGGGCAGAGATGGATCGTTGAGCTCTGCCTCCGGAGGAGGCGGGTCGTCCGGCCGGATCGCGGCGCCGAGAGGTTTCCGGGTGGCGACGTCCCAGATCTTGATCTTCCAGCCCTCCTGCTTGCCGGTCGCCACGGCCAGGAAGCGGCCGTCGGGGCTGAAGCGCCGCTCGTCGTTTCCCGGGGCGAACATGCCGAGCGTGGTGGTGTGCGCTGAGAGATCGTACGTTTGCACCGTCCCGAACGGGTCCGCCACTCGGAGGAGGTGCCCGTCGTGGGAGATCCGATGAAGCGGAGCCAGTGTTCCCGGAGGGAGCGAGAGGCTCGCCAGCAGCATGCCATCGGACATGCCCTTGCGTATGCTCCACAGGTTCACCCGATTCTCGATGTCCGTCCCGGTGAGGAAACGGCCATCGCCGCTGAACTCCAGCCGTTCGGCGGGCGCGTACATGGGCGCCTCTGTCACCTCCTTGCCGGTCGAGATGCCGAACAGCAGGACGCCGTCCTCGCGGGCGGAGACGGCGAGCAGCCGGCCATCCGGGCTGAACGCGCCGGTGGTGGCATTGGACGGCAACCAGGGTGCGTCGACGCGTTTGCCACGTACAAGGTCCCACAGCTCAAGGCGACGGGCAGACCGCGAACCACCGGTGGCCGCGGCGTCCGAGTCGGGTGTCTCCTCCGCGATCAGGTCCCGAGCCCGGGAAGGGATCACCAACGCGAGCCGGTCGTCCGGACTGATGTGAACGACTTCTTCGGACAGTACCCGGGTGTGCCTCTCGACGTCCCATGTCTCCGTGGCCTCCACTCCCGAGATGGTCAGGAAACGGCCACTGGGGCTGAACCACATGTCGGGCTGGTCCGAACCCTGCCAGGAGATGAGGGGTGAGCCGCTCGGCGCCGGGCCGTGGACCGACCACAGCCACACCCCGGAGAGGTCCGCCACCGCCACGGTGCGCGTTCCGGGTCTGAACGCGAGAGCCAGAACCTCCCGCTCCCAGAGCACGTCGGCGACCTGCTTCTTCCGGGCAAGGTCGTGGACGCGAAGGGTGCCCGGCTCGCCCGGCCGGCCGGGAGTGTAGGACGCCAGTTCGGCTCCGTCGGAGCTCAGCGTGTACAGCGACCCCGCGGTGCCGTATGGGTCGGTGAAGGCGTCGACCATCGGGCTCGCCATCGAGTCGACCAGCTCTCCCCTGGCCTCGGAGACCGGGGAGAGCCGCCACGCCGCGGCGCTCAGCCGGCGGGCCAACCTCGGATCGGTCAGGCGCAGGGTCGCGGCGCGTTGCGCCACCAGCCGGGCCGTCGTCTCCTCCAGCCGCCCCCGGGCGAGGTCGGTCTGCCGTACGGCGCCCACCGACGCGGCCACGGAGATGATCAGCAGCACGGCCAGGGCGGCCACGATGCCGGACCGCAGGCGCGAGGCACGCCGGGCACGGGCCGCGCTCGCCTGGAGGAAGTCGTTCTCCAGGGGCGTGAGATCGTCGCGGTGTTCCGACTCGGCGAGCAGTTTCTCGGCGACGGTCAGGCGCGCGCCCCGATACAGGGCGCCGGCGTCGTGGCCGTGCTCGGCCCAGGACGCGGCCGCCTGGGACAGCTGCCGGTGCGCGCGCAGACGATCGCGACCCTCGTCGACCCAGCCCCGCAGCCGTGGCCACGCCCCGATGAGGGCCTCGTGGGCCACCTCCACGGTGTCCTGATGAAGCGTCAGCAGCCGGGCGCCGGCCAGGAGCTCGATGACGAGTCCCGTGTCGACGTCTCCCAGAGGATCCAGTTCCGCGCGGGAGACCGGACGGCGGGTGTCCTCGGCCTGCTCTCCAGGGTTGATCAGCCGGAGCAGGACGCGCCTGGCGATCCTGGCCTGGGCCGGGGAGAGGCGCCCGTACAGCTCCTCGGCGGTGTGACTGGTCGCCCCCTGTACCCTGCCCACGCTCTCGTAGGCATCGAGCGTCAGCATCTTGCCCCGGCGGCGCCGCCAGGTCTCACGCAGCGCGTGCGACATCAGCGGCAGCGCGCCGGGCTCGTCGGCGACGTCAGCGATGATCGCCGCGGTCAGCGCGCGTTCGACCGTGAGGCCGTCGGCCATGGCCGGCCGTACGATCGCCTCCCGCAACTCGTCTCTGGTCATGGCCCCGACCAGCAGGCTGGCGTCGCGCAGGGATTCGGCGAGTTCTCGGTGCTCGCTGCAGCGCCCGTAGAAATCGGCCCGGACGGCTACGATCACCCGCAGTGCGCTCGCCGGTCGTCGTGCACCGACGAGCATGTCCACGAACTCCGCACGCTCGCGCCGGTCGCGGCAGAGCGCGAACACCTCCTCGAACTGGTCCACCACCACTACCGGTGATCCGTCGGCGGACTCATCGGCGCGCAGCCGGTCGGCGTGCCGCATCGGGTGGTCGCCCGGGGTGATGACCACCACCTTCGGCGGTGAGAACGACGACGCCCGCAGGGCCGGCACGACCCCGGCCCGCAGCAAGGAGGACTTGCCGCTGCCGGACGGTCCGAAAACCGCCACGAAACGGCGCAGTTCCAGCAGGTCCACTACTTCCCGAACCAGCCGTTCGCGCCCGAAGAAACGGGCCGCGTCCTCGGCATCGTAGGAGGCCAGGCCCAGGTAGGACGGCACAGCCCCATCGTCGTCTCGCATTTCACGCGCCAGTTCCGCGGTCACGTCGCGCCAGCGGGTTTCCCATTCCGCCAGGTCGCCACCGCACGCTTCCACGTAGGCGAGAACGATCTGCAGCGAGGCCAGGCGTTCGCCGGCGGCCGCTTGGGACAGGGTGGTGACCGAATAACCCACGCGCCGCGCCATGTCCCGGTAGGTGATGCCACCGGCCTCCTGGCGAAGTTTCCGCAGCGCGTAGGCGAAGCCCGGGACAGGTCCCTCCGCGGGATCCAGCGGTCTTTCGCGACGACCCACTGTTCAGGCGCTCCACCCACTGGACGGCAAAGGTCGCTAGAGAAATTGAAACTACATAATCGTCCGCGCTGGCGCGACTTTCTCGACCGATTTCCCGCGGGGGCGACATCTGGCCGGCCTGCCCGGGACGCGACGTCCGACGGGCAAGCCGATGGGCACACGCACGGGTACGCGGGCGCCGGGTCTTGACGCAGGCGGTACCCACCGGGTCCACCTGCCGCCGGTCGGCGAGGTCGTCGATCGCCCCCTCGATCTGTTTGTTTGGGGCTCTGAACAGGGCTGCCAAACAAATAGGCGCCGCATAACTTCGGGCCTCGAAGGCCGTCGGACGACAGCGAGTGCGATACAGGCCCGCGTTTCGCCCGATGGCGCATCGGCCGGCAGCAGAGTGCCGCCGGCGAGACCAGAGGAAGGACGGCAAGCATGAACATGCGCCAAAAAGCAGGACTGGCCCTGGCCGCGAGTACCGCGGTCATGACCTTGGCCACTACGGCGCCGGCCCATGCGGCCCCCGTGACGCGCTCCGCGCACGTCATGGTCGTGCAGACGGCATCGGAGAACCTCGCTCCCACGCTAGGAGCGGTCACTCCGGCAACCGTGGCAGCGGCGAAGAAGTTCTCATGCAGCCGGGTGAAGGGCTGGAAGCAGCGGCTGGCCTGCCACGCCGTGATGAAGGCAGGCGGCGCGTGGGTGTGGGCGAAGCTGGAGAAGGCGGCGAAGAAGGGATGGACCAGCTACTCCGCGGCGTTCAACTCGCTCCCCAGGATCTTCAGGTCCTTACTCTGGAACCACAAGAGGTACTTCTACTGCCTCCTCTCGCCCTGGTGCTGACAAGGTTCCCCAGGCTTAACGGTCCCCGGATCCGCACAGCAAGCCGTTTCCCGTGCCGTCCGCCGAGACGGCACGGGCCCCGGTGACCGCGCCCGCGGATCGCTGTCCCAAGTCTCGAACACCGTTCTCGTAGAGAGAGCCGACACCGGGAGACAGTCCCCATGCTCAGCACACTGAAAATTTCCACTGCCGTCGTCGTCGCTTCGGCGGCCCTCGCCCTGGCGCCTGCGGGCGCGGCCAACGCGGCACCGGCGACGACCGCCGGTGCGGGGTCGGCGTCCGCGTCCGCGTCGGCCGGCACCGCTCCGTCCTGCGTCAAGCGCCAATTGGTCATTCGTCAGGGAGTCATGCTGACGAACAAGTGCGGCAGGACGATGAGGGTGAAGGTGCTCGTCAAGCGGGGCAAGGACAGCTGGTGCTTCACCATGAAGAACAATCAGAGGAGATTCTGGGCGTTCGTCCCCCAAGCCGCGTTCGCAAAGTACGAAAGGACCGTCACCTGCTGAAAGCGGCTCCTGCCGGGCGCGTGCCCGGCAGGAGCGCTACCCGTCGGTAGACGAGCGGCTCCAGCCCATCACCTACCCTCGCTGCGCTTTTCGCCGCACCCTTCGAACATGACCGGCCCCCAGGCCCGGATGCCCATACACCACATGCGCGGACGCACCTGGAATCAGACGGGTGAGGAGAACGCCGGCACGAGCATGAGGTGCTCGTGCTCGCCGTACTGGACCGTCTCGACGCGCCGGAAGCCGCATTTCTCCAGCACTCGCACCGAGCCGATGTTCCCGCTGAAGGGGTCGGCGTAGAGCGGGCGGAGCGCCCACCCGGGCACCGATGCCTCAACCCTCGAACTTCTGGTCGAACAAATACCTGATACATCGAACGCGTGATCCAAAACTTCTGGACCAGAGCTCCGATCGAGGTTACGATCTTGCTGTTCGCCGGCCGTGTCGATCGGCCGGCTCTCCACGCTGACGGGTCGCGAAGGCGCCCCATGACTGGACGGGAGATCGCCCTTGAGGCGTGCACTGATCGCGTTGGGGATCGGCTTGAGCGTGTTGGGTTCCACTGTCGTCACCGGGCCGGCACAGGCCGCGAGTGTGCTGGTGGTCCCGTTGGCTCCCACGGTGACGACGGCTCAGCAGGTCGCGAGGTTCTGGCTCGCCGACGGGGCCGCCAACCTGAAGAACGCCACGCCGTACGCCGTGCGGACCACGGTCGCCGGGGAACGTCTGTCCACGGACATCGTCCCGGACGGCCCCCCGGTTTCCATCCCGCCACTGGAGGAGCCGACCATGCCGACATGGGGGATGCCCGCGACCTCGGGCAAGGTGTTCTTCATCGGCAGCGACCTCCAGCCGCACTGGTGCACCGGCACGTCCGTGCACTCGAAATACCGGAACCTCGTCGCGACGGCGGGTCACTGCCTGTTGGACGTCGAGGCCCCGGCCGGCGCGCTCGCCAAGTGGGTCTTCGTCCCCGGCTACTCCGAGGGCACGACCCCTTTCGGCCTGTACGTCGGAAAGCAGGGCCTCGTTCACTATGACTTCGACGACATCCGGGACTACGACCGCGACCTCGCCTTCGTCAACGTGTACAACGGCGTCGTCCTCTCTTCTCCGGACGTGCTGACCGATACCGGGAAGCTGGCCGAGAGCGTCGGCGGCCAGGGGGTCGCGTTCAACCAGCCGCTCGCGCCCACGGTCGACGTCTTCGGCTACCCCGCCGGCCCCAACCCCGACGGCAGCCGGCCCTACCCGGGCGAGAGCCTCGAACGGTCGACCGGATCGACGTTCGCGATGAAGGTCACGGGCCTCCCCGCGGACCGGCCCGTCGGGGTGGACTCCCCGTTCACCGGTGAGGGCTCTCTCGGTTCCTCGTGGCTGACCCAGTACACGGACGACAGCCGCGTCGGCTATCTCAACGGCATCACGGTCAGCGTTTCCGACACCGATGGCGACAACCGGTACGACACCGGCGTCTCACCGTACTTCGACCGTGAGTTGCTCATGGTCTACCAGAAGGCCGCCAACCTCTGGACCGGCACCATCCGCTCCTCCATCACTTAGCCGGCTCCCGTTCCCGCCGCGTCCGCCCAGAGGGCGGGCGCGGTGCCATGCCAACTGGTGGTGACGACCACTGACTCCGCCACTTCACCCAGGAGGCCACAGTTACGCGACAGACACTCGCACAGCGCGACAGGGGTGAGCGGGCCTCGTGCTTTTCGAACAGGACCTGACGCTCATACACCGCGTACGCTGACGCGCCCGGAATCAGACGGGTGAGGAGGACGCGTCCAGCACCAGCATGATGTGCTCGTGTTCGCCGTACCGGACCGTCTCGGTGTGCCGGAAGCCGCATTTCTCCAGTAGTCGTACCGAACCGATGTTCCCGCCGAAGGGGTCGGCGTAGAGCGGGCGGGTCCGCTCCTGCCGCAGGTAGAGCGTCAGCGCCCGGGTGCCGATGCCCCGGCCCCAGTACCGCCGGCCGAACACGTATCCGATGAAGCGCATGTCCCCCTCCCACCAGGACACGACATTGCCGGCCACCTCGCCGTCCACGGTGACCGTCCGCACCAGGTTCGTGGGGTCTCCCAGGACCCTGGTGGTCCAGTGGGTCATGAAGCGTTCCCGCTCCCGGGGAACGAACTTCGACCGCCGGACCGTCTCGGGGTCGTGCTCGTGCTCGAAGAACAGCTCCAGATCGGCCTCTTCGACATCCCTCAGCCGCACATCGTCGCTCATGCCGAGCGAGTCTGGCACCGGGGAGTGACAATTCCGGCGCACCGGGGGCCGTACCGCCGAAAGCCCCCCGCGACCGCCCCCGAGGTGGGGAGATCGGTCAGGGGGCAGGGCCCCGGGACGTCGTCGTCCCGGGGCCCTGAACCGGTGCGGCCGTCAGTCGGCCTGCGCCGCCACGGGGGTCGCGACCCCGGGCGTCGCGGATCGTGCCGTTTCCCGTCCGGGCTTGATGACCATGCCGATCACGAACGTGATCACGCAGCAGACCCCCATCAGGGCGAACACCTTGAAGTAGGCCGCCTCGGTTCCGAACGTCGTCCCCGGCACGGTGGCGGAGGCGAGCAGCACGGCCCCGACCGAGGTGGCGACGCCCTGGAAGGCGGTGCGGGTGACGACGTTGACGCCGGTCGCCTCGCTGGTGTTCTCCGCAGGGACCGCCTCGACCACCAGGTTGGGCAGCGCGGTGTAGACGAACGCCGTCGAGATGCCGAGGACGAGGGTGCTCGCGACCAGGCCGACGACGCTCTTGTGCAGCACCGCGAGCATCACGACGCCCGCCACACCGACGGCCGCGCCGATCATCAGTGAGAGCCGGGCCCCCGCGGCCGCCGAGACGCGCCCGCTGACCGGGGTGAGCACGAAGCCGATGATGGAGGTGGAGAAGGCCAACATCCCCGCGACGCTCGGGCTCAGCCCGAGACCCACCGGTGCCGCCTCCGGCGTCTGCATCATCAGGGGGAAGAGGAATCCGCTGATACCGAGCGGACCGAGCGCGAGGACCGCGGTGGCGAGCATCGTCAGGGCGAGCTTGTGCTGGAAGAACAGCCGGATATTGATCATCGGGTCGTCGACCCTGAGCTCCCACCACGCCCAGACCGCGAGTATCGCCAGCCCGACCAGGATGAAACCAAGCGTCCTGGCGTCTCCCCAGCTCCAGCTACGGGACTGGGTGACCCCGAACAGCACCAGCGCGATGGCGGGGGCGAAGAGGACACCACCCACATAGTCGATCTTCTGTACTCGTGCGATGACGGTCGAGGGTCGCAGGACCAGACAGGCCGCGGCGGCTATGAGCGCCAGGGCGGCGGCGAAGACGAAGATGAGGTGCCAGTCCGCCAGGTCGAGCAGCAGGCCGGAGACGAGGTTGCCCGACGCTCCGGCGATGAGCGCCGCACCCGCGATGACCGCGACCGCGACCGGTACCCGTTTGGCCGGCAGCATCTCGCGGGCGAGGCCGAAGCAGAGCGGCAGGATCGCCCCGGCGGCTCCCTGGATCGCCCGGCCGACGATCACGCCGGTCAGCGTGCCGGTGGAGAGGCTGATCAGCGAACCCACCGCCGAGAGCAGCAGCACGATGATCAGGAGCTTCCGCCGCCCGTAGACGTCACCGAGACGGCCGCACAGCGCGGCGGACGCGGCCGCGACGAGGAGGAACGCCGTCACGCTCCAGCTGACGTCCGCGGCGTTGCTCTGGAACGCCGCGATGAACCGGGGCAGGGCGTTGTAGACCATGGTCGTCTCGAAGGCGCTGACGATCTCGGCGATGAGCAGCACCGTGATGACGACCGGAATCGACCGAGGTGGCAGGTTGGCGGCTGACGTACCGGAGGGTGATGACATTCTTGTTTCTCCTCGCATCCGGGAGCACTGCGGCGGGGGGTGGGGAGTGCGGAGACGAAGGTGAACGGACACGCCGACGCTCGGCGGAGCGGGGCGTGCCGGCTCACGTCGCGTACGGCCGTTTCATGCACGCCGGTACGCGATGCCATAGGGAGGAACACAGGCACGAATGCCTGTGGCTGGTGAAGGGCTGTCCCGCTGGTTTCTTACCTTTCGCGGCCGGTCAGGTTTCCTCTTCCGTCTCGCGAGGCTCGCGGGACAGGGGCCGGCTGGGGCGCGGCCGGAAGTAGGGCAGGTGCAGTCCGGGGCTCACCTCGTGGAAGTCGACCTCGACCGGCATCCCGGCGATGATCTCCTCGGGTGCGATTCCGATCAGGTCCGTGACCATCTGGTAGCCCTCGTCCAGGTCGACGATGGCGGGCGCGTAGGGCGGGGTGAAGGCGGCGGTGACCGGCCGGTGCACGACCGTCCAGCTGTAGAGGGTGCCGCGGCCCGAGCTCTCCTCCCAGCCGAGGTCGGTTCCCAGGCACTCGCGGCAGACCTCGACCGGCGGGAAGTTGATCGACCGGCAGGCCGCGCAGCGCTGGAAGGTCAGCGTTCCCTCCGCGCAGCGGTTCCAGAACGGGGCGCTCAGCTCGGTGGGCTCGGCGTGCGGCAACTCACCGTGCTGGGGAGCCAGGGGTGTGCTCATGACGACGCCTCCGTGCCGAGCAGAACGACCGAGTTGAACAGGGCTCCGGCTCCGGCGCCGCTGCACAGTGCCACCTCGGCTCCGGGTACCTGCAGCGGTCCCGCCTCGCCGCGGAGCTGCTGGACGCCGCGGATGACGCGCTGGAACATCTGCGGTGACCCGCCCGCGTGGCTGAACGACATCGTTCCTCCGTCCGTGGTGACCGGGTGGCTGCCGGTGATGGCGATGTGCCCGTCCTCGACGAACGGACCGCCCTCGCCCGGCTCGCAGAAGCCGAACGCCTCCAGCTGGCGGATGATCTCGAATGAGAACGGGTCGTACAGTTCGAGGACGTCGACGTCGGAACGTTCCAGGCCGGCGTGCCGGAACGCCCGGTCCGCCGCCCGCCCGCCGATCCGGCCGTTGACCGGGCCGCCGCGACGGCCGGCCAGGTCCCAGCTGGGCGGGAACTGGTAGGCGGGGCCGTAGTAGTCCGCGCCGCCGCCCAGCACGTGGACGGGCTTGGCAGGGAGGTCGGCCAGCCGGTCGGCGGCGACCAGGACCAGCGCGCACCCGCCCTCGGAGGTCATCGAGCAGTCCAGCAGGTGGAACGGGTCGGCGATCATCCGGGAGGCGAGGATGTCCTCGGGCTTGAACGGGCCGCGCCCGGAGTACACCGCCTCGGGATTGTGGTGACCGTTGTTGCGGATGGTCGCGGCGACCATGGCCAGTTGCTCGGGGGTCGTCCCGTAGGTCGTCATGTGCCGCCGGGCGATCAGGGCGAACTCCGCGGCGGTGAAGAGGCCCCAGGGCGCCACGAACTCGTTCTCCGGCCGGGTCCACGGCGCGGTCGCGTCCCGGTCGACGTACACCCCTGCCGCGGCCGCGACGATGAGGACGACGTCGGCCTGACCTCCCTCGATCGCGTTGGCCGCCTCGACGACGGCGTCGAGGCCGAATCCCCGCCCCTGCCAGGCGGGCCCGAGTCGCAGGTCGTAGATGAGCGCGGAGGAATCTCCCTCCGTGATCACCCCGTCGACGTCGGCGAGCGTGAGCCCGGCGTCGCGCAGGGCGCCCAGGGCGGCCGACGCGATCAGCTTCCGGGTCGTCCAGTTCTCCAGGCGTCGCGCCTGCGGGGTGTTGAACACCCCGGCGATCGCCGCGCGGCCGGCGGTCACCGGCTCATCCTCCGCGCCAGGGTTCCGACTCGTTGTCTCACATGCATGTACAACCACCCCAGGAAGTGATTCCCATCACAGAACTATGGACCTATTAGATTCAGTGTTCCTCACTACGTCAAGAGGTGCGACTGTGCGAACTCCAAGTGATGTTGCACCGATAGTCCGATACCTCCATCCAAAAAACCCGACAGAACCGGGCATATTGCAAAGAAGATCAAGTTAGGCAGCCCTAACTCCTTCCCGACAAACGGTTCCAATCTTGAGGGTTGACAGGACTAAAGGTCCGAGTTCTACTGGTCGCAATTCGCCACGGACCACGGAGGCCCTGTGAGCATCTCCATGCTTCTCTCCATGGCGGCGGCCGCGTTCGCGGACCGCGTCGCCCTCGGGCGCAGAGCGGACGGCATCACCTTCGCCGGCCTTGAGCGGGACGCGAACGCCGGGGCCACCCTGCTTCGGGAGGGCGCCGCGGGTTCGGTCGCGTTCATCGGCCAGAACTCACCGCTGCTGCCCACCCTGCTGTTCGCCGGCGCCGCCGCCGGACTCCCGCTGGCCCCGCTGAACTATCGGCTGCCTCGCGATGTGCTGCGCGGCCTGCTCGATCGGCTGGACGCACCGGTGGTCATCGCGGACTCCAGGTACGTCGAGATCGCCAGGAGCACCGGTCATCGCGTCATCGCGGCCGAGGAGTGGCTGTCAGCCGCCAGAGCGACCGAGCCGGTGCCCGGCCCCGAGGCCGATCCCGGCTCCGCCGCGGTCCTGCTGTTCACCAGCGGTACCACCGCCGACCCCAAGTGCGTCGTGCTGCGCCACTCCCACCTGCTCTCCTACGTCCTGGGCACGGTGGAGTTCGCCACGGCGGACGAGCGCGACTGCGCCCTGGTCAGTGTCCCGCCGTACCACGTGGCCGGGATCGGCTCAGCCCTGACCAACGTGTACGCGGGCCGCAGGATGGTCTACCTGCCGGACTTCGACCCCGCCTGCTGGCTGGAGCTCGTGCGCTCGGAGGAGGTGACCGGCGCGATGGTCGTGCCCACCATGCTGGCGCGCGTCGTCGAGCATCTCGGCGGAGCGGACGCGGACTGCCCGGCGCTCGCCTCGCTCGCCTACGGTGGCGCGCGCATGCCGCTGCCGGTGCTCGAACAGGCCCTGCGCGCCTTTCCGGAGACCGGATTCGCCAACGCCTACGGCCTGACCGAGACCAGCTCCACCATCGCCGTGCTCGGGCCCGAGGATCACCGCAAGGCGGTCGAGTCCGACGATCCGCTCCTGCGGGCCCGGCTCGGTTCGGCCGGTCAGGTCGTGCCCGGCATCGAGGCACAGATCCGGGCGGACGACGGATCGGTCCTCGGCCCGGGACTGACCGGCGAGCTGTGGGTCCGCGGCGAGCAGGTGTCCGGGGAGTACCGGGGAACGGGCTCGGTGCTGGACGCCGACGGCTGGTTCCCCACCCGCGACCTCGCCCGTCTCGACGAGGACGGCTACCTGTTCCTGGGCGGCCGCAACGACGACACCATCATCCGCGGCGGGGAGAACATCGCGCCCGCGGAGGTGGAGGACGCGCTGCTGACCCACCCCGCGGTGGCGGAGGTCGCGGTCGTCGGGGTGCCCGACGACGAGTGGGGCCAGCGACTCGTCGCGGTCGTCGTCCGGCGCGAGAACGCACAGGCCGATGTCGCGGAGCTGCGCGCGCACGTCCGCGGCCTGCTGCGCGGTTCCCGGACACCCGACGAGGTCGTCTTCCGCACCGAGCTTCCCTACACGCCGACCGGAAAGATCATCCGCCGCCATCTCGTCGCCCAGCTCGGCCCGCCCGCGGAGAGCTGAGCGGGTGCCCCATGCAACGAAGGAGTCGATCATGAGTACCGAGGCCGTCGGCCTCCGCGCCGGGCTGCGCCTGAAGAGTCAGGTGTGCGCCACCGAGGTCATCGTCGTCCGGCCGGGGACGCGCCCGCTGTCGCTCTGCTGCGGTGGCGCTCCGATGCTCGGACGTGACGCGTCCGGCTCGGCGGAGGTGACACCCGCCGCGGAGCGGATGCGCGGGTCACTGCTCGGCAAGCGCTACACCCACCCCGACGACGACGCCGTCGAGGTGCTCGTGACCGTGGGCGGCGAGGGCTCGCTGTCGGACGGCGAGACCGACCTCGTCCTCAAAGAGGCCAAGCCGCTCCCGGCCAGCGACTGATGGGGCCGACGGACGGCGCCGTCCTCCTCGTCCGTGCCGCGGTCGGAGTGATCTTCATCGTGCACGGTCTCAACCACGCCTTCGGCGGCGGAAAGCTCGCCGGAACGGCCCGCTGGTTCGCGGGCCTGGGCATGCGCCATCCCAGGCTGCAGGCCGTCATGTCGGTCGTGGTGGAGGTGGCGGCGGGCACGGCACTCGCGCTGGGACTGCTGACACCGGTGGCGGCGGGCGCGCTGGTCGGTGTCTCGGTCGTCGCCGGACTCACCGCCCACGCCCGCAACGGCTTCTTCGTGTTCAAGGACGGCTACGAGTACGTACTGCTGCTCGCGGTGACCTGCCTCGCGGTCGCCCTCGCCGGTCCGGGCGGAGCCTCGCTCGACGCGGTGCTGGGAATCGACGCCCTCGCCGACGGGTGGATCCGGCTGGCGGTCGCCCTGCTCGTCGGCGTGGGTGGCTCGGCCGTCCTGCTCCTCGCGACCTGGCGACCGGTACGGGAGCGGGCCTGAGCCCCGCTCGCGTTCCCCGATCGGCTCCGGCTCGTATCCGAAACAGGGGTCTGGGCCGCACCCCCCATCCGTCCTGCCCGGCAGGACCGACCAACGGAGGTTGAAATGAACAAGGACGATCTGATCCTGATCAGTGTCGACGACCACATCGCCGAACCCGCGGACATGTTCCACGCCCATGTCCCCGAGAGGTACAAGGACCAGGCCCCTCGGGTGATTCTTGAGGACGACGGGGTCCAGCAGTGGTACTACGGCGACCTGCGCGGCCGGAACATGGGCCTCAACGCGGTGGCCGGCAAGCCGCGCGAGATGTACAACATCGACGCCAGCAGCTACGACGAGATGCGGCCCGGCTGCTTCAACGTCGACGAGCGGGTCCGGGACATGAACGCGGGCGGCCAGCTCGCGGGCCTGAACTTCCCGAACTGGACCGGGTTCTCCGGGCAGGTGCTCAACCAGGGGCCGGACCGCGACCTCAACCTGATCATGATCAAGGCGTACAACGACTGGCACGTCGACGAGTGGTGCGGCGCCCACCCCGGCCGGTTCATCCCGTGCGGCATCCTGCCGCTGTTCGACGTGGAGGAGGCCGCCAAGGAGATCAGGCGGCTGGCCGACAAGGGCTGCCACGCCGTCACGTTCTCGGAGAACCCCGAGGCGCTGAACATGCCCAGCATCCACACCGACTACTGGTACCCGCTGTTCAAGGCGGCCTCGGACAACAACACGGTGCTCTGCTGCCACGTCGGTTCGTCCTCGCGGATGCCGATGATCTCCTCCGACGCGCCGCCGAGCGTGGCGATGTCCATCTCCTCGATGATGAGCACGTACACCCTGCTTGAGCTGATCTGGGCAGAGTTCTGGGGCAAGTTCCCCAACCTGAAGTTCTCCCTCACCGAGGGTGACATCGGCTGGATCCCCTACTTCCTCTGGCGCTCCGAGCACGTGCTCAACCGCCACTCCGGCTGGACCAACGCCACCTTCCCCGAGGGCTACACCGGACCGACCGACGTGTTCAAGAAGCACCTCTACACCTGCTTCATCACCGACAAGGTCGGCCCCCAGCTGATCGACCACTTCAACGAGAACCACGTGTTCTGGGAGTCGGACTACCCGCACTCGGACAGCAACTGGCCCTTCGCGCCCGAGGACGTCATCGAGACGATGGGCCACCTGCCCGACTCGGTGATCAACAAGATCACCCATGAGAACGCGATGAAGGCCTACTCCTTCGACCCCTTCAAGCACATCCCCAGGGAGCAGGCGACCGCCGGATACCTCCGGTCGCTGGCCACCGACGTCGACGTGGTCACCCATGTCGGCCGCGAGGCCAGCCAGCGCGACCGCGACGCCTGGGCCCGGATGACCCGGTTCGGCCAGGCCCGCACCCGCCAGGACGCCTGACCCCCAGTGATCGGCCGCCCGCCCGTCCCCCCTCGGGCGGGCGCCGTATCCCCCACATCACCACGCGAGGTAGAGATGACGCAGCGCACCCCCTACGCCGGACTCAGAGTCCTGGAGATCTCGGCGGGCATCGCCGCCTCCTACTGCGGCAAGATGTTCGCCGACGCCGGCGCCGAAGTGGTCAAGATCGAGCCACCGGAAGGTGATCCGATGCGCCGGTGGAGCGCGTCGGGCTTCCAGCCCGCCGCCGACCGGAGCGGCGCGCTGTTCGGCTATCTCAACGCGGGCAAGAAGTCCGTGGTGTCCGGCACCGCGGAACTGTTCTCCGACGTCGATCTCGTCGTCACCGACGGATCGGCGGGCTGGGACGTCGACGCCGTACGCCGGCTGCTGCCACCCGGCTCCGCGACGGTGGTCGTCTCGATCACCCCCTTCGGCCTCGACGGGCCCTACACCGAGACCGACCTGCCGGTCAACGAGTTCGTACTGCAGGCGATGTGCGGGTCCATCGGCGGCCGCGGCTGGCCCGGCGAGATGCCGCTGCAGGCCGGAGGGCGGATCGGCGAGTGGGTGGCCGGCTCCTACGGCGCCGTCGCCGCCGCCGCCGCGCTGCGCCGAAGCAGGCGTACCGGGCAAGGTGATGTCGTCGACGTGTCGACGTTCGAAGCCATGGTCATCACGATGGGCGGCCTGTCCGCGGTCGCGGCCGGCCTCCCCGACGGGGGGCAGGGCCTGCCGCCGAGGAACCTCGAACTGCCCTCGATCGTCCCCACCGCCGACGGCCTGGTCGGGTTCTGCACCATCACCGCCCAGCAGTTCGCCGACTTCCTGGTGCTGATCGACCGTCCCGACCTGGTCGAGGACGCCGACCTGGCCTCCTTCGCCGGCCGCCTGCGGCGGCGGGAGGAGTTCGCCGAGATGGTGGAGAACTGGGCGGCCACCCGTACCACGGCCGAGATCGTGGAGTTCGCCGCCGCGCTGCGCATCCCCGTCGCGCCCATCGGCACCCCGACCACGGTCACCGAGATCGACCACTTCCGCGAGCGCGGTGTCTTCGTCAAGAACGCGAGCGGCCACCCGCAGCCACGGGTTCCCTACCGCAGCGAGGCGTTCGGCACCGTCGACCCCGGCGAGGTGCCGGACCTCGGTACGCACGACGGCCTGGTGAGCTGGCCGGTACGAGACCGGGTCCCGGCGGCCGAGGGCGCGGCCGACCCGGCGGCCCGTCCGCTCGCGGGGCTGCGGATCGTGGACTTCACCGCCTTCTGGGCCGGTCCTTCGGCCACCCAGACCCTCGCCGCGCTGGGCGCCGAGGTCATCAAGGTGGAGGGGCTGCGCCGCCCCGACGGGATGCGTTTCTCCGGCGGCCGGCCCCCGACCGTCGACCAGTGGTGGGAGTGGGGCCTGTTCTTCCTCTGCAACAACAGCGACAAGCTCGACCTCACCCTGGAGCTGAGCCTGCCCCGGGCCCGCGAGGTGGCGCTGCGCCTGATCGCCACCGCCGACATGGTCATCGAGAACTTCTCCCCCCGGGTGATGAGCAATCTCGGCCTGGAGTGGGACGCGATCAGGGCGGCCAACCCGCGCGTCACGATGATCCGGATGCCGGCGTTCGGCCTCGACGGACCGTGGCGCGACCGGGTGGGCTTCGCCCAGACGATGGAGCAGGCCGGCGGCATGGCATGGATGACCGGTGCGGCCGATGGTCCGCCACTGATCCCCCGCGGCGTGTGCGACCCCCTCGCCGGGCTGCACGCCGCGTTCGCCTCGATCGCCGCCTTCGAGGTCCGCGATGCCACGGGGGCAGGCATGCAGGTCGAGTCGACGATGGTCGAGGCCGCGCTCAACGTCGCGGCCGAGGCACTCCTGGAGGCGAGCGTCAACGGCCGGGAGCTGCGGCGCGACGGCAACCGCGGTCCGGGCGCCGGCCCGCAGGGGGTCTACCGCTGTGCCGGGGACGACGAGTGGGTGGCCCTGGCCCTGCTCGACGACGACGCCTGGCCCGCGCTCGCGCGGCTTCTGGGCCGGGACGATCTGGCCGGCCGCGCCGACCTCGCCCACGAGCCGGGCCGGCGGGCGTCGGCCGACGAACTGGACGAGGCGATCGGCTCGTGGAGCGCGCGCGTCGACGTGGGCGACGCGGTGGACCGGCTCCGGGCGGCCGGTGTCGCCGCCGCGCGGGTGAGCCCCGCCGCCGACCTGCTGACCGACGCGCAACTCACCGCCCGCGGGTTCTGGGAGCCGGTGACACATCCGACCGCCGGAGAGTTCCTGACCGCCGGGCTGCCGTTCCGCCTCGCCAGTGTCGGCGAGCCGTGGTTCCACACTCCGGCGCCCCTGCTGGGCCAGCACAACGAGGAGATCCTCACCGGCATCCTCGGGATGGACTCCGACGAGATCCGGGTCCTGGCCGAGGAGAAGGTGATCGGTACCCGGCCGGCGGGCCTGTGAGGCGGCCCTCGGTACGCACGTTGCGGATGCACTCCTTCGCGAGCGAGTTCGAGCGGCTCACCGCGCTCACCTCGGCCGCCGGAGTCGCCCCCGCCGACGTGGTGCTCCCCGCCGAGGGTCTGGTGCGGGCCGACGACGGGGTGCGGCTGCACTACCTGGAGTGGCCAGGCCCGGCCACCGAGCCGCTGCTGCTCTTCCTGCACGGCGGCGGGTTGCACGCGCACTCCTTCGACAGTGTCGGACCGCTGCTTCGGCGACTCGGGCGCTGTGTCGCACTCGACCTGCGCGGGCACGGGGAGAGCGACTGGGCGGGGCCCGGCGGTTACGGCACCGACGCCATCGCCGCGGACCTCGACACGGTGACCGCGAGCTTCGGCGCCCGGCGGGTCGTCCTGATCGGGCACTCGATGGGCGGCATGGCGGCCCTGATCTGGGCCGCCCGGCGCCCGGCGATGCTGGCCGGGCTGGTCGTGGTCGACGTCGGCCCCGACATCGATGCCGCCTCGGGCCGGTCCGTCAACGAGCTGATCTCCCGGCGCCCGTTCTTCGCCGACCTCGACGAGGCCGACGCCTTCCTCTCCGGCGTGCTGCCGCGTACCCGGGAGGCGGCCACCTCAGGGGTGGCCCAGAACCTGACCTGGACCGACGACGGCCTGCTCACCTGGAAGCACGACACGGCACAGTTCCAACCGGAGATGGGCAGGATCGCCTCTCCGGACGAACTGCGACAGGCCGCCGCGCGGATCACCTGCCCCACCCTGGTGCTGCGCGGCGAACGCAGCCGGGTGTTCAGCGACGAAGGGGCGGCGGAACTCGCCGCGCTCATCCCCGGAGCCCGCTGGGAACGGATTCCCGACGCCGGGCACACCATCCAGACCAGCAACCCCCGCGGCCTCGCCGACGCGGTGACCCGTTTCCTACGCGATCAAGATGATGAAGGAGCCGAGTGATGGCGATCAGTCTCTGCATTCCGCCGCGGCAGGGGGAGCTGTGCGCGCCCGTCCGGTTCGACCTGACCGGCGAGCACACCTTCCTCGAACTGACCTCGCGGCACCGCGTGACGAAGGTCGAGCAGGACGAGGTGAAGGGCAGCGTCGCGGTCTGGGTCGACATCACCGACCCCGAGACCTCCCGGCCCGTCCACGTCCGGTTCAGCGTGCTCCCGCTGGGCGGCGAGGTCTCCCCGCGCAGCCGGCTGCTCGGGGAGATCGAGCGTGACGGCGAGCGGCTCGGTGTCTACGGGACGTACCTGGGGGTGGTCTCGGAGGAGAACTGACCGTCCGCCGCTCGCGGGAACGCACCGCCGCCACCGACCGCCTCGGCGAGATCGGTGGCTCCGGCATGCCCGCAGGCGTCTCCGCCGCGTCACTCGTCGGGCAGGTCCTCCGGTGGCGCGTCGTGCTGGCGCAGGCGGCGCCGGAGCAGGCCCTTCGGGCGGGTGACCTTCAGCTCCGGATGGTCGGGGTCGTAGTCGGCGATGCGATCGCGCAGCTGGCGCACGTTGCCGTACTCGAAGTGGGCGGCGCGCAGCAGGTAGTCGCCGATCGCGGTCCCGTACTGGACACGCTCCTCCTCGTCGAGGCCGAGCTCGTGGCTGCGCCTCTTGCCCCAGACGAGGTCCTTGATCTGCTCCTCCAGCTGCTCCAGCCGGTCATCGAGGATCTTGACGAGCTCGTAGGGCTCGGTGAACCTGCCGAGGTAGACCCGGAGCAGCGCGGGGTTCTTCAGCATCACCGGCTCGTCGACCGGCGGGCTTGAGACCCACTGCCGGAGCACTTCCTCACCGCGCTCCGTGGTCTGGTACAGGGTGCTCCGCCTGACCCTGCCGATCGTCACCTCGCGCTCGGTCACCAGCCCCAGGTCCCCCAGTCTCCGCAGCTCCCGGCGGATGTGGCTGATGGCGGGGGACCAGTAGAACCAGCGCAGCGTGTAGTCGCACCGGACCTTGATCTCGGCGGCGGACAGCTCCTCGTCGAGGACCGACAGGACGCCCAGAACCGTGTAGGCGGTGGCGGGGAGCGGTGCACCGATCTCTACCTCGGGCTCGTCGTCCACGGGCTCAAGTCTAGTGGCGGGCGCGGCGCCGACGGCACGTCCCCGGACTCTGTGCGGTGCGGCTCCCCGGAGGTGTTCACCTCAGATGCCCGCCCTGCCGACGACTCCACGACCGGCCTGCCACGGGCGGGACCGAACGGTTCCCGACCGGCCGGGAGCGTGATCGGACCCCGTCGGCCCTGAGCACACCGTCCGTCCTGAGCGCGCTCGCGTACGGCGGCAGGCCGTGCACGGGCTCCCGAGCGCGCACCCGCCGATCGACGTACACCGGCCGTGACTTTCGGCAGGTCGCCCGGGGCGAAACGCGTTTCCGAGCCGACCGCGAAGTACGATCGATCAATGACCGAAATGACCGAAACCACGCCCGGCTGGCTCTCTCCCGAAGAGCTGGAGTCGACCCGCGCGCGAATGCCGATCCTCTACGTCGACGCCGTGCCGGTGCGAGTCGACGAGGCCGGAGTGGTCACGCATGTCGGCCTGCTGCTGCGCATCGGAGCGGACGGGACGGTCAGCCGCGCCCTCGTCTCCGGCCGGGTGCTGCACCACGAGCGGGTCCGCGACGCGCTCATCCGCCATCTGGAGAAGGACCTCGGCCCGACGGCACTGCCCAACATCCCCGCCTCTCCGCAGCCGTTCACCATCGCCGAGTACTTCCCGACGCAGGGCGTCACGCCCTACCACGACCCCCGGCAGCACGCGGTCTCCCTCGCCTACGTCGTCCCGGTCGCGGGTGACTGCCGCCCCCGGCAGGACGCCCTCGACCTTGTCTGGTTCACTCCCGAGGAGGCCTCGTCACCGCTGGTGCAGCAGGAGATGCTCGGCGGGCAGGGCACCCTCCTGAAGCAGGCCCTCGCCTACGTCGGCCGCCTTTCCTGACCTTCCGACGCTGGAAATCCCCGCCGGCGCGAGGAGAGCGGGCTGCTGTGCCCTCGTGGGACCAGGTCCGCCGACGCCCGCCCCGGCGGTGTTGTCGCGGTGCGGACCGCGCCGCCCGGACGGCGTTCTGGTACAGCATGCGCTGGTCCCAAGCCGATTGCAGCCGCCTCCAAGACGTCTCCAAGGCGATCGAGAGATCGTCGATCACTCTCAACGACGGAAGGAGGACCTCTCATGAACAGAAAGCACAAGGCCATCGCGGTCATCGCGATGTTCTTCGCACTCGGCGGTGCGCAGGCGCTCACCGCCGGTTCCGCCTTCGCCATGCCCCCCGTGTGCAACCCCATACATGACTGTGGCGAACCTGGACAGCACACCGGAGGCGGAGGTGGCACCCCAGTGCCGCCTCCCCCGCCGCCCCCGCCCCCGCCGCCGCCGCCGCCGCCGCCGCCGAGCACACCGGGTACTCCCCGCTGAGGTCCGCCGCCCGTCTCGGGCCCATCTTCAGATCCGCTGTACCCGTGAGTTGACGCGCCTTCGACCTTTGGCAATGGGTTCTCATTGCGAAGATCGATAGGAGGTTCATGGGATGCCGCCCCGACCCGGGCGGCATCCTCCTCGAAGCTCAGCGGGTGCGGCTGGCCAGGAAGCGGCGCCATTCCGGACGGGTTCGCGCGAGTGCTCGCAGCGAGGCCGGAACCTGGGGCCTGGGGTCGTTGCGGTCCAGGCGCAGTTCGGTGAGCGCGGTCAGCTCACCCAGCCACTCCGGCAGCTCGGCCAGCCGGTTTCCCTGCAGACCGAGCTTGGTCAGGGAGGTGAGAGCCCGCATCGACTCGGGAAGAGCGGTCAGCTTGTTACTGCTCAGGCTGAGGGACCTGAGGGCGGTGAGCCTGCCGATCGACTCCGGCAGCTCGGTCAGCCCGGTGTTCCACAGGCCGAGAGAGGTGAGGGCGGTGAGGTTCCCGATCGACTCCGGCAGGCCGGTCAGCGGGACGCTTCCCATATCGAGACGCTCCAGAGCGGTCAGCTCGCCCAGCCACGGAGAGAGGTCGGCGGGCCGGCTGTATGCCAGGTCCAACCAGGTGAGGGTGGTGAGGCGGGCCATCGACGCCGGGAAGCAGGCCGGCCCGGCGTACCACATGTGGAGCCTGGCGAGCCGGGTGAGGTCGCCGATCCACTCGGGCACCTCCTCCAGGTCATGGAGGTTGCTCAGGTGGAGTTCCGTGAGGCCGGTGAGCTCGCGCATCGAGTCGGGGAGGCGGCACAGTCCGGTCACCGAGACATCGAGGCGGACCAGTCCGGTCAGCTCGCCGATCCACTCGGGCAGGGCGGTCAGCGTACGGTTGCCCCCGAGGTAGAGCTCGGTCAGCGCGGGCAGGTCGGTCAGGAACCGGGGAAGCTCGGTCAACCAGTTGGACCTCAGGCGCAGCACCCGCAGGCCGGGAAGCTCGGCCACCTCCTCGGGCACCTGGGCCAACCCGAGACCCGACAGGTCCAACGTGTCAGATCCCTCGCGCAGGTACGTGTTCATCCGCCGCCGAGCGGTCCGAAGCACGGAATCCACTGCTGCCACCCTGATTCTCTCCTTGCCGTCAACAAGATGTGATCGGCGATCACGGTAGCGATGAGGACTTGCGACCCGGTTGTGGATCATTGAACTTGTCTCGTCCTCGGGGCGCGGGGCCGCTGGTCACAGCATGATCGCGAGTTGGGCAAGGTATCGCCGGTACGCGGTGAAAAGCGCGTCGCCGGAAGCGGTGGCTTCCTTGGGCAAGCCCTCCCACCGCGAATCACGCGGGCCGTGCGACCATGACAGCGAAGGTGACGGCGGAACGAGGAAGCCGGTGTGAACCCGGCGCGGTCCCGCCACTGTGATCGGCGAGCGGACCCCGATATCGCCACTGCCCGGGTACGGGTGGGAAGGCCGGGCGAGCTTGGACCCGAGAGCCAGGAGACTCACGCCGTCGCCTCCTCAGCGAAATTGGGGCGGAACTCCCCAAGAGAGGAAGGCGGTTGCCATGCCGTGCGACTCACGCGCCGGTGCTCCGCCCGGACTGCTGCCCGCCGCCCCGGCCGTGGTCGCCGGCGCGGTCGCCGACGTCCGCTCCATCGGCGGCTACTTCGGGATCGAGACAGGCGAGGCCGAGGCCGGATGGCGGCCGTTCACCGATCTGTGGACGGATCCGGGCGTCCTGGAGGCGAGAATCCACGACATGGCCGGACGGCTGGACACCACCGAGCACCGGGTGGCCGCCTCGATCCTGTTCCAGGGCCTGGCCGCCCGCCTGTGGTCACCGTCCATCGGCGCCGTGGTCGCGCACGACCTGCTCATCGACCTGGCCCCCGATCACCTGTACTGGCGGCCGGCCCCCGACCCGCTGCCGCTGCGAGCCACCCGGCTGTCCGGCTGGGGCGTCCGCGACCCCGCGCGGATCGCCGAACCGGTCTACCGCGGCATCATGGCCGAGATGCTGGAACCGCTCGCGGAGGCGGTCCGGCGGATCGTGAAGATCGCGCCGGGGCTGTTGTGGGGCAATGCGGCCTCCGCACTGGCCGGAACCATCGGCGCCTTCATCCACCGACGGCCCGACCTCAGCACGAAGGCCGTGCGGCTGGGCCGCGAACTGCTGGACCGGGATCTCCTGCGCGGCACCGGCGAACTGACCGAGCCCGTACCCGGCCGTCCCTTCTTCGTCCGTCGCAGTTGCTGCCTGTACTACCGCCTGCCCGGCGGCGGCATGTGCGGTGACTGCGTCCTGTTGCCGGCCCGCCGGCCACAAACCCGCCGCCCTGGCTGACGCTCTTCACTTCGCGCCTTCCCAGTCCAGTTCGCCTGGAGACGGTCAGCTACGTCCGACGACGCCGAGAATGCCCGGCTTGGTGAAGTCGACGGTGATCTTCTCTCCGTACTCGTCGTACTCGGAGCGCCACGCCTCGACCGGGACGATCCCCGGCTCCAGCAGCTCCATTCCACTCAGCAGCTCGGCCAGCTGTTCCGGGCCGCGCGAGGTGAGCGCCCCCGCGCTGGTCGAGCGGTAGACCTGCTGCCCGGCCTCGTGCACCTCGGCGCTGACGTTGGCCTCGAAGGCGTGCGTGACGATCAGATGGCTACCCGGGGCCAGCCGTTCGCGGATCGTGGTGATGATGTGGGCGACCAGGGCGTCGTCGGGAATGAAGTGCAGCATCGAGATCAGCAGCACCGCGACGGGCTGGGTGAAGTCGATGGCGCTCTCGATCTGCGGGTCCCTCAGGAGCTTCTCGGGTTCCCGCATGTCGCCCTGGATGACAGAGGTGAGGTGGTTGTCCTCCAGGAGCGCACGGCCGTGCACCAGGACGATGGGGTCGTTGTCGACATAGACCACCCGGGTGTCGGGCGTGATGCGATGGGCGACCTGGTGCACGTTGTCCTGCGTCGGCAGTCCCGACCCGATGTCGAGGAACTGCCGCACGCCCTGGCGCACGAGCAGCTCGACGACTCGCGAGAGGAACGCCCGGTTCGCCCGGGTCATCTCGCGGATACCGGGCACCACCCGCATGAACTGTTCCGCGGCCGCCCGGTCGGAGGCGAAGTTGTCCTTGCCTCCGAGGTAGTAGTCGTACATTCGAGCGACACTTGGGGTGTTCGGGTCGATACCCGCTGGAACAGCCTCTTGCTCGGACATGCCCTCACCCTTCTTCGCCTCCGGAGAGGATATGGGGAATCCGCAAGATAATGGATCTTTGCCGACAAACCATGTGCGACCACCTGCCAGGGCGAGCACGACCCCCGCACGCTCCGGAGTCCTGGGGCCTACCTGTGCAGCGAACTGGAGCTGTTCTCGGTGCTCCGGTAGCTCTGGTGACCGGGCACCCAGGTCCAGGTCTCCGTGCGGTCACCGTTCCTGACCGTCAGCGTGCCCGAGGGCTCGTAGTCCTCCGACAAGGGTGACCAGGGCGGCAGGGGTTCAGGATCGGCGTACGCGACCGGCGCGGTGAGCGCCACCGCCGAGGCGGCGAGAACGGCGGTGATGAGATAACGGACAATGAACATTTTCTCCCCCAGAAGGTACAAACGGTACGGCGGGGATATTTCCTCATAAAAGGCAAAGAGAACCACGCCGATGATCAAGACTCTGACCGATTCGCATTCGGCACGGCCGCCCGCTCCGGGACCGCTTATCCCGGCGAGAACCGGCGGGTGTCCGCCGAGAGCCTGATCGTCGACGGCGGGCATCCGGTCATCCAGGTATCCCACCGGATTCCACTCAGGGCCCGGCTGCACTGGACCGATCCCACTTGGTGGGAGCTTGGCGCCCGGTATGAGCGAGCGAGGCCTCGGCCGCTCGGTCGCCCTCGGAAGCTGTGAGCCAAGGCGGCGGCGCACGAGGCGCCAAGCCTCCACCAAGGAGCGTCGGCCAGCCTGGCGGTATTCACCCGTTTGCCCCGCTCACCAGGGCGGGGCCTCCCTGAGGAGAGTTCTCATGGCACGTGGTCTGTCCACCAACCACAGCGACACCGTTCTTACCCCGGGCCTGTCCACCAACCACAGCGACACCGTCCTCACCCCGGGCCTGTCCACCAACCACAGCGACACCGTCCTCACCCCGGGCCTGTCCACC
>NZ_JBSFWD010000001.1:46263-532711 GCF_053592655.1 Streptosporangium sp. NPDC002607
CACAGCGACACCGTCCTCACCCCGGGCCTGTCCACCAACCACAGCGACACCGTCCTCACCCCGGGCCTGTCCACCAACCACAGCGACACCGTCCTCTAAGACGGCGAGGCACAGAGGCGTCGTTCCTCGCCGGAAACGCCCCGGCGAGGAACGGCAGGTTCAGGAAGGCCGCCAACGGCATTGAACGGTCCTTCTGAAACCACGGATCACCGCAGACGACAAGCAGGATAGGTGAAGCAGATGCCGGTGCGTGGATTAGTGCCACGTCTTCCACGACAGACCTGGCTCATTCTCAGCGGCGATGCCGTGTCCGCGCTCGGCACGGGGATGACACTGCCCTTCTTCCTCGTCTACCTACACCGCATGCGGGATATCGACCTTGCCCTGGCAGGGCCGATCTTCTCGATGATCGCGGTCGCGGGACTCATCGGAAACCCTCTCGGCGGTCTGCTCTCGGATCGCTTCGGCGCGCGGCAGACCAGCGTGGCGGGCCTTGTCACCGTCGCCGCGGGAACCACGGGCCTGGCGGTCATCCAGTCGGCCTGGCAGGGATTTCTCGCGGCCGGGGTGTACGGGCTCGGCATCGCGATCACGGCACCGGCCTTCCAGTCGCTTCTCGGCGGCTCGGTGCCCGCGGAGTTGCGGGCGCAGGCCTTCGCGGTCCGGCAGGCCACCGTCAACGTCGGCCACAGCGCCGGAGGGCTGGTGGCGGCGTTCGTGGTGAGCTTCTCGTCGTTGCGGAGCTTCGTGATCCTCTACCTGTTGGACGCGGTGACGTTCCTGATCTTCGCCATGCTGATCGCCCGGTTCACGCATAATCCTCCACAGATCCAGAAAACGCCGATCACCTCCGTCGCGGGCGGTTATCGCGAGGTGGTTTCGAACCGGACGCTGCGGAGGATCTGGGTTCTGGTGGTGGCCGTGGTCGTGTGCGGGTTCGCGGCCTACTACACCGCCTATCCGATCTACGCCACCGAGGTCGGCGGGCTCGACGCCGGAGGCCTGCGCTTCACCTTCATCGTGCAGACCTGCATGATCGTGGTCGCCCAGCTCTTCGTGCTCCGTCTCATGACCGGCCGGCGCCGAACTCGCGGGTTCGCGCTCTGCGCCGTGCTGATGGCCGCGGCGTGGGCGACGGTACTGGTCACCCCGCTACTGGGAGACGGCGGGATCGCCCTGACCGGATTCACGATCGCGCTGACGCTGTTCGCCATCGGGGATGCCTTCCTCGCCCCGACCATCCCGCCGATCATCAACGATCTCGCCGACGACTCGAACAGGGGACGGTACAACGGGGCGTACACCCTCGCATGGACCAGTGGTTACGTCATCGGCCCCGGATTGGCGGGTATGGCGCTCGGCGCCGGCTACGGTTCGGTGCTCTTCATGGTGCTGGTGGGGGTGCTCGTCCTGGTGGCCGGCCAGGCGATCCGGCTGGAGCGGTTCCTTCCCCCGTCGGTGAACGGGGTCTCCGCCGAAACGACTCCCACCGAGGCGATCGAGGTGGCACAGGGGGGCGGCTCGCATGACGGCTGAAGAGACACCCGCCATGACGGACCTCGACCTCTCCCGTGAGCACGAGCGGGCAGGCCGCTATGCGGAGGCGTACGACGGCGTCATGGTCGCCGTCCACGATCTCACCGGCGGCGCCCGCGCGGGCCACCCGGACGCCGGTGGCGATCTCGCCGACGCCCTGATGCTCGCGAGCCAGCTGTGCCTGCGCCTCGGACGCCACGATGAGGCCGAACGCCACCTCGAACGCGCGGCCGAGGTCACCCGGACGGGCGATCCGGAGATCCGGCTACGGGTGACCGTGGACCGCGCCGACCTGCTGCGGGCCAGGGGGCGCTACGGCGACGCCGACGTAATGCTCAGGAACGCGCTGGTCCTGGCGGAGGAATCCTGCGGCCCTGACTCCCTCGCCGTCGTCCGGGTCTGCAACAGCCTGGGCGTACTTCACAAGTACACCGGTCGGTTCGACGAGTCCGAGCGGTCGTACCAGCGCGCTCTGAAGATCGTCGAAGCCCTGCACGGCGCGGACCATCCCTACCTCGCCGACATCAATCACAACCTCGGCGGGCTGAACCACGCACGCGGCACCCACGCGCTCGGCGAGCCCTTCGCCCGCCGCGCGGTGGAGATCCGGCGGCTGGTACACGGTCCCGCCCATCCTGAGGTCTCCGGCGACCAGGTGGCGCTCGCCGCGATCCTGCGCGAGCTCGGCGAGGAGGAGGAGGCCGAGCGGCTGCTGCGCGAGGCCCTCGCCGTCTTCGAGGAGCACTTCGGGCCCGAGCACTACGAGGTCGCGTCGACTCTGAACAACCTCGCCGCGTTCCAGTACACCAGGGGGGATCTGGAAGCGGCTGAGGCGACCTATCGCAAGGTGCTCACGATCAAGGAAGAGCTTCTGGGCGAGAACCATCCCGAGCTGGCCGTGGCCCTGAACAACCTCGCGGCGACCCTGCGCGGGAGCGGCCGGCCAAAGGAGGCCGTGACGTTCCTGGAGCGGGCGCTGAACCTGCTGGACGGCGTGGTGGAGCGGGACCAACCCGTCCGGCTGGCCTGCCTCGGCAACCTCGACGCCTGTCGGCGGTTGATGAGCTCACCGGAAGCCCGGTAAATCAGCGGGCGCGCGTCCGGGACCGCGGCGTGTACCGTGCCCCCTCGACGAACCGCAGGGATGGAGCTGACCGGCCTGTCGACACTGTTCGGCGGGCCGACCCCGTACGGGCCGCCTCCCCGCACCGGTTCGGCGACGCCTTCGCGGCGTACGGGGTCGCCCCGCCGCGTCCCCGAGCCACGGGCCGGCCGAGGAGCCGACGGCGGATCCGGACCAGCGGCCGTTCGCCTTCTTCGGCCACAGGGGTACGGCACCAGGTCCTCAGGCGCGTGCGTCGCGCCGGCAGCGGCGCGCACAGCGCCGAAAGGGGGCCTTGACGGGAGAGTCAGGCAGGTGGTCGAGACCACTGCCAGGGTTTGCAGTGGATTCCAAGCTCTCCTCAAGGGGGATCGGTGATTGTGATTGCGTTCAAACCGCTCGGTTCCGCAGTCCAGAACCAAGCCGCCCCCATAGGAAGACGCCCATGTCACGCCAGCCCGCACGCGGCTGTTCATCCACTACGACAAGCCAACTCTCCGCGGAGCCTCTCCACGATGATGTGATGGGGCGGTCACGCGGGTTAGTGATCGATGTTTTCGGCGGATGCGTGTCCTCGTGACGACGCCGCGCCCGCAGTCGGTACTGAATCATTCCTTCTCCCCCTCACGCACCGCGCATGGGCGCCGACCCCGGCATGGTCGGCCTGGTCCTCCCGATGACCGCGGTCGTGGGATCCGTCGGAAATCCCGTTGCCGGTCCGCCCGCGAGTCGTCCTGATTCGCGGAAGACCGGCGTGGGCACGCTTGCGCGGCAGGCTGCGGCATCGCCATGTCCGAACTCCGGAAGTGGCACGTGCCAGGTCCAGGCCTGCCGACGCTCGATGCTGAGTGGGCACTAATGGTGGCATTTCGGGTTCTTGGAGCGTTCGAAGTAATCGGCGCCGGAAGGCCGGTGAACCTCGGGGCACCACGACAGCGTTCGGTTCTCGGGCGATTATTGGTCGCCCGCGGCCAAGTCGTGCCGATCACACGCATGATCGACGACCTGTGGGGCGGCCACCCGCCGGGAAGCGCCGTCACCTCGGTGCACGCCTACGTCTCCAACCTACGGCGCGTCCTGGAATCGGACCGCGCGGCGGGCACCCCGCCCCAGGTGCTGGTCACGGTCTCTCCTGGCTATGCCATACGGAGCAAGGAGGCGGACGCCTGGCGGTTCGAGGACATGGCTCGGCGGGGAGCCGCGTTCCTGGGCGCAGGAGACGCCCGCGCGGCTCTGCGCGAGCTCGACGCGGCAATCGAGATCTGGCGGGGACCGGCGTACGCCGAGTTCGCCACGGCCGACTGGGCGCTGTCCGAGATCGCCCGCCTGGACGAGCTGCACACCATGGCCGTCGAGCACCGCGCGACCGCGGCAATCGCGCTCGACTCGCCGGGCACCGTGATCGCCGACCTGCGCGCCCACCTCGCCGAGCACCCGCTACGGGAGGAGGGATGGCGGCTGCTCGCGATCGCCCTCTACCACCAGGGCAGGCAGGGGGACGCGCTCGTCGCACTCAGACAGGCCCGCCACACCATCGCCGAGGAACTCGGCGTCGACCCGAGTCCGGCACTGCAACGGCTGGAAGCCGACATTCTCTCGCAATCTCCCGAGATCGCGCGGCCGGTCGCCGCGAACAAGCCCTTGGAGCACATGACCTCCTCCACAACGTTGTCCTCGCCGGAGAGACTCCGCCGGGTAAGGGCCGAGGCGGGTCCGGAGACCCTCGACCCGATATTCGGCAGGAAGAGGGAACTGGCCCTGCTCGCCGGGATGTCCCGGGGCATCGCGCTGATCAGCGGTGAGGCGGGCATAGGAAAGTCCGCCCTGGTGAAAGCGGTTGTCGCCGGACACTCGCGCTCTGGTCGGCAGGCCGCCATCAGCCGCTGCCCGGAGACCGGCGGAGCTCCGGCCGGATGGGCGTGGGTGGAGATTCTGCGTACTCTCACGGCTCGCGTGGCCCCCGCCAAGGCGGTGGCCGCGCGGATCCGGCGGCTGCTCGCCGATCCGGATGCCCCGTACCCCGTCCACGGTGACGCGAACCTCACCGCCGAACGGTTCCGGTTCCGCCGCGACCTGGCGGCGTATTTGGCGGAGGTGGCCCGGGTCTCCCCGCTACTGCTCGTCCTCGACGACTTGCACCGGGCCGACGATGAGACGCTGGCCATCTTCGTGGACCTGGTTTCCGAGCTGAGGGACGCCGAGGTCCTCATCGTCGGCACTTTCCGCGAGGAGGAGGCGAACGGACTCGCGGAGACACTGGCCACGCTGGCCCGCCACGAGCCGCTCCGCATCGTCCTGGACGGGCTCGACCAGGACACGGCGGAGCGGCTCGTGGCCTCCGTCTCGGGCAGGGCGGTGACGCCTGGCGTGCTTGCCGCCGTAACCGACCGCACCGGCGGCAACCCCTTCTTCCTGCGCGAGACCGCCCGCCTGATCGCCACGGAGGGCGAGGACGCCGCCCTGTCGACCGTGCCCGCGGGGATACGCGACGTGCTCCGGCGCAGGTTCGCCCGCCTGCCCGCGTCCATCCGGGGCGTGCTGAGCGAGGCGGCGGTCATCGGCAGGGACTTCGACATCGACGTGCTGATCGATGTGAACGGCAACGGGGAGGAAGTCGTCGTGGAAGCGGTCGAGGCGGCCCTGACAGCCGGGTTGCTCGTCGAGCCCGAGGGTGGTGGGCTCCGCTTCACCCATGCCCTCACCCGGGACGCGCTCTACGGTGAGATGTCCCGCCTGCGGCAGATCCGCACCCACGGCAGGATCGCCGCGTCTCTCGAACGGCTCCGCCCGCGCGAGGCCGCCGCCGTGGCCCACCACTTCGCCGCGAGCGGGAAGCCCTCAGCCGCCGCTCGCCACTGCGTGCTCGCCACCGAGCGAGCCAAAGGACGCTCGGCGTACCGCGAGGCGGCTTCCCTCTGGGGACGGGCGATCGAATTCGCGGACGAGGAGGATCTGGAACTGCTCGTGCGATGGGTCACCGCTCTGGCGCTCTGCGACAAGCTGGACGACGCCAGGGAGCTGTGGAAGCGGGCGATCCAGCTGGCCCTTCCGCACGCCGACCCCGAGCTGACCGCACGGGTCGTCGGCGTACTGGACAAGCCGGCGGTATACGGCACCGGGGGTGGCGACAAGGGCTTCCAAGAGGTCGTCCAGGTCATCGAGGAGGCGCTCTCCCTGCTGCCCGCGGGCGACCGCGCGGCACGCTGCCTGCTGCTCACCTCACTCGCCTTCGAGGTCGCGGGTTTCGGAGGCGAGGAGGCGACCCGGTTCACCGAGGCGGCAGACGAGGCGCAGGCCACGACCAGGCAGCCGAAGGGCCCGGAGGCGGTGGATCGCGACCCGTGCCGTGCACCTCCGTACAGGCAGGCTCTGTTCATGAGCCGCCGGTTTCGCGGGTGACGGGGAAGGGCACCGCGGCCACCACCGACCGGCCATTCGCGCGTGCCGTGGTCAGGCCCGGTACGGCGACCTGTACCGATCGGCGGTCAACCCTCGGCTCCAGTCGACCGCGTCGAGCGGCGTGGCCGTCTCGACGGGGACTATCAGCCCCGACTTGCCCGGGACCCCGTCACGCTCATTCCCGCCGTCGGCGGACAGCAGGACGCGGACGTGCTCCCCGAACACCTGCGTCGGCACGTCGTAGAGCGAGAGGGTGCGGCCGGGATCACCGGGGTCGGCGGCTTCCGCGACGAGCTTCAGCCCCGCGGCGGCGACGTAGCGGTACCAACCGAGGGATTCGATGGCGCACCTGCGGATCTCCTCGTTCCCCTCGGCCAGGATGGCCTCGGGGGTGGGATCGGTGATGACCCACTCGGGGACCCGGATGCCGTGCCAGGCGTGGAGCGCGTACCCGTCGGGCCAGGAAAGGGCGGGGCCGGTTTCGCAGTGAAGCCGATGGTCGTCGTCCCGGAGGATGGCGATGGGACGTTCGGACAGGACCACCGCCCCGTTCAGCGGGATCCACCAGCCGAGGTGCCGGCTCGCCTCCGCCAGCGTCTCCAGACGCTCGCCGGGCTCCAGCCCGGCTATCCGGAAAGCGCAGGTGTACAGTGCGATCCAATAGGCCTCGCGCCAGATGTCGAGGATCCCCCACACGTATGTGCAGGTCTCGGACCGGAACTGCTCCCACAGCCGGCCGAGGAGCTGGCCTCCAAGCTGGGCTCTGAGCTGCCGCCAGAGCTGCTCCCAGAGCCGTTCCTTGAGCTGGCTCCGCAACCGGTCCCAGAGCTGGTTGCCCAGCCGGGCCCTCAGCCGGTCGTGCATCTGGTCCTTGAGCCGGTCTTTGAGCTCCTCCTTGACCTGGCTCCTGCTGGAAACCCGCAGGTCGTCGCCGAGCCCGCTCCGGCGGACCTCCACGGACCGCTCCCACGAGGGGTTCGCGGGGGGAAGCCGGTCGAAGGCCGTGACGGTCGACAGACATTCCATCGGGGAGTCGGCCCATATCACGAGAGAGGGGGCGTCCAGCCCGGCGGCGCCGTACGCGTGGCGCACGGCCCATTCCGCCCTGTCCTTGTCGACGGCCACGGTGGACAGTCCGTGGTCCATCCACTCGCGGAGCACGGCGTCAATGATTTCCTCGTGTTCAGAGGTGAGATCACCCCCGAAGGCGGATGGACACATGGTGCTCAAGTGTTCTCTCCATTCGCACGTCAGATACGGACAGGACTGATGGATCTCCTGTCACGTAACGAGGTCCGAGCCGGACTGTCGGGCACCAGCTTCGCCTGCCGTTCTTGGTGGATGCTTGGCGCCCAGCGCACCCCCACCTTGACTCACGGGGTCGACGTCGCGAATCGGCCGTCGCACGCTCCCGGATGCGGCCTCTGCCGACGCGGCCCGCCGAGTCGCGCTGTCTCATGGCGGGGCCGCGGGCGCGCTCCGCCCTGTGCGCGAGGCTCGAACGCATGGCAAGGCCCTCGGGGGACGGCCCTCGCCCCGGCCGAACGCGGGGCGGCCGTCATCTTGAGGTCAGCGAGGAACGAGCCGACGGGTGAGAGCGCGGGTCAGCTCCTCGATGTCACTTCCCGGCTCGGGCTGGATGTTGCCCTCCACGAACAGGTTGGCAAGACCGTGCATGAGCGCCCACGCCGCCAGGGCGACGGTCCAGTCGGCCGAACCGGGATGCCTCGCCGTGCCGCGCAGCAGCTGGTGCCCGGTTCGCTCGCGAGCGGCCACGAATTCGGGGTCCCTGGTGTCGAGCAGGTCGGTGGCGCGCATGACCGCGAAATACGCCCGGTTACCGGTGGCGAAGAGCACGTAGGCGACGCCGAGCTCGACGAGCCCGCCAACCGCCCGCGCTCGCTCCAACTCATCGGCCAGCTGATGGTAACCCTCCACGGCTATCGCGGTGAGAAGGCCCGTCTTGTTGCGGAAGTGATGGGTTGGCGCGGCGTGTGAGACGTCCACATGGCGGGCCACGTCGCGCAGGCTGAGCGCGGCGGGTCCGTCCTTCGCGATGGCCTCCATGGCGGCGTCCAGCAAAGCTCGTCGCAGGTCACCGTGATGATAAGGATATTTTTGATCACTCCTGCTCACGCGGGCCATACTAACCGGATCCGTGTCCCGGGCAGGAGGACCACCCGTCACGGCCGGGGCACGGCGGTTCCGGGCTCCTCACCGGAATGATCTGCGGCTCCGGCACCGCTCGGGGACGAGCGGCCGACACGATCCGGTACGCCCTCCATTCTTTTCAGGTCGTCCGGCGTCTCTTTCCACAGGCGCGCGTCCGCGCAGATGCGGATCTCGACGACCTCGCTGATGTGCCGTCCTCCGCACCGGTCTCCGGGCACCACCAGGTGCGGCCCGCGCGCGTCCAGGTCGTCGTCGTCCATCCGGACGCCCACCAGCACCGGGACATCGCCGAACTCCGGGTCGATCTCCCCCCACGACAGCACCGCGTGATGGCCGTCGCGCCCCAGCACCGACACCAGGAACCGCAGCCGATCCTTGCGCTCGGAGGCGTCGAAGACCGGCCCGGCCGCGCGGGCCACATCCAGGAGCAGGGGGCCGGTGAAGCGGTGGTGCCGGGTTCCCGAGGTACGGCAGGCGAAGCCGACCTCCACCGTCCGCTGCGGCAAGGCACGCAGATCGGCCATGCTCAACAGTCCGGGAAGGGACAGGTCGCCCGACAGGCGCAGCCGCCCGCCGGCGCGGACACGATCGGGGACGTCGATCGACATGGGCCTCAGCCCTCCCTCGCCCGTGATCAGGTCATGGACATGGACCTTTACCGCAATATTCCCGCCCCGCGTCTCGATCACACGCATATGCGAGGGTAAAGGCACATAACTATGGCAGGCACGAGAGCCGGTCGAGATTTCTTCTCGCATCCGCATCCTGCGGGAGAGCGAACGCATCAATTTTTCGGCGTGATCCCTCGCTCCGAGTCCTTCCCCGGCCTCTCCCGCAGAGGGGCTGCTCCCCTCCTTCAGAGGCGGGGAGCGAGGGTGATCGCGTCGAGGAGGCGGGGGGCGAGGGCGGCGGCCTGGGCGCGGATCTCCGCGATCGCGGTGCTCTCGTACAGGCTTCCGCGCAGCAGCGGGCCCAGGGCGAAGATCCGGCCGTCCGGCCGTCCGGCCGCGTCCAGGACCACGCCGCCGGGGCCGGCCTCCAGGCCGAGCCCCAGACGGTCGGGCCGGGCCGTGCCGGTGGCGAGGAGAGCGGCCAGGAAGGGGTCGCGGGCGATGTCGGCGCCGGGACCGGTGGCGTTGACCAGCCAGCCGACGTCGAGTTCCCTGACCGCGCCACCGCCGGTGTCCAGGTGGACGCGAAGCCCGCCGGGGCCGGTCACGGCCCGGACCAGTTGCCCGCGCAGCACGTGGAGGCGGCCCGCGGCCCGCAGGGCGGCGATCCGGGCGGCGGTGGCGGGCGGGATCCGATGGCGGTGGACCTCCCAGTAGCGGGCGGCCAGGTCCAGGAACCGCCGCTGGTCATCGAGGGAGAGCCGGGCCCACAGGCTCTGGGTCTGCGGCCGCAGGCCGTCGACCACGCCGCACCAGTCGCCCCCGTTGTCCCTGACCGCGACGCGCACGGCGCGCAGCAGGGTGGCGATCCCCAGCGGCCCGTCCGGGAACGGCATCGCCACCGGGGGCGGCACGGGATCGGGGTGCGGCCGCGGCAGCAGGGCGTGCCGGGACACCGCGTACACCACCGCATCCGGGTGCGCCCCGGTCACGGTGACCGCCACATCCACCATCGTCAGCCCGGTCCCCAGCACGAGCGCCGGCGCGCCGTCGCCGACGCGGGCCAGCGCCTCCGGCGCCCACGGGTCGGCGACGTATCGGGGACTCCCTGCCTCCACGACGCGCGGCCGGGCCGCCGGGGCGCGATTGCCCAGCGCCAGGACGACGGCGCCGGCCTCGACGTGCCCGCCGCCGGACAGATGCACCCGCAAGCCCGGATCGCCGGTCAAAGCCTCGGCCGTACCGGTCACCCTGCGCACCCCCCGGACGGGCCACTCCTCGGCGCCGTCCAGCAGCGCGCGCAGGTAACGCCCGTAGATCCGCCGGGGCAGGTAATCGGAGCCGCAAACCGCCAACCCCGCATCACGGGCCCAGCCCAGCAGGTGGCCGGCGTCGCCCTCCAGCCCGCTCATCTTGTCGGCGCCGGCGTTGAGAAGGTGGTGGGGATCGACGGTGGAATAGGCCTGCCCCAGCCCGTGCCGCCCGTACCGGTCGATCATCACGACCTCCAGCGGCACGGCGCGCACCCGCGCCTCGCGCAGGAGGTGGACCGCGGCCAGGGTGCCGCTCGCGCCGCCACCCACGACGGCGACCACTTGAGAACCCGACATGCCACTCACAATAACCCACTAAACATGTAGGTTATGCACCTAATTGCGTTGCGAACCGGCCCATCCCCGCTGTTCCGAGAGCTCATCAGTGGCCACAGCGGGGTGAACCGAGGATGCCGGCGATCTCAACCGACCACGTCCGCGCCCGCCGGACTCCCCAACCCCACCCGGCCGACCGGCGATGTCCACCTCGCGCGCACCTGCATTGCGCCGACCTCACCGGAGAGCGGCCGGCCGACCCCCTCGTTGCGGTTGGCAACGTGCCCGTCGAGCGACTCCCGGCCCGCCATGACGGCGGCTTCCACCCCGGCGCGTGAACGTTCTTTCTCCCCATCTGAAAATGATGTTTTCAGCTGAAACAAAAGCGAGCACCGGACTGCGGTCCCCTCGGCCGCCTCCGGACGGCGCCGGACTTCACGGGATCGACGGCCGCGATCCATCCCAGGTGTTCGGAAGGGGGGCGGGCGGCGATACCGGCCCCGCGGGGACTCTTCAAGATCGAAATCACACCGCCGACGTCGATCCCGTGAAGTCCGGAACGCGCGAGGAATCCATTGACACCAAAGCCGGGACAATGCATCTTTACATCGACAAGTTCAATGCGGCAGAGATGACGGACGTCTGGGATTTCCAGCTGTTCAGGCTCTGTTGAGGCTGACTTACCGAGAAGCCCCGCCGTCGGACAATCGCATCATGATCATCCTACGGATGACAAACCAGGGAGACTTCCTTTGAGCACGGTCATGGACGAGTACGAAGGATCACTACAGGCCAGCCGTCGGCGTTTCCTCGAAGACGCGGCCGTTTCCGAGATTTCCTCCGCCGACGCCGACGAAAGGCTGTTCGCCCGTTGGATGCTGCGTTTCAACGCACACGGCGTCCACATGACGCATGACGTGGAGCACTGGATCTCCAGTGCCGGCGTACGCTGCGGCGAGCTGGGCATGGAGAAGCTGGAGAAGGCGCTGAAAGCGCACGCCAGGGCGGAGGCCGGGCACGACCGGATGATGGTCACCGACGCGAAGGCCATCGCCGACTGGTGGCAGGAGAGGTTCGGCGAGCCGCTCGACACCGAGCTCCTGCTGGCCGCTCCCCCGCTGGCCAGCACGAACTTCTACGCCAAGCTCCACGAAAAGGTGATCTCGGGGCCGAGGCCGTTCCTCCAGCTCGCCATCGAGTACGAGATCGAAAGACTGTCGATCACGATCGGCCCCACCCTGCTCGTCAACTGCCAGCGGGTCTTCGGCTCGGACCCGGCGTGCTACAGCTTCCTGGCCGAGCACGTGGAACTCGACGCCGGCCGCACCGCCTTCAACCAGCGGCAGCTCGGAGAGCTCCTCAAGCAGTTCCCCGACGCGCTGGACCTGATGGTGGAGACAGGCAAGACCGCGCTGACGTGGTACGCGGCCTTCATGGCCGAGTGCCTCGATCTCGCGAAGGCCGACCTGGAATCGGACAAGGTCGGCGTGTGAGCGCTCAGCCGACCGAGCAGGAGCTGCGCTTCCCGATCCCCGAGACCAGGTTGTGGCGCGAGGCGGGTTCCGTGGACACCAGGGAAGGCCTGATGGTCGACCTTCGGGTTCACCGGCAGTCACCCTTCGAGCAGCCGGCGGAGTGGCTGGAGGCGGTCCGCCGGTTCCGTGCGTGGGTCCTGTACGACAACGGCAGCAGACCGAGCTTCCGGGTCGCCGACACCGACTACGTCGACGCGCAGAGTCTCGACCTGGGCTCCTACCATCTCATCGCCTATCTGGAGGGCAGTGCGGAGATCGTCGGCTGCGTCCGCCTGGCGCCCCCGAAGCTGGCGCCCCGTTTCCAGACTCGGCGCCACCTCGGCGACCGGGAGTACGCCGACATGCTCGCGAACATGCAGGTTCCCGCCTTGTCGGTGTTCGAAGCCGGTTGGCTGGCCACGGCTCCCGAACTGCAGGGCCAGGGATTGGGCAGCTGGATGGTGAACGCGGTCGTCGCGGCCGGCCACGCCCTGGGTGCCTCCCTGTTGCTCAGCACG
The DNA here is from genome assembly GCF_053592655.1 of Streptosporangium sp. NPDC002607. Taxonomy (NCBI): domain Bacteria; kingdom Bacillati; phylum Actinomycetota; class Actinomycetes; order Streptosporangiales; family Streptosporangiaceae; genus Streptosporangium; species Streptosporangium sp. NPDC002607. The sequence continues at coordinate 58,705 of NZ_JBSFWD010000001.1, forward strand.
TTCGGCACCGGCCAGGGCCAGCACCTGCTGTTCGGCCACCTCGGCTGGCAGGCGTTCCCGGACACGGACAAGTTCTCCGCCCACTACCAGGACACCGTACGCGTGATCGCACACCGGCTCAGCCTCGGACCCACCGCGGCGGAACTGCGGCGGCACATGAACAACCTCTCGGCCGAGGGCACCGCCCACATCCAGGGGGTGCGCCCCTGACCCCGCTCCGCCTTCGGTGCACGACCTCAGCCCGCGGGAACTCGGTGCTCCCCGCGGGCGAGAGGCCGCTCGATCCGGAGTTCGCCGGGCTGGGGATCCCCGCACCGGCTCCCCGCCCGCGGGCGTTCCGGAGCCGGGACGCCCGCAGGAAGGCTCACGGTCAGCCGGCCGTCTTCTCGGGGGAGCCGATCGAGCGGAGGACCGCGTCGGGGATGACGAGATCGGCGCGAGAGCGGGTGGTGGCGACGAGGTCCGCGTTGCGCTGGTCGGTGCCCAGCACCCAGGCGACCGCGTCGTCGCGATCCTTGCCGAAGTACTCGTGGCGGGAGACAAGGCGGCGCACCCGCTCGTCGGGGCCGAGGTCGCAGTACCAGACCTCGTGGAGCCGCGGCCGTACGCGTGACCAGTCGCCCTGGTCGAGCAGCAGGTAGTTCCCCTCGGTGACGACGAGCCTGGCGGCCCGGGTGACCGGGATGCTGCCGGCGACCGGCTGCTCCAGGTCGCGCTCGAAGGCGGGCGCGTAGACCACGTCATCCTCGTCCTCGCGCAGGCGGCGGAGGAGTGCCGCGTAGCCGGCGGCGTCGAAGGTGTCGGGCGCCCCCTTGCGGTCGCGACGCCCGAGCCTGTCGAGCTCGACGTCGGCGAGGTGGAAGCCGTCCATCGGCACGTACGCCACCCACTCCCGCGCCGGCAGCCCCTCGGGAGGCGCCGGGCGCAGCATCTCGACCAGGTGCTCGGCGAGGGTGGTCTTGCCGGCCCCCGGACCGCCGGTGATGCCCAGCAGCGCGCGGTGCCCCTCCCGTACGAGAGAGCGGGCCCGAGCGGCGAGTTCGTCGAGGGAGGTCATCTCCCCGAACCTAGCCGAGCCGCCCCCCGTCCTCCAGCCCGGGTCGTACGCCTGCCGGAACACGATGCACCACTTTTCCCCCTTTTCGCCGTCTAGGTCGTGACGATGAGGAGCAGTGGCTCTGGCAGGAGCTGGCCGCGATCAAGTGAGCGGCTCGGGGCGCGCGGGGGGCGGCCCCGGGACCCGGCCTCCGGCTGACCCTGCGGGGTCAGCCGGAGTCGGCGTTGAAGGAGAGTTCCGAGGTCACCCGGTAGCGGTCGCCCCGGTAGATCGAGCGGGTGAACTCGACGATCCGGCCGCCGACGTCGCGGGTGGTGCGCTCGAAGAGCAGGGCCGGGGCGTGCTGGGGGACGTGCAGCAACTTGGCCTCGGTCTCGTCGGTGACCGTGGGCTCTATCGTCTGCACCGCGGTGCGGACGTCGACATTGAAACGTTCCCGGAGGAATCGGTAGAACGACCCCGACTCCATGTCGGCCGGGACGAGGCCGTCGACCAGGGCGTGCGGCAGATGGATGCGCTCGATCGCCATGGGCTCGTCGTCGACGACGCGTAGCCGGACGACCCTCAGGACGGGGTCGGCGGGAGAGAGCTGGAGCCGGGAGGCGAGCCGCGCGCCCGCGGGGGCGGAGCCGAACTCCAGGATGCGGCTGAGCCAGTTGCCCTCGGCGGGTGGCGCGTAGAACGAGTTGCCCGTCGTCGACGCCAGCGCCTGGGTGACCCGGTGCGGCCCGGTGAAGGTGCCGCGCCCCCGCTCGCGGACGAGCAGCCCCGACCTGACCAGATCGTCGATCGCCGCGCGCACCGTGGGCCGGGAGACTCCGAGCTCCCTGCAGAGATCCCGCTCCGAGGGGATCGCCTCGCCCGGTTTCATGTCGGCGATGAAGTCGAGCAGGACATCGCGCACCCGGTCGCGCTTGAGCCCGGACCTCATGTTTAGCGTCACGCCCCCACCTTACCTAGACCTTACCTATTTGTTACCAGTCGTCCGAGAAAAAACAAGCCTTGACGACGGAACTGGTAAGAGCCACCCTATGCGGAGCAGGCCAATTACTTACCAATACATGACCTCTGGGAGTACCGATGGGGCATCGCCTCCGCGCCACCGCGGCAGTGCTGACACTCGCCGCCGGCCTCACCGCATGCGGCTCCGCCGAGCCGTCACCCTCCGCGGACTCGCCCGGCTCGGCCGGCACCGGGAAGGGCGCCACGAACCTGACCGTGTGGGTCATGCGGGACAGCTTCTCCGACGCCCTGCTCGACCGCTTCCGCACCGACTACCTGGCGGCCCATCCGGGTGTCACCCTGGACATCCAGGTCCAGGAGTGGGACGGCATCGGGCAGAAGGTGACCAGCGCCCTGGCCAGCAATGACGCCCCGGACGTCATCGAGGTCGGAAACACCCAGGTCGCCGAGTACGCCGCCAGCGGCGGGGTGAAGGACCTCACCGACAAGGTCGCCGACCTGGGCGGCGGCGACTGGCTGCCCGGCCTGGCCGAACCGGGCAGGATCGACGGGCGCCAGTACGGCATCCCGTGGTACGCCGCCAACCGGGTGGTGATCTACAACAAGGACCTGTTCGCCAAGGCGTCCATCACCGCCCCGCCGAAGACGAGGCAGGAGTGGCTGGAGATCACGGCCAACCTCAACAAGGGCGGCGACCAGGGCATCTACCTGCCCGGCCAGAACTGGTACACCCTGGCGGGATTCATCTGGGACGAGGGCGGCGACCTCGCGGTCAACGAGGGCGGCACCTGGAAGGGCGGCCTCGGCACCCCCCAGGCGCTGGCCGGCATCGAGTTCTACCGGACCCTCCAGGCGCTGGGCAAGGGCCCCAAGGACTCCGACGAGGCCAAGCCGCCGCAGGCCGACGTCTTCGCCAAGGGCGACGTCGCCCAGCTCATCTCCGCGCCCGGTGGCGCGGTGGCGATCGAGAAGGCCAATCCGGAACTGAAGGGCAAGCTCGGGTTCTTCCCGATCCCGGGCAAGACCGCCGACAGGCCGGGCGCGGTGTTCACCGGCGGCTCCGACCTGGTCATCCCCGAGGCCTCGAAGAACCACGAGGCGGCCTACCAGGTGGTCAAGGCACTGGCGGGCGAGAAGTTCCAGGTCGACATGGCCAAGGAGATGAGCTACGTGCCCAACCGCGTCTCCCTCGCGGGCGCGCTGAGCGGCAACGAGGCGACGGCCGCGATGGCGGCGGGCGCCGCAGGCGGACACGCCACCCCCAACTCCCCCAACTGGGCCGCGGTCGAGGCCAAGAACCTGATCAAGGAGTATCTGACCAGGGTGCTCACCGGGGGTAACGCCGCCACCGAGGCCGCCAAGGTGGACCAGAACATCGCCGAGATCCTCAACACCAAGTCCTGACACCCGACCGGCAGGCCGGCCACCCGGCTTCCCCGCACCATCCGCACAACCCGTGCCGGTCCGCGCAAGCCTCACACCGCCCCCCGTACCGTCCGCTCCGAGGAGTGCCATGCCCGCTGCCTCCCAGGCCCCGCCCCGGCGGCGTGCCCGTGACCGGGACGCCACCGCACCCGCGCCGCCCGCGCCGCGACCCGGCGCGCGGCCGTCCCGGCTGAACGGCCTCTGGCCCTACCTGCTGATCGCGCCCACCCTGGCGGGCACCGCCTACCTGCTGCTCTACCCGCTGGTCCGCAGCGTCGTCATCTCCTTCCAGCACTTCAGGACCGGCGAGTTGATCCGCGGCGGGGCGGCGTTCGTCGGCCTGGACAACTACACGCGGGTGCTCGGGGGGGCGGAGTTCTGGGCCGTGGTGCGCAGGACCCTGCTCTGGACCGCCGTCAACGTCGTCCTCATCATGGTCGTCTCCACCGCGGTGGCACTGATGATCGCCCGGCTGGGCCGCAGGATGCGGCTGGCCGTGATGGGCGGCCTGGTGCTCACCTGGGCGACCCCCGTCCTCGCCGCCACCACGATCTTCCAGTGGCTCTTCCAGTCACGGCTGGGGGTGGTCAACTGGCTGCTGGTCACCTTGGGGTTCGAGTCCTTCAGGGACTACACCTGGTTCGCCCACGGCACCTCCACCTTCGCCATCCTGGTCGCCCTGGTCGTCTGGCAGTCCGTGCCGTTCGCCGCGCTCACCCTGTACGCGGGCCTGACCACCATCCCCGCCGAGCTGTACGAGGCCGCGCGGATCGACGGCGCGAGCGGGCGGCAGGTCTTCACCACCGTCACCTTCCCCATCCTGCGGCCGCTCTTCGGCCTGATCACCTCGCTGGAGGTGATCTGGGTGTTCAAGTGCTTCGCCCAGATCTGGGCGATCAGCAAGGGCGGCCCGGAGGAGGCCACCACCACCCTGCCCGTCTACGCGTTCCAGGTCGCACAGTCACTGCACAGGTACGACCTCGGCTCGGCGATCTCCAGCCTGACCGTGCTGATCCTGGTCGCCCTCCTGATCACCCATCTCCGGCGGATGCTCAAGCACGAGGGAGAGCACCTGTGACCGTCCCGCTGCGTCGCGTACCGCTGAACCTCGCGGCCCTGACCGTGCTGGCCGTCTCGGTCTTCCCCGTCTACTGGATGGTGCTGACCGCGTTCAAACCCACCAGGGACATCCAGTCGCAGACCCCGACCTTCTGGCCCGCCCACCCCACCCTGGAGCACTTCGCGACCGCGGTGAGCGCCGACGGTTTCTGGACGTTCTGGGGTAACAGTCTCACCGTCACCGCGAGCGCGGTGCTGCTGGCGCTGGTGGTCGCGCTGCTCGCCGCGTTCGCGGTGGCCCGGATGCGCTGGCGCGGGCGCAGGGCGTTCGTCCTGATGGTCTTCATCGCCCAGATGGCCCCCTGGGAGGCGCTGCTGGTGTCGATGTTCATCATCGCCCGCGACACCGGGATGCTCGACAGGCTGTCGATGCTCACCCTGATCTATTTCATGACGACGCTGCCGTTCACCATCGTGACCCTGCGCGGGTTCCTCGCCTCGATCCCTCCCGAACTGGAGGAGGCGGCGCTGATGGACGGGTGCGGCAGGATGGCCGCCTTCCGCCGGGTGGTCCTGCCGCTGCTCGCCCCCGGCCTGATGTCCACCTCCCTGTTCGGCTTCATCACCGCGTGGAACGAGTTCGCCTTCGCCAACGCGCTGATCATCAAGAACCAGGACGACCGGACGCTGCCCGTCTGGCTCTCCTCCTTCAGCAACGTCTTCGGCACCGACTGGGGCGCCACCATGGCCGCCTCGACCCTCTTCATGCTGCCGGTGCTGCTGATCTTCCTCGTCCTGCAGCGCAGGGTCACCTCAGGGATGATCGCCGGCGCCGTCAAGGGATAGGTCCCACCGTCCGTCCACAGGCGCGCCCTTCCGGGGCGCCGTGAAGGGAAGACCAACGTGATCATTCCGAGGCCACGGGAAGTGGTCGTCGACGGGGGCTCCGTCGCGTTCCGGCGGGACCTGCTGCGGCTCATGCCCGACGATCCGTCCCTCGACGAGGAGGGCTACCGCCTCGACGTCTCCCCCTCGGGCGTCGAGCTCACCGCCGGCGGCCCGGCCGGCCGCTTCTACGGCTCGCGGACCCTCGCCCAGCTGGGGCCCGAGGTGCCGTACGGGACGATCGAGGACCGGCCGAGGTTCGCCTGGCGCGGGGTGATGCTGGACGTCGCCCGGCACTTCATGCCCAAGGCGTTCGTCCTGCGCCTCGTCGACCTGCTCGCCGAGCACAAGCTCAACGTGCTGCACCTGCACCTGACCGACGACCAGGGGTGGCGGCTGGAGGTCGAGCGCCATCCCAGGCTCACCGAGGTCGGCGCCCGGCGCGGGGGGTTCTACACGCGACAGGACATCCGGGAGATCGTCGCCTACGCGGCGGAGCGCTTCGTCACGGTGGTGCCCGAGATCGAGATGCCCGGCCACGCCCAGGCCGCCATCGCCGCCTACCCCCACCTGGGCAACGACCCGTCCCGCCAGGTGGAGGTCTGGTCGGAGTGGGGGATCAGCGAGCACGTCCTCAACCTGGAGGAGTCCACGGTCCGCTTCTGCCAGGACGTGCTCGACGAGGTCTGCGACCTCTTCCCCAGCACCTACGTGCACGTCGGCGGGGACGAGTGCCCCACCACCGAGTGGGAGCGCAGTCCGGCGGCGCGGCGGCGGCTGGCCGAGCTGGGGCTGGCCGGACCGCGGGACGCGTGTGCCTGGTTCATCGGCCGGATGGCCGCCCACCTGGAGAAACACTCGCGCAGGCTGGTCTGCTGGGACGAGCCCGACCGCGCGCCGACGCCCGGCACGACGGTCATGGTCTGGCGGGACGAGCAGGCCGACCGTGGTGACAACGAGATCATCCTGGCGCCGCACACCCGGACGTACTTCGACTACCGCCCCTCGGCCGCCCCCTTCGACGAGCAGCCGGCCGGGTCGGACTCACCGACGGTCCAGGAGCGCGTCCTCACCCTGGCCGACACCTACGCGTTCGCACCCGACCCGGCCGCGCGGGGCGTGCAGTGCCAGTTGTGGACCGAGTACATGCCCACACCCGAGCGGGTCGAGTTCATGGCCCTGCCCAGGATGTGCGCCTTCGCCGAGGTCGCCTGGGGTTCGCCCGGCGACTACCCCGACTTCCTCCGGCGGCTCGGCCCGCACCTCGCCCGGCTCAGCGCCCAGGGCGTCCGTGGTGGGCCGCTCATTCCCTAGCACAACCCAGGAAAGGAAAGCACGTGCGCAGAAAGCTGTTACTCGGCGGGCTCGTGTCCGCCATGCTGCTCGCCCTGGTGGGCGTCGCGGCGAACCCGGCCAGCGCCCAGCAGTCCCTCAGGCTCCAGTACAAGACGAGCGCCACCGGCGCGACCGCCGACCAGGTCGAGCCGTGGTTCAACCTGGTCAACAGCGGCACCTCGGCCGTGCCGCTGAGCGGTGTGAAGATCCGCTACTACTTCAAGGCGGACTCCGGGGCGACGCAGTACCGCTTCGCGTGCTCGTGGGCCGTGGTCTCCTGCTCCACGGTCACCGGGGCCTTCGGCACGCTCTCGCCCGGGACGGCCACCGCCGACCGCTACCTGGAGGTGGGCTTCACCTCGGGGAACCTCGCGGCCGGGGCGCAGACCGGTGACCTGCAGCTGCGCTTCTACCGGTCCGACTGGCAGCGGATCACCCAGAGCGACGACTACTCCTTCGGCCCGGCCCGCACGACCTACGGCGACTGGACCAAGGTCACCGTCTACCAGAACGGCGCCCTGGTCTGGGGCACCTCTCCCGTGGGTGGCGACCCGTCCCCGTCGCCGACCCCGTCGGTCCCGCCCACCAACCCCGGGGGCAGCGGGGTGGTGTTCGACGACTTCTCGTACGGCAACGCCGACGACCCCAACCTCACCGCGCACAACTGGACGGTGCGCACCAACAGCGGCGGCCCCGGTGTGCCCGGCGCGAGCTGGCCCAAGCAGAACGTGACCTTCCCCACGGTCTCCGGCACGAACAAGGCGCTGCAGCTCAAGGCGGTCACCGACGGCACCGGTGCGGGCACCCAGCAGTCGGAGGTACTGCACCAGCGCAAGTTCCTCGAAGGCACCTACGCGGCCCGGGTGAAGTTCTCCGACGCCCCGGTCAGCGGCCCCGACGGTGACCACGTCGTGCAGACCTTCTTCACGATCACCCCCCTGGCCTTCGACATGGACCCCGACTACAGCGAGCAGGACTTCGAGTACCTGCCCAACGGCGGCTGGGGCGAGCCCGGCAACATCATGTACACCACGTCGTGGGAGACGTACCGCAACGAGCCCTGGGAGGCGGTGAACGTCCACACCGAGGTCAGGCAGAGCTACGCGGGCTGGCACGACCTGGTCCTCCAGGTCTCCGGCGGCCAGATCAGGTACTACATCGACGGTGCCCTCTTCGCCGAGCACGGCGGCATCTACTACCCGGAGACGGTGCAGTCGGTCAACTTCAACCTCTGGTTCATCAGCGGCGGCCTGGTCGGCAGCTCCACCCCGCGCGACTACGTCCAGCAGGTCGACTGGTTCTACCACTCCAAGAACGAGGTGGTCGCCCCCGCCGAGGTCCTGAACCGGGTCAACGGCTACCGCTCCGCCGCCACCTCCTGGGTCGACACCGTCCCCAACCCCTGAGATCCCTGTCCGCACGACCAGGACGCACGGCCCGCGCCCGCCTATGGCGCGGGCCGTGCCCTTTTCTCTTTCCCAGGCGCCGACGCTTCCATGGCCCTTCGGGCCGGGCGACCGACCGCGCCCGGCGAGCGTCGAGGCGCGACGTCCGTCCGCTCAGCCGGCCCTGGTGTAGCTCAGTACCTGGTCCTCGTACTCCTTGTCGTCGGTGCTGGCGGCGAGCACCCGCTTCACCTTGCCCTTGAAGTCGACCACCAACGCCTCGTAGCCGGCGCTCTGCCTCCGCCAGGCCACGATGTGCCGGTCGTCGTACCAGCCGAGGATCCGACCGGTCGCGAACGGGATCCGAGCCTTCAGCTTCGCGTCGGCGTCGGCGGACCAAAGGCAGATCTCCGCGGTCTCCTCGCAGTACGTGACCATCAGCGTGCCGGACGGGTTGAGGTGGTCGCCCTCGACCCAGATCGGATCGCCCACGTCCAGCAGGGTCTGCAGTACGGTGCCCCGCAGGTCGTAGAAGCGGATGCGCTTGGTGTCCTTGGTGACCGCCCAGGCGCCGACCGCCCGGCTGTCATTCCGCCAGAAGTAGCTCCAGTCCCCGATGTCCTTCTCCTTCACCCGGACGACCGAGGCCTTCTTCGTGGCGATGTCGATGATCGCGTAACCGTAGACGCGCGGGTTCTCCTTGATCGTCTCGAACAGGGTGACCAGCCCCTTGGTGCCGTCCGGCGACCAACGCGGGTAGAGCGAGATGGTCGGCTTCTTGGCGATCTCTATTTCGCTCTTCGTCCCCGTCTTGTGGTCGACGATCGAGACGACCTCGTAGTTGTCCGAGCTGTAGTAGCGGTTCACGGCGAGAGCATGGGTGCCGGCGGGGTTCAGCCTGTAGTAGGCGTGCGATTCGTCCTTGACGAACGCGTTGGTACCGGCCTTGCGGATGTAGGAGTGGCGGACGTCTCCCTTCCACACGTTGTAGGAGGTGAGCTTGATCGGGTCCTTGTCGCTCTCGTGGATCGTGATGGAGGTGGCCGGCAGTTTGATTTTCTGGTCCGCGGGCGGAATCGAGGAGACGGCCTGGGTGGGAGTGGTGGTGGGAGTGATGGCCGCCCGCGAGCCGGTGCCCGTTCCGGGGATGGTTCCGTTCTGGACCACCACTGTGATCGTCACCGCGACGAGCGTGAGCGCGAGCCCGGCGCCGGACACGACCCAGACCCGGCGCACGCGCCTTTTCCGGCCGAGGGACGGCTGCGCCCCCGGCGCGGCCGAAGGCGTGGCCCGGTACGGCGGCGAGTACCCGCCCGGCCCTGCCTGGTGAGCCGCGTACCCGCCCGGTCCAGTCGGGTGGGACGAGTACCCCCCCGGACCGGTTTGGTGCGGCGGATACCCACCTGAATCAACCTGATGCGAATACCCACCCGGACTGGCCCAGTGCGGCGCGTACCCGCCCGGTCCGGCCTGGTGGGGTGGGTTGCTTTCGGGGCCTGTCCGGTACGGCGCCCCGGTCTGTGGACCGCCCGGGTAGGGGTGATGGTCGGGATCGGTCCGCTGGGTCGCGGCGGCCACGCCCTCGGCGAGCATGCCCCGGGCCGAGGCGAAAGGCGACGCGTCCAGACCGCCCAGACCGTCCTGCGCGCCCGGACCGGCGTGGCCCAGCAGGCGCATCAGCGCCTCACCCGCCGTCGGACGCAGGCTCTCGTCCTTGGCCAGACACCGCCCCACCAGGTCACGCAGCGCCGGATCGGCGATCCCCGACAGATCCGGCTCGGCGTTGAGAATCCGGTTGAAGATCGCGGGCAGGCTGTCGGCACCGAACGGCGGCTGCCCGGTGGCCGCGAAGACCATCGTGCCCGCCCAGGCGAACATGTCGGCGGCCGGACCCGCGGCCCGCCCCGCGAGCTGCTCGGGAGTCATGTAGGGGGGTGTGCCGATCGCCGTCGAGGTCAGGGACGAGGTGCGATCCAGGGCCTTGGCGATGCCGAAGTCGATCACCCGGGGGCCGTCGGCGGCCAGCAGCACGTTGGCCGGCTTGAAGTCACGATGCACGATCTCGGCCTGATGGATCGCCACCAGCGCGGTTACCGTACCGATCGCCAGCCGGTGCAAGGACGCGCCCTCACGGGGACCCTCGGCACCGACGACATGTTCGAGCGTCGGCCCCTCGATGTACTCACTGACGATGTAAGGCCGCTGCTCCTCCGTCCCGGTCTCGATCACCGCGGCGGTACAGAACGTCGCCACCCGCCGGGCCGTGTCGACCTCACGCACGAAACGCTCCAGCGCCTCCCTGTCCTGGGCCAGATCACCACGCAGCAGCTTGACCGCGACCCGAGCCCCCGCGGGGGCGACGCCCAGATACACAGTCCCTTGACCACCCTCGCCCAGGCGCGCGGTGAGCCGGTACTCCCGCACCTTCTCGGGGTCCCCGGGCCGCAGAGGCGCAAGGTCCGGCATGACGACATCCTCCTTCACGTCATGAGCACCCACGTGAGACCTCGTACGGGCTCAGCGCCAAAAGTTCAGGATCATAGGGCCCACTTGTACCTCACTTGGAAGGCGGCGGAAACACCTGGCCACGAGGGGGATGTCGGCCGGCAGGGCACAGACCGTACGGCTACCGGACCGCCTCCTCCGCCTTCTCTCTCCTAGGCGCACCCTGAATTGGTAACCGAGATTCATGTTTGTTACGGTCCTAGCGTGCGGTTGACGAAGTTCACGGATCTGGCGCTCCGGGTGACCATGCGGCTGGCGGTCGCCGAACCCGGCACGGTCCTCACCACCAGACAGGTGGCCGACGCCATGGCCATCCCCTACACGCACACGGCCAAGGCCATCGCGCGCCTGCGGCATCTGGGGGTGGTGGACGCCCGCCGGGGGCGCGGCGGCGGCCTGGAGGTGACCGGCTTCGGCCGTAAGGCCTCGCTGGGATGGCTGGTCCGCGAACTGGAGGGCGAGGAGGAGGTGGTCGCCTGCGAGGGCGACACCCCGTGTCCGCTGCGGGCCGCCTGTCGCCTGCGCGGCGCGCTGCGCGACGCCCAGCGGGCCTTCTACGCGGCGCTCGACCCGCTCACCGTGGACGATCTGGTCACCTCGCCGACCGGCCCGGTGCTGATCAATCTTTCCTGAGACCCGCCCCACCCCCTTCGTCACGCATTTTAATATGAAGATCATATACCAATTAAAGGAGAAGGCATGCTCTCTCTTGAATCGGCGGCGACGGTCCGGACCACCCTGCCCACCGTCCAGCGGGCCCTGGAGGAGATCACCGGGCGGTTCTACACGACGATGTTCGCCGACAACCCGGACCTGCTGAGGAACCTCTTCAACCGGGGCAACCAGGCCGACGGGACGCAGCGCCAGGCACTGGCCGGGTCGATCGCCGCCTTCGCCACCCTCCTGCTCGACCGGCCGGACGAGCGGCCCGACGCGCTGCTCTCCCGCATCGCGCACAAGCACGCCTCGCTCGGGGTCACCCCCGACCAGTACCAGATCGTGCACAAGTACCTCCTCGCCGCCATCTCCGACGTGCTCGGCGACGCCGTCACCCCCGAGGTCGCGGCGGCCTGGGACGAGGTCTACTGGCTGATGGCCAACGCGCTGATCGCGCTGGAGGCGCGACTGCTGCGCGAGCCCGGCGACCCCTGGCTGCGCGCCACGGTCCTGGAGCGGCGACGCCAGACACCGGACACCGTCTCCTTCACCCTCGCCCCGTCGATCCCGCTCGCCTTCACCCCCGGGCAGTACGTCAGCGTCGGGGTCACCCTGCCCGACGGGGCACGGCAGATCCGGCAGTACAGCCTGTCGTGCGCCCCCGAGCGCGGTGACTGGCGGATCACCGTCAGGTGGGCCCGCGGGTCAGGACCCGACGGCGAGGTCTCCGGGTGGCTGCACGCCAACGTCCAGGCCGGGGACGAGCTCACCATCTCGGCGCCGTACGGCGACCTGACCCTGGCCCCGGGTGACGCCCCGCTGCTGCTCGCCTCCGCCGGGATCGGGATCACCCCCATGCTGTCGATGCTCGACCACCTCGCGGCCACCGGCTCCACCCGCCAGGTGATCGTCGTCCACGCCGACCGGAGCCCCGCCGACCACGCCCACCGCGAGGAGCTCGTCCGGCTGGTCGCCGAGCTGCCCGGCGCGACCCTGCACCGCTGGTACGAGGAGGCGGGCGCGTGCTCCTGCGACCCCGCGCCCCACGTCGGGTACGCCGACCTCGGCGCGATCGACCTGCCCGACGGCCTCGTCGCCTACCTGTGCGGCCCGCTGCCGTTCATGCGCGGCGTGCGCGCGGACCTGCTCCGCCACGGGGTCCCCGCCCGCGACGTCCACTACGAGGTCTTCGGCCCCGACCTCTGGCTCGGTCAGGACTGAGCACGCTCCCGGCCGACGGGGACGCTCGGCGCCGGCGGTCGACACGGCACGCCGGCGCGGCGGCCACCGGGACACCGCGGATCGAATTCGCGGCCTTTTCTGCCGCCGCCTTTCCAGGCGTCGTCGTCTCATATATCGGCAACAGAATCGGGGCTCAAAGTTGGCATCGACTTAAGAATGTCTTGGCATCCTCCGGTCAAGCCCAGAGGGGAAGGAACCGGTGTTAACGGCCCCGCCGCGGCATAGGCCATATTCGACGTCGAGGGATTGACACAAAGGCAGCACAGGGTGAGATGATGCGTCTCGCCGCTCCGGCCGGAGCAGCGGATATTCCCTCCGGCAGCCCCGACGAACAAACTCCTCGCACCCCCCAAAGCCGACCGGCCGAAGTCCGCTCAGGACACCGTCGACCATTTCCGGTTAATCGGCACGGTTTCATATCGAGCATTCGCCTTAAAAATCCCGTACCGCACGACCGTAGAGAAAAGGCCCGGCAGGATGACCACACCCCCTGTTTTCACACCGGACTTCTTCCAGAATCCTTATCCCACCTACAGATGGCTCAGAGAGAACCATCCCGTTTTCCGGACGACCATTCCGTTCACCGATGTCGGCGTGTGGCTGATCAGCAGGTACGAGGATGTCAGGGAGGGTTTCGCGGACGCCCGCCTCAGCAGCGACTACCGAAACGCGTCCCCCGCTTTCACCGAAGCCTCGCTGGCCTTCGGCTCAGGGACGATCGCGGAACGCTCCATGGTCAATCTGGACCCGCCGGACCACACGAGGCTGCGGAAGCCGGCGACCGCGGCCTTCAGCGGCCGGAGAGTCGCCCAGTGGGAAGCGGCCATCGAGAAGATGACGGATGCCCTCCTGGGCGCCGTGCCGACGGGCGAGCCCGTGGACGTCATGAACCACCTCGCCACCCCGCTCTCGGTCGGGCTGATCTGCGACGTCGTGGGCGCCCCGCCCGGCGACCGCGCGAGGCTGCGGGAATGGGGAGACCTGATGTTCACGGCCGACCCGGCCGAGCGTCACCTGGCGCACGGCGCCATCGAGTCCATGCTCGCGTATACCGGCGACCTCATTCTTCGGAAGAAAGACGACCTGGGCGCCGACCTGCTGTCCGATCTGATACGAGCGAGCCAGACCCCCGGGGCGCTCGACGAGGACGAGCTTCTCACCACGGTGTTCGGAATCATCGTGGCCGGATACGAAACGTCCATACGCCTGGTCGGAAGCACCTTCCTGGCCCTGCTGGACCACCCGGAACAGCGTTCACTGCTACGTCGGGATCCCACGCTCATCGATTCCGCGATCGAGGAGGTGCTCAGGTACGACGGCCCCACCGCATCGCCCATGTGGCGTTTTCCCACCACGGACGTGGAAATCGCGGGAGTCACGATACCGGCGCACGAGCCGATCCTGCTGCTGGTCGGATCGGCGCACCGGGACTCCGCCCACTATCCGGCTCCCGACAGTTTCGACATATCGCGGGAAGACAAGCGCCACCTGGCGTTCGGGCATGGAATTCATCGCTGCGTGGGAGCACAGCTGGCACGCCTGGAAGCGAAGATCGTCATCGGCAGGACGCTGGGCCGGTTTTCGAGGATGTCGCTGGCCGTTCCCCGGGACGATGTCGTGTTCGCACCGTCTTTGATCATGCGTGGCCCGGCGCACCTGCCGCTGATCTTCGGGAACTGATCGCCTTCGCGGACCTCGGAGAAGCGGGCCTTCTGGAGCGCGGGCCCGCCGCGCCCCGAACCGGGAGAAGGAGGCTCAGTAGGAAGGCGGCGCGGCGGCGCGGAGGCCGTTCAGGGTGAACTCGGTGGCCTGGCGGCCGGCTTCCAGCATCTCCTCGGGGGAGGCGCCGTGCCGCATGCTGACGAAGGCGGCGAGCTTGGCCCCGCCGATCACCGCGCCCACGGCCGCCGACGCCTCGGCCAGGTTCAGCTCGTCGGGACAGGCCCGGTGCAGGGCCTCGGCGAGTTCCTGCTGGCTGTCGAAGAGGAGCAGCAGGCCGCGTGCCCTGAGCGAGGGGACGGTCATGATGAGGTGGTTGATGGGCGCTATCTCACGGGTGAGCTGGTCGTCGACGGCGAGCGCGGCGAACCCCGAGGTGATGGCGCGGCTCAGCAGGTCGACCGCCCGGTCTCCGGGACCGCGCTCGGCGATCACCCGCAGGGCGCGGTCGATGCCGTCTCGCGAGTTGTGGAAGACCACGTCCTCCTTGCTCGCGAAGTAGCTGAAGAAGGTGCGGGTCGAGACGTCGGCCGCTGCGGCGATCTCCGAGACGGTCGTCTGCTCGTAGCCCTTCTCGACGAAGAGCTCGATCGCCGCGGCGATGAGAGCGTGCCGGGTGCGCAGCTTCTTGCGCTCACGCAGTCCCAGAACCTCACTCATGCGGACATCTTAATGCATAGCACCATACTCTGCATCTATTGTAACTTTGCATTTGATGTAGTTTTCTGGATGGAGACCAGCTGCATCTCTGCATAGGAGCGACGATGACAGAGTCCCACGCGGAGGCGATCACCTTCCCCTTCGGACGCCCCGACCCCTTCACTCCACCCGAGCGCCTGGCCTCGCTGCGCGAGGAGCGGCCCGTCACCCGGATGACCTACCCCGACGGCCGGGTCGGCTGGCTCGTGACCTCCTACCCCGCGGTGCGGTCGATCCTGGCCGATCCCCGGTTCAGCTCCCGGCGCGAGCTGCTGAACGTCCCGGTGCCCTTCCCGCTGATGCAGGAGATGCGCCGCCCGGCCGACCCCGGCATGTTCATCCGGATGGACCCACCCGACCACACCCGCTACCGGAAGCTGCTCACCGCGCAGTTCACCGTGCGGCGGATGAAGCAGCTGGAGCCCAGGATCCACGAGATCACCGAGGAGCGGCTGGACGCGATGGAGAAGGCCGGGCCTCCCCAGGACCTGGTCAGGGAGTTCGCACTGCCCATCCCCTCGCTGGTGATCTGCGAGCTGCTCGGTGTCCCGTACTCCGACCGCGAGGAGTTCCAGCAGGCCACCGCGGTGCTGCTGAACCTGGAGTCCGCCGTCGAGGACATCCGCGCGGCGGTCGCCCGCGTCGCCGCGTTCTTCGCCCGGCTCATCGAGTTCAAGCGGGCCGAGCCGGCCGACGACCTGCTCAGCGGGCTCGTCACCGGCGGTGAGCTGACCGACGAGGAACTGGGCAACATCGGGTTCCTGCTGCTCGCCGCCGGGCACGAGACCACCGCCAACATGCTCGGGCTCGGCACGTTCGCCCTGCTACAGCACCCCGACCAGCTCGCCGCGCTGCGCGCCGACCCCTCGCTGATCGACAACACGGTCGAGGAGTTGCTGCGCTATCTCAGCATCATCCACATCGGCCCGATCCGCGCCGCCCTGGAGGACGTCGAGGTGGGCGGGGAGCTCATCAGGGCGGGTGAGGTGGTGACCCTCTCGATCCAGGCCGCCAACCGCGATCCCTCGCGCTTCACCGACCCCGACCGTCTGGACATCACCCACCCCGCGAGTGGGCATCTGACATTCGGGCACGGGTTGCACCAGTGTCTCGGCCAGCAGCTCGCCCGCGTGGAGATGCGCACCGCGTTTCCCATGCTGTTCGATCGGTTCCCCGATCTACGACTCGCCGTACCGGCGCAGGAGGTCCGCATGCGCGACACCATGTCCATCTACGGCGTACGGGAGCTGCCGGTCAGATGGTAGAGAACGCACTGAAGGTGACCACGGACACGTCGCGGTGCATCGGAGCGGGCATGTGCGTGCTCACCGCGCCGGAGGTGTTCGACCAGAGCGAGGATGACGGCACCGTCGTGCTCCTCGACGAGTCACCGCCGCCCGAGTCGCACGCCGACGTCCGCCGGGCCGAGCGGCTCTGCCCCTCGGGCGCCATCTCGGTGCAGGAGGATCCCGGCACCGCCTGACGTACCGGAGACGCCGGGATCCCGCACGTCAGGGAACGCGGGATTCCGGCACTTCCCGATGTACGGCGGGGGCCGAGGCTCCGGCCCCCGCCGGTCACCGGCGCGAGCGGGCGACGGCCAGCACGGCGGTGAGGATGGCCTGCGCGTTGGCGGGTACCGGGACGTTCTGGACGAGGACCGTCGGCGTGGCGCTCACTCCGCGCTCGATGGCCGTCTCCGTCACGTGGGCGGCCCAGTCGAGGTAGACGCCCTCGCGCACGCATCCGCCGAACCCCGGATCGGTGATCCCCGCGAGGCGGCCGACCTCGACCAGTTCGTCGTCGGTGAGCCCCGGGCCTCCCTCCGGGGGCTGGTCGGCGAAGAGCGCATGGACGTACTCGACGAACCTTCCCCGGTCCGAGGCGCAACCAGAGGAGGCGGACGCGCGGGAGGAGTAGTGGTCGGTGGAGAGCTCGTCCAGGAAGCCCATGGGATGGTAGACGAGGCTGACCGCCCCGTCCGCCACCAGCCTTACCAGCGCCGGTCCCGCCGCCTCCTCGAACGCCTTGCAGAACGGGCAGAGGAAGTCGATGTAGGCGTCCACGATGACCGGACCAGAGCCCACGGCGATACCGTCTCCCGCCGTGGAGGCGTCGGCGGGCACCCTGGCCGGCCGTGTGGGCCGATGCGGTCGAGCTGTCATGTGTTCCTCCCCGCGACGCGGAAGAGGGTCGCGGCCCCCCGCGGGTCCACCCCCTTTCGTGCTCTACCCCGTGGCGGACCACCAGAGCCCATGAACCACCAAAATTCGGACAAACCGCACCCGCTCAGACTCGCGGTCCCGGAGCGCGGCGGAAGGAGAAGGGCTGGCTCTCACGGCCGGGGATCACGAACCAGCACTCGCCGGTGCCCTCGCTGTCGAGCAGCCGGACGAACGTCTCGACGACCGCCGAGACCTCCAGGATCGGGAAGCCGAGTTGCTGGAGCGTCTCCCTGCCCTCGCCGAGGATCGCGGTGTCGGCGAACGAGGGGCAGAGCCCCTGCACCCTGATCCCCCGCGGCTGGAGATCCTGGCCGAGCGAGCGGACCAGCCCGACGACGGCGTGCTTGTTGGCGGCGTAGATGGGATCCGAGGGGATGCCGACGATACCCGCCATGCTGGCGGTCGCCACGATCGTGCCGCCGCCCGCCGCCAGCAGCGCCGGGATCGCGGCGTGCGCCCCGAAGACGACACCGTCGAGGTTGACTCCCATCGCCAGGCGGTAGCGGCGGATGTCGAAGTCCTCGCCCAGCCCGCAGCCCGAGGTGATGCCCGCGTTGAGGAAGGCGAGGTCGAGCCTGCCGTACCGCTCGACCGCGGTCGCCACCGCCGCCTCGTTGTCCTCCAGCCGGGACACGTCGCAGTGGACATAGGTCGCGTCCAGCTCGTCGGCGAGCTTCTCGCCCGCGGCGTCGTCGACGTCGGCGAGAACGAGGCGGGCCCCGCCCTCGGCCAGCCGCCGGGCCACGCCCGCGCCGATGCCGTTGCCGCCGCCGGTGACCAGGGCGACCCTGCCCTCCAGCCGGTCACTGCGGACCACGTTGAACGCCTCGGCCGGGCTCTCGGTCCCCAGCCCGCTGAGCAGCCCGCCCCCGCCGCCGGCGGACCAGCCGCCGGTACCCGTCTTCTCCGTGGTCAAAGTGGCAGCCCTCCGGTCGCGGCGTTGGTCGAACCCGTGCTCTGGTACGCCGCGATCGTACGCTCGGCGATGCGCATCTGGTGGATCTCGTCGGCACCGTCCGCGAAGCGGGCCCAGCGGGCGTGCTGGAGCATGTTGGCCAGCGGGGTGTCGGTCGAGTAGCCGAGCGCGCCGTGCACCTGGATCGCCCGGTCGACGATCCGGTTGAGGCTGTTGGCCACGAAGTGCTTCGCCATCGAGACCTCGGTGCGGAAGTCCTCGCCCTTGTCGATCTTCGAAGCGGCGTGCAGGACCATCAGCTTGCACTGGTAGAGCTCCATCGCCGAGTCGGCGATCAGCCACTGGATGCCCTGCTTCTCGGCCAGCAGCGATCCGTGGCTGTAGCGGTTGAGCGCGCGGTCGACCATCATGTCCAGCGCCGTCTCGGCCTGGGAGATCCAGCGCATGCAGTGCGCCAGCCGCGCCGGGCCCAGGCGGTACTGGCCGAGCCGGTGGCCGTTGCCGCGCCCGCCGAGGATCTGGCCGTCGTGCACCCGCAGGTCGGTGATGACGATCTCGCTGTGGCCGGTGGAGCCGTGCATCGTCTCGACCTCGCGGACGTCGTTCCACCCCTGCTGCGGGAGGTCGATGAGGAAGGCCGTGTTGCCGCCGCGCGAGCCCTCGGGCACGTCGAGCTCGGTCTTGGCGATGAGGATGGCGAAGCTCGAACGGCGGGCGTTGGAGATGAACCACTTGTGGCCGTTGATGACCCACTCGTCGCCGTCCCTGACGGCGTGGGTGCGGATGAGCGTGGGGTCGGAACCGGCCACCTCCGGCTCGGTCATCGCGAAGCATGACATCTTGTGGCCCTTGAGCAGTGGTTTGAGGTACTTCTCCTTCTGCTCGTCGGTCGCCCAGTGCAGCAGCGTGTGCATGTTGCCCTCGTCGGGCGCCGCGCAGTTGAGGACCCAGGGCCCGAGCCGGGTCTTGGCGGCCTCGGACTGCACCATGGCGAGTTCGACGTGGCCGAGGCCCATGCCGCCCCACTCCTTGGGCATGTGCGGCAGCCACAGCCCCTCGGCCCGCGCCTTCTCGCGCAGCTCGAAGATGACCCGGATGTACTCGTCGCGGGTGGTCACCTTCTCCTCGTCGTCGAAGCCGCTGACGGCCGGGATGATGGTCTCCTGGACGAAGGCCCGTACCCGGCGACGGATCTCCTCGTGCTCGGGGGCGAGGGTGAAATCAATGGCCATGGGGTCCTCCCCTTACCGGTGACCGGCAGGTCAGAAGGGAACGCCTTCTATCCTTGCCGTGTGTCGCCGCTTTGAGGCGACTGCTTGATGATTTCAGACAGATGCATTATTACCTTAACGATCGACAGATCCACCGGCAAGGCAGGAGCGCGCATGCCCCCTAACCCGGAAGCGACCGGCAGGCGCCTGGTGGCGGCGGCCGAGCGGCTGTTCGCCGAGCGGGGAATCGACGGCGTGTCACTCCGCGAGATCAACAATGCCGCCGGGCAACGCAACTCGACGGCGCTCCAGTACCACTTCGGGGATCGGACGGGACTGCTGAACGCGGTGCTCGCCAAGCACCATCCCGAGATCGAGGCCCGCCGCCACCAGCTGCTCGACGAGTACGAGTCCAGGGGGAGCCTTCCGGAGGCCGAGGCCCGCCGCGCCCTCGCCGCCGCGCTGGTGCGGCCGATGGCCGCCAAGCTGGCCGACCCCGACGGCGGCCGGTCATATCTACGGATCATGGAGCAGCTCGTCCAGCGCGGCGACCTCCCCGCCCTGCGGAGCATGCAGGCCGATCCTCAGCAGAGCATCAACCGGTGGCGCGAGCTGGTGGCCCCGCTGCTCTCCGAGGTCGCGCTGCGCCGGCTGCACCAGCGTTTCATGGCCATCCGGGTGACCTACGTGGAGCTCGCCCGCCGCGCCGCGGGCCCCGAGGGCAAGGACGACCGGCTCTTCACCAGCCACCTGATCGACGTCGTGTCGGCCGTGCTGGCCACCGAGGTCTCCGCAGAGACCGCTCGCCTGCTGGGAGAACGCGACAGGCTGCGGGGCGCGGAGCGCCGTGAACCGGACCCCGGCCGCCTCGAAGGCGAACGGTGACCGTCAGGCGCCCGCGTGAGCCGCCTGGAAGGCGCCTCCCGCCGAGTAGGTGACCAGCGTGGTCAGCACCTCCTTGACCGACTCGCGCCTGCGCACGTCACAGAGGATGATCGGGGCCACCCCGTCCAGCCCCAGCGCCCTCCGTATCTTGATCGGGTCGTGCCGCCGCGCGCCGTCGAAGCAGTTGACCGCCACCACGAACGGAAGCCCGCGCTGCTCGAAGTAGTCCACGGCGGGGAAGCAGTCCTGCAGACGACGGGTGTCGGCGAGCACGACCGCGCCGAGCGCGCCGACGGAGAGCTCGTCCCACATGAACCAGAACCTGTCCTGGCCCGGAGTGCCGAACAGGTAGAGCCAGAGCCCGTCACGGATGGTGATCCGGCCGAAGTCCAGCGCCACGGTCGTGGTGATCTTCGACTCGACACCCGCGACGTCGTCCACGCCGACACCGCGCTCGCTCAGCAGTTCCTCGGTGTGCAGGGGCCTGATCTCGCTGATCGTACCGACCATGGTCGTCTTGCCGACCCCGAAACCACCGGCGACAAGGATCTTGATGGCCATCGCCGGGCTGTCGACCGGGCTCATGCCCGGCTCAGAGGCCGCGTATTCCATGCAGCACTTCCCTGTAGATGCGTTCGTCGATCGTCTTCCCCATCGGCCGGGGCTTGTCGATGGTGACCAGGCCCTCGCGGCGCAGTTCGCTGAGGAGTACGCGGGTGATGTTGAGCGGCAGCTTGAGGTGCGCCGCCACGTCCGCCACGGGGGTGGGCCGGCGGCACGCCGACAGCACGTCGAGATGCTCGGGCATCAACCCGACCGGCTCGAAGGGTATGTCGACGGTCGTGACGATGGCCACCAGGTCGAAGCTCTCCCCGATCGGGCGCGCCCGACCGCCGGTCACCCCGAAGAGCCTGACCAAGGGCCCGGGATCCTCTCCCGTCACGATCTCGCACCGTTCCAGGCGGGCGCCGGGGCAGCTCCCCTCGGCTGTGAGGACAGGTGCTCGCCGACGCGCTTGACCAACAGCGCCATCTCGTAGGTCACCATGCCGAGTTCGGCATCGCCCGCGGCCAGCACGGCCAACCGGGCTCCCTGCCCCGCCGCGGTGACGAACAGGAAGCCCCCCTCCATCTCGATGATGGTCTGCCGCACACCGCCGAGGCCGAAGTGCCGCCCGGTGCCCAGCGCGAGGCTGTGACTCCCGGCGGAGATGGCGGACAGGTGCTCGGCGTCCTCCCGGGTCAGCTCCCGGGAGCCGCCCATCGCCAGGCCGTCGGCGGACAGCACGATCGCGTGCCGGATACCGGGGACCCGCTGGGTCAGGTCGTCGAGCAGCCAGCTCAGTTCAGATCTGGGGTCGGGCATCGGAGTGGCCATCCTTTCGCTTCCACACGTCCTGGTCCTGCTCGGTCTGGCTGCGACCCTGCTGCCAGCCTCGTTGCATGGACGACATGAGGTTTGAGAGCTCCTCGGGAGTACGCGCGGGAACGTCGCGCCGCGCCGGTGAGCGCGTCTGGCGGAGCTGGGGGGCCAGGCTGGCCTGCCGCACCCGCACCGGCAACCCGTCCAGGTCCTCGTCGATGTCCGGTACGGACACCGCCCGCCGCACGGGCATCGAGGGGGCCGGGGTCTCCTGCCGCTGCTGTGGCGCGGGGAACCAACCCGGCGAGGGCTCGGGAGTGCGCGCCACCGGCAGGTCCTGCGAACTGTAGAACGCCCCGGGCAGCACCTCAGGGGCCGCGGCCAGCGCCCGCACCGGCCCGCCCGGATGGGAGCCCACCCGGTGTACCCGGGGGACGTCCTCGGCGGTCAGTGCCTCGCAGGTGGCGAGGAGACTCTGCGGCAGCAGCACGATCGCGGTGGTGCCGTCGTACGGCGAGGGCCGCAGCACGACCTTGATCCCGTGCCGGGCCGCGAGCCTGGCGACGACGAACAGGCCGAGCCGGTCGCTGTCGGCCAGGTCGAACTCCGGCGGGTCGGCGAGCTTGGCGTTGAGCTCGTCGAGGGTGGCCTGGTTCAGCCCCAGACCCCGGTCCTCGACCTCCAGCGCGAAGCCGTTGGCCGCCACCATGCTCCGTACGTGGACCACCGTGTTCGGCGGCGAGAAGACCGTGGCGTTCTCCACCAGCTCGGCGATCAGGTGGATCACGTCGGTGACCGCGGCGCCCACCAGCAGCGGCGCCTGCGGCATGGGCAGGACCGTGACGCGGGTGTAGTCCTCGACCTCGAGCACGGCGCTGCGCACCACGTCGAAGATCGGCACCGGGTCGCGCCATCTGCGGGCGGGGGCCGCCTCGGACAGGATGATCAGGTTCTCCGCGTGCCGCCGCATGCGGGTGGTCAGGTGGTCGAGCTTGAAGAGATCCTCCAGGGTCTCCGGCTCCTCGACGCGGCGCTCCATCGTGTCCAGGAGCGTGAGCTGGCGGTGGAGCAGCGCCTGGTTGCGCCAGGCGAGGTTCAGGAAGACCTGGCTGACGCCCTTGCGGAGGGTGGCCTGGCCGACCGCGGCCTCCACCGCGGTGCGCTGCACCGCGGAGAACGCGTGCACGACCCGGTCGACCTCGGCGGTGTTGGCGCGATCCAATTCGGGAGCCTCGGTCGCCGGGTCCACGTCCTCGCCCCTGCGCAGCCGCTCGACCAGTCGCGGCAGCCGCTCTTCCGCCAGCTCCACGGCCGAGGCCTGCAGTCGCTTCAGCTCATCGACCAGGGAGCGGCCGAACCGGTAGGAGAACACGATCGAGACGATGATCGCGAGCAGGCCCAGGCCCAGGACCAGCCCGATGCGCAGGAACGCCGAACTCCTGAGTTCGTCGCCCTTGATCGTGGCGCGGACCAGTTCCTCCTGGGTTTGCTGGATGACCGTGTTCAGCACCGTCCCGGAGTCCCGCTTCCACTCGGCGGCGTCCAGCGGCGGCTTCCCCGTGAGGTCCCACGCGAAGATCTTGTTCTCGGCGGCCAGCAGCCGCTGGTGGACGGCGTCCCCGGCGACCTGCCGGTAGCGTGCCTGCAGTTCGGGACCCATGTCCGCCTCGGCGTTGGCCAGGAAGTTCCTTCGGCTGATCGCCGCCGAGACGAAGGCCACCTGCTCGGCGTGCGTCATCCCGCCGCGCTTCAGCACCGGGGCGAGTACGGCCTGTTCCCTGCCCAGGTACTCGGCGGTGGTGCTGTAGGCGGTCATGCCGCGGAGGACGCGGAAGGACGACACGTCGGCGAGCGCCGTCGAGTCGCCGAACTGCTTGTTGGCGGCGTTGATGAACGCGTTGTAGGCGTCGGTCACCTGGATCGGGGTCATCGAGCCGTTGTCGGCGGAGGCGCGCACCAGGACGAGGCCGTCCATGGCCGACTGCAGGATCCGCATGTCGGTCGGGGCGTTCTCCGGCTCGTAGCCCTGGGCGGACGAGATCGCCCGGCGTACCTGGTCCACCGTCACGTTGGTGGCCCGCCGTTGCTCGGCGAGCGGCTTGCTCTGTGCGGTGGCCTCGGCCGCGTCCGCGGAGAGCTGACGCTCCCGCTGGATCTCGACGATCATGTCCCGGATCGGTACCCCGGTCACCTCCCAGCGGGTCTTCGTCTGGGAGATACCGGCGATCTGTGAGACCGCCGTGTAGGCGATGACCCCCCAGAGGGCGATCAGCGAGAGCACAGGAATGACGAGAATCTTGAGGATCTTCGAGCGGATCGGAGGAGGGGAACTCATTCTTCTTGTCCAATCCGCGGTTCCTGCGCATGGCCGACAGCCGCCGGGCTCGAAAGAGCCCCGCGGTCGCACGCCGCGACTGGTGCGTGTGTGATTCGAAACACTATGCCCATGGGACATATGTAGCTTCAAGCCGCAGAGCGAAGATTGAATCTCAATGTTCGCGGCAGGTCACGAGACTGCTCAGCTGCGAGGGCCGGGGCTCCAGACGATCATGCAGCTCAGCGTGGGTGCGGGCGCGCGAAACCGCCGTCTCCGCCGCCACGGATCGAGAGCATTCCGTTACCGCCCGCCGACGCCCGAGCACCCGGTGGCAGGGCATCGCCCCCGACGCCCGGTCACCGAGCGTGACGTCGGTGAACACCCGAAAATCAGACGGCCGGATCCCGCGTGCCGAGGTGCCCGGCGCCTTGCGGGCCGTCGTGGGGAGTGGCCGGAGCCGGCTCCGGGGAATCATCCGCCCGGCTCCGCGGGGCGTCCGGCGAGAAGCCCTCACGCGCCGCCTCGGAGCGGGCGCGGCGGGCGGCCAGGTCGACCACGGTGCCCGTGGTGCCGGTGGCGGTGAGCGCCGCCGCGAAGAGGATCAGCTGGTTGAGGATCTTGAGGAAGACCAGCATCCCGACGGCTCCGGCGACCACCTGGTAGGCGGGGTTGCCCACCGTCAGCTCCAGATAGAACTGCCCCAGGGACTTGAGTGCCTCCAGGCCGGCGGTGATGAGCAGCGCGGGCCCGAGAACCCGGCTCGGCGGCAGTCTCAGCCGAGGCGGGCCGCAGAGCAGGGCGACCGCCAGCAGGGTGTTGACGGCCAGGCCGAGCACGAACGCGGCGGCCGACAGCAGCCATCGCGACAGCGTGTCGTCGACGCCCACCGTGTGCAGGAACATCCAGTTCAGCACCGTCTCCGCGACGAAGGCCACCGCGAGCGAGGCCGACAGCAGCAGCCCGAGGCCCGCCATCACTCCCAGGTCGATGATCTGGCGCACCACGAGGCGGCCCGGATACTCCTCGATCCGCCAGGTGGCCCTGATCGCCGAGCGCAGGGCGTCCATCCAGAACAGGCCGGTGATGGGCAGGCCGACGAAGGCGATCGCGCCGGCCGTGCTCCTGGCGTCCTGCAGCGCCTGCACGTCCAGCCGGGGGAAGTTCTCCGAGAGGTAGCCCTGCACCGTGTGCACCACCTCCGGGTCGTCGAGGACCTGGCCGATGATGGCGAACCCGAGCAGCCCCAGCGCGAACACGGCGAAGAACGAGTAGTAGGTGAGCGCCGCCGACAGCCGTCCGGCGTCCACCTCGTCGTAGCGCACCCCGGCGCGCACCAGGTGATCCAGCCAGCCATGGCGGTGGCGGGCACGCTTCCACGCCTCGGAGATCCGCGCGGTGAAGCCCGTGACCGTCATGCCACGGCCTCTACCCCCGGCCCGCCCGCCTAGCCCTCTCCCGATCATGTCATCTCCGGGCCCACCTCCCGGATCCTCCTTTCCGGGAACCGGTCTCGTCCTGCCGGGCCGAGGGCGGTTCTCCGGCTCGGCAGGACGCGCCCGTCTCGCCCTCAGCCGTCGCAGGCCCTGCGGGCGAGGATCGAGTGGATCTCGAAGGAGGGCGCGCTGAACCCCGGGGCCGACATGACCTCGCGGACCTCCCGGAGTTGCCGTGCGGTCATCCCCGCCTCCACCAGGCGCTCCTCCAGGTGGTGACTGTTGCTGATCAGGAGACCGAGCCCGGCGGAGCCGCGCTCCCACACCTCGGTCCAGCGCACCGGGTCGACATCGACCAGGCCCGCCCCGGCCATCTCCCGCGCGGCGGAACCACCCCAGGTCGGATCGCTGCCCGCGGCGCCCAGCACCCGGGTCATCGCGGCGATGTAGGCCCCGTACAGCTCTCCCTCCCGCCCGCCGGGGGTGGGCGGCGCCACCCAGCGGGTGATGTCGATCTCGTCGATCTGCAGCCAGCCGCCGGGCCGCAGCGCGGTGCGCAGGCGCCGCAGCACCTGGCGGCGCTGGGGCAGGTGGCTGAGCACGAGCCGGGCGTGGATCAGGTCGAACGCGTCCACCGGCAGCGGGTCGGCGACGACGTCGTGGCGGACGACGGTCAGCCCCGGCCTGGACGGGATCAGGCCGGGTTTGATGTCGGTCGCCAGCACGCGCCCGTCGGGCGCCACCCGCTCGGCCAGCCAGAGCGCCACGCTGCCCCCGCCGGCCCCGACCTCCAGGCAGTTCCAGCCGGCTCCGACGCCGGTCAGGGCGAGGCGCTCGAAGGTCAGCGGGTCAAGGAGCTGGGCGAGGTAGCGGTGCTGGTCGGACGAGTGATCCCCGTCGTTGTCGAACACGTAGTCAGACGCGGTCGCGGAGTTCTGCCCGGTCATGTAGAGCCTTCCGAGAGTGGGTGACCTCCGTCGCATGGTAAGCGGCGCACCACGGAAAGTGACAGGCTTTCGGCGGGACGTATCCCCTCTCCCTAAAGAACGTATCCCCCACGCCACATCATGTCCGAACATAAGCCTTTTGCTCGGTAAGCAAACAGCGGTCCCGCCGCCGAGCGACACACCGTGCGGCCGGTCGAACGCCTCCCCGGGGAGTGACGCGGCGAAATGCGGTGAGGTACACCGGTGACGCCATACACGAGGGGGCACCATGGCGACCGTCGCCGAGCAGTTCATCGAGGTTCTCCGCCAGGCCGGGGTGGAAAGGATCTACGGGGTGGTGGGCGACAGCCTGAACCCGGTGGTCGACGCGGTCAGGAAGTCCGGCCACATCGAGTGGGTCCACGTACGCAACGAGGAGGCGGGGGCGTTCGCCGCCGCGGCCGAGGCGCAGATCACCGGGCGCCTGGCGGCCTGCGCGGGCAGCTGCGGCCCCGGCAACACCCACCTGATCCAGGGGCTCTACGACGCCCACCGAAGCGGCGCCCCCGTGCTCGCGCTGGCCTCGCACATCCCCTCCACTCAGATCGGCACCGGCTTCTTCCAGGAGACCCATCCGGGGCGTCTCTTCGTGGAGTGCAGCCACTTCTGCGACATGGTCGGCACGCCCGAGCAGATGCCCCGGGTGCTGCGCATCGCGGTACAGCAGGCGATCGGCCTCGGCGGCGTCTCGGTGGTGGTGCTCCCCGGTGACGTGGCGAGCATGTCCACCGCCCGCGCCACCGGTGAGCACGACTTCCTGACCCGGACCGGCACCGTCGTGCCGCCCGCCGACCAGGTGGCCGAGCTGGCCGAGGCGCTGAACCGCGCCGAGAAGGTGATGCTGTTCTGCGGCGCCGGGACGCGCCACGCCCGCGAGGAGGTCATGGGGCTGGCCGGGCGCACCCTGGCACCGGTCGGGCACGCGCTGCGCGGCAAGGAATGGATCCAGTACGACAACCCCTACGACGTGGGGATGAGCGGGCTGCTCGGCTACGGCGCCTGCTACGACGCGATGCGCGAGGCGGACCTGGTGGTACTGGCGGGGACCGACTTCCCCTACGACGACTTCCTGCCGGGGGCGCGCACGGTCCAGATCGACCACGACCCGGCACGGCTGGGCCGCAGGACCCCGCTGGAGCTGGCCGTACACGGCGATGTCGGCGCGACGATCCGCGCGGTGCTGCCGCACGTCACGCAGAAGACGGACCGCCGCCAGCTCGACAGGATGCTGGCCAGGCATCTGAAGGCGCTGGAGAACGTGGTGGCGGCGTACACGCGCGACATCGAGCACCACCGCCCGATCCACCCCGAGTACGTCGCGAACCTGATGGACGAGCTCGCCGACGACGACGCGGTGTTCACGGTGGACACCGGGATGTGCAACGTCTGGGCCGCCCGCTATCTCAGTCCCAACGGCCGCCGCCGCATCATCGGCTCGTTCGCGCACGGGAGCATGGCCAACGCGCTCCCGCACGCCATCGGCGCCCAGTTCACCGACCGCCGGCGGCAGGTCGTCTCGCTGTCGGGGGACGGCGGGCTCGGCATGCTCCTCGGGGAGCTGCTCACGGTCCGGCTGCACGACCTGCCGGTGAAGACGGTGGTGTTCAACAACTCCTCGCTCGGCATGGTGAAGCTGGAGATGATGGTGGACGGGTTGCCCGACTTCGGCACCGACCACGCTCCCGTCGACTACGCGGCGATCGCCGCCGCGGCCGGCATCGAATCGTTGCGGGTGGAGAACCCCGCGGACGTACGGGAGGCCCTGGCCCGCGCCTTCGCGACCCCCGGGCCCTTCCTGCTGGACGTGGTCACCGACCCCGACGTGCTGGCCATGCCACCGCGCATCACCCCCGAGCAGGTGAAGGGGTTCGCCCTGGCCGCGGGCAAGATCGTGCTCACCGGCGGGGTCGGGCGCATGGTCGACATGGCGAAGGCGAATCTGCGGAGCATCCCGCGCCCCTGAGCCGGACGGTGCCCGCCCTGTGGACCGAGCGGCCTCTGGCACCCGAGCCGGCCCGTGTCGACTCTGCTCAGCCGGCTCTGGTCAGGGGGCGTCCCCCGGCCGGGCGGCGAGGACCCGGCCGAGAAGGTCCGTGAGGTTCTCGCGCTCATCGGCCCGCAGACAGGAGAACCACTCCTGTTCCCTGCTCGTCTGCTCGGCGAAGATCTCACGGACCGCCGCCTCGCCCGCCGGGGTGAGGCCGACCACCACGGCCCGCCTGTCCTCGGGGAGCGGGCGGCGCTCGACCAGGCCGTCCCGCTCAAGGGTGTTGACCGCGTTGGTCACCGCGGAGCGGGACGTGGCGGAGATCTCCGCGAGCCTGGCGGGCTGGGTGGGGCCGAGCAGCCAGAGTTTGAACATCAGGCGGAAGCCGGGAAGGGTCCAGCCTCGCGGGCGGTGGATGCGCGTCTCCAGGTCCGTGACGAGCAGGTAGGCCAGCTGGAGCAGGTTGTAGGCCAGCGCGAAGGCCTCGGCGTCGGCCGGGGGCGGCATGGCCGCCAGGCGCTCACGCGCGTAGGCGGCGTACCGGAGGTCTGCTCTGTCCATCGGTCAAGTCTTGCGCAACGAGAGGTCCGTCGTGAATATTGTTACGGCCATAACAATCTACGGGAGGCGCCTGTGCGGGTGGTCATCGCCGGAGGCGGCATCGGCGGGCTGGCGACAGCGCTCAGCCTGCACGCCGCCGGCTTCGAGGACGTGGTCGTGTGCGAGGCCGCCGGGGAGATCCGCCCGCTGGGCGTGGGCATCAACCTGCTGCCGCACGCCGTGCGCGAGCTCACCGAGCTCGGCCTCGCGGAGCGGCTGGCCGAGCTCGGGGTGGCCACCGGGGAGCTGGCCTACTTCAACCGGTACGGCACGCCGATCTGGTCGGAGCCCAGGGGCCTGGGCGCGGGATACGGCTGGCCGCAGTACTCGATCCACCGCGGACGTCTGCAGATGCTCCTGCTGGAGGCCGTGATCGAGCGCCTCGGCGCGCAGGCCGTGCGGACCGGCAGCCGCGTCGTCTCCACCGGCCCGCACCCCGGGTCCGGCGCGGACGGCCTGCGGATCGGGACGGGCGACCTGCGGATCGAGGCGGACGACCTGCTGGTCGGAGCGGACGGCATCCACTCGGCGGTCCGGGCGCACCTGTTCCCCGGCGAGGGACCACCGCCCTGGAACGGGCTGGTCCTGTGGCGCGGCACGACCTACGGCGAGCCGTTCCTGACCGGGCGATCCATGATCATGGCCGGGGACGGCACGCGGAAGTTCGTGGCCTATCCGATCGAGACGGGCGAACGGACACTGATCAACTGGATCGCCGAACGCCCGCTGGACGGCGAGGCCCCGGCCCGGGGCGACTGGAACCGCCCGGCGGATCCCCAGCGGATCGTCGAGCACTTCGCGGACTGGCGGTTCGACTGGCTGGACGTGCCCGGGATCATCTCCGGTGCCGAGGCGGCGTACGAGTACCCGATGGTCGACCGCGACCCGCTGCCGTACTGGACGTCGGGCAACGTGACCCTGCTGGGCGACGCCGCCCACGCCATGTACCCGATCGGCTCCAACGGCGCCTCCCAGGCGATCATCGATGCCCGGGTGCTCGCCCACTCCCTCGCGCACGGCGACCTCGCCGCCTACGAGGCGGCCCGCCGCCCGGTGACCACCGCGCTGCAGCTGTCCAACCGGCAGATGGGCCCCGAGGTGGTGATGAGGCTCGCCCACGAGCGTGCCCCGGACGGGTTCGACGACATCGAGCGGGTCGTCCCCCTCGCCGAGCGGACCGAGATCGCCGCGTCGTACAAGCGCACGGCGGGCTTCGACCCGGTGTCACTGAACGAGCGCCCGTCCTGGAGCGTGACGCGGTGAACCTCGAACCGCTCGCCGTGTTTCACGTGGAACTCGACCCGATCCTCGACCTCGGCGACTCCCAGTGGGGCAGGCGCCGGGTGATCAACATCGTGGGCGGGTCGTTCGAGGGGCCGCGCCTCTCCGGGACCGTGCTGCCCGGCGGCGCCGACTGGCAGGTCCTGCACGCCGACGGCATGGCCAGCATCGACACCCGCTACACGCTGCGCACCCACGACGGCGCGCACCTGTTCATCTCCACCAGCGGGGTGCGGCACGGCCCTCCCCCCGTCCTGGAGCGCCTGTCTCGGGGCGAGCCCGTCGACCCTGGCGAGTACTACTTCCGGCTGTTCTGCCGCTTCGAGACCGGCGACGAACGTTACCTGTGGCTCAACCGCACCCTGGCCGTGGCCTCGGCGTCCCGCACCGCCGATGCCGTCCGCTACGACGCCTACACCCTGACCTGAGGAGCCCCCATGGCGAAACTCGACCGCGCAGCGCTCCCCCTCGCCGCCGAGCACGACACCCCCGTCCCCATGCGCGACGGCACGATCCTGCGCGGCGACGTCTACCGCCCCGCCTCCGGCGGGCCGTTCCCGACCATGCTGGTCCGCTCCCCGTACGGCGAGGGCTCGTTCCGGATGACGCCGACGATCCCCGCGCTGGAGGCCGGGTTCGCGGTGGTGCTCCAGCACTGCCGGGGGCGCGGCAGCAGTGACGGCACGTTCCGGCCCTGGCTGGACGAGGGGACGGACGGCTACGACACCATCGAGTGGATCACCGCCCAGCCGTGGTCGAACGGCGAGGTCGTGGCGTCCGGGATGTCGTACCTCGCCGGATGCGCGCTCCAGGCCGCGGCGACGCGCCCGCCGGGGCTGAAGGCCGTGGTCGCGTCCATGACGCCGCACGACTTCTACGACGGGCTGAAGTACCACGGCGGGGCGTTCGCCCTGGGTTCGGCGCTGAACTGGGGATCGATGCAGTCGATGCTCGACCTGATGCACAGGATGGCGGCGGGCGAGGACGTGGGGGCCGGGTTCGGCGCGCTGCGGCCCGTCATCGGCGATCCCGCGCGGGCCGCGCGGACACTCCCGCTCCGCGACATACCGGCCATCCCGTGGTGGCAGGAGTGGACCTCGCACCCGAGGCGGGACGCCTACTGGGAGGGCCTGGCCGAGACGCTGCGGCACGACCGGATCGAGGTGCCGGTCATGCACACGGCCGGCTGGTTCGACCTGTTCCTCGCCGGCACCCTGGAGAACCACCGCCGCCTGGGTGGTCCGCTGATCATCGGGCCCTGGTCACACGGTCCCGGCACGGCGGGCACCGGTGCCCTCGACTTCGGCTTCGCCGCCTCGGCGGCGGCGGCCCGGCTGGAGAGCCGGCAGCTGGAGTTCCTGCGCGGCGTGGACCACGGTCCGGCCGTGCGAATCTTCGTGATGGGTGACAACGTGTGGCGGGACGAGGAGGCCTGGCCGCCGGCCCGCGCCGTCGACACCCGCTACCACCTGCGCTCCGACGGCAGCCTGTCGACCGACGCCCCCGCGAGGACCGCCCCCGCCACGTTCGTGTTCGATCCCCGTGATCCGGTTCCCACCGTGGGAGGCCCGCTACTGCTCGCCGACGCCACCAATGTCGGTCCGCAGGACCAGCGCGAGGTGGAGCTCCGGCACGACGTGCTCTGCTTCACCACCGACGTCCTCGAATCGGACATCGAGGTGACCGGCCCGCTCCAGGTCACGCTGCGGGCGGCGACCTCGGCGGTCAGCACCGACTGGACGGCCAAGCTGGTCGACGTCCACCCCGACGGCCGCGCGATGAGCGTGATCGACGGCATCCTCAGGGCCCGCACCGAGCCGGACAGCCCCGCCGAGTTCGTGATCAGCCTGGTGGCCACCAGCCAGGTCTTCAAAGCCGGGCACCGCATCCGCGTGGAGATCTCCAGCTCCAACTTCCCGCGGTTCGACCTCAACCCCGGCAACGGCCGCACCTCCGCGGAATCGGCGCTGGACGAGTTCGTCGTCCAGCACCAGACCGTCTTCCCCGACTCCTTCATCACCTTGCCGATCGTTCCCCGCTGAGGCCCGTCACGAAGGCGCCGGGAAACGGGAGCGCGGAAAAACGGGGCGGCACTCGGGCGGGCGGCATGGACGCCTTTTCACTCGTTCTTTCCCTGTTCGGTGGGGTGGGGGTCGGCGTGGCACCGTGTGGCGGCGAATCCCGGCTGTAAGCATCGTCACTGTCGCGCTGAGTGGTTCCATATAACGGCAGAGGCCACATTCCGACCAGCGGATCGATCGTGGATCGCGTGTGGAAGGGAGTGAGGTCTCCGTGTCCACCCCCGAACCTCAAACAAACCCGATGGTTCCACGCAACCGGCACAAGGGACGTCGGTCGATGAAAGGGACGGCCGTATTGTCCTTGGCCGGTTCCCTCTCCGTGGCCCTCGCCGTCACCGTTTCCACACCCGCGGCCGCGTCCGCGCCCAACGTCCCACCCCCCGCCCCGACCTCGCCCACCTCCCCGCC
Organism: Streptosporangium sp. NPDC002607; assembly: GCF_053592655.1. NCBI lineage: Bacteria > Bacillati > Actinomycetota > Actinomycetes > Streptosporangiales > Streptosporangiaceae > Streptosporangium > Streptosporangium sp. NPDC002607. The sequence continues at coordinate 91,328 of NZ_JBSFWD010000001.1, forward strand.
CGCCGCCTCGACCAGCACCTCGACCAGCACCTCGACCAGCACCTCGGCCGACGCTGAGCCCTCTTCGATCACCACCTCGTCCACCATCTCGTCCGCGCTCGTCGAGCCGCCGCCCAACCCGACCTCACCCATCGCCTCGGTCAGCACCGAGCCCCTCGCCACCGCCGGTTCCGGCAACTCCCGCCCTTCGCTCGCGGAACAGGCACGCAGGAAGTGCAGGCCGAGGTCCTTCTTCAGATTCCATTCCTTCAGGCCAAAGAATTTCTTCATTCCCCGTACCCGATTCATCGACGGTCCCGGCGGCACAATGGCGGCGTCGGTCACCCGGCAACACCGCGTGTACGCCGAGATGGAACTAGAAAGAGAAAAGATCAGCGAGATCGAAACAGGCAAACTGATCCGCCAGCTGCGAAACTTTGTGAGCCCGCTGCTCGCGGACGAGTACATCATCGAGACCGGACACGAATACACGCGGGAAATCAGCGACGGCATGTACGGAAACCTGTGGTACCGCGTCTTCGGATACCGGGTGAGTTTCACGGCGTGGCGCCGGGTCTACAACTGCCGCGTACGCAAGGTCACCGCCGGCATGGCCAACATCCCCGCACGGGTGGAGGGCTGGAGATACTGGGAGACCAGGCGCCCGATGTTCAGGGGACGCAAGCCGGGCAACCGCTGAGCATCCCCCCGCCGAGGGGCGGCTGCTCAGGTGACGGCGAGGCGCCCGCTGTAGCGGTCGTCGCGCCAGCTCTCCTTCTCCAGCACCTCGGCCAGGGTCACGGCCGCGTCGTGGACGTCCACGAAACGGATGTAGAGCGGCGCGAAGCCGAACCTGAGGACGTCGGGGGCGCGGAAGTCACCGTGGACGCCGCGGTCGATCAGGGCACGCATGACCGGATAGCCGTCCGGGTGGCTGAAACTGACCTGGCTGCCCCGCCGCTCCGGATCCCTGGGCGAGAGGAGCCTCAGCCCGTACGGCGCGCAGAACTCCTCGACGAGCTCGATGAAGAGCGAGGTCAGTGCCACACTCTTGGCCCGCACGGCGGCCAGGTCGACGCGCTCCCAGATGTCGAGCGAGGCGTTGAGCGGGGCGTAGGACACCACGTGCGGGGTGCTCACGGTGAAGCGCCGGATGCCGTCGGCGGGACGGAAGTCCGGCTCGAACGCGAACGGCTCCGCGTGACTGTGCCAGCCGGTCAGCATGTGCCGCCCCGCTGCCTGGTGGTCCGGGTGGACGTAGACGAAGGCCGGGGACCCCGGACCGCCGTTCAGGTACTTGTAGGTGCAGCCGACCGCGAAGTCGGCCGCCGAGACGTCCACCTGGTACGCGCCGGCGCTGTGGCACAGGTCCCAGATCATCAGCGCGCCCGCCGCCTGGACCAGCGCGGTGACCGCCGCCGTGTCGTGACGGGCACCGGTCCGGTAGTCCACCTCCGACAGCAGCACGCACGCGACGTCCTCGGAGAGAGCGCCGGAGAGGTCGTCAAGGCCGGTGACGTCGCGGATCTCGTAGCCGCCCAGCGCCTCCGCCAGCCCCTGGACCACGTAACGGTCGGTGGGGAAGTTGGCCAGGTCCGAGACGACGACCCGGCGCTCCGGCCGCAGGCCCAGAGCGGCGGACACGGCCTTGACGATGGCGATCGAGGTGCTCTCGCCCACCGCCACCTGGCCGGGGCCCGCGCCGATCAGCGGGGCGATCCTGTCACCGGTGGTCAGCGGCAGGTCGTACCAGCCGGAGACGTTCCAGGCGCCGACCAGCCGGCCGCCCCACTCCTGCTCCACGGTCCGCGTGACCGCGGCCGCGGCGGCCTTCGGCGGAGCGCCGAGCGAGTTGCCGACCAGGTAGATCGTCCCGTCGGGCAGGACGAACTCGTCCCTGATCCGCTTGAGGGGATCGGCGGCGTCGAGCGCGACGCACTCCGCACGGCTGATGGCCACGAGTCATCTCCGGGGTAGGTGCTGGCAACCCTTCCATCATGCCGTCACAGCGGATCAGGTGGCACCCCGGGCGTGGCGGGACCGAGACCGGTCCCGCCACACCCGGGCTCCCCGGCTCGCCGCCGGGTCAGCGGCCCAGGAACCGGGTGGCGTTGCCGCCGAGCAGCTTGGCGCGGGCGTCCTCGGAGAGGAACCCCGCCCCTCGGATCAGCGAGCCCACCGGCGACTCGCCCAGCGGGTAGGGGAAGTCGGAGCCGAGCATGACCCGGTCCTCTCCCATCGTGTCGACCAGCAGCCGCAGCGCCCGCTCGTCGAAGACCACCGAGTCCACGCTGAACCGGTCGAGGTAGTGCGACGGCGGGAACTCGGAGACCCCGACGAGGTCACCCCGGCGGTGCCAGGCGTTCTCGAACCGGCCGAGCCAGAAGGCGAACGAGCCGCCGCCGTGCGCGAAGCAGAGGCGCAGCGTGTCCGGCACCCGATCGAGGACACCGCCCAGGATCAGGGCGAGCACCGACAGGTGCGTCTCCGCGGGCATGCCGACCAGCCACTGCGCCATCCAGCGCTCCAGCCGGGGCCCACCCGCCATGTCCCAGGGGTGCACGAAGACGGGCGCGCCCACGGCGGCGCAGTGCTGGAGGAACTGGACGACTCCCTCGTCGTCGAGGTCACGGTCACCGACGTGGTTGCCGATCTCGACGCCCGCGTGCCCGGCGGCCATGCACCGGTCCAACTCGGCACAGGCCAGGTCGGGGTCCTGGAGCGGCACCTGGCAGAACGGCACCAGCCGTTCGGAGGCGCAGATCTCCAGCGCCAGGTCGTTGAAGATCTTCGCGACCCGTACCGCCTCCGCCGCCGGGCGCTCGTAGCAGAAGAAGACCGGCGTCGGCGAGACGACCTGGACGTCCACCCCGTCGGCGTCCATCCGCTCCAGGCGGACCGAGGGGTTCCAGCAGTCGTCGGCGATCCGGCGGAACTCCCGGTCCCCGAGCAGGATCACGGCCTCCCGCTCGGAGTCGACCCGGAGCCGTGGCGCCCCCGGCCAGCCGAGATCCGGCCAGCCCCTGGGGACGTGGTGGGTGTGCACATCAATGATCAACGGCTATCCCTTGCCGGGGTGGACGGCGCCGCAGTTCCCGCAGGTGCGCGCCTTCTCGTCGGCGTAGAACGCCTGGAAGATCGGCGGCAGGTCGGTCACGATGTCGCGGACCTGAAGCTCCACCTCGTGGACCACGGCGCTGCACTCCGGGCAGTACCAGAGGAACCTCTCCAGCACGCCCTCCGGCCTGATCCGCTCCACCACCAGGCCGACGGAACCCTCCTCGGGGCGCTGCGGCGAGTGCGGCGTGTTCGGCGGGAGCAGCCACATCTGCCCCTCGCGCACGTGCACGGTCTGCGGTCCTTCGGGGGTCATGAGGTTGACGTGCATGTTGCCGCGGATCTGGTAGAAGAGCTCCTCGTACGGGTCGATGTGGAAATCGGTCCGCGCGTTCGGCCCGCCGACGACCATGACGATGAAGTCACTGGAGCCCTCGAAGACCATCTTGTTGCCCACCGGCGGCTTGAGCAGGTGGGCGTGCTCGTCGATCCACTTGGTGAAGTCGATGGGTGGGATCACGGGCGCCCCTCCGGTCGGTAGGCCACGGCCTGAATTTCGATGAGCAGATGCGGATGCGGCAACTGGTGAACGGCCACTGTAGTGCGGGTCGGTCCGGCCTCGTCGAAGTACTCCGCGTAGACCGCGTTGTACCCGCCGAAGTCGTTGATGTTCACCAGGTAGGTGGTGACCTGCACGAGATCGCGCAGATCGGCTCCGGCCGCCCGGAGGATGTCTTTGATGTTCTCTATCACCGCCCGGGTCTGCTCGGCGATGTCGAGCGTGACCGTGCCGAACTCGTCGGCCTCGGCGCCGACGATCGTGTTGTCCGGCCTGCGCGAACTGGTCCCGGACACGTACAGGAAGTCACCCGCCCGCTTGACGTGCGGAAACCTTCCCCTGGGGGTGGCCTTCCCGGTGACGACGAGCCCGTCACTCATGCTCTCTCCTCTCCCGCGGGCGCCGACGACATCCCGGCGCCCCTTCAGGACTTCTCTTCGGGCGCGGACGCGGTGAACGACACCGATCCCAGGTGCTGGATCTCGGCCCGCACCCGCGCGCCCGGCGCGAGCGGCTCGGCGGGGGTGGCGGCACCGGCGAGCAGGATCCACCCCGGCTCCAGGACCATCCCGATCTGTCCGGCCAGGCGTGCGGCCTCCGCGAGGGCCCGGCGCGGGTCGCCCAGGATGGCGCCGGTCGACCCGACCTGGACCACGCGCCCGTCGATCTCCAGCACGACGCCCAGGTTCCACCGGGACGGGTCGTAGGGCTGCCACTGGCCGACGGCGTATCCGGCGGCCGAGGTGTTGTCGGCGATCACGTCGGGCAGCGAGAACCTGAAGTCCTCGTAGCGCGAGTCGATGACCTCGATACCGGGGGCGACGGCCGCGACGGCGTCCGGTGCGAACGCGTCGGCCGGCGACGCGATGCGCCGCCCGATGAGGTAGACGACCTCCGGCTCCGCCCTCGGGTGGATGTAGCCGGACACGTCCGCGTACGAGCCGTCACCGATGACCGACGACTCCGGCACCCGGCCGAAGATGATGTCGTGCACGCCCATCTGGCGGCGCTTGCCCTCGCTGGTGAAGCCCAGTTTCACCCCGGCCAGCCGGTCCCCCCGCGAAAGACGGAGCCGGATCAGCTCCTCCTGCACCCGGTAGGCGTCGGCCACGCCGTAGTCCTGCTCGGGCCTGGGCACCGCGCGACCGGTACGGATGGCCTCGTCCAGGACCGCGGCGAGCTTGTGGATGTCGGTCATGACTGCTCTCCCGAACGTGCGAGGTCCAGCGCGATGTCCACGATCATGTCCTCCTGACCGCCCACCATCCGGCGGCGACCCACCTCGGTCAGGATGGTCCGGGTGTCGACCCCGTACCGCGCCGAGGCCGCCTCGGCGTGCCGCAGGAAACTGGAGTAGACACCGGCGTAGCCAAGCGTCAACGTCTCCCTGTCCACCCGGACCGGCCGGTCCTGCAGCGGCCTGACCAGGTTGTCCGCCGCGTCCATCAGGGCGTTCAGGTCACAGCCGTGGTCCCAGCCCATCAGGTCGGCCACCGCGACGAACACCTCGATCGGGCAGTTGCCCGCACCCGCGCCCATCCCGGCCAGGGAGGCGTCCACCCGGTAGGTGCCGTTCTCCACCGCGACCACCGAGTTGGCCACGCCCAGCCCCAGGTTGTGGTGGGCGTGGATGCCGATCTCGGTGCCCTCGTCGAGCACCGAGCGGTAGGCCCGGATCCGCTCCCTGACCCCGTCCATGGTCAACCGGCCACCGGAGTCGGTCACGTAGACGCACTGCGCGCCGTACGACTCCATGAGCTTGGCCTGCCTGGCCAGCTCCTCGGTCTCCGCCATATGCGACATCATCAAAAATCCGGACACGTCCATGCCGAGCTCGCGCGCGGTGGCGATGTGCTGGGCGGAGATGTCGGCCTCGGTGCAGTGGGTGGCGACCCTGACCGAGGTGACGCCGAGCGCGTGGGCGCGCTTGAGGTCGTCGATGGTGCCGATGCCGGGCAGCAGCAGGGTGGTCAGCCTCGCCCGGCTCACGGCCCCGGCGACCGCCTCGATCCACTCGTCGTCGGTGTGCGCGCCCACGCCGTAGTTGAAGCTGCCCCCGGAGAGGCCGTCGCCGTGCGCGATCTCGATCGCCGCCACCCCGGCGGCGTCGAGGGCCGCGGCGATCTCGGCGGCCTGGGCGACGGTGTAACGGTGCCGGATGGCGTGCATGCCGTCCCGCAGCGTCACGTCCTGAACGTACAGTTTCACGCCTTCACCTCCGCGCGCGCGCCTTCGTCGTCGGTACGGTCCTCGGCCAGGCGCTCGGCCGTGCGCAGCGCGGCGGAGGTCATGATGTCGAGGTTGCCCGCGTAGGCGGGCAGGTAGTGGGCGGCGCCCTCCACCTCCAGAAAGACGGTCACCTTGACGCCGCCGTCACGGGTGCCGTCGGGGAGCGGCTCCCCGGCCGGGATCTTCTCGAACTGCACGTCCTGCTTGAGCCGGTAGCCGGGCACGTAGTCGCGGACCCGCTCCACCATGGCCCGCACGGCCTCCACCACCGCCGGCTCGTCACACTCGTCCACCAGGCAGTAGACCGTGTCACGCATGATCAGCGGTGGCTCCGCCGGGTTGAGGACGATGATCGCCTTGCCCTTGGCCGCCCCACCGACCTGCTCGATCGCCCGGGAGGTCGTCTCGGTGAACTCGTCGATGTTGGCCCGGGTGCCGGGTCCCGCCGACCGGGAGGCGATCGAGGCGACGATCTCCGCGTACCGGACGGGCACCTGCGAGGCGACGGCCGCGACGATCGGGATCGTGGCCTGCCCGCCGCAGGTGACCATGTTGAGGTTCGGCTCGGTGAGGTGCGCCTCCAGGTTGACCGGGGGCACCACGTAGGGGCCGAGGGCGGCGGGGGTCAGGTCGATGACCCGCTTGCCGTGCGCCCGCAGCACCTTGTCGTTGTGCCGGTGCGCGCCGGCCGAGGTCGCGTCGAGGACAACGTCCACGTCGGCGAACCCGGGCAGCGCGACCAGGCCCTCGACGCCCTCGTGGGTGGTGGCGACCCCGCGACGGCGGGCGCGGGCCAGGCCGTCGGAGTCGGGGTCGATGCCCGCCATCGCGAAGACCTCGACCTTCTTCGACAGCAGTGCCTTGAACATCAGGTCGGTGCCGATGTTCCCCGAACCGATGATCGCTATCTTCATGAGAACACCGCCCTGACCGAGCCGAGGCCCTCGATGTGTGCTTCGAAAACATCGCCGGACTCGACGCCGACCATCGGGCCGAGCGCGCCGGTGAGCACGACGTCCCCCGCGCGCAGCGGGAAGTCCGTGCGGCCCAGCGCGTCGGCCAGCCAGACCGCGGCGTTGAGCGGGTGTCCGAGGCAGGCCGCGCCCGCGCCGGTGGAGACCTCCAGGCCGTTCTTGCTCATGGTCATCCCGGCCAGGCGCAGGTCCAGGCCGCGCAGCTCGACCGGGGTGTTGCCGAGGACGAACGCGCCGCTGGAGGCGTTGTCGGCGACCGTGTCGACGAGCGTGATGTCCCACTCCGCGACTCGGCTGTCCACGATCTCGATCGCGGGCAGCACGAAGTCGACCGCCCGGATCACGTCGGCGACCGTGAAGGGGCCGCCCTCCAGGTCGGCGCCGAGGACCAGTGCCACCTCCGCCTCGGCCCTGGGCTGCAGGAAGCGGTCGGTCGGGACGGGCAGGCCGTCGAGGTAGGCCATGTCGGCGAAGAGCATCCCGAAGTCCGGCCGGTCCACGCCGAGCTGGCGCTGGACCGCGGGGGAGGTCAGTCCGATCTTCCTGCCGACCAGCCGCCGCCCCTCCGCCAGCGCCCGCCTGGTGTTGATCTCCTGTACGGCGTAGCCGGTCTCGGCGCTCCGGTCGGGCAACGTCTCACGCACCGGGGCGCACGGCTTGCCGCTCCGCGCCGCCTCCAGCAACCGGTCGGCCGCATCCCGGTGCACGTCGACGGCCTCGCTCCACTCAGTCATTTCCCGGCTCCAGCCTGATGGTGATCGTGGTGGGTTCGGAGTAGAAGTCCAGCGAGCGCGTGCCGCCCTCGCGTCCGATGCCGGACAGCTTCACTCCTCCGAAGGGGGTTCGCAGGTCACGCAGGTACCAGGTGTTGACCCAGACCAGCCCGGCCTCCAACGACTGCGCCACCCGGTGGGCCCTGCTCAGGTTGGCGGTCCAGACCGTCGCCGCCAGGCCGTACTCGCTGTCGTTGGCCAGTCCGACCGCCTCGGCCTCGGTGTCGAACGGGGCGACGTGGCAGACCGGGCCGAAGATCTCCTCCCGGTTCACCCTGGAGTCGTGCGGCAGGCCGGTCAGCACCGTCGGCTCGACGTAGTAGCCACCGTCGCGGTCGTCGCCGAAACGCGGCACGCCGCCGCCGGCGCGGATCTCGGCGCCCTCGCTCTTGGCCAGCTCGTAGTAGGAGAGCACCTTGTCCCGGTGCTCGGCGGAGATCATCGGCATCATCGTGGTGTCCTGGTCGGCAGGGCGGCCGAACCGCAGCTCCCCCGCGCGCCTGGCCAGCCGCGCGGTGAACTCCTCGAAGACGGGCCGTTCCACGTACAGCCGCTCGGTGCACAGGCAGACCTGGCCGCCGTTGGTGAAGACCGACCGCACGCTCCCCTCGACCGCCGCGTCGAGGTCCGCGTCGGCGAAGACCAGCCCCGCGTTCTTGCCGCCCAGCTCGAACGAGACGGGCTTGACCCGGTCCGCCACCGCTTTCATGATCGTCGAACCGGTGCGGCTCTCACCGGTGAAGGTGACCGCGTCCACACCCGGGTGCTCCACCAGGAACTGACCGGTGGAGCCGCCGCCGAAGCCGTGCACGACGTTGAGGACGCCGGGGGGAAGGCCGATCGAGGCGGCGATCTCCGCGAGCACCGCGACCGAGCCGGGCGTGTGCTCCGAGGGCTTGACCACCACCGTGTTGCCCGCGACGAGCGCGGGGCCGAGCTTCCAGGTCGCCAGCAGGAAGGGCAGGTTCCACGGCACGATCACCGCGACCACCCCGAGGGGCTTGCGCACCGTGTAGCTCAGCACGTCCGTCAGGTGGAACGCGTTCTCCGGGTGCTGGGCCGCGATCTCGGCGAACGACCTGAAGTTGGCGGCGCCGCGCGGGATGTCCAGGGTCCGGGTCTGGGTGACCGACTTGCCGGTGTCGGCGATCTCCGCGGCCACCAGATCCTCGAACCGCTCCTCGATCGCGTCGGCGAGGCGGCGCATCCAGGCGGCCCGCTCGGCCACCGGCAGCGCCGCCCACGCGGGCAGGGCCGAGCGGGCGGCGGCCACCGCTCTGTCGACGATGGACCGGTCCGCCTCGCGGACCTCACGCACCACAAGCCCGGTCACCGGGTCGTACGTGGCGAACGTCGCGCCCTCGGCGACCGGCACCCCACCGATGAAGTGGTTCACCTGGTCAGACAAGACTTCTCCTCGGGGATGTACTTCGCTGGGTCACTCCATACGGGTATAGGGCCCAGGTAGTTCATAAGCAAGAATGAGTTCCGTGAAACGGAACCCCGACCGGTTGTCCGTGCTGGAGAAATCCTGGCTCGTGCTTGACGCGTTCCGCCCCACGGGCGGGCCGTTGCGCCTGATCGACGTCGCCGAGCGCTGCCATCTGCCCAAGACCACGGCTTTCCGGCTGCTCACCGAGCTGACCTCGATCGGCGCGGTCACCCGCCGCCCCGACGGCTACTATCTCGGCCGCCGCCTCTTCGAGCTCGGCAGCATCGTGCCCGGAGAGCGCGACCTGAGACACGCGGCACTGCCCTTCATGCACGACCTCTACGAGGCCACCCACGAGACCGTCCACCTGGGCGTGCGCGACGGCCTCGACGTCGTCTACGTCGAGAAGATCCGTGGCCAGACGGCCTTCGCGCTGCCCTCGCACGTCGGCGGGCGCCTCCCGCTGACCTGCACCGGGATCGGCAAGGCCCTGCTGGCCTACTCAGGACCCGACCTGATCGACGAGGTCCTCGGCCGACCGCTCCGCCGGCTGACCCCGCACTCGATAGTCGACCCCCGGCGCCTGGAGGAGGTGCTCGGCCAGATCCAGGCCGCGGGGCTGGCCTACGAACGGGAGGAGGCCCAGCTGGGCGGCGCCTGCATCGCGGCCCCGGTGTTCGGCGACGGGGTGGCCGTGGCCGCGCTGTCCATCTCGGTCCCGCTGGCCCGCTTCCAGCCCACCCGGCTGGCCCCTGCCGTCAAGGCCGCCGCCCTGGGCATCTCCCGCGCCCTGACCAGAACCATCTGATCCCGGGTCGGCCGCGACCGCTCGCCTCGACTCCGGCCACTGCTCGGCCCGAGGTTCCGGTTCCCGGAATTCCCCGGCCCACGCCGGGCCTGACGCGCCGGCTCCCGCGCCGTACCGATCCACTCCGGTCCGGCGCCCCCGAACGCCCCTTGCCTGAAGGTCACCTTCTCGTAACCTCACAGGACCGCCGGCCGGGCTTCGCGCACCGGCATCATTGCCTCATGCACCAGGCATGGCAGCTATGGGGAAATATCGTTATAGCGACTTTCCTCGCGGTCCCGGTGGCCGTTGTCGCCATCCACGTGCTGGCCCGCCACCGCGCCCGCAAGGGTCACCCCTGCCCCGTCCGCACCGCCCTGGCCGACGTGGTCGCGGTGACCGGGACCGCCCCCTGGATCTGGATGATCCTCACTCCTCGGGCGGGCGACTCCGACGTCAGTCTGCTCCCCCTGGTGGACCTGTGGGCGACCCTCCGCGGGCCGGCACAGGCGGCGTTCGTGCAGGTCGGCGGGAACCTTCTGGTCTTCGCCGCGCTCGGCGCCATGCTCCCGGTGCGCTCGGCGCGCCTCGCCTCGCTCGCCCGGATCGCGGCCGTGGCGGCGGGCTCCTCACTCACCGTGGAGATCCTCCAGTACGTCCTGCGCCTGGGGCGGGTGAGCTCCGTCGACGACGTGATCGTCAACACGGCGGGTGCCGTGCTGGCCGCGACCGTGACGCGCCGGTGGTGGGCCGACCGAATAGCGGCTGGGATCGTTCCACGGTAACGGACCGGAGAAACTCCTTAAGCTCGCCACACTGGCACGATACCTCCCAAAAGAAACAGGTTACCAACCCCTGTATCTGTGCGATCGTGGACAAGACGGGGCAAGTTCTCTGGAGACGCCAAACCCGGTTGGTGACAGAGGGTGATCGAACGTGCAGCAGTCCCCGGTACCTCCCGAGCCCCCGATCTATCGGCGCATCGCCGACGGGCTTCGCGAAGCGATCCTGTCCGGCGATCTCCGAGACGGGGATCGGCTTCCGGGCGAGAACGCCCTGATGGCACGGCACGGCATAGCCCGCGCCACCGCCAGACAGGCCCTTTCCGTGTTAATCAACGAAGGACTGGCCGTCCCCAAGCGCGGCTCGGGGGTGTATGTCAGGCAGTTCCGCCCGATCAGGCGACACGGCTCCCGGCGGCTCTCTCGTGACAGATGGGGGCGCGGCGCGGCCATCTGGGACTCCGACACCGAGGGCCGCCCCTACACCGTGGACGAGGTGGACATCGACCGGGAGCGGGCCGAGGACTCCGTGGCACGAGTGCTGGACAGCCCCGAGGTGTGGGTCCGCAGGCGGCGCTACTCGGTGAACGGGCGGCCGGTGCAACTGTCGGTCTCCCACTTCCCCGCCGAACTGGTGGAGGGGACCGCGATCACAAGGGAGGACACCGGACCGGGGGGCGTCTACGCGCGCCTCGGCGAGCTCGGCCACGCCCCGGCGCACTTCACCGAGGAGATCCGCGCCCGCATGCCCCATCCCCACGAGACCGTCCAGCTCGACCTGCCCGCCGGTACCCCGGTCATCGTGATCGCCCGGGTCGCCCGCACCACCGACGGCGTCGCCGTCGAGGTCAACGAGATGGTCCTGGACGCCGCCTCTTACGTACTTCAGTACGACTTCGACTCATAGTTCAAGACCATCCGTCAACCGATAGGTTGACCTGTCCTTCACGATCATTGATTTCTCTAGAGAAGTGCCTCACCGTCAGAGGTGGAACGTCGCAAAGACGGGCCTGGGCGCGGGGAAGGTGCACGGATGTCTTTCGACCGACATCTAGCGGAAATCGCCCGGGAGTTCCCCGACTGGACGATCTGGCGGAGCGACGCGGGCAGGTGGTGGGCAACCCGCCACCACCCGCTGACCTCCGCCCAGCGTGATGTCGGCTGCGCGATGACCATCGACGCGGACGGCCCTGAGGAACTGCGTGAGCAACTACACGCCCAGCGGGAACGTTCCGGCGAGGCGGAGCCGGAAACGGGCACTTGAAGACCGCCCGGTGCCGGGGTGAGCGGATCCGATGCGGTCCCGGCGCCGGGCCCCCAATCGCGGAAGCCCTCGACCCTATCGGGGGCGGGGGCTTCCGCTTGACCTCCGGACGGCTCCGGGCTCCGACCACGCCGCGGACCCACGATCACGCGCCGGTCTCCAGAACCACGCGGGCCCGCTCATGATCTCCGCGGCACCGCTGAGATCCACGGTCACGCGCGCCGATAACCGTTCACGCGCTTCGGTGCGAGGGGACCTCATTGGTGGGGAGCGGCGTACCTCCCCCCGTTCTTTCCCGCGGCCCGGGCGAGGTCGACGTCGGTGTCGTCGTACACCTCAAGCTCCTCGGCAGAACGGTCACCGGCGTCCTCGCGGGGGGCGTCGTCTTCCACGATCACCCGTACGGACTCCAGGTCGGGTGCGGCGTCATCGGGCTCGGCGCCTCGCGCACCCTCGGATCCGGTGTGCTCCGCGTACCCCGCCGGCGCCTCGGTGCCGTCCGACGCGGCGCCCGGCGTCTCGTCGGGGGCCCCCGAGACCCCGGAGACATCGTTGGTGGCCTCGACCGGGGCGGGAGCCGTCAGCGCGGGCTGGACACGGGCCGGGGGCAGCACCGCGTCCTCGTCGACCAGCGGACCCGCACTGCTCTCCCGGTGCAGCAGGTCGCCCAGGACGGCACCCATCTCGTGCAGGCGGCGCATGACCTCGTGGTGGGTGTCGGTGAGGTAGACGACCCGGCGGCCGGTGGTCTCGTCCAGGGCGCTGGCCCGCTGCTGGGCCGACGACAGCGTGGAGTGCGCCTCGGTGTTGGCGGCGATGACCGTCGCCCGTGCCTCCGAGTGGGCCGCGTTCAGCGTGGACTCGGCCTCGGCGCGGGCGTGCTCGACGGTCTGCTCCGCCTCCCTCCTCGCCGAGGTGACCATCCGGTCGGCCTCGGCACGGGCGCTGCGCAGGGTCTCCTCGGACTCGGCACGGGCCGCGTTGACCGTCTCCTCCGCCTCGTTTCCGGCGTGGGCGAGCCTCTGCTCGGCGGTGGCGGTGGCCTCGGCCACCCGGCGCTCGGCCTCCTGCTGCGCGGCGTTCAGGATGCTCTCCGCCCGGTCCTGCGCGGAGGTGATCAGCCGCTCGGACTCGGTGGCCGCGTCGTCGCGGAGCTTGACCGCCTCCGCCTCCGCGACCTGCCTCTTGGAGGCGGCCTCCTCCTCTCCCAGCTTCAGTATCTGGCTGAGCCGCTCGCCGAGCTCGTCGTAGTCCTGCGGGGCGTCCGAGAGCCTCCTGCGTGCCTCGGACAGCTCGATCCGGCCCTGCTCGGCCTGGTCGATCGCGCGCGCGAGCCGCTCCTCCAGGTCGCGAATCTGGTGGCGGTGGCGGTCCATGTAGTCGTGAACCTGTCGGCGGCTGTAACCGCGCATGACGACCTCGAACGAGTCCTCATGCATCAGGTCGGGAAAGCTCTCGTGCTGGTTTGTCATGGCACTGCCCGTGGAGGTTGTGTGGCGGGAAAGGTGACGTCAGGAGACGACTTTCCTGCTTACTGCCCAAGTCCGCAACCTGAACACGCCACCTGCTTGCCGAAATACCGGACAGAACGCCCCCCTCTAACATCGTCTCCATGAACGCCACGCCATACATCGCCGCCCTCGACGGCGACGCGATTCCGCGGATTCATCCGGACGCCTACATCGCCCCGGGAGCCGTGGTCGTCGGAAGGGTCCGGCTGGGCCGCGCCGCGAACGTCTGGTACGGCTCGGTCCTCCGCGGGGACGACGAGGACATCGAGGTCGCCGAGGAGTGCAACATCCAGGACCTGTGCTGCCTGCACTCCGACCCGGGCGAGCCGGCCGTGCTGGAGCCCCGGGTGAGCCTCGGGCACAAGGCCATGGTGCACGGGGCCCATGTGGAGACCGGCGCGCTCATCGGCATCGGCGCGATCGTGCTGGGCGGCGCCAGGATCGGCGCGGGGTCGCTGATCGCAGCCGGCGCCCTGGTGGCACCGGGGAAGCGGATCCCGGCGGGGGTACTCGTCGCGGGTGTCCCCGGGAAGATCGTCCGAGAGCTCACGGACGACGACCGCGACTCCTTCGCCCGTACCTCGGCCGGCTACGTCGCCAGGGCCGCCCGCCATCGGGCCGCGACCGTGTCGTCGCCGGTCTGAACGGCACGCCCGCCGGCCTGAACGCCCGCCTGCCGGAGCAGCCGGGAGAGCCTTACGATCGTGCGAGGCCCGCTTGGCGATCGCGGCGCCGGACACCACCTTGACCGAAGGGAGGCAGGGGCATCCCGCCCGTGGCGAAGGCCAGGGGCCCTCGCCCCGGAATGCCGATGACCGGCATGTGGCAGTGGGATGGGTTCGACGCCATCGAGCGCGACGTGCGGACCATGGTCGCCGACCACCGGTGGACGGGTCTCCCGCCGCTCGCGCGGGCCCAGGCCATCGCCCAGCGCACACTGGCCACCCCGGACGGCGGGCGCTGGCTGTTCGGTGCCCACGCCCGGTGGTACCGCCAGGATCCCGCCGACGGCCGCTGGTACCTGACCGCACCTCCCGCCGACCGGGGTTTCCGCGCCGCGGCGCAGGTCATCCAGGTCACCTCGATGGTCCTGCCGCATCTGATCCCGACCGGCCCCGACTTCGCCGTCGACCGTGGGTCGATCCAGGGGTTCGTCGGCCCCGACGTGCCCTACGAGATCACCGAGCGGGTCCGCGAGCTGGTCATCGCCCAGCGGGGCAGGCGCAGGGAGGACTTCCCGCTCACCGGGCCGTTCACCCGGCTCTTCGCCGGGGAGGTGGCCAGCCCGGTCGCCGCGATCTGGGGCACGCTCATGTGGTGCGCCTACGCCCCCGCCTTCGACGGCAACGAGGTACTGCTGTCGATGTTCGGGGAGTTCCTCGCCCGCCCGCTGCCCGGCGACGAGTGGGTCCGCTGGCTGCCGCCCACCTCGCTGGGCGAGCTGGTCGCGCTGTACGGCGAGCGGGTCAGGGCGGGGCACCCCGAGGCGGGCCTGCGGCTGGTCGCGCTGATGGCCGACACCGCCGCCGTGGTACGCGGCGACCCGAGATTCGGGCCGCGTGCCGACGCCCTGCTGGCCATGATCGAACCGCTGCTCCGCCGGGCCTGCCAGGATCCCGTCATCGCCCACCAGGGTGACGAGGTGGTGCGCCACGCGTGGCTCTCGCGCTGCCCGGCCCACATGACGCTGCCCGACGCCTCACCCGGCGACCACTTCCAGCACATGGTCTACGACCTGGTCCAGGCACTGGGCTTCCTCGCCCCGATGGGTGCCGATCCACGGGCGGTGGCCGCCTCGCTGCTCGCCGCCGACCTGGCGGCCTTCGCGCCGAGGGTGGCCGACGGGCTCTACCCGTGGCTGGATCCCGAGCTGCGGCACATCCTCCACGTGGTGCTCACCGACGCCGCGCACCCGCTGCGGGGCTGCTGGCCGCGCTCGGGCGAGCTGCCCTCCGCGCTCCACCCGCCGGACCGGGCCTCGGCCGCGGCCCTGCTCGGCGCCGCCTACGCCACCGGGCTCGCGTGGTGCCGTCTCACCGGGACCGAGGTACCCGAGCGCGGTTTCACGACGGCCTCGGCTGTCGTGCACCGGCTGACACACGAGCGGGACGACCCCGTCCCGGGAGTATCGGGGACCTATCCACGTCACTTCTGACACACGCCAGTATGCTTAAACCACAAATAGAGTTATTTCATCCTTACTCTCCCTATATCCTTCTAGGCCCCTACGCATCAGACAATTAGCTGAATTGTGATCTCGTAATCGGGAAATGATCCTCCTTGAGGACGTGCCGGGCGGGGCGAGGAATGGTCCCGATGGGCCATGGGCACCGATGACCGCCCGCCGTAACCTCGAAGTGGGTGTGGGCTGCGGAAGGAAGGACGACGCGGTGGGGCACGACGACCTGGACTCTAGAGTCCACGACCGTGTCGCGTTGGACGAGATCGCGCTCTATGCCGAGGTGCTGTCCGCCGTCGCCATCAGCGAACGGCCCCTCACCTTGGTGGAGCTCGACAACGCGCTCGGGTTGAGTGCTTCGGCTGTCTGCTGAAGCCACCGGAAGAACCGTTTTCAAGACCCGGTCCCGGACCCTGTAACGGGGTCCGGGACGTGGTCGGAAAAAATAGTCATGTGACTAGTCACGAACGGACGAGACGGGCGATCGCGGCCGACGCCTCCTTGACCTTCTCCTGCGCCTCCGGGCCCCCGGTGTTGATGGCGTCGGCGACGCAGTGACCGATGTGATCCTCAAGCAGGCCGAGCGCCACCGCCTGGAGCGCCCGCGTGGCGGCGGACACCTGGGTCAGCACGTCGATGCAGTAGGCATCCTCTTCGACCATCCGCTGCAGACCTCTGATCTGCCCCTCGATCCGCCGTAACCGGGTCAGATAAGCCTGCTTGTCACCGCTGTACCCATGCATGTCCCAACGGTACCCGCGTCAGGCACAGCGAGATGTAGCCGCGATCAGTTTCTCCCAGCGGTCCGCCACCGCGCCCGCGCCGTAAACCGCCGCGGCCTCCAGTGCCCCCGCCGCGAGCTCCCGCCGCCGCCGCTCGTCGTCGATGAGCGCGAGCAGCGCGGACGCGTACGCCTCGATCTCGCCCTCCCCCTCGGCGACCAGGACCCCGCTCCGCCCGTCGGCCACGAACTCGCCCGCTCCCCGCGGGCTGTCGAACGCGATCACCGGCACCCCGCTG
The DNA here is from genome assembly GCF_053592655.1 of Streptosporangium sp. NPDC002607. NCBI lineage: Bacteria > Bacillati > Actinomycetota > Actinomycetes > Streptosporangiales > Streptosporangiaceae > Streptosporangium > Streptosporangium sp. NPDC002607. The sequence goes on from NZ_JBSFWD010000001.1 coordinate 107,874, forward strand.
GCCATCGCCTCGATCACGGTCATCCCGAGCACCTCCGTCCTGGAGGTGGTCGCCACGATCGAGGCCTTGGCGAACTCGCCGGTCAGGTCGGAGGTGGTGCCCATGAAGTAGACGTGGTTGTGCAGGTCGAGGGCACCGACGAGGGCCCGCAGGCGCTTCTCCTCGGGCCCCCCGCCGTACAGGCGCAGCCGCCAGTCGGGACGCTTGCCCGCGACGGCGGCGAACGCGCGGATCAACCGGTCGTGGGCCTTCGCCGGCACCAGGCGCCCGCCCGCGGCGACGATGCGGTTGTCCATCCGCGAGCGTGGCCACGGCCCGGCGGGCAGCGCGTCCGGGATCGTGCCGACCGTGACGTTCCCGTCCAGCAGACGGTCCCACTCCTGCCTGCTCGACTCGGTTGCGACGGCGACCGCGTCCAGGCGCGGGTAGAACTTCCTGATCGGCCCCGGCACCGGCGGGCGGCCCCACTCACGGGCGACCCGCACGACGTCACGCGGCGCGTGCCTGGCCACCTGGACGCTCAGGCCGGGGCGGGTGCTGATGAGCACGTCGGCCTTCAGGCTGCGCAACCGCCGCCAGAGAGCGACCTCGGTGCGCATCTGGCCGCGCGGGAGCAGGTGCCGCACCCCCGGCTGGGCGTCGACCACCCAGGACAGCTTCACACCGGACGCCACGGGGAAGAACGGCCTCTCCCGCTGGCGGCGGACGCTGATGATCTCGACGTCGTGACGTTCTGCCAGCTCTCCCGCGAGGTTGACCACCGAGCGGGTATCACCACGCATGCCGTAGACGGATGGGACGAGCAGGCAGATCCTCACCCGCCGACCTCGATCCTGAGCTCGTCGTCCGCCGTGTAGCAGGGCCGGATCGGCACCCCGTCGATCTGGGCGGCGGGATAGTGCAGGCGGCGGCGCTTGCCGTCGACGTCGTCCAGCCGGGAGCCCAGCCGGAGCGGTGTGTCCACGCCGCGCACCCGCAGCGAGGGTTCCCAGGTGCCGGTCTGGTCGGGAGCCGCGGCGAGCACGTCGCAGAGTGAGAGCGCGGCGTGGAAGCGCACGCCCTGGACCGTTGCAACAGAGGTCAGCTCGGCGTCGGGCCGGCTGCGGCGCAGAGCGAGCCGCGCCTCGTGCCGGGCCTCGTCGTCGTCGAGGCCGGTGAAGGCCAGCAGCCCGGTGACCTCGAAGCGACCCTCCCTGAACCAGACGGAGCGGACCTCGGCCGCCGGCCGGGCGTCGTCGATCTTCAGGGCCAGGAAGCCGTTACGGGTCCGGTAGGCGCGGTAGGCCAGCGTGCGGCGGCTCAGCGCGTACGCGTCCAGGTGGTCGAGGGAGAACCCGGGGTCGACGCTGCGCAGCCGGGTGCGCGACGCGCCCTGCTGCAGGTAGGTGTCCCAGCGGCCGGGCCCCAGCTCCAGCGGCGCGAGCGAGACCGCCAGCGCCGCCTCGCGCGTCTGGACGCCCGGCGCCCCCAGCGGCACCCGGCTCTCGACCGCGGTGGCCCGGTTGCGCAGGACCAGTTCGGTGCCGTCGGCCAGCGGTTCGTCGACGGCCAGCCGAAGTGAGAGAACATCGGCCAGGGTAACCTCGGCATCGCTGACGACGACAGGCATCGTCAAGCCCCCTCCCCGTTGAATGAGCTACGCGACGTTGAGGTTACCGTGATTTGACCGTTATGTGAAAGGAAGGTTTTCGGACCTTACGTCCTTTTCATGGGAACTTGACCGCAGGTCAGGTGTGGCATGCGAAAAAATGCCGCACCTGACGTTTGGTCATCGGGCCTCAGGACGCCTCGACGGGCTGGCCCTTGATCGACTTGATCAGCAGCTGGGAGACGTCGACGACTTCCAGCGTCTCCCTGGCCTCGCCCGCGTTCTTCTTCTCGTTGATCGAGTCACCGAGCATGACCAGGCAGAACGGGCAGGCCGTGGAGATGGTGTCCGGGTCCGTGGTCAGCGCCTCGTCCACCCGCTCGGTGTTGATGCGCTTTCCGAGCCGCTCCTCCATCCACATCCGCGCGCCGCCCGCGCCGCAGCAGAAGCCGCGGTCCTTGTGGCGGTGCATCTCCTGGGTCTGCACACCGGGGACCTTGGCCATGATGTCGCGGGGCTGGGAGTAGACCTTGTTGTGGCGCCCGAGGAAGCACGGGTCGTGGTAGGTGATCTTCTCCTCGATCGGCGTGACCGGGATCAGCTTGCCCTCGTCCACCAGCTTGGCCAGCAGCTGGGTGTGGTGCACCACCTCGTAGGTACCGCCCAGCTGCGGGTATTCGTTGGCGAGGGTGTTGAAGCAGTGCGGGCAGGTCGCGACGATCTTCTTGACCCCGGCCTCGTTCAGCGTCTCGATGTTCTGCTTGGCCAGCATGTCGAAGAGGAACTCCATGCCCAGGCGGCGGGCCGGGTCACCGGTGCACGCCTCCATCGGGCCGAGCACCGCGAACTTCACACCCGCGACGTGCAGCAGCTCCGCGACCGCCTTGGTGGTCTTCTTGGCCCGGTCCTCCAGCGCCCCTGCGCAGCCGACCCAGAACAGGTACTCGGTGTCCTCCGGCATCTTGTCGTCGATGAGCTGGACCTCGATGGGGTCGACCTCGCGGCCGGCGAGCTCCTCGATCCAGTCGGCCCGCTTCATCTCGGACATCCCCCACGGGTTGCCCTTGTTCTCCAGGTTCTTGACCATGACGCCGGCCTCGGAGGGGAAGTTGGACTCCACCATCACCTGGTAGCGGCGCATGTCGAGGATGTGGTCGATGTGCTCGATGTCCACCGGGCACTGCTCGACGCAGGCACCACAGTTGGTGCAGGACCACAGCACGTCGGGGTGGATGACGCCGTCCTCGCCGACCAGCGGCTTCTCCAGCAGGGCCAGCACGTCCTCGTGCAGGTCGGCGCGCTGCTCCTGGGTGGCCATCAGATACGGCGCCACCTTGAAGGCGTGGTCGCGCTGGTCCAGGATCAGCATCTTCGGCGACAGCGGCTTGTCGGTGTTCCAGGCCGGGCACTGCGACTGGCAGCGGCCGCACTCGGTACAGGTGTAGAAGTCGAGGAAGCCCTTCCAGGTGGTGTCCTCGATCTTGCCCCGGCCGAGCCGGTCACCGTCGAGGTCCTCGTCCTCGAAGTCGACGATCTTGCCGTCGATCCGCATCGGCTGGGCCGCGCCGTTGCCGTCCGGGCGACGGGAGAAGGCCACGTTCATCGGCGCGGTGAAGATGTGCAGGTGCTTGGAGTTCACCACGATCACCAGGAACACCAGCATGACGCCGATGTGCAGGAGCAGGCCGACGTGCTCGAGCGCCTCGTTGGCCGCCTCGCCCAGCGGCCGCAGCAGCGCGGCCGTCGCGTCGGAGGCGAACGCCCCCGAGGCGTAGGGCAGGTTGCCGGTGTTGGCCGCGGCGCCGCGGAAGAGGAACATCGTCCAGATCACATTGAAGATCATGAAGAGGACCAGCCAGGCACCGCCGAGATGCGACCCGGAGAAGCGGGACTTGCGGCCCAGCTTCTTCGGAGCGTTCTTGATCCTGATGGTCGCGAAGGCGATGAGTCCGAGCAGGGCCGCGACCGCGATGAAGTCCTGCAGGAAACCCAGGATCGGCCACGTCCCGACAAGGGGAATGTGGAAGTCGGGGGTTCCGGTGACGGCCCCCTGGATCAGCGCGCCGTACGCCTCAAGGTAGACGGTCGCCAAGATGAAGAACGCCCACATGACAAAGAAGTGCGCGACGCCGGACGCCGTCCACTTCAGCAGCTTCCGCTGCCCGAAAACCTCGACCAGTTGGGCCTTGAGCTCCTCACCGAGGTTGTTCTTCGCGTACTCGACGCGCTCGGGCGCGCCCGGCCCGATGGTGGCAAGCTTGTACAGGAACAACACGCGGCGCGCGGCAAGCGCGAGCGCCACGATTGTCATGACCAGCCCGATAATCGCTACCCAGAGCACGGGTCCTCCCACAGACGACGTTGGCTGACAGCGTACGACTGCCTGTCATCCACGCTGACGACGGGTCTCCATAAATACTACTGATCGGTAACTTAACTTCAAAGCGAGGCCGACTGCGACCGTGGCCACCTTACGGTCAACACCGTTCCCAGAACAATGCTCTACATGCCGCCGAGATGGCCGCCGAGGCTAGGAAGGCGCGTCGAGATAGCGCTGGACCGTGGGGGCGAGCAGCTCGACCAGCTCCTCGATGTCCACCGAGGCCAGCGGCTCCAGCTTGAGCACGTAGCGCACCAGGACCACGCCGAACAGCTGTGCGAAGGCCGCCTCCATCCGGATCGGCGGGACTCCCAGTATCTCCGCGACCCGGACCAGGAGCGCCTGCGTCATGAACTCGCGGATCATGACGACCATCTGGTCGTTGGTCATCGCGGTGCGGACCAGCGCCAGCAGCGGCTGGCGGGCCCCGGCATCCGAGGTGACGGTCAGGATGAACCGGGCCAGCCGCTCGCCGACCTCCTCGCGCGGCCCCGCCAGGATCGCCGAGACGACGCTCTCGGGGGTGAACGGCAGCTCCATGGCCTCGACGAACATCCCCTCCTTGCCGGCGAAGTAGTGGTGGACCAGCGCCGGATCCACCCCCGCCTGCCGGGCGATGCCCCGGATGGTCGCCCGGTCGAACCCCTTCTCCGCGAAGGTCTCACGCGCCGCCGCGAGAATCTGCCCGCGGGTGTCAGCCGACCCCGGCCTGCGCCCCGGGCGCCTTCTGACCGCTCCGGCCCCGTCCTGGGCGGAGCCGTTCGCGGACGGCGTGCTCACGACGGGCTCGCTCATACGTTGGTGGACGCGGCGAGATGCAGCCGGGCGAAGGCCAGCGCCTCGGCGAGATCGTCGATCCGCTCGGTACGGCTGGCGGCCTTGCGCGTGTTGATCTCCAGCACGACCAGCCCCGAGTAGCCGTTGCCCGCCATCCGCTCCAGGATCGGCGCGCACGGCTGGTTGCCCCGCCCGGGAACCAGGTGCTCGTCCTTGTTCGACACCCCCACGCCATCGGCCAGGTGCAGGTGGGCCAGCCTGTCGCCGAGCTTGGTGAACATCTCCATGGCGTCGGACCCGGACACCGCCGTGTGCGACAGATCCAGCGTGACCTGCGGGAAGTCGTAGTCGACCGGATTCCAGTCGGGTGAGTAGGGGACCACCTCGTTGCCCCTGGCCTTCAGCGGGAACATGTTCTCCACCGCGAAGACCACGTCGGTCTCGTCACGCATCCTGGCAAGGCCGAGCTCGAAGTCGCGCGCGTAGTCGCGCTGCCAGCGGAACGGCGGGTGCACCACGACGGTCCTGGCACCGACCCGCTCGGCGGCGCGCTGCGCGCGCTGGAGCTTGGCCCACGGGTCCTTGCCCCACACCCGCTGCGTCACCAGCAGACACGGCGCGTGAATGGCCAGGATCGGCAGCTGGTAGTGGTCCGACAGGCGCTCCAGGACGTCGATGTCCTGGCTCACGGGGTCGGCGCCCACCATGATCTCCACACCGTCGTATCCCAGACGCGCGGCCAACTCGAAGGCGTCGGGGGTGCGTTCGGGATACACCGACGCGCTGGACAGCGCGATCTTCGCGCTGGATACACGGACGCTCATACCGCTTCCTCGTCTCCGGCTCGGAGCACACCCTGGCGAACACCGCTGGGCATACCGGCCCGCTCGCTCATGTCGCTCACCTTTGCCAGCCTAAGCGGGTCCGGCGAGCAGTGCTGTCCGCCACCACCGACGCGACCGAGATCACATCATCGGGTTCGGCGAGGAGACCGCCGGGCGTTCGAAACGATCAGGGCCCGCCTCCGCCGGTGGGGTGAGAAGCCGCTCTCCTCACCGAGACGGAGGAGTCATTACGGTAAGGGCATGCCGAGGTTCGCCAGGGGTGCCATCCCCAGCCCCAACATCTGGAACACCCCCCAGACCTACGAGTTGGAGAACCGGGCGGTGGATCCCGAGGGGCGTGCCGAGGCCGCGATGGCGGCCGTCAGGTCGTGGACCGGGGCGACGGTCCTCGACATCGGCTGCGGCACCGGCTATCACCTGCCGGCCATGGCCGCCACCGCCGCCCGCGTGATCGGCGTCGAACCCCACGAGGACCTCGTACGGCTGGCCAGGCGCCGCTGCCATGCCCTGCGGAACGTCGAGATCCACGCCGCCACCGCCCAGGCCCTCCCGATGCCCGACGCCTCCGTGGACGTGGCCGTCGCCCGCTGGGCCTACTTCTTCGGCCCCGGCTGCGAGCCCGGCCTGGCCGAACTCTCCCGGGTGATGCGGCGCGGCGGCGCGGCCTTCGTGATCGACATCGACACCACCCGCGGCGCCTTCGGCCGCTGGTTCAGCCAGTCCATCCCCGCGTACTCGGCCAGGGCCGTCGAGAGCTTCTGGAACCGCCAGGGCTGGCAGGTGGAGAAACTCGACCTGCGCATGTGCTTCGAACGCCGTGCCGATCTGGAGGCGGTGCTCCGCATCGAGTTCACCCCCGCGGTCGCCGACCTCGCCATCGCCGAGACCCCCGGCCTGGAGATCGCCTACCCCAACCTGCTGCGCTGGAGGCGGTTCTGAACCTGTCCCGCGGCTGCCCGCCGGCCTGCCGGGCGCGGCGGGGGAACAACGGGACACCGGCTTGACCTTGACGTTGATGTCAAGGTTTATCGTCGGGTCATGAGGAGGGCCGGATGCGGATCGGCGAGCTGGCACGGCGGGCGGGTGTCAGTACCCGGGCACTGCGCTACTACGAGCAGCAGGGACTGATCACGGCCCGGCGCTCGGCCAACGGCTACCGGGAGTACGGGGAGACCGATCTGCGGCTCGTCTCCGAGATCCGGTCGCTGCTCGCCGTCGGCTTCACCCTGGAGGACGCCCGCCCGTTCGTGGCCTGCCTGCGGGCCGGGCATGCCCTGGGGGGATCGTGCCCGGAGTCCGTGGCCGTCTACCAGCGCAAGCTGGCGGAGATCGACGACGAGATCCGCACGCTTCTCACCCGGAGGGCGGAGGTGGCGGCGCAGCTGACCACCGCCTGCCCAGGATGCGTACTGAGGAAAGCGGGAAAGCCATGATCACACTGACCAGTGACAACTTCGACGAGCAGGTGCTACGGAGCGACAAGCCGGTCCTGGTCGACTTCTGGGCCGAGTGGTGCGGGCCGTGCAAGATGATCGCGCCGGTCCTGGCGGAGATCGAGGCCGAGTACGGCGACCGCCTCACGATCGCCAAGCTCAACGCCGACGACTACCCCGAGATCTCCGCCAGGTACGGCGTCCTCGGCCTGCCGACGCTCAACCTCTACAAGGACGGCGAGGTGGTCCGGCAGATCAAGGGCGCCAAGCCCAAGCGCCTGCTCCTGGCCGACCTCGAAGGCCACATCTGACGCCTCTCCCGATGGCTTTCATCCGGTACGGCGCCCCCACCGGGTGAAAGTTGTCGGGTCCTACGGGTAACGTGCGGCCATGGCGAAGAAGGCTGGTGGCTACCGCTGTGCCGAGTGCGGGTGGCAGACGGCCAAGTGGGTGGGGCGCTGCGGCGAGTGCCAGGCCTGGGGCACGGTCGAGGAGGAGACGGCGCCCGCGGGTGCGCGGGTGGCCTCCGCCGGAGCGGTGTCGGCACCGGCGGTTCCGATCGGCCAGGTCAAGGCCGAGGTGGCGCACGCGCGCGGCACCGGGGTGCCCGAGCTCGACCGGGTCCTCGGCGGCGGTCTGGTGCCCGGAGCCGTCGTGCTGCTGGCCGGCGAGCCCGGCATCGGCAAGTCCACTCTCCTGCTGGAGGCGGCGGCCAAGATCGCCCGGCAGCAGACCGTCCTCTACATCACGGGCGAGGAGTCGGCCGCCCAGGTGCGGATCAGGGCCGACCGGATCGGCGCGATCCAGGACCGTCTCTACCTGGCCGCGGAGACCGAGCTGGGCGCGCTGGTCTCGCACGTCGAGAAGGTCCAGCCCGACCTGCTCATCGTCGACTCGGTGCAGACGATCGGCTCGGCCCAGGCGACCGGCGTGCCCGGTGGGGTGACCCAGGTCAGGGAGGTCGCGGGAAACCTGGTGCGGCTGGCCAAGGAGCGTGGCATGGCCACCGTGCTGGTCGGCCACGTCACCAAGGAGGGCTCGATCGCCGGCCCCCGCACGCTGGAGCACCTCGTCGACGTGGTGCTCCACTTCGAGGGCGATCGGCACTCCCGGCTCCGCCTGGTCCGCGCGATCAAAAACCGGTACGGCCCGGTCGACGAGGTCGGCTGCTTCGACCTGCACGAGAGCGGCATCGAGGGCATCACCGACGCCAGCGGCCTGTTCGTCTCGCACCGCACCGACCCGGTGCCCGGCACGTGCGTCACGGTCACCCTGGAGGGCACCCGGCCGCTGCCGGCCGAGGTCCAGGCGCTGGTCGCCAGGACCGAGGCCCAGCAGCCACGCCGCTCCTCCTCGGGGCTCGACACCTACCGGGTGACGATGGTGCTGGCCGTGCTGGAACGGCGGCTCAACGCCAAGCTGGGCGGGTGCGACGTCTTCACCGCGACCGTCGGCGGGATCAAGCTCAGCGATCCCGCGGTCGACCTGTCCGTGATGCTGGCGGTCGCCAGCGCGGCCGGCGACAAGGCGCTCCCCGCCGGCCTGGTGGTGCTCGGCGAGGTGGGCCTGGCAGGGGAGCTGCGCCCGGTGCGCGACGTGCGGCGCCGACTGTCGGAGGCCGCGCGGCTGGGTTTCACCCGGGCACTGGTCCCGGCGGGCTCCCTGGAGGTGGGCAAGAGACGCAACGGCGACAACTCCCTGGTCCGGGTGGCCGGGCGTGGCGCGTCCTTCGCGCCCGGTTTCGACGTCGTCGAGGCGGAGAACGTCTGGGACGCCCTCACCCACGTCACCTGAGGCGCCACGCCCCACGGACCTCGCGCGGCCCATGGTCATCAGATGATTCCGGACCGTGCGGGGCCTTCGCCGGTAAGCTGAGCGTTATACGCAGACCACGGGGGTCATGTGGCAGCAACGTACAAAGGGCTCGACGACCGCCGCAGGGACGTCCTCGCCGCCGTCGCACCGGGTACCGCCCTGCGCGACGGCCTGGAGCGCATCCTGCGAGGACACACCGGCGGCCTGATCGTGCTGGGATACGACAGCACCGTCGAGGAGATCTGCAGCGGCGGGTTCGAGCTGGACGTCGAGTTCTCCGCGACACGGCTGCGCGAGCTGGCCAAGATGGACGGCGCCATCGTCCTCAACTCCGGCGACCTGCGGATCGTGCGCGCGGCCGTGCACCTGATGCCTGATCCGTCCCTGCCCACCGACGAGTCGGGCACCCGGCACCGCACCGCCCAGCGGGTGGCCCTTCAGACATCCTTTCCGGTCATCTCCCTCAGCAAGTCCATGCGGATCATCGCCCTCTACCTCGACGGCATCCGCTACGTGGTGGAGGAGTCGTCGGTCATCCTGTCCAAGTCCAACCAGGCCCTGGCCACGCTGGAGCGCTACAAACTCCGCCTGGACGAGGTCTCCGGCACGCTCTCGGCGCTGGAGATCGAGGATCTGGTGACGGTCCGCGACATCGCGGTGGTCGCCCAGCGGCTGGAGATGGTCAGGCGCATCTCCGAGGAGATCGCGGGCTACGTGGTGGAGCTCGGCACTGACGGCCGCCTGCTCTCCCTGCAGCTGGATGAGCTCGTGGCCGGCACGGAGAGCGACCTCGAACTGATCGTGCGCGACTACCTGCCCGTGACGGGCCGCCGCCCGCGCAAGTTCGCCGAGGCGTTGCACGAGCTCGACCAGCTCTCCTCCGCCGACCTGCTCGACCTCTCGGTCGTCGCCCAGATCCTCGGCCATTCGGGCAACGACGCCCTGGAGACACCGGTGAGCCCCAGGGGCTACCGCCTGCTGGCCAAGGTTCCGCGCCTGCCGGGCACGGTGGTCGAGCGCCTCGTCGACCAGTTCGCCAGCCTGCAGAAGCTCCTGGCCGCCAGCATCGGCGACCTTCAGGAGGTGGGCGGGGTGGGCGAGGCCAGGGCCCGCCACATCCGCGAGGGTCTGTCCCGGCTGGCCGAGTCGTCCATCCTGGAACGCTACGTGTAAGAGATCCCCCGGCCGAGCGCGGAGGCTCACCGGGTCCTTCCGGCACGCCTCGCCCGGCGGCCTGGACGGTCGACGGCCGCCGACCCGGCGAAGGTCTTCACGGCGCCGGTGCGGTGACCGTGAACTTCGGCCGGTTTTCCGGCCGTCGTCTCGCGAAAGCGGCCCTTCGGTGCCCCGGGGCACGCGGACGGACATCGCTAGCGAAGGTGGAAGACGGCCTTGCGGCTCCTCAGACCGGGGGCGTGGACCACCGCGACATAGGTACCGGGACGCGCGGCGACGCGGTCGACGGTGCAGTCGTTCCCGGACCTGCGGCGGTCCCACACCAGCTCCCGGACATAGGGGATGCCCCGGTCGAGCTTGCGGATGTTCTCGGTCTCACCGCTGACGCAGTCGGAGGAGGACCACACGCGGTCGTCACCGGAGGTGATGCGCACCTCCATGTTGCGCGGCCCCACGTCCGTGGTGCACATCACCTTGCCGACATTGACGAGGGTGAGGATGAACCGGGGCCGGATGCCCGGCGGGTAGACCGTCCCCTGGCCCTCCATGCTCAGTACGAGCTGCGGGGAGGCGCAGGCCTCACCAGGTCGCCGGGGCCTGGGGGCCGCCTTGCTCTCCCTCGGCTCCGGGGTCGGGCTCGCGGACGGGCTCGCAGGCGGTGAGGGGATGACCGTCACGGTCGGCAGGATGGCCAGCAGCGGGTCCGGCGCGTCCTTCTTGGCGGCCGAGGTGCTTTTCTCCCGGGCGTCCTGCGGCCCGCTCGTCGACGAGCAGGCCCACGCCACGACGGCGACCACCACGAGCACACCGACGAGCGCGGCCATCCGGCGCCGCCAGTAGATGTCGGCTCCGATATCGCTACGGAACGTGTCGGGGTCCATACCAACAGTATGGTTAGTGCTCGCGGGCCACAGGGGGAGACCCGCCGCTACCGTCCCCGTTTCGGCCACCGATCATCGGCAGAAGGCGGATGAAGGCAGGTGAAGGAGGGGCAAGGGGGCCTGATCCCGCACTATCGTCAAAAGGTGCCCGAGTCGAACCGCTTACTCGAACCCGTCCTCGACTGGTACGCCGGCAATGCCCGCGACCTTCCCTGGCGGGCGCCCGGCGCCTCGCCCTGGTCGATCCTGGTCAGCGAGATCATGCTGCAGCAGACACCGGTGGTCAGGGTGCTGCCCGTCTGGACCGAGTGGATGGAGCGCTGGCCCACGCCCGCCTCCCTCGCCGCCGAGCCCCCCGGTGAGGCCGTACGCCACTGGGGCCGTCTCGGCTACCCCCGCCGGGCGCTGAACCTGCACGCGTGCGCCCGCGCGATCACCGACCGGCACGGCGGCGAGGTCCCCTCGGAGCACGACGCCCTGCTGGCGCTGCCCGGCGTCGGCGAGTACACCGCGGCCGCGGTCGCCAGCTTCGCCTTCGGGGGCCGGCACGCGGTTCTCGACACCAACGTGCGGCGGGTCCTGGCGCGGGCCGTCAGCGGCGAGGAATATCCGCCAAAGGCCACCACGCCCCCCGAGCGCAGGCTCGCCACCTCGCTGCTCCCCGACGCCGACCGCGCCCCTGTCTGGGCGGTCGCCGTCATGGAGCTCGGCGCACTGGTCTGCACCGCTCGTGCCGCCCGCTGCGCCGACTGCCCGGTCAGCGACCTGTGCGCCTGGCGCCTGGCGGGCAAGCCCGCCTACGAGGGTCCCGCGCGCAGGGGGCAGACGTACGCGGGCACGGACCGTCAGTGCCGCGGCCGCCTTCTCGCGGTTCTGCGCCAGGCCCACGGTCCGGTGCCCAAGGACGCCCTCGACGTGGTCTGGGACGATGCCCCGCAGCGAGAGCGCGCCCTCGACGGCCTGATCTCCGACGGCCTGGCCGAGGTCCTCGACGACGGCACCTACCGCCTACCCGGCTGAACGCGCCACGATCGACGCCTCAGCGCGGGAACGCGCCCTCGACGAGGGCAGCTGCCGCCTGGCTCGCGGTCACCGGGTGGAGCAGGCCGGCGCCTTTCCCGCCGGGGCCTCCGTGCACGGCGGGAAAGGCTCCACTGCCGCGCCGCGAGTCCGATGGGCGAAGGCGATCAGGCGGCGAGACGCAGGCCGAGGGCCGTGAGGCTGGTGCGGGCCCAGTCGAGTTCCTCGGCGATCACGTTGACCAGCGCGCCGGGCCCCTTGGCCCGAAGCGGCACGGCCAGGTCGTGCGTCTCCACCTCGATGTGAGCGGTGCCGTTCACCGCGCCGGAGAGCATCGCGGTGAGGGTGTCCTCCAGGACCGAGCGGGTGCTGGGCAGTTCCCGGCAGGCGGCGGCCATGTGGTTGTGCACGTGGCCGAGCTTGACGACAGGAGCTCCGGCATCCGCCAGGCCGCGCAGGGCGACTCCGGGCTCCTCAGCGCCGCCGGAGAGGTAACAGGCGTCCAGGCAGACCCCCAGGTGCTCGGAGTCGATGCCGGAGACCCTGTCGAGCGCCTGCTTGGTGGTCTCCAGGACGCAGCCGGGCCACGGCTCGAAGCCGACCCTGATCGTCTTTCCGGTGACGCTGTACAGCCCGCGCAGCTCGCGGGCGAGGCGCTCCAGCCGGCGCGAGGCTATCGCGTGCAGGTCGGCCGGCCAGTCGCGACGCCAGCCGATGGGGATGGTGGAGATGCTTCCGAAGCGGACGTCCTGCGGGAGCAGGAAGGCCAGGATCTTGGCGAGTGCCATCGTGTAGCGGTAACGCTCGGGCTTGGCCCAGTCGGGACCGGGGGACTCCTGGTTCCTGCCGCCGGTTCCGTTGAGGCTGACGACCTCCAGGCCGCGCTCCTCAAGGGAGCGGCGCAGGCGCACCAGCTCTATCCTGTCCGCGGTGAGATGGTCGGCGACGCTCGGGGAGAGCCAGAGGCCGACGCCCATCCGCTCCACTCCGAGGCGCTTGCGCACCGGCACCGCGTATCTCGTCAGGTGCGCGATGAGGTTCTCGAGGTCCTCGGCGGGGTGCACGCCCGCGTTGTAGGCCAGGTGAACGAGCGTCCCGTCCTCGTGCCGTAAACGCATGCGTGCCTCCAAAACATACTTCCGTGTAAGCGTCTCCGATCGCCCCGCGCCGGTGTTCCAGCGCCGTGAGCCGGAGGCTCTCCCTGCCGGGAGCTCGACCCGGCCGTCCGAAGCATCCCGTGCGACCACCGGGCTCCGCGTCACTCACGAAGCTGATTTCCCGGTACGCCGCCAGGCTGACCTCGACGCCGATCTCACCATGATCACTGCAACCCACGGATCACTCGGGCAAGACTTATCGAACTCGCTCTACGCAGTGTAGTACTACCTATCGTGGCGAGACACCTTCTTAGGTAACAAATAGACAGACCCCGCCGTGAGTATCCTCACGGCGGGGTCTGTCCTTCGTGCCTGATCGGGCCATGCCCGGTGTCCTGCGCCTTGGATCTTCCGCCTACCGCGGCCGGACGGACGACGCCTCGCCGGGTTGTCGTCGGTCACCGCAGCGTGCTGCGGTGACCTCCGCCAACCTTGCGAGGCACCAGCTGACCGATCCTCAACGGCCAGGGCCCGCGGGACGATGCCCGGTTCTGGGCCTAGTTCTGGATCGGCTCCGCGATGGCGGCGGCCGAGTCGGGAACCCGGTCGACCGGCGCGTCCTCACCGACGAAGGTGAACTTCGCGTTCTCGCCCTCGCCCTCGATCCCGATCTTCACGATCTGGCCGGGACGGAGCTCGCCGTACAGGATCTTCTCCGACAGGGTGTCCTCCAGCTCGCGCTGGATCGTACGACGGAGCGGGCGGGCGCCCATCACCGGGTCGTAGCCACGGTCGGCCAGCAGCTGCTTGGCCTCCTGCGTGAGCTCCATCCCCATGTCGCGGTCCTTCAGACGCAGACCCACCTGGGCCAGCATCAGGTCGACGATGCGGATGATCTCCTTCGGCGTGAGCTGGTGGAAGACCACGATGTCATCGACACGGTTGAGGAACTCCGGCCGGAAGTGCTGCTTGAGCTCCTCCTGCACCTTGGACTTCATCCGGTCGTAGTTGGACTCGGCGTCGTTGCTCTTCGCGAAGCCGACCCCCTGCCCCTTGGAGATGTCCCGGGTGCCCAGGTTCGTCGTCATGATGATGACGGTGTTCTTGAAGTCCACCACCCGGCCCTGGGCGTCGGTCAGACGACCGTCCTCCAGGATCTGCAGCAGCGAGTTGAAGATGTCGGGGTGGGCCTTCTCGATCTCGTCGAACAGGACGACCGAGAACGGCTTGCGCCGCACCTTCTCGGTGAGCTGGCCGCCCTCCTCGTATCCGACGTAGCCGGGAGGCGAGCCGAACAGCCTGGAGACGGTGTGCTTCTCCATGAACTCCGACATGTCCAGCATGATCAGCGCGTCCTCGTCCCCGAACAGGAACTCGGCCAGCGCCTTGGACAGCTCGGTCTTACCGACACCGGAAGGACCGGCGAAGATGAACGAGCCACCGGGGCGGCGCGGGTCCTTCAGACCGGCGCGCGTGCGGCGGATCGAGCGGGACAGACCCTTGATGGCGTCGTCCTGGCCGATGATCCGCTTGTGCAGCTCGTCCTCCATGCGGAGCAGTCGCTGGGACTCCTCCTCGGTGAGCTTGAAGACCGGGATGCCGGTGGCGGTCGCCAGGACCTCGGCGATGAGCTCCTCGGTGACCTCGGCGACGACGTCCATGTCGCCGGCCTTCCACTCCTTCTCGCGGCGCTCGCGCTTGAGCTGGAGCTGCTTCTCCTGGTCCCGGAGAGCGGCGGCCTTCTCGAAGTCCTGCGCGTCGATCGCGGACTCCTTGTCGCGCCGCACGTTGGCGATCTTCTCGTCGTACTCGCGGAGGTCCGGCGGCGCGGTCATGCGGCGGATGCGCATGCGCGAGCCGGCCTCGTCGATGAGGTCGATCGCCTTGTCCGGCAGGAACCGGTCGCTGATGTAGCGGTCGGCCAGCTGCGCGGCGGCCACCAGGGCACCGTCGGTGATGGAGACGCGGTGGTGGGCCTCGTAGCGGTCCCGCAGACCCTTGAGGATCTCGATCGTGTGGCTGAGGCTGGGCTCGGCCACCTGGATCGGCTGGAAACGCCGCTCAAGCGCCGCGTCCTTCTCCAGGTGCTTGCGGTACTCGTCCAGGGTGGTGGCACCGATGGTCTGCAGCTCGCCTCGGGCCAGCATCGGCTTCAGGATGCTGGCGGCGTCGATCGCTCCCTCGGCGGCGCCCGCACCGACGAGCGTGTGCAGCTCGTCGATGAACAGGATGATGTCGCCGCGGGTGCGGATCTCCTTGAGGACCTTCTTCAGGCGCTCCTCGAAGTCACCGCGGTAGCGCGAACCCGCCACCAGGGCGCCCAGGTCCAGGGTGTAGAGCTGCTTGTCCTTGAGCGTCTCGGGCACCTCGCCCTTGACGATCTTCTGGGACAGGCCCTCCACGACGGCGGTCTTGCCGACGCCGGGCTCACCCACCAGGACCGGGTTGTTCTTGGTCCTGCGGGACAGGACCTGCATGACCCGCTCGATCTCCTTCTCCCGGCCGATGACCGGATCGAGCTTGCCCTCACGAGCGGCCTGGGTCAGGTTGCGGCCGAACTGGTCAAGCACCAGAGAGGTCGAAGGAGCGGCCTCGGCCGGACCGCCGGCGGCGGTCGGTTCCTTGCCCTGGTAGCCGTGGAGCAACTGGATGACCTGCTGGCGGACCCGATTGAGATCGGCGCCCAGCTTCACCAGCACCTGGGCGGCCACGCCCTCGCCCTCACGGATGAGGCCGAGCAGGATGTGCTCGGTGCCGATGTAGTTGTGACCCAGTTGCAGCGCCTCGCGCAGGGACAGCTCAAGGACCTTCTTGGCACGCGGGGTGAACGGAATGTGCCCCGACGGCGCGGACTGGCCCTGGCCGATGATCTCCTCGACCTGCTGACGCACACCTTCAAGACTGATGCCGAGGCTCTCCAGAGCCTTGGCGGCAACGCCTTCACCTTCATGGATCAAGCCAAGAAGAATGTGCTCCGTACCGATGTAGTTGTGGTTGAGCATCCGGGCCTCTTCTTGGGCCAGGACGACAACCCGCCGTGCGCGGTCGGTGAACCTCTCGAACATCTCGTCGCTCCTCACAGAGCGGTCAGGCAGGTCCGGGATATCCGGGCCCTGTCATCCCGCATGGTAGCCCCGACCCGGCGACCGCTCTATGCAGAAGACGTTCCCCGAGAGCAGGGCGTTCACCCTCCATCCAACTACTTACGGGGGGTGGGATGTTCCCGCTACGCCGCAAGCGAACGACGTTTGTCCACCAGACAAACACATCATGCGGTCATGGCCGCCACCGGACCCCACCGTGACCGCCATAACCGCATGATTCACTCGATCCACTGAGCCGATCTAGTGAGCCGCTTCGTACTGCTCGACGATCTTGGAGGCGATTCGACCGCGCTCGCTGACATTAAGGCCGTGGGACTTCGCCCATGCCCGGATGTCGGCGCTCTTCTCTCGCGTGAGTGCCCGCGCGCCACCCGCGCGGCGGCGGCGGGGTGCCAGCGCGCCGGAACGACGGGCGCTCTGCACGAAAGGCGACAGGGAGTCGCGGAGCTTCTTCGCGTTAACGTCACTCAGGTCAATCTCATAGCTGGTGCCGTCAATCGCGAAGGCGACAGTCTCATTGGCCTCGCCCCCATCGAGGTCGTCGATGAGAATCTCCTGGATCTGCTTGGCCATCTACACAATCCTTTCGCGGAGTATTGTTTCATTCGCAAGCTAAACATATACCCGCGATCGAAGAGCGGCAATTCCAGGAGCCCGGCGATTCTCACAGCCGACCGAGACACTCTCAGTCGGCGCTCCGGTGGATCAGCTGTTCTGCGACTCGGCCGGGTCGGACTGTTTTGGCCGACGACCGGCGGCTTCACTCCGAAGTAGCTTGACGACTCCGAAGATGAAGGCTCCGCCGACGACCGCCGGAGGTATCAACGCGGACAATACGTCGTACATTCGTCCTCGCTCCGTACCGCTAGGTGGCTTTCTGGAGACCATGAAAATTTGGCGACGACTCCCGAGCCACGCGGGTGTCCGCCCGATCAGTCTGGAACCGCCCACAGATGACCATAGCGCCACCGGACGGCGACGTGCGTCAGCAGGGGCGACCATGCCCGTCACTCTCCAGCCTAATGCTTCTCTCCAGCCGCCTTACCGGTTGCAGTCGTAAAGCCGCAGGGAAAAACCGACAGGACGATCAGGTGATCATCGTCGCCTTCGGAAATACCAATGCCCGCCCGCTCTCCGGCCGCTGCGCCACCGGCCTCGGAGGGGCGAAGCTCCTGGTGGGAGAGCCTTCCCGCCGGGATGAACAACGCCTTGTCACGGAACCGGAGATCACCGCGGGCGGGTTCATCGCGAGAATGTCCACCGCCGGCAGAACACCCGGATGGAGAGCGGCTCGCTTCATCACCCGGGCGGCAGCCGATGCGACGCAAGCCTACGGAACAAGACGGATCTTCAACGCTTTCTTGCCAAGAGTACGACCCACTCTGGCGTGGAGTACATAGTCGTAGACCGTATAACCACCAAAGACGATGGGCTCACGGGACAACCCGGGCAACACCACACACCCATGATCCAGCTCCGTGAGAAGACCCCTGAACGCGCGGCGGAAGGGGAAGGAGAGAAACCCGCGGGCCGTCACCGGGGATGCGGGAGGCGGGCCGGTCCCACCATTCGATGACTGGTGTGCGAACCCTCGACGGGGGCAGATCCGGCATTGGCGTCTCATAGCGGCTTGCGGGCTCTCCTGAGCCCCTTGTCCGGCCTCAAACACGAATATTCCGCCGAGCACGCCGGGGCTCGATCATAAGTCCCCCCGCGTCGCCCATGGCATGGCAAATGATTTTTACGCTTCCGCGGCTTCCGTGGCCGAGGCGGTTACCCACCGCCAAGGTCCTCGTTTTTCTGGCCCGGGTACGAAATCGGGGCCGGCGGTTCAACCGCCGGCCCCGATTTACCCGGAACTACTTGATCTTGACGACGACCGTCCCGGCCACCTTGTCGTGCA
Organism: Streptosporangium sp. NPDC002607; assembly: GCF_053592655.1. Lineage (NCBI taxonomy): Bacteria > Bacillati > Actinomycetota > Actinomycetes > Streptosporangiales > Streptosporangiaceae > Streptosporangium > Streptosporangium sp. NPDC002607. Next base: position 125,893 of record NZ_JBSFWD010000001.1, read on the forward strand.
GCGCCTGCTGCAGGGGCTTGTCCCACAGCAGCCACAGCACGTTCACGAGGCTGAAGATGTTGACGATCCAGCCGAGGAGGGGGATCCAGCTCAGGAACTGCGGGCCGAAGAACACACCGCCGCGCTTGAGCGCGACGTCGGAGCTGAGCCCGCCCGGCGGCAGGGTGCTGCCGACGGGCACGATCTTGATGCCCATGACCATCTTGCCGACGGTCTGCCCACCCCTACTGATCATGAAGAACTCGTAGGCGAAATAGATCGCCGCGCTGACCAGGGAGACGAGAAGGCTCGCGAGGAAGACGCCGCTCCCGTCGGTGCTGGCGCCCGTCGCGAGGTTGAAGCTGGGAGCCGTCACCAGGAGGCCGGTCAGCACCGCACTGATGATCACCCCCGGGATCGCCAGAATGATCGCGTCGATGATCCGCGCCACCAGGCGCTGCCACCACTCGGCGAGCGGGCCGGGAGCGCCGGGGGGGCCGCCGTAAGGCTGGCCGTACCCCTGCTGCCCATAGCCGGGCTGCTGGCCGTAACCCGGCTGCTGGCCGTAGTCGGGCTGCTGCCCGTAACCGGGCTGCTGGCCATAGTCGGGCTGCTGCTGACCGTACTGCTGCTGCCCGTAACCCGGCTGGGACGGCTGCTGCTGCCCGTAACCGGGCTGCTGGCCGTAGCCGGGCTGCTGCTGACCGTACTGCTGCTGCCCGTAACCCGGCTGGGACGGCTGCTGCTGCCCGTAACCGGGCTGCTGGCCGTAGCCCGGCTGCTCGTGGGACGCCTGCTGCCCGTAGCCGGGCTGCTGACCGTACGCGCCGGTCCCGCCCTGCTGGCCATAGCCCTGCTGCTGGCCGTACGCGTCCGTCCCGCCCTGCTGACCGTACGACTGCTGCTGCCCATACCCCTGCTGGCCGTACGACTGCTGCTGCCCGTACCCCTGCTGCTGGCCGTAGCCCTGCTGACCATAGCCGGGCTGGGCCACCCCCGGGCCGGTGTTCGGCTGCGATCCCTCCGACCGATATCCCATGATCGTCACATCGGGGTCGAGTTCGCCAGGGGCTCGACCCTGGTTGTGCTGCCCGTAATCCGGCTGTCCCGAAGGTGTGCGACTGCGCTCGGGATCATCCTGTGGATACGGCGGCTGTCCGTTGCTCACCGCGTCACCTCACTTAGACTGCGCATGTGGCAAATGTCAGACGCACATGCTTGCTGCTGCACAAGGTATCGACATAGGAATCAACAGTCACCTTTCCAGTCAGTCATCTCTAAAGTCATCAGAGTCGGGCTCGTGTGTCAGGTGCAGCAGCATCCGGGTGTTTCCCAAGGTATTGGGCTTGACGTGCTCCAGATCAAGGAACTCCGCGACGCCCTCGTCGTAGGAGGCGAGAAGTTCGGCGTAGACCTCCGGGGCGACGGGTGTGCCCTGGATCTCCTGAAATCCATGCCGGGCGAAGAAGCCGACCTCGAAGGTCAGGCAGAAGACCCTGCGCAGGCCCAGCTCCGCGGCCGTGCGGATGAGCACCGAGACGATCCGATGGCCGATTCCCATTCCCCTGCGGGTCGGATCGACGGCAACGGTCCGAATTTCGGCAAGATCCTCCCAGAGAACATGAAGCGCCCCGCAGCCGAGGATTATCCCCTCCGCGTCAGTCGCGACCCAGAACTCCTGGATGTCCTCGTACAGGGTGACGGTGGCCTTCTCCAGCAGGCGCGGGCCGGCTCCACCGTAGGTGTCGACGAGCCGCCTGATGGCACGGACGTCCGGGGTGCGGGCACGGCGGACCGTGACCGCCGGGGTGGCGCCGGGAGCGGGTGACCCCCGCCCCTCTCCCTCGGATCCGGCTCGCCGCTCCCCCTCTTTCCCGGGATTCGCGAACGGCACGGGAGAATGCTCCGCAAGCTGCTCCATGACCGATCAGCGTACGTCCTCTCCGGCCTTCAATTACGGCTCATCCTTAACTCTCGCCCCGGGGGCATCACATGACCCTTGGTAGTTGGATTACCACGCTGGGCGCACGACGCCTCTAATGTGTCGCAGCTCATCTTTGGCACGGTCCCGGACCTGGGAAGACCCACGCCACGCCCGCCGCGAGGAAGGCAAAGGCAGCGTAATGGCCATGTTGATCATATTGGCATGTGATCTTTCCGTGACATTTCAGTTGCGAAACCTCTACTGAGTTCGCAGTTCTGGTTGAGCAGGAACCACGAGTGCACTAATCTCCGTGCTCGATGTCAGAGACGTAAAAGCCTGACCCGCCGAATCTCCCGACCAGGGGAACCGGGGACCCACCACGTCCTTCGGGGTGAATCCGAGTGCCACCGGCGCACCCGGTAGGGCTGCCTCCGGCCCGAACCCGTCAGCTAACCCGGTAGGCGGCCGAGGAGAGGAGCCCGTTGGTGAAGCGCATGCGCGACCGCGCAGGAGAGCACGCGGGCGGCGACGCCCGCTGTCGAGAACGCGCGGCGCGGAGGCGGAGTCGCCGCATGGCGGTCATCGGCCTGGCGTTCGCCATCATGACCCTCGGCACCCCCCTGGTCTCGGCCACGGCGGATCCCGAGCCCAGCCTCCAGCAACTGGCCAAGCAGGCCGAGAAGCTGCACGAGGAGATCGGCACGCTCGCCGAGCAGTACAACGGCGAGCGGGTCAGGCTCAAGCAGGCCCAGCGAGCCGCGGAAAGCGCCAAGAAGACCCTCGCGACGAGCGAGTCGGAGCTCGCGACCCGGCGCACCAAGGCCACCCTCCTCGCGCAGAGCAACTACATGTCCGGCGGCCTGAACTCCGGACTCGCCTTCACCCAGGCGACCGACCCCGACACCTTCCTCGACCAGGCCACCACCAACTACGCCCTCCAGCAGCAGCAGAGCGAGGAGGTCGCCCAGGTCGGCCGGGCGATCGAGGCCGCCGAGCGGGCACAGGCCAGCGCCAAGGCGAGGACCTCAGAGGTCAAGGTGCTCCTGGAGGAGATCGAGGGCAAGCGCAGCAAGATCGAGCGACTGGTCTCGCGGGTCGAGAGCGACCTGTTCAGCGAGGTGCGCACCAGGGCCGTCAGCAACAGGGGTGCCCGGGTGAAGGTCGACGTGCCCATCGTGGGCAGCGGCAAGGCGGCGGAGGCGGCCCGCTGGGCGCTCACCCAGCAACTCAAGCCGTACGTCTGGGGCGCCGAGGGCCCCAACTCCTTCGACTGCTCCGGGCTGGTCATGTGGGCCTACCAGAAGGTCGGCATCAGCCTGCCGCACTACACCGGCAACCAGTGGACCGCGGGCACCCACATCTCCAAAAACGACCTGCGCCCAGGCGACCTGGTCTTCTTCTACAGCGACCTGCACCACGTCGGGATCTACATCGGCGCGGGCCTGATGGTCCACGCGCCCCGGACGGGTGACGTCATCCACATCGCCACGATCGACAACCGGCCCTTCGCCGGCGGGGTGCGGATCGCCGACTGAGCGGCTGAGCCGGGCCGGTCACGGATCGCGAGCCGCCCGGCCCTTGGCCGGGCGGCGAATCCTGCCGTGCCGAGGGCCGGTCAGACGGGCACCCCGCAGACTTGCGCCCCTCGGACGATGCCCGCAGGTGCGGTGACCGACGGCAACGCGGTGAGGCGCCGTCTGACCGCGGTGGGCAGGACAGCCGAGGGGCAGGGTCTAGATCAGGCGGCGGCGGGCCGCCCAGGCCACGGCCTCGATCGCCGTGGCGACACCGATGCGGTCGCAGATGCCTCTGAGCCTGCGCCTGACGGTCCGGCCGCTGATATCGAGGCGGCGGCCCACCCTGTCGACGGTGACGCCCTTGGCGAGTTCAGCCAGCAGCACGAGGTCGTCGTCGCTGAGACCGATATCACTCATGCCCAGGGGGCTGTCGCCATGGCGAGAATCCACTTCTGGATATGCCATCAAGAGTCACTCCCCCCACTCTGGAAACCGGGCGCGAGACGCCGGAAATGAATACCGTCCGCCAGGAACGGTAAACGCCTTGTTCAAAGGTCGTCAAGTTCTACTCTTCATAGCGAGCGCCCACTATTGACATACTAGGTGCTACGTGAAGTACTCATGATATGTCAGTGCCTTTGGGGTTAAGTCACGACCGTGCCCCCGCACGAGCCCGCAGGTGCCCCCCTGGCTGCGACAACAGAAGTCCTGGCAGAACAAGGTTTCGCCGGAACCGCCGCGGCGGCGCGCACCCGCGGGGCCGCATCCTCGGTGGAAGCGAGCCACCCGTTTTTCCCCGGGAAAATCGATCTCTTCCTGGCGCTCTTCGACGGCCACGCCGTCTGGCGCCTTGACGGCACCTCGCGGAAAACTCTGAAATGGGAAGCCCGCAAGAGCACCTTTGCGGCATTAGCGAAGTATCGGGTGCCGACGACGGGCGTCAGGCGATATTGGACACGCTTAAAAGGGAGTTTCTGCGCTATGCAGAAAGCCGTCCGAAATTACACGGGGGAGCGTGAGCACGGACCCCGCGGTTTGCGGCCCATGGGGATTCGACCCGTCCGCCCAGGAATCGTCCGCCTGCCGTGCTCGCGCCCACGCGCGCCGGCGCGGAGCCGCGCGGGACGGTGAAGAGGTGCTCGCGAGGTGGTGAGGGCGCTACCCGGTACCGCCGACCGGGATTCGAAGGTGCGCGCCGAGCCCGACCGGCCCGCCCCGGGGATGCCGCCCCGGGCCGTCATCCGGGCTTCGATCCCGGCGGAGACGATCGCGCCGCCGGACCGCGCGGGACGAGGTCCCACGCGGTCCGGCGGCGCTGCCCGCAGACTCAGCCGGTCGGCTTGACCAGCGGGAACAGGATGGTCTCGCGGATGTTCTTACCGGTGAAGGCCATGATGAGGCGGTCGATGCCGAGCCCCAGGCCACCGGTGGGCGGCATCGCATATTCCAGTGCGGTGAGGAAGTCCTCGTCAAGCTGCATGGCCTCGGCGTCCCCGCCCGCGGCGAGCAGGGACTGCTCGGTGAGGCGGCGGCGCTGCTCGACCGGGTCGACCAGCTCCGAGTAGGCGGTGCCGAGCTCGGTGCCGAACCCGATCAGGTCCCACTTCTCGGTGAGGAGCGGGTTGTCACGGTGCTGGCGGGTCAGCGGGGAGGTCTCCACCGGATAGTCCATGACGAACGTGGGCTGGATGAGCGTGTGCTCGACGAGCGCCTCGAAGATCTCCTGGACGAGCTTGCCCTGGCCCCACTTGGCATCCCAGTGGATCTCCCGGGCGTCCGCGAGCTTGCGTACGTACTCCAGGGGCGTCGCGGTGGTGATCTCCTCGCCCAGTGCCTCCGAGACCGACCCGTAGAGGGTGATCCGCGGCCACTTCGCCAGGCCGAGGTCGATCTCCTGCCCCTGGTGGACGACCACGGAGTGGCCGAGGGCCGCCACGACCGCCTGCTGGATCATCCGCTGGGTCAGGTCGGCCATGTCGTTGTAGTCGAGATACGTGCCGTAGGCCTCAAGCATCGTGAACTCGGGGTTGTGCGTGGAGTCCGCGCCCTCGTTACGGAAGTTGCGGTTGATCTCGAAGACCTTCTCGATGCCGCCGACCACGAGCCGCTTGAGGTAGAGCTCGATCGCGATGCGAAGGTAGAGCTCCATGTCGTAGGCGTTGATGTGGGTCTTGAAAGGCCGGGCCGTGGCTCCGCCGTGGATCGGCTGGAGCATCGGCGTCTCGACCTCCAGGTAGCCCTCCTCGTGCCAGAAGTCACGGATGGACCGCACCACGGCGCTACGGGTGTAGGCCAGCTTCCTGGCCTCGTCGTTGACGATGAGGTCGACGTAGCGCTGGCGGACCCGCGCCTCGGGGTCGGTGAGCCCGGCGTGCTTCTCCGGCAGCGGGCGCAGGCACTTCGAAGTGATCGCCCAGCGGTCGGCGAGGATGGACAGCTCCCCCCTGCGGGAGGTGATGACCTCACCCTCGATGCCCACGTGGTCGCCGAGGTCGACGTCGCGCTTCCACGAGGCCAGTGCCTCCTCGCCCACCTTGTCCAGGGAGATCATGACCTGGAGATCGCCGGAGCCGTCGCGGATGGTGGCGAAGCAGAGTTTGCCACCGGTCCTGGACAGCATCACGCGGCCGGTGACACCCACCTTGTCGCCCGTCGCGGTGTCAGCGGAGAGATCGGCGTATTTCTGGCGGATCTCGGCGTTGGTCGCGGTGCGCGGGAAGTTCACCGGGTAGGGGTCGACGCCCTCGGAGCGGAGGCGGTCGAGCTTCTCCCGGCGCACGCGCATCTGCTCGGGCAGATCCTCGGCGGGGTTGGTCACTTCATCGGTCACAGTTCCAAAGGGTACCGATGTGGCGAACCTCGTGAGGTCGCCGACCGCCGGAGGCCGGAGAGGGCTCCAGGGCGCCGCGGTGCTCTCCGGGAACACGCGGCGCCCGCCGGCCGCGCACCGCGCTCAGAGCGGTGTCACAACGCTCTCAGGTGGCGTTGCGGTGGTAGATCAGGCGCAGCCCGATCAGCGTGAGCCAGGGTTCGTGCATGTCGATCGTGCGCGCCTCACCGGCCACCAGCGGCGCCGCGCTGCCGGTGGCGACCACCGTGACATCGTCGGGGTCGGTGGCGAGCTCGGCCGCCATCCGCTCGACGATCCCGTCCACCTGACCGGCGAAGCCGTAGATGATGCCGGCCTGAAGCGCCTCGACGGTGTTCTTGGCGATCACGGAGCGGGGGCGGACCAGCTCCACCTTGTGCAGCTGCGCTCCCGCCGCGGCGAGCGCGTCCACCGAGATCTGGATGCCGGGGGCGGTCACCGCGCCGACGTACTCCCCCTTGGCGGAGACGGCGTCGAAGGAGGTCGCGGTCCCGAAGTCGACGATGACGCACGGCCCGCCGTACAGCTGGATGGCCGCCAGCGCGTTGACGATGCGGTCGCTGCCGACCTCCTTCGGGTTGTCCATCCGGACCGGCACCCCGGTGCGGACGCCCGGCTCGACGATCACCGCCGTCACGTCGCCGTAGTAGCGGCGGCACATCTCGCGCATCTCGTTGAGCACCGACGGGACGGTGGAGCAGATCACGATGCCGTTGACGTCTGTGCCCTTGAGCAGCGGCGACTGCCCGAGCAACCCCTGGAGCACGACGGCGATCTCGTCCGCCGTACGCCGGGCGTCCGTGGCGATCCGCCAGTGCTCGATGACGTCCTCGCCCTCGAAGAGGCCGAGAACGGTGTGAGTGTTGCCGACGTCAATGGCAAGCAGCATCAGTTCCCCCGAAGGTCCAAGGCGATGTCCAGCGCCGGCGCCGAGTGCGTGAGCGCGCCCACGGCAAGGTAGTCAACACCTGTTTCGGCCACATCACGAGCGAGTTGGAGGGTCAGCCCTCCGCTGGACTCCAGCCGCGCCCTGCCGTCCACCAGCCGTACGGCCCGTACCAGCTCCTCGACCGTGAAATTGTCCAACAGGATCTCCTCCGCTCCCTCAGCCAGCACCGGCTCGATCTGGTCGATCCTGTCGACCTCGACCTCGATCGGCAGGCCGGGGTAGGCGTCACGAACCGCCCGGAACGCCTCGGCGACCCCACCGGAGGCCACCACGTGATTGTCCTTGATCAGCGCGGCGTCCGAAAGTGACATGCGGTGATTGATACCACCGCCGCACCGGACCGCGTACTTCTCCAGGGCGCGCAGTCCCGGCAGCGTCTTGCGGCTGTCCCTGATCCGGGCGCCGGTCCCCTCGACGGCCTGGACCCACCTACCGGTCAGGGTCGCGATACCGGACAGGTGGGTGAGCAGGTTGAGCGCGGTGCGCTCGGCGGTCAGCAGGTCCCTGGTGGGACCGGTGACGGTCATCAGCACGTCGCCCCCGGCGACGCGCTCGCCGTCCTTGACCCTGCGCTCGGCCGTCAGACGGCCTCCGCTGAGGTAGGAGAACGCGCCCTCGGCCACGGCCAGCCCCGCGACCACGCCGTCCGCGCGGGCGACCACGTCGGCGGTGTCGCGTCGGTCCGCCGGGATGGTGGCGATGCTGGTGACGTCACCCCCCGCCACGTCCTCGGCCGCCGCGGCCTCAAGGACCGCGACCACCCCGACCGGGTCAAGACCCGCCTCGGTGAGATCGTTCTCCACCTGCGGCGGCAGCACGGTCGCTCGCCGCCCGTGCGGTACGTATGTCATGGTCGGTCCCTCCGCTGTCAGGGTCACATCGAGGTGGCCCAGCCACAAGGCGTCGTCTCTCTCGGAAAAGTCCTCGCGCCAGTGCGACCCCCTGGTCTCCTGGCGGGCGCGGGCGGCCGCCACGAGCGCGGAGGCGACCGTCAGCAGGTTGGTGGTCTCCCACGACTCGGTACACGGCTCGACCGCCACCGGGGTCCACCTGAGGTTCAGCAGGGTCCTGGCGGCCTCTCCCAGCGACTCCCGGCTGCGCAGCACGCTCGCCCCCCGGCTCATGTGCCCCTGAATCCTGCCCCGGGCCCTGGGATCGATCAGGCCGGTGGGGCGGTCGTCGGGCACCGGTTCGCCGGCTACCGTCCGCCCTTCGCGGACATCGGCGTGGATGTCGGCGTGGATGTCGGCGGCGATGCGCCCGGCGAAGACCAGGCCCTCGAGCAGGGAGTTGGAGGCCAGCCGGTTGGCGCCGTGCACGCCGGTGCACGCGACCTCGCCGCAGGCGTACAGACCGGGCACGCTGGTACGGCCGCGCAGGTCGGTGCGGACGCCGCCGCTGGCGTAGTGGGCGGCGGGGGCGACGGGGATGAGCTGGGTGACCGGATCGACGCCGTGCTCCAGGCAGACCGCGTGAATCGTCGGGAAGCGGGTGCGCCACTTCTCCTCGCCGAAGTGGCGGGCGTCGAGATACACGTGGTCGGCGCCGGTGGCGCGGATCCACCGCATGATCGCCTTGGCCACGACGTCACGGGGGGCGAGGTCGGCCAGCTCGTGGACGTCCCGCATGAACCGGGTGCCGTCCGCGTCGACCAGTACCGCGCCCTCGCCCCTGACCGCCTCGGAGATCAGCGGCTGCTGGCCGCTCGCGTCCTCGCCGAGCCAGAACACCGTCGGGTGGAACTGGACGAACTCCAGGTCCCTGACGACGGCCCCCGCCCGCAGCGCGAGCGCCACCCCGTCTCCGGTGGAGACGACGGGGTTGGTGGTGGCGGCGTAGACCTGGCCCATGCCGCCGGTGGCCAGCACCACGGCCCTGGCCGTGACCGCGCCCACCCCGTCGCGCTCGCCCACGCCCATGACGTGCAGGGTCACCCCGGCGGCGCGCCCCTCGGCGTCCTTGAGGAGGTCGAGTACGAGGGCGTGCTCGATCACCTCGATCCCCGACTCCCGGACCGCCGCCACGAGTGCCCTCTGCACCTCGGCCCCGGTGGCGTCGCCGCCCGCGTGCACGATGCGATCGCGCCGGTGGCCACCCTCCCTGGTGAGCTGGAGCTCCCCGGCCTCGTCGGTGTCGAACCTGGCGCCCATCGCGATCAGGCCGCGCAGCGCGTCGGGCCCCTCGGTCACCAGGACCCGGACGGCCTCCTCGTCGCAGAGGCCCACCCCCGCGAGGAGCGTGTCGGACAGATGCTCGGCGGGGGTGTCCCGCGGATCGAGCACCGCGGCGATGCCGCCCTGGGCCCAGCGGGTGGACCCGGACGACAGGACGTCCTTGGTGACGACCAGGACCTTCGCCTCGGAGTCCAGCTCGGCGTACCGCAGTGCCAGGGTGAGACCCGCGATGCCGGAGCCCACCACGACCACGTCCGCCTGGACCGTCCATCCCGGAGCGGGAGCGGTCAACCTCTGGGGTATGGCCGGGATGCTCATTGCCGCCTCCTCGCGGAGTCATAGAGGCCGTTCATTTCGTCAGCGTGACGATAACGCCATCCCCGGCACGGCTGTTCCCCGGGGTAGGACATTTCACTCACTCCCGGAACCACAGTGCCTCTGGGCCGTGGGCGGCCGGAACGGGAACCCGCCGGCGGGAGATTCGCACGCGGGTGAGCGGTGCACCCGCCTGCCGGGCGCACGGCGAACCCCCGCGCGAGGAACCGGGCGCCACCGCGTCGCGGGAGAGCCTCCGGAACTCAGCGAAGGGTGAGCGTGACGTTGTCGATCAGCCGGGTGGACCCCACCCGCGCGGCCACCGCGAGGATCGCCTCGCCCGTGTGGTCGTCGCCGACCTCGGCGAAGGTCGCGGGGTCGACCAGGACCAGGTAGTCGACGGCCAGCGACGGCTCGGCCGCCAGAACGGCGAGCGCGGTCCGGCGGATCTCCGCCGGCGTGCGCTGCCCGGCCCCCGCGTTCAGAGCGCGGGACAGGGCCAGACCGGCCACCCGGTCCTCCGGCGACAGGTAGCGGTTGCGGCTGGACAGCGCCAGCCCGTCCGGCTCGCGGACCGTGGGCGCCCCGACGACGGAGACCGGCAGATTCAAATCGGCGACCATCCGGCGGATCATCGCGAGCTGCTGGGCGTCCTTCTGCCCGAACACCGCCACGTCCGGCTGGACCAGGTTGAACAGCTTCAGCACCACGGTCAGCATGCCGTCGAGGTGCCCCGGCCGGAACTCTCCCTCGACGATCGAGCCCATCTCCCCCGCGGAGACGCCGACCTGCCTGTCCGGCAGGTACATGTCCTCGACCGACGGGGCGAACACCACGTCCACCCCCTCGGCCTCGCAGACCTCCAGGTCGGCATCAAAAGTACGGGGATAACGGGAAAAATCCTCGTTTGGGCCGAACTGGAGCGGGTTCACGAAGATGCTCACCGCCACGTGGGCCGCCCTCTGCCGGGCCAGCCGGATGAGCGAGCGGTGTCCCTCGTGCAGCGCGCCCATGGTCGGCACGAGCGCCAGCGCGCTCCCACCCCCGGAGGCACCCACGCCGATCCCCAGGGCCTCCCGGGCCTTGAGCAGCCCTGCGCGGTCGTCCGCCACGATCAATGGAACCTCCCGGGGGTGCTCCGGCCGACCGGCCGGAGAGGGGTGACGTTCATCGAAATTCCTGGAGAGTGGAGACCCCCGACCTCAAGCGTACGGAGGGAGAGAACAGCACCGACCGGCTCCCCCCGGCAGACCGATCCCCTCCTCAGGCCGGCGGCCGGGGAGACCCACGGCGTCGACCGGCCCCTCGCCGGACCGGCACCCTCGTCAGGCCGGTCCCCTCCGCCATGTTCGGCGAGGAGACCGCCGGGTTCACCCGGCAGGTGAATCGTTTCCCTGTCACGGTTCCGGTGTTCGAAACGGTCAGGGCCTGGCCGCCGCTCCCCTCGGGGAGCGGCGAGTCATCGGATCGGTTTCCTCCGTCAGGCCGGTGGCCGAGGGAGGTCTCAGGTCCATACGTTGCCCCCCAGCGCGTCCAGAAGGCGTTCGGCGGCCTCGGGCTTGAGCAACCCGGCCGCCAGCGCCCGGTCGGCCGTGAGCCTGGCGAGCGCCACGTAGGCGTCCGCGGCCTCCGGGGCCGCGAGGATCAGCGCGTCCACGTGCCTGCGGACGGTACCCGCGTCACCGCGCACCACCGGGCCGGTCAGCCCCGAGATGCCGAGCCTCAGCACGTTCTCCAGCGCCGCGCCGAGCAGCGGGCCGAGCATCCGTCCCGGCTGCTCCACGCCGATCTTCTCCAGCAGCTCGGAGGACTCCGCGATGAGCGTCACCATGTGGTTGGCCGCTCCCGCGAGGGCCGCGTGGTAGAGCGGCCTGTCCTTGTCGGCGATCCAGACCGGCTCGCCCTCCATCTCGATGACGAGGGCCTCGGCCACCGGGCGGAGCCCTTCGGGCGCGGTCACCCCGTAGGAGATGCCGGTGAGGCGGCGCAGGTCGTCGTCACGGCCCGTGAAGGTCATCACGGGATGCAGCGCCAGCGGCAGCGCTCCGGCCTTGATCGCCGGATTGAGCACGGCCAGGCCGTACGCGCCGCTGGTGTGCGCCACCAGCTTGCCCCGCAGGTTCGCACCGGTCTCCACCAGGCCGGAGACCAGCTCGGGCAGCACGTCGTCGGGGACCGTCAGCAAGACGAGGTCCGCTCCGGCCACCACGTCCTCGGGCCGTACGGGGACGAGCCCGAGGCGCTCGACCGCACGCTCCCTGGAGGCGTCGGAGACACCGCTCGTCGCGACGATCCGGTGTCCCGCCCTGACGAGCGCCGCGCCGAGCGCCGAACCGACCCTGCCCGCTCCAACCACTCCGACGGCCAGCCGTGCCGGGCGATCGACTGCGTCCATGACGTCACGTCCTTCGACCATGTGGGGCTTCGTGCCTGATTGACCAGCGTAACGGGCCGCGCCGCCGCAACCGCGTCAAGACGCGGGTTCCGGCGCGACGGCCCTGTTCCACCCCGGGAGCCCGGAACCGGACCCCTGAGAGCGTATGAGACCCGCCAGAGGGCCGGAGAGTCCGGCTCACCCGGCGATCCAGGTGACAGCGCGTCAACCCCGCCGAGATCCCCGAACCGGGCGACACAGACCGTACGGGGTCCGCGCAGAGCCGGAAAACCCGGCCCACACGGCGATCCAGGTGGCGACGCGCCGACCTGGCATCAACAAAGATCATGCGAGCCGGTGACAGAATGCAGTCATGTACTCAGCCGAAGCGTCAGCGCGAGTTGATCTCGTTCCTCCGCCTCGGCGGGTAGCGTCTGAGAGTGTGTGGCTCACCTGGCGCGCCGCGATGGAGCACGCGCTCTACGGCGAGAGCGGTTTCTACCTCCGCGAACGACCCTCCAGTCACTTCCGGACCTCGGTCGGCGCCTCCCCCGTCTTCGCCGAGGCCGTGCTGCACGAGTTGACCTCGGTTGACGAGGTGCTCGGCGGCCCCGAGGTGCTCGACCTGGTCGACATCGGCGCCGGTGAGGGCTTGCTGGCGGCCGGGGTGCTCGCCGCCGCACCGCCCGCGCTGCGGTCGAGGCTCCGGGTGACCGCGGTGGACCTGGCGGCCAGGCCGCCGGCGCTGCCCGAGGAGATCGTCTGGGTAAGGGCCGCGCCGGACGGGATCTGCGGCCTGGTGATCGCCAACGAGTGGCTGGACAACGTTCCCGTCGACATCGTGGAGCAGACCGCCGACGGACCCCGGCTGGTCCTGGTCAACGTCACCGACGGTGAGGAGCGGCTCGGTGGCAGACCGGCCGAGGCGGATCTCGCGTGGCTGGCCCGCTGGTGGCCGATGCGCGCCACCGGTGAGCGGGCCGAGATCGGCAGGCCACGCGACCGGGCCTGGGCGTCGGTGATCGTACGGTTGGCACGCGGCCGGGCGATCGCGATCGACTACGCCCACTCCCTGGCCGACCGGCCGCCGTACGGCACGCTGGCCGGATACCGCGACGGGGCGATGGTCGCGCCGGTGCCCGACGGCTCGTGCGACATCACCGCCCACGTGGCGCTCGACGCCTGCGCGGCCGCCGGCGAGAGCGCCGGGGCCGTCACGACGGCGCTGACCACGCAGCGGGAGGCGCTGCGCGCCCTCGGCGTCACCGGGAACCGCCCGCCGGTCGAGCAGGCCAGGATCGACCCGCGCGGCTACCTGCACGCCCTCGCGCGGGCCTCCGAGGAGGCGGAGCTGATCGCCCCCGGCGGCCTCGGCGGCTTCGGCTGGCTCTCCCAGACCCGCCCCTGAAAAGACCGCCCACCCGCGGCGAACACCTCGAACGATCGCCCCCGACCCGCCCCTGAAAAGACCGGTCGGTCCCGGTGAACACCTCGAACCGATCGCCGCCGGGGCCCGGCGGCTCCGTCCGGCTCCGAAGGGGCCAAAGGACGACCTTCGACGACCGCCGGGCCGGTGGAAGGTCGCGCCCTTCCCGGTTTCCTTCGGAAGTGGCCCGATCCACCCGCCGGGGGGGGAGACCAAGCAAAGATCCTTTCGCCTCGTAGGGTCTATGCCATGAGCACTTCCCCGACACACGCCGTTCCCGCCGAACGTATGGCCTCTCTCCAGCTGGCCGTCCAGAACTCCGCCGCCTTCTGGACGGCTCTCGCCCAGACCCGGGGAAGCGAGCTGATCCGCCGCCCCGGCTTCCTCTGCTCGGACGGACGCGAGCGCGGCGGGCTGCGGATCCTGCTGCTCTCCCCGGACCCCGGTCCGGACGATCTCGCCGAACTGACGGACCTGGCCCGGCGCCGGCTTTCCGACGGGGTCGTCGTCGAGGATCCGTTCGGCTCGGTCGACATGAGCGCTCTGGGCCTGCCCTCGGGACAGCTTCCCGTCATGATCCGCCACCCCGGTCCGCTCCCCGCGCCACCGGCCGTGGAGGTCACCCACGTGGAGACGGTGGAGCAGCTGCGGACCGCGGAAGGCATCGTGGTCCACGGATTCCCGCTGACCAACTTCCAGCCCTACCGCCCGGGTGACGCCTTCTCCAAGGACCTGCTGGGCCACCCTGGAGTCGATCTGTTCCTCGCCGCGCGGGACGGGGTGCCTGCCGGGGCCTGCATGACCGTCGTCGACGGTACGGTCGGCGGGACCTACTGGGTGACCACCCTGCCCGAACACCGCTCCCACGGAGTCGGACGGGCGCTCATGCACGCGGTCCTGGCACACCTGGGGGACCTCCCCGCCACCCTGAGCGCGGCCAAGGCCGGCAAGCCGCTCTACGACTCCCTCGGCTTCGACACCATCACCGACGCGACCTGGTGGATGTGACCGGGCCCCGGGCAACGGAACCCCGCCTGGGAGCCGAGCTGCGGGACCGGCCAAAAGTACGGCCGAGACGGTGCGAACCCTGCTTTTGACCGATGCCCGGTACCGAACCGGGTCCGCAGGATGCCCCCATGCCAAACGAAGACTCCCCTCCGGTGCTGAAGGCCGAGGAACTGGCCGGGCATCACGGCGGCGGGCCGGCGCGCCCGCGTCGGGCCGACGGCCGAAAAACCCCCGCGACGTCCTCCCCCGGCCGCCCGCGTATCGCCGCGCTCGACGTACTGCGCGGGTTCGCGCTGTGCGGGATCCTGCTGGTCAACGTCAAGCCGATAGCCAACGTCGACGTCGGCCACGTCGTCGTGGATTCGCCGGCAGGCCCGGAGGGCGCGTGGCCGGGGCTGCTCCTCGATCAGCGCTTCTTCCCGATCTTCTCCCTGCTGTTCGGCATCGGCTTCTCACTGCTGCTGAACTCCGCCGTGGACCGCGCCGCCGCCCCTCGGACACTCCTGCTCCGCCGGCTCCTGGTGCTGCTCGGGATGGGCCTGGCACACATGTTCCTGCTGTGGCGGGGCGACATCCTCACCGTCTACGCCGTCATCGGCCTGCTGGTGCTGCTGCCCTCGACCTGGCTGCCCCGGTGGGCCGTGGCCGGCCTCGCCCCCGTGCTCCTCGCGGCACCGTTGATCGCCGGCCAGAACGGGATCGTGCTGGTCCCCGGGCTGTTCCTGCTGGGCTCGGCCCTGGTCGGGTACGGGGTGATCGACCGGATGGAGCAGTCCACCCGGGTACCGGCCGTGCTGGGCCTGGTCTTCGCGGCGGGGGCGGTGCCCGCCCTGTGGTGGCAGGTCGGCCTGGCCGGCGACACGAACGACCCGGGTTTCGGCCTCTCGATGGCCGTGGCCGGATTGCTGCTCGCGGGAGTGTACGTGTGCGTGCTGCTGGTCCTGCTCAGGACTCCGCTCCGACCGGCGCTGCGGGCCGTCTTCGCACCACTGGGCCGGATGGCGCTGACCAACTACCTGACCGCCACGATCCTGGTGCTGGCGACCGGTCGCGTCCTTGGCGGCTCGCCGGAGAGCTGGTCCCCGGCGACCGTGTTCCTGATCGCCGGCGCCATCCTCTCCGCCCAGTGGCTCCTCTCCACCCTCTGGCTACGCCGATACCGCTACGGCCCCCTCGAATGGCTCTGGCGCTGGGCCACCTGGGCCCAGCGCCCGCCCTTGCGCCGCTCCCCCTGACGGCACCGCGCGCGAGCCGGTTCAGACCCGCACGTCGAGGGCGGTGAGGCCACGGATGACGTACCCAGGGCCCCAGCCGGGCTCGGTGGCGAGTTCCAGCTTCGGCGCCTTGCGGAGCAGGGCGCCGAAGGACTCGATCAGTTCGATCCTGGCCAGGGGGGCGCCCAGGCAGAAGTGGATGCCCGCGCCGAAGGAGATGTGCGGGTTGTCCACCCGGCCGACGTCGAAGCGGTCGGGGTCGGCGAAGACCTCGGGGTCCCGGTTGGCCGAGCCGAACAGCAGCGCCACCTCGGTGCCGCGCGGGATGTCCACCCCGCCGACGGTGATGTCCTCCAGGACCCAGCGCTCGAACATCTGCAGCGGGGTGTCCCAGCGCATCATCTCCTCGATCGCGGTGGGCAGCAGGCCGTGGTCGGCACGGAGCCGCTCCAGCTCGCCCGGGTTGCGGAAGAGCGACCACCATCCATTGCCCGTGACGTTGACCGTGGCCTCGTGCCCGGCGTTGAGCAGCAGCACGCAGGTGCCGACCAGCTCCTCCTCGGTGAGCTTGTCGCCCTCCTCGGCCACCAGGGCGAGCGCGCTGATCAGGTCGTCGCCGGGGTTCGCCCGGCGGGCGCGGGCCAGCTCGACGAGGTAGGCGGAGAACTCCTCGGCCGCGCGTACCGCGGTGTGCTGGGCCTCGACGGAGGGGTTCAGCTCGTACATCCCGCAGATGTCGGCGGACCAGGGGCGCAGCAGGTGCCGGTCGGCCTCGGGCACGCCGAGCATCTCCGCGATCACGGTCACCGGGAGCGGCTCGGCGACCTCGGAGATCAGGTCTCCACCGCCGCGCTCGACGAAACGGTCCACCAGTCCCCCGGCGATCTCGGCGACCTTGGGGCGGAGCGCCTCGACCATGCGCGGGGTGAACGCCTTGGAGACCAGGCGCCGGAGCCGGGTGTGCACCGGCGGCTCGACGTCGAGCATCCCGGCCCTGACCACCCGCCAGAACGGGTCCTGGAACTCGGGGTCGTCGGGCCTGCCGAACTCGGCGTGGGTCGCCACGTGCAGGTAGGAGCGGCCGAGCCGGCGGTCGCGCAGCAGCGCGTTGACGTCGGCGTGCCGGGCGACCAGCCACTGGCCGGTCGGTTCAAAGAAGCTGACCGGCCGCTGCCGCCTCAGCTCGTCGTAGACGTCGTACGGATGGGCGACGAATTCCGGATTCCAGGGATCAAAGCGCACACGGACATCGTAATGTCGCCCCATGCGTAAATTGCCTGTTCCGCCCCCTGGAGCTGGGCAGACGGATGCCCGGTGGCCCCACGACGGGTGAGAGCGCCATCGCCTGAGGCTGAGCCGTCTGCCGACGCTCGACAGCCCGCCACAGGCCGCTACACCTCGGTCGGGCTGCCCGACTTCTCGGGCTGGGCCGTCTTGGTGCGCAGCCGGATGTTCAGCAGCTCCACGATGAGCGAGAAGGCCATCGCGAAGTAGATGTAGCCCTTGGAGATGTGCTGCCCGAGGCCCTCGGCGATCAGCACGACGCCGATCAGCACCAGGAACGACAGGGCGAGCATCTTGATGCTCGGGTGCTTGTCCACGAAGCGGCTGATCGGGCCCGAGGCGAAGAGCATCACCAGGACCGAGACGATCACGGCCGCGACCATGACACCGAGCTGGTCGACCATGCCGACCGCGGTGATGACCGAGTCGAGGGAGAAGATGATGTCCAGCAGCATGATCTGGGCGATCACCGAGCCGAAGGAGGCCGCGGCCTTGGCGCTGCCGTGCCCGGTCTTGCCCTCGATGCTGTCGTGCATCTCGATGACGCTCTTGCCCAGCAGGAAGAGACCACCGGCGAGCAGGATGAGATCCCGTCCCGAGATCGGCTGACCGAGGACCTCGAAGAGCGGCGATGTGAGTTTCACCACCCACGCCAGCGCCAGCAGCAGCGCCAACCGGCTGACGAGGGCCGCGAGGAGGCCCAGCCTGCGCGCCTTGTCGCGCTGCTCGGGCGGGAGCTTTCCGGCCAGGATCGAGATGAAGATGATGTTGTCGATGCCTAGCACGATCTCCAGGGCGACGAGGGTGATGAACCCTATCCAGATCTCCGGGTTGGTCACCCAGTCCAACATCTGAGCCTCCAGCTCGTCCTACTTGATCACTGCCGGCACGACGAGATCCGTCGTTCGGCGTTATTCAGCCACTACCAGGACAAACATCACCCGCCGCCAGGCGCCACCCGGCTCACTGCCCAGACGAACGGGACTCCTCATGAGTTCCCGAACATGAGAGACAGCACTTGCGAATTCCCGCCAGACGTCGGTTATAGTTCCCCCGTAGGTCATGAGTGCCAGTGACAAGCCCCGGCTCGCTGGCCGGCAACCCTCGCGTCCGCGGCGGGGTGCCCCGGGTGAGGACCTGGTCCGGCACGAGGTGTGCCGGGCAAGCGCGGGCTCCAGGCACCTATGCCATGGGTTGGGGTCCGATGACCTCGAAGGAGCCCTGGCGTGTCCGCACTGACGATCCTCACCGCCACAGCCGCCGACGCAGCCGACGCGGCCACCCCCACGACCGCCCTCGGGACCACCCCGGTGACCGTCCCCGCGACCCGTACGTCCGGCGACCGGCCGATCCCCGCCGTGCTCGGCTCCGACCTGGAGGTTCCGGTCAGGGGCGGCAGGCTCGTCCGCTACGCCAACCTCGACTACGCCGCGAGCGCCCCCTGTCTGGAGCCGGTGAGCGCCGCCGTCGCCGCCGCGCTCCCGGCGTACTCCAGCGTCCACCGAGGCGCCGGGTACGCGTCCCAGCTGACCACGGCCCGCTACGAGCAGGCCAGGCAGACGGTACGCGCCTTCGTCGGTGCCCGTCCCGACGACTCGGTGATCTTCACCAGGAACACCACGGACGCGACCAACCTGCTGGCCCGCAGCCTGCCCGAGGGCACCACCGCCGTGGTCTTCGAGACCGAGCACCACGCCTCGCTGCTGCCCTGGGAGCGCGCCCTGCGGCTGCCGGCCCCGGCCTTCCCCGGCGAGGCGGTCCGCGCCGCAGACGAGGCCCTGGCCTCGGTCGAAGGTCCCAAGCTGCTGGTCGTGACCGCCGCCTCCAACGTCACCGGGGAGCTCTGGCCGATCGCCGCGCTGGCCCACATCGCCCACCGCCACGGCGCCCGCGTCCTCGTCGACGCCGCGCAGCTCGTCCCGCACCGCCGCCTCAACCTGACCGCGCTCGACCTGGACTACGTGGTCTTCTCCGGCCACAAGCTCTACGCCCCGTTCGGCACCGGCGCGCTGATCGGCCGTTCCGACTGGCTGGCCGACGCCGAGCCGTACCTGCGGGGCGGCGGGGCGGTGAAGGCGGTGAACGACGACGAGACCGAGTGGCACGACGACCCCGAGGCCCGCCACGAGGCCGGAACCCCGAACGTTCTGGGCGCCATCGCGCTGGCCGCGGCCTGCGACGCCCTGACCGCCACCGGCTGGACCCCGCTGGTCCGCGAGGAGGAGCGCCTCCTCGACCGGCTGCGCGCGGGCCTCGCCTCCGTCCCCGGCGTGCAGGAGCTGTCCCTGTGGGGGCCCGACCATCCGCGCGTCGGCATCGTCTCCTTCGTGGTGGACGGCCGCACCGCCCGCGAGGTCGCCGAGGCCCTGGCCGGCGACTACGGCATCGGCGTCCGGGACGGCAAGTTCTGCGCCCACCCCTTCGTACGGCACCTGCTGGACGCCAAGGACGGCGGCTGCGACGACCCCACCGCCTCCGCGGTGCGCGCCTCCATCGGCATCGGCACCACCTCCGAGCACGTCGACCGGCTGATCACCGCACTGCGGGATCTTGCCTCGCGCGGCTGACGTGACAGCATAGGCATATGAACGAGCCTCGCCGTGAGCTGAGCGTGGGGATGGGAGCGGGTGCCGCCGCCGTGCGGGAAGCGCGCGGCAAGGAGCTCGCGACCGAGGACATGATCCTCAACATCGGGCCGCAGCATCCGTCCACGCATGGCGTGCTGCGGCTGCGACTCACCCTGGACGGGGAGCGGATCAGCTCGGCCGAGCCGATCGTGGGCTACATGCACCGAGGCGCGGAGAAGCTGTTCGAGGTGCGTGACTACCGGCAGATCATCATGCTGGCCAACCGGCACGACTGGCTGTCGGCGTTCGCCAACGAGCTGGGCGTCGTCCTCGCGGTGGAGCGGATGCTCGGCATGGAGGTGCCGGTCAGGGCGGTCTGGACACGCACGCTGATGGCCGAGCTCAACCGGGTGCTCAGCCACCTGATGTTCCTCGGCTCCTACCCGCTGGAACTCGGCGCGATCACCCCGGTGTTCTACGCGTTCCGGGAGCGCGAGACCCTCCAGGCCGTGATGGAGGAGATCGCCGGCGGGCGGATGCACTACATGTTCAACCGGGTCGGCGGCCTGAAGGAGGAGCTGCCCGAGGGATGGCTGGGCCGGGTCGCGACGGCCGTGGCCGACGTGCGGCGACGGCTGCCGGACATCGAGAACCTGATCGCCGGAAACGAGATCTTCCTCGCCCGTACCCGCGGGGTGGGCGTGCTGGACCGCGAGACGGTCATGCAGTACGGCGTGAGCGGCCCGATCGCCCGCGCCTCCGGCGTCGACCTCGACCTGCGCAGGGACGAGCCCTACCTCGCCTACGGCGAGCTGCCGGTGAAGGTGGTCACCCGCTCCGCCGGAGACTGCCACGCCAGGTTCGAGGTGCTGCTGGAGCAGGTGAAGGTCTCCCTGGACCTGGCGGACGCCTGCGTGCGGCGGCTCCGCGAACTGCCCCAGGGGCCGATCAACCAGCGCCTGCCCAAGGTGCTGAAGGTCCCCGAGGGCCACACCTACGCCTGGACGGAGAACCCGCTCGGCCTCAACGGCTACTATCTGGTCTCGCGCGGGGAGAAGACACCGTGGCGGATGAAGCTCCGATCCGCCTCCTTCAACAACGTCCAGGTGCTGCGCGAGATGCTCCCCGGCAACCTGGTCTCCGACATGGTCGCCATCCTGGGCTCGATGTTCTTCGTCGTCGGCGACATCGACAAGTGAGGCACGGTCAGCAGCACATGATCGAACCCGGCAGGGACCAGGAGAAGGCGACTCCCCCGATGACACCCGCGTCCCCCACCGGTCCCGGCGGCTCTCCGACCGGCGACAGGCCACCGCGGGACCGGTACGTCGACTGGTTGCGCGCGTTCAGCCTGCTCGTCGTGGTGCTCTGGCACTGGGCCTTCACGATCCTCCAGTGGGGGCCGAACGGCCCCTCGCCGACGAGCCCGCTGGGCTTCACCTCGGGGCTGTGGATCTTTACCTGGCTGCTGCAGGTGTTGCCGCTCTTCTTCTACGTGGGCGGGTACGTCCACCTACTGTCCTGGAACCGCGCCCGCGAGCACGGGATGGGCATCGGCACCTTCGTGTGGCGGCGCATCCGCGGCCTCGCGATCCCGACGCTGGCGCTGGCCGGAACCTGGATCGTGCTGGGCGCGGTCGTGACGTGGGCGTTCGGGATCAAGTGGATGGACCGGGTGGTCCTGCTCGTCATCAGCCCGCTCTGGTTCATCGGCGTCTACCTCATGCTGATCGCCCTGCTCCCGGTCGCGCTCTGGCTGCACCGGCGCTTCGACGTGCTGATCCTGATCTGGCTGGCCGGGGCCGCGCTCGTCGTCGACGTGCTGCGACTGCGCTACGGGTACGAGGCCGTGGGCTGGCTCAACATGATCATTGTCTGGGGGCTGGCCCACCAGGCCGGGTTCTTCTACGCGAGGGTGGTGGCGCTTCCCCGCCGCTTCGACGTCGCCATCCTGTGGACCGGGCTGTTCGCGCTCTTCGGCCTGGTCTACTCGGACATCTACCCGGGCTCGATGGTCGGCGTGCCCGGCGACAAGCTGTCCAACATGGCACCGCCCACCTTCGTCATCGTGGCGTTGTTGATCTTCCAGATCGGCCTGGTGGAGGTGCTGAGGCCGGCCATGGAGCGCCTGCTCGACCGCCCCAGGTGGCAGCGCGTGAACGAGACGGTAAACCGGTTCGCGCTCCCGCTCTTCCTCTTCCACACGACCGGCATGGCCATCTGGGTGGCGCTGACCTGGTGGCTGGCGGGCAGCGGGCCGGGCAGCCGGGCCCGGCCCGACCTGCTCTGGTGGCTGGAACGCCCCCTGGCCGTCGCCGGAGCACTGGTGTGCACCCTCCCGGTCATCATGCTCTTCGGCCGGAAGTGGGCCAGGGGGCGCTGACGCGTCCGCTCAGTGGTCGTCGTCCGCGGAGTCCTTGGGCACCTTGCAGCAGTACTCCAGGTACAGGGCCGCGCAGACCAGCAGCACGCACACCAGCATCGACCCGCCGGTGATGAAGAAGTCCTGACGGGGCACCCTCTGGTCGAGCAGTTCGGCGGTGTAGAGGGTGAATCCGGCGAAGAGTCCGGCGAAGACCGCCCCGGCGTACGCGGAGGCCTTGGCCAGGGCCGCCAGCCGGGCCACCGCCAGGGGATCGACGGGCTTGGTGTCGGGCCTGCGCTCGATCCTGGCCTTCGTCATCCACCCGCTGTAGGCCTCGCCGATCGCCAGCACGAGCACCGTCGGGATCGCCGTCCACGGCACGGTCGGCAGGGACACGTAGAGCGGCTTGAGCAGCGCCCAGGTGAGGATGGTGACCACGATGAAGAGCCCGACGAGGACGCCGGGACGGCTGGGCCTCACCCGGGCCCCTGGAGGGCCAGCTCGGGGCGGGGCCGCACGTAGTCCTGGTCGAGACCGGCCAGCAGATCGGCCACCCGGCGCCCGGACAGGACGGCGTCCGGATCGGCCCGCACCCACGGGACCAGCACGAACGCCCGCTCGTGCGCCCTGGGATGCGGCAGGGTCAGGTCTGGGTCGTCCATGACGACGTCTCCCACGGTGATCAGATCGACGTCCAGGGTGCGCGCTCCCCAGCGCTCCACCCGGACCCGGCCGAAGGCGTTCTCCACACCTTGAGCACGATCGAGGAGGGCCAGAGGTTCCAGCGCGCTCTCGGCGATCACCACCGCGTTGAGGTAGGCGCCCTGCTCCGGGCCGCCGACCGGGTCGGTCTCGTAGACCGGCGACACCGCGACGAGCGTGAGCCCCGGCTCGGCGAGGAGGGCGTCCAGCCCACCCCGCAGGGTGTCGAAGCGGTCGCCCAGGTTGCTGCCGAGCGCCAGGACCACCCTCATGCCCGGCTCCGGGTGATCGTCACGATCACGTCGTCGAACGGCAGCGGGATCGGCGCGGCGGGCTTGTGCACGCTCACCTCCGCCGACCGGACGAGCTCGCGGGCCAGGCAGACATCGGCCAGGCGCTGAGCCAGGGTCTCGATCAGGTCGACCGGCTCGCCCGCCACGACCCTCGCCAGATCCTCGGCGAGCTCGCCGTAGTGAACCGTCCTGCCGAGGTCGTCGCCGGCCGCCGCGGGCGCCGTGTCGAGGAAGAGCGTGACGTCGACGACGAACTCCTGGCCGAGCTCCCGCTCCGCCGCCAGCACGCCGTGCCGCCCGCGCACCCGCAGCCCCTTCAGGCTGATCCGGTCCGCCACCCGGCCCGACGGCAGGCCGTACGCCGCACCTGCCGGATCCCCCGGTGGGTCCTGGAGTGAATCGCCGATCAGGTCGGCGACGCCGTCGTTGATCCGCAGGGGCTCCTGGTCGTGGAATCCGTCACCGGCCCGTACCCCGGCCGCCCGGGAGGTGTTCCCGCCGGGCCATTCGCCGGTGCGCTCGCTCACGCCACCTCCTCTTCCTCTTCGTCGTCGTCACCCTGCAGCACGGGCGAGCCGTGGTGCAGCCAGAGCCGCCACCCCGCGGACGTACGCACGAAGGTGTTGCTCGCCACCACCTTGCCCGCGGCGAAGCTGGAATCACCCTCGTCTCCCGCGGTGAGGATGTTCTCCTCACAGGTGAGGATGGCGACGTCGCCCAGGACCATGACCCGGACGTCGGTCAGCACGAACTGGATGTAGGGCGTGTTGGCCATGATGAGCGCCCATGAGCGCAGCACCTCCTGCCGGCCGTTCACGATCGGCCACCCGGGGTGCACGCAGCTCACCTGCTCGCCATCGATGTCCTCGGCCCAGATCTCGGTCATCTTGTCGAGGTCGGCGTCCTCGATGGCGGTGTAGAAGGCCTGGTTGACCGTCTCGACGGCGGTGGTGTCGACGCTCATGGTCTCGCTCTCTGAACTGCGGCAGCCACACGGACGGCGTCCGCGTTCGGGCGGACATCGTGCACGCGCACGCACCAGGCCCCCGCCTGGGCGACGAGGGCGGTCACGGCGAGCGTGGCGTCGTCACTGCGGCTGAAAGGACGTGGCGTGCCGTCCGGGGCGGCCAGCAGGCGACCCAGGAACCGTTTCCGCGAGGCCCCGACAAGCAGCGGATAGCCCAGCTCGGCGAGCCGGTCGAGGCCCGCGATCAGAGCCCAGTTGTGGTCGGGGTTCTTGGAGAAACCCAACCCCGGGTCGAGCACGATCTGTTCCTCCGCCACCCCCTCGGCCAGCACGGACTCGACCCGCTTGGTGAGCTCCTGGCAGACCTCGGTCACCACGTCGCCGTACACGGCCCTGTCCTGCATGGCGTGGCTGTGCCCCCGCCAGTGCATCACCACGTACGGCACGCCGGAGGCGGCCACGACCCTGGGCATCGCCGGGTCGGCCAGTCCTCCGCTGACGTCGTTGACCAGCTTCGCCCCGGCCTCCACCGCCACCTGGGCCACCTCGGCCCGCATGGTGTCGACGCTGACGGCGACCCCCGCGCGGCTCAGCTCCCTGATGACCGGCTCGACCCTGGCCACCTCCTCCTCCAGCGGCACCCTCGCGGCGCCCGGCCTGGTGGACTCGCCCCCCACATCGACGATGTCGGCCCCCTGCTCGACCAACTCCAGGCCGTGACGCACGGCCTCCGCGGGGTCGAACCATCGGCCGCCGTCGGAGAAGGAGTCGGGAGTCACGTTGACCACGCCCATCACGAGACACCGGCCCATGTC
Source organism: Streptosporangium sp. NPDC002607 (assembly GCF_053592655.1). NCBI lineage: Bacteria > Bacillati > Actinomycetota > Actinomycetes > Streptosporangiales > Streptosporangiaceae > Streptosporangium > Streptosporangium sp. NPDC002607. The sequence goes on from NZ_JBSFWD010000001.1 coordinate 150,635, forward strand.
CGGCAGCCCGGGCACACTCCACGTAGTCATGCGGACAAGCCTAGGCGTTGCGTACCGTCCGTCCGTCTCGCGGGTCCGGCTTGTGCCACCACGAATTCGTACACCCGTCACGGAGCGGACGGCCTTCGGTCGGGGTGTCCGGCCTGCATGCGTCCTCCTCCGGAGGGACCCTGGGGCGTGTCCGCCGCGATCCGAAGATCACAGAGCACCCGGCCCTGCCGGGTATGGCGATATTAGCCGGATCAAGGTTGGCTTGGGGGATTTCTCTGGGCGGCAACGCGGAACCCCGTCCGTGCCGCCGAAGGGCGGTCCGGACGGGGTTCCGTGGATACTCTGCGAGATCAGCGGATGATCAGGGCCATCGCCTCGGCGCGGGTCCTGTCGCTGTCGCGGAAGCTTCCGCGCACCGCCGAGGTGATCGTCTTGGCACCGGGCTTGCGGACGCCCCGCATGGTCATGCAGAGGTGCTCACACTCGATCACGACGATGACCCCGCGCGGCTCCAGCACATCCATGAGCGCGTCGGCGATCTGGGAGGTCATCCGCTCCTGCACCTGGGGACGCCTGGCATAGACGTCGACCAGGCGGGCGAGCTTGGACAGGCCGGTGACCTGCCCCTTCTCGTTGGGGATGTAGCCGACGTGGGCCACGCCGTGGAACGGCACGAGGTGGTGCTCGCAGGTCGAGTAGACCTCGATGTCGCGAACCAGCACCATCTCGTCGTGGTCGACGTCGAAGACCGTGGTCAGGACGTCCTCGGGGGTCTGCCCCAGCCCGGCGAACTGCTCCGCGTAGGCACGGGCGACCCGGGCCGGGGTGTCCCGGAGACCGTCGCGGTCGGGATCCTCACCGATGGCGATGAGGATCTCGCGGACCGCACTCTCCAGCCGGACCGTGTCGACCGGAAGTGGCTTGACACTCACACTCAGTTCCCGTCCCTCTGCACGGAGTCGGGCTGGCCCGATCCGTTGGGAAGGACACCGTTACCCTCGGTCACCTGCTCACCAGGGGGAAGCGAGCCGTTGCCCGACTGCTCCTTGCGGGACAGGATCGGCGGGCGGTTGGAGGGCAGCCGCTTGCCGTAACCCGAGTAGGAGGGCCTCTTCTCCTTGACGACGACCGGGGCGAAGATCTGCAGGACCTGCTCGCGGGAGAGGGTCTCCTTCTCCATCAGCTCCAGCACCAGGTTGTCGAGCACGTCGCGGTATTCGACGAGGATCTCCCAGGCCTGGTCGTGGCCCGACTCGATGAGGCGGCGGACCTCCTCGTCGATCGTGGAGGCGATCTTCTCGGAGTAGTCGCGCTCGTGACCCATCTCACGTCCGAGGAAGACCTCGGCGTTGCCGCTGCCGAACTTGCGGGCGCCGAGCTGCTCGCTCATGCCGTACTCGGTGACCATGCGGCGGGCGATGGAGGTGGCCTTCTCGATGTCGTTGGAGGCACCGGTGGTGGGCTCGTGGAAGACGAGCTCCTCAGCCGTGCGGCCACCGAGCAGCATCGCGAGCTGGTCCAGCATCTCCGAGCGGGTCGCGAGGAACTTGTCCTCCATCGGCAGCGTCATCGTGTAGCCGAGGGCGCGTCCGCGGGACAGGATCGTGATCTTGTGGACCGGGTCGGAGTTGGGCAGCGCGTGCGCGACCAGGGCGTGACCGCCCTCGTGGTACGCGATGATCTTCTTTTCCTGGTCCGACATGACCCGGGACTTGCGCTCGGGACCGGCCATCACGCGGTCGATGGACTCCTCAAGGAGCTCCATCGTGATCAGCTTCTGGTCGGCCCGCGCGGTGAGCAGCGCGGCCTCGTTGATCACGTTGGCCAGGTCGGCACCGGTGAAACCGGGCGTCCTGCGGGCGATGATGTCGAGGTCGACGCCCTCGGCGAACGGCTTGCCGCGACCGTGCACCTTGAGGATGCCCTTGCGGCCCTCCAGGTCGGGGCGGTCGACGGTGACCTGGCGGTCGAAACGGCCGGGGCGCAGCAGCGCCGGGTCGAGGATGTCGGGCCGGTTGGTCGCGGCGATCAGGATCACGCCGCCCTTGACGTCGAAGCCGTCCATCTCGACGAGGAGCTGGTTCAGCGTCTGCTCGCGCTCGTCGTGACCACCACCGAGACCGGCGCCGCGGTGGCGGCCCACCGCGTCGATCTCGTCGATGAAGATGATCGCCGGGGCGTTCGCCTTGGCCTGCTCGAACAGGTCGCGGACTCGCGAGGCGCCGACGCCGACGAACATCTCCACGAAGTCGGAACCGGAGATGGAGTAGAACGGCACCCCGGCCTCACCGGCGACGGCCCTGGCGAGCAGGGTCTTACCGGTTCCCGGCGGGCCGTAGAGCAGCACACCCTTGGGGATCTTGGCGCCGATCGCCTGGAACTTGGCCGGGGCCTGCAGGAACTCCTTGATCTCCTGGAGTTCCTCGATGGCCTCGTCGGCACCCGCGACGTCGGCGAAGGTGGTCTTCGGAGTGTCCTTGGTGATGAGCTTGGCCTTCGACTTGCCGAAGTTCATCACCCGGGAGCCGCCGCCCTGCATCTGGTTCATGATGAACAGGAAGATCAGCACAATGAAGACGATCGGCAGGAAGCTCACCAGAAGGCTGAGGAGGAAGTTCTCCTTGGGCACGTCGACGTTGTAGCCCTTGTCCAGCTTCTTCGCCACGACTGCGGCCTGGAGCTGGTCGGCGAGCTGAACGCCCTGGCCGGTCACCCACGAGGAGTAGTAGCGCTTGCCGTCGGTCAGCGTGACCTCGATGCGCTGTTCCTTGTCGATGATCTTCGCGTTGGAGACCTTGCCCTCATCGATCCAGCTGATGACCTGAGAGGTGTCTCTCTTCTCGAAGTTGCCGTCGCCGCCCCACATGGTGGTGACGAGAAGCAGCAGAACGACGATGCCCAGGATCCACAGCAGTGGCCCACGTGTAAATCGCTTGAGATCCATCCGATGCGGAACCCCGGCGGGCCCGTCCCTTCCTGACCAGAGCCTGGCAACCCCGGGCGGACCCGGGGTTCGCGGTATCCCTAACCGCTCCAACTGACTGTCCGAAAGCGGCGGAGGCCACCTCTTCGGTCGTCCGAAGGTACACCGGCGTGGCGTGCGGGGTCACCGCGCGGACAGCACCGGCTTTCCCTACCAACGTACGTCAGGTAGGTCCGTGTTCCCCGCCGCTATGGGCAATGTCGCGTTTGTGAATGACACACTTCGCGCAGGGCGTACTTTTCACTCCGCTCCATACACGTGCGGCGCGAGAGTTCCGATGAAGGGGAGGTTGCGGTAGCGCTCGGCGTAGTCGAGGCCATAACCGATGACGAACTCGTTGGGAATGTCAAAACCGACGTACTTGACGTCGATCGGCACCTTGACCGCGTCCGGCTTGCGCAGCGCTGCGCAGATCTCCACCGAGGCGGGGTTGCGCGACTTCAGGTTGTGCACCAGCCACGACAGGGTCAGGCCCGAGTCGATGATGTCCTCGACGACCAGCACGTGACGGCCGGCGATGTCGGTGTCGAGATCCTTGAGCACCCGCACGACGCCCGACGACCTGGTGCCCGCTCCGTAGGACGACACCGCCATCCAGTCCATCTGCACCGGCACGTGCAGGGCCCTCGCCAGGTCCGCCATCACCATGACCGCGCCCTTGAGCACGCCCACGATCAGCAGATCCCTGCCCGCGTAGTCCTCGTCTATCCGGCTCGCGAGCTCCTTGATCTTGGCCTGGAGCTCTTCCTCGGGGATGAGGACCTTCGAGAGGTCCTTGCCCATGTCGGCTGCGTCCACCTGGGATTTTCCTTACGAAACGGGGCTGATTGACTGTCTGGCGAGTATCAGGGTGTCATACCGGCGGATCGCCGCCACCCCCCCGGGCACCTCTATCCGCCGCTGTCCCCGCCACTGTGTGACCAGACGGTCCACCTGCAGGACGTGCGAGGCCGCGAGAGTGCCGGGCGGTGCCCCCGCGTCGATCGCCGCTCTCCGCAGCACCCTGCGGCGCACGGCTGCGGGAAGGCGTTCCAGGTCCCGTACGGCCATCGTCACCACTCCAATATCGCTAAGAGCGCAATCTCGTACCGCGACGCGGGCGTAGACCTCGGCGGCCCAGGCGTCGAGCGCGTCGGCGTCGTCACGGCAGAGGTCGGCGGTCCTGGCGAGCGCCTCGGCGACGCCGGGGCCGAGCTCGTCCTCCAGGGCGGGGAGCAGCCGCTCGCGGACCCGGACCCGGGCGTAGCGGGCGTCGAGATTGTGCGGGTCCTCCCACGGGGACAGGCCGAGCGCCGCGCAGGCCGCCACCGTCGTCGCGCGGCCGAGCCCCAGCAGCGGCCGCCGGTAGACACCGGTCCGCGCGGGCATCCCGGCCAGCGACCGGGTGCCGCTCCCCCTGGCCAGCCTGAGCAGCACGGTCTCCGCCTGGTCGTCCCTGGTGTGCCCGAGCAGCACGGCCGCCGCCCCGAGCCGCTCGGCGGCCTGTGACAGAGCCGCGTACCTGGCCGCTCTGGCCGCCGCCTCAGGGCCTCCCGAGGTGCCGACGGAGACCGCGAGCGCCTCGGCGAGGTCGATCCCCAGACCGGGCGCGAGCCGTACCACGTCGGCCGCGTGCTCCCCGGAGCCCGCCTGCAGGCCGTGGTCGACGGTCAGCAGACCGGCGCGGAGCCCGGCCCTGGGCGCGGTGAAACCCAGCGCGGCGGCCAGGGCCAGGGAGTCGGCACCACCGCTGCACGCGGCCAGCACCAGCTCGCCCGGTCCCAGGTCGCCCAGCGCGTGCCGTACGGCACGGCGGACGTCGGCGACGGCGGGATGCGGACCCATGCTCGCCATTCTCCGGCCTCGGACAGGGGTGCGGCACCGCGCGAGGCGGCGCCGTCCCCCACCTGCCCCCCCTGGGCTCTCCCGGGTCCTCCCGGGGGACGGGCGCCTCAGCCGGGAGTGCCGCTGGCCTCGGAGATGGCCGGGGCGTCGATCACCCTGGCGATCCACCGCTCGGGCTTGGAGATCTCTCCCTGGGTGGGAAGGGTCTCGGGCGAGGTCCAGACCTTGTTGAAGCCGTCGATGCCCACCTGGCCCACGACGGTGCGGACGAAGGCCGACCCCTCGGCGTACTGCTTCATCTTGAGGTCGAGGCCGAGCAGCTTGCGGATCGTGCGGTCGAAGCGGGAACCACCCTCGCGGCGGTGGTGGAACTTGGCCCGGATGTCGGCGACCGAGGGGACCACCGAGGGGCCGACCGCGTCCATGACGTAGTCGCCGTGCCCCTCGACCAGGGTCATCACCGCGGTGAGCCGGTCGAGGATCACTTTCTGCTCGGGCGTCTGGATCGCGTCGATCAGATTGCCCTCGCCACCCCTGATGACGTCTGTGAACGTGCCGGCGGCCGAGCGGAGCCGCTCCAGCAGGGCGGGCAGGTCGATGTCGGAGGCCAGCAGGAAGTCCGTCGTCTGCGTCCTGACGTACTCGCGCAGCCAGTGGACCCCGGTGAACTGCACCCGGTGGGTCTCCTCGTGCAGGCAGACCCAGAGGCGGAAGTCACTCGGGTTGACGTTGAGCTCGTGCTCGGCGTGGACGATGTTGGGTGCCACCAGGGTGAGGCGCCCCGTGGCCGCCTGGCCGGTCGGGTCCGGCGGCAGGAACAGCTCGTACTGCCCGAGGACACGGGAGGCGAGGAAGGCCAGCACCGCGCCCACCTCGACCCCGGTGACGCGTGAGCCCACCGCGCCCACGATCGCCGGCGTCTGGCCACCGCGGGCGGCCATCCGCTCGGTGAGCGGCTCCAGCACCACCCGGAACCCGTCGACGTTGGCCTTGATCCAGCCGGGCCTGTCGACGACGGTCGCGGGCTGCGGCGCGGTCTCGGTGTCGATTCGGGTGAACTCGCGGACGTGCCCTTCGGCCTCGCGCGAGAGCCGCCGCAAATCAGCGACGGCCTGCCGGGCCTCCTCTCGGCTCACTTGCGGCCCGGGGCGCACCAGGCGCGTTCCGGTCGCTACGGCAAGATCCCAGTCGATCACCTGCATACCGTCCACCGTACGTGCTCCCTTCCCGGGCCGCGCACCCGGAACCCTTGATCAACTGGCGGCCACCGCCGCCGCGAGCCTGTCGAGGGCCGCCTCCGCCTTGCCCCAGCCGGGTGGGACGTCGTCCGCCATGAAGGCGAAGGTCACCAGGCGTCCGGCACGCGTGGTGGTCATACCCGCCAGCGTGTTGACCCCGTCCAGGGTGCCCGTCTTGGCGCGGACGAGCCCGTAGGCGGAGCGCGTCTTGTCGAACCTGTGCCCGAGGGTGCCGCTGAAGCCGGCGACCGGCATGCCGCTGGCGATCGGGTTCAGGCCGGGGTTGGCCGGGGAGGCCGCCACAGCGACCAGGCGGGCCAGGGCCTCGGGGGTGATGCGGTTCCTGGGGGACAGCCCGCTGCCGTCGAAGACCCGCACGCCCTTGTCTGCGCCGAGCCTGGCCAGCACCTTGCCGACCGCCCGGGCGCCGCCGTCGAAGGAGGCGGGCTCGCCCTCCTTGATCGCCACGTGCCTGGCCAGCGCCTCGGAGAGGTCGTTGTCGCTGAGCGTGAGTGCCCGCTCGGCCAGGGCGTAGACCGGCGCGGATTCGACCCTGGCGATCTCCTTGGCACCGGCCGGCGCCGTGGACCGCCTGGCGGACTTGGAGACCGTGATGCCGTACTTCGACAGCAGCGACACGAACGCGCTGTGCGCCGCGCGGGAGGGGTCGGAGGTTCTCTGGCCGCCGCTGGAGATCCTGCCCTCGTCGACCATGAGCGCGGTGACGGGGGCCACGCTGCCCTCGGGCACGTAGCCGGGCTTCCACGACGCGGCGGTGCGCGGCCCCACGTAGAGGGAGTCGTCGTAGGCCACCGTCACCTTGGACGTCCCCGCCGCCGTCAGCGCCCTGGCGGTGCGCGAGGCGAGGGTGGCGAGCGAGGCGGGCCTGGGATAGACCTGGCCGGCCGCCGTTCTCGGGCTCGCCAGGGTGGGGTCGCCGCCGCCGACGAGGATGATCGAGCCCGGCGAGGAGCCCCGCACCACCCGGGTGCTCAGCCTGGTGTCGGGCCCCAGCGAGGCCAGCGAGGCGACAGCGGTGACGACCTTGGTGGTGGAGGCGGGAGTGATGCCCTTGCTCTCGTGGCTGCCGAACAGCATGGCGCCCGTCTCCGCGTCGATGACCGCGGCCCCGACGCTTCCTCCCAGAGCGGGGTCCCCCAACGCCTCGGTCAACCGCCCTGCCAAAGTACCCTTGGCGGGGAGAGGTCCGTTCCCCCCCGCGGCCAGCACCGGACCCGAGGTGATGACCGGGACGGGGGGCGGCGCCGCCGACGCGACACGCTCGGACTCACCTTTGACCAGCACACCGCTGGTGATCAGGTGTGCCCCGGCCGCGACGACGAAAATCTGCAGCAGGACGAGAGTGACCAAAGCCACCCACCGCTCACGCCGCATTACCATTACGTCGCCGACCTCTCATCATCAGTAGCCAAAAGGCATAAAACGCCTACGAGACATTAACGCCCAACCGGGGGTGCCCGGGGGTCTGAGTGGAGGAAACGCGGTGGAGTTCGACGTTCTCGTTGAGATTCCCAAGGGGCAACGGAACAAGTACGAGGTGGACCACGAGTCAGGCCGCATCAGGCTCGACCGCATGCTCTTCACCTCCACGCAGTACCCCGCCGACTACGGCTTCATCGAAGACACGCTGGGCGAGGACGGTGATCCCCTCGACGCCCTGGTGCTGCTCCAGGAGCCGACCTTCCCCGGCTGCCTGATCAAGTGCCGCGCGGTCGGCATGTTCCGCATGACCGACGAGAAGGGCGGCGACGACAAGGTCCTCTGCGTCCCCGCCACCGACCCCCGGATGGAGCACATCCGCGACATCCACCACGTGCCGGAGTTCGACCGCCTGGAGATCCAGCACTTCTTCGAGGTCTACAAGGACCTGGAGCCCGGCAAGTCGGTCGAGGGCGCCAACTGGGTCGGCAGGGTGGAGGCCGAGGAGGAGATCGTCCGTTCCATCAAGCGCGCCCAGGACGAGGTCTCCGGCAAGCACTGAGCCGCCACGGGTGACGGCTCAGTGCCGCTGAACCACTGCTGAGCCGTCACACCGGACAGGTCTCACGCGGGGCGGGTCGCGCCGATGAGGTCGCTGCGCCACATCGGCGCGACCCGGACCACGTCCCCCGTCTGCGGGGCGTGCACCATCAGCCCCCGGCCGACGTAGATCCCCACATGGTGGATGTCTCCGGGATTCCCCGTGACCTGCCCGTAGAAGAGCAGGTCGCCCCGGCGGAGCTCGCTGAGCCGCACGTGCGGGCCCGAGGTCCACTGGGTGCCGGTCCAGTGGTCCATGTCGATCCCGACCCGCTCCCAGGCCCGCATGGTCAGCCCCGAGCAGTCGTAGGCGGCCGGCCCGTCGGCCGCCCACACGTACGGCTTGTCGAGCTGGGTGAGCGCCCAGTCGGCGGCGATGTCGCCCCTGGCCGACTCGGCGGTCACGTTGAGCGCCCAGCGCGACACGGGCTCCCCCGAGGCCACTCCCATCCGAGCCTCCTCGCGGCGCATCGCGGCCGCCTGGTATCGGGCACGCTCGGCGTTCTCCCTGGCGATCCTGGCCTGCTCCAGGGCCACCTCGCGTTCCCTGGCGAGCTTCTCGGCCGTACTCCGCGCCTCGTCGGCCAACTTCTCCAGCCGCGCCTGCTCCTCCTCGATCCGCCGGGTCTCGTCGACCTGTCTGGCGACGGCCTCCTCCGCGGCCTGCTTCGCCTCCTCGGCCTCCGCCTGCGCCTCCCGCTGCTCGGCGTACGCGTCCTCCGCCTGGGCCTGGAGGATGGCGAAGACCTCCTGGGACTCCCGCAGCTGCTTGAGCGTCTCGGCCTGCCCCCCACCCATATGGGCCAGAATGCTGGCCCTGCGCAGGTAGCCGTCGTCCGTGGGTCCGCCGTTGCCGGTCATCATGGCCATCATCGGCTGGGCGATGTCCAGCCCGCCGTAGCTCTGGGTGGTGATCGCGGCCACCGCCTCGCGGGCCTTGGCGACCTGGGAGCCGGCGGTCTTCGCCCGCTCGGCCGCCTGGGCGGAGAGCTCCTTGGCGCGAGCCGTCTTGACGAGCTCCCCGTTGTACGACTCGACGAGCCTCTCCGCGTCGGCGACGAGCTCCTCCAGCCTGGCCCGTGCCTCGGCGACCAGGACCGTGGTCTCGCCGAGCCTCTCACCACGCTCGCGGGCCATGGCCCGTGCCTCGGCGACCTCGTCGGCCGACGGGCCCGTCACGCCGCCGGGCGCGGCGTCGTCGGCCGGTCCCGACCGGCCGGGCACGGCGCCGGCGGGGAGCCCCTGCCCGGCGATCAGGCAGCAGGCCAGGCCCGCCACCGCGGCGGCATGGCGGCGCCGTCTGACTGAATGCATGCGTCTCCCCCCGGAGTCCCCTGAAACACCGCTTGCCGCGGTCTCACCGCAGAACGCGGCGCGTCGCCGCGTGCCAGGCGGCCTACCTCAACATTCCCATTCGTCACTCTACGCACACATGACACTCACGCCACGTAGTCACCGCCCGCCACAATACCGCCGCTCGTGAGGGGCTCGGCCCGTACCGCCGAAGGGATGCCGAAAGCGTCTCGACGCTCAGACGGCCGGTGTCCTGCCGCCCGGAGGCCGCTCGGCGAGGGGCGTGACCGGCCCTTCCGGTGAGGTGGAAGGGCCGGAGAACGCGGGAGAGCCGGGCGGCGGGGGTGGAGCGGGATTCGATCCGGTGAATGCCGGCCGGGAGGCGTCCGGGGACCGCCGCTGAGCGGCCCGCGGCTGGCCGAGGTCTCCCCGCGGCCCGGAACGCGGAGGTCTCAGGTCTCCCCGCGACGGCCCGGGGCCGGCGGACGGAGCCTGCGGATCGGCGAGCGGCGGCATGGGACCGGCATACGGCGGCCGAGGATTCGCCCGCGGCGGCCGGGGGTCCGCCTGCGGGGCTCTCGGGGTCCCCTGAGGGGGCCGGGGGGTCATCCGGGGTGGCCTGTGCTCTCCTCGCGGAGGCCTCGGGCCGCCCCGCCAAGGCGCCGGGCTCGCCTGCGGGCCGCCCGGGTCCGTCGATCGCCATGTGTCGCGGCAGGGGCGGAAGGACCGGTGTCCGTGGTGGTCACGGTGCGGGAGGCGGCCGTCCGGTGCACCGGCCCCGGGAGCCCCCGGCAGCACCGGCCCGCCACCCGAAGGTCCGCCGGTCGAAGGTCCGCCGGTCGAAGGCCCGTTGCCCGGTGGTGGGGGCGGGGTCTCCGCCGGGTGGCCGGTCGGGCCCGGCACCGGCACCCGACGGTCGATCTCGGGGCCGGGCCCGGTGACGCCGACCGGCTCCGTCACTCCGGGCGAGCCGGTCCGCCCGACGGCCGTTTCCGCGCGGACGGGCGCCGGCGCCTGCGGCGCAGGCGCCGGCGCCTGCGGCGCGTCCACCCGTCGGCGCTCCCCCGGCCTCCGGTGCTCCTCCGGCCGCTGGGCGGCCGGAGGCTCCGCCGACGCCGAGAACGCCTCCGGGGCGACACCGGGGCTCGCGTCTTCGGACAGGAGGGTGGTCTGGGTGAGGAGCAGAGCGAGCGCCACCGACGCGGCGACCGCGGCCGCCGTACCGGCCATCACGCAGGGCCGGCGACGACCTCCGCGCGCCGTACCGGCGGGAAACCCGGCACCGTCGAGGGGGCCGGCCCGGTGGGCGACGTCGTGCCGGTAGGGGATCCGCGCGGGGTCGGTGAAGCAGTCCATCACCCGCGCGCGCAGTGTCGGCGGCGGCGCGACCACCGGGAGCAGGTCGAAGACCTTGGCCGCGGAGACCTGCCTGACCCGGTGCGGGGCGCAGGTGTCGCACCGGTTCACGTGGCGGATCACCCGCTCGCGCGTCCGCGCGGTGAGCTCGCCGGTGAAGCCGGTCAGCATGCGGGCTCGGCTCGCGCAGTCGTGGGGCCCCTTGCGGACGAGGACCTCCGCGGTGACGACGTCGCGCAGCTGCTCCCTCGCCGATTCGTACCGCGCGGCCGCGACCTTGGTGGTGACGCCCAGGACCGCGGCGAGGTCGACGGGCCCGAATCCGTGCCGGCAGCTCAGGTCGAGGACCTCCCGGTCCTCGGGCGACAGGCTCCGGGTGGCGTTCCACGCCATCACCCGCAGGTCCGCCTCGCCGGCGTCCGCCGGAACGGGGACCTGTGGGTCAGGCTCCCCGGCAGGATCGCGCCGTACGCACTCCCCCCGAGCGAGTGCGTACAGCCACGCCTCCAGCCGACGGGAGTCGGCGAGCGCGTGAATATGAGCCTCGGCCGCGACGAAGGTGTCGAGGAACGCCGGTTCCGCACCCGCCGAGGTGCCGAGCATTGAATGGCAGTATCGGTAGACGCTTTCCGCATACGAGTCGTAGAGGCCGGAAAGGGCCGCAGGTTCCCTCGCTCGCAGCGCTTCGACCAGGACACCGTCAGTCATGCAACCGAAGGTAAACGGTTGGCAACTATAAGTTCCAGCCATTTCTCCACGGTGACTACAACTGTCTCAGCGGAGTCAGCGAATTCAGTAAACCACTCCTCACGACCCGTAGTCATAAATGTTGAAGAATGGCCATTTAGCTGAATTAATCGCGCTTATCGGTACGTCATGGGGAGGATTCCCGATCACGGGTGGCCGGCGTTCGCGAGCGGGGCCTGCCTGCCCCGGTCCTTGGCGAACGGGGGCATCTTCGGCTTGACCGTGTGCAGGGGCAACACGCCGCCGAGGGCGAGCTGTTCGAAGGGGCGGCTGCTCGACCCCCAGGTACGCGCGGTCACCTCGGCGGAGGCGATGTCGCGGGTGTTCTGGACACTCTTGATCTGCAGGATGAACCGGCGGTTCTCACCCGCCTGGAGGTTGTCCACGAACGTGCTCCCACCACCGAGCAGCTTGCCCCGCTTGTCGCGCAGCAGCGCGGTGACGGCCAGGCTGCGGGTCGGCATCACGTACGGGGTGCCGACGTAGCCGGTGACGAGATAGTTGCCGTCGGCGGTGCGGTCGGTCAGCACGCCGCGGACCGGGAAGGGCTGGAAGGCCGAGACGATCCGGCCGGCCAGGTGCCAGCGTGCCGGGCGGTACGCGATGCTCACGTTGGCGGGCTTGTCCTGGGTCACCACCTGGCCGGTGAAGGGCAGGGTTCCGGCGGGAGGCACCGCGTCCAGCGGCTGTTCCAGCCGGACCACCTCCTTGCCCTCGGCGTTCTTGGCCACCACGGTGGCCACGATGTGCTCGCCGAAGTGCCACGGGTTGGTGTTGGCCAGCACTCCTGCCCAGTTCACCACATACCCATCGTCACCCTTGACGATGGACGATGCCTGTTCCCTGACCGCGATCGGCTGGAGCGCGGCGGCCCGCTTCTGCTTCTCCTCCTCATCGGTGCATCCGGCACTTCCGATGAGGAGAAGGAGGGCGAGGGCGCCGACGATTCGGGTGCTGTGCGTCACCTAGCCGTGATAACCGGTGGCGGTACCCCTCCCACTCCGACGCGCCGGGAACGACCCGAGTCTTTACCTCTGGCGGACCACCCTGGTCTCATCCCATACCGGTTCGGATGATTCGTAGACCTTTCCATCGGCACCGAAGACCAGATAGCGGTCGAAGTCATCGGCGAACCAACGGTCGTGGGTGACGGCGACCACGGTCCCGTCGAAGGCGTCCAGCCCTTCCTGGAGAGCCTCGGCGCTGGCCAGGTCGAGGTTGTCCGTCGGCTCGTCCAGCAGCAGCAGGGTGGTGCCGGACAGTTCGAGCAGCAGGATCTGCAGCCGGGCCTGCTGGCCGCCGGAGAGGGTCTCGAAGCGCTGCTCGGCGATGGTTCCGGCCAGTTCGTATCGGGACAGCGCCTTCATCGCCTCGTTCTTGAGCCGGGCGTGCTCGGTCATGACGATCTCGCAGGGCGTCCGGCCGATGAGCTCTGGACGGGCGTGCGTCTGGGCGAAATGCCCGGGGACGACCCGGGCGCCGAGCCGGGCCACCCCGGTGTGCCTGACCTCCTCCCCGGCGATCAGGCGCAGGAAGTGCGACTTGCCCGAGCCGTTGGAACCCAGCACCGCGACCCGCTCGCCGTACCAGATCTCCAGATCGAACGGCTTCATCAGGCCGGTGAGCTCAAGCCGCTCGCAGATCACCGCCCGCTTGGCGGTCCGGCCGCCCTTCAGCCGCATGCTGATGAACTGCTCCTTGGGCGCCGCCTCCGGTGGCCCGGCCTCCTCGAACCTGCGCAACCGGGTCTGGGCCGAGTGGTAGGCGGCGGCCATGGTGTCCATGTACTTGGCCTTCTGCTTGAGCATCAGGACCAGCCGCTTGATCTTGGCGTGCTCCTCGTCCCAGCGCTTCTTCAGCTCGTCGAGGCGCTCGTTGCGCTCCCTGCGCGCCTGGGCGTAGCCGCCGAACCCCCCGCCGTGGACCCAGATGTTGCCGGACTCGACGGTGATGATCCGGTCCGCCGCGTTGGCCAGGAGCTGCCGGTCGTGGCTGACCAGCACCACCGTCTTGGGGGTCTCGCGGAGCGCCTGCTCCAGCCAGAGCTTGCCCGGCACGTCGAGGTAGTTGTCCGGCTCGTCGAGCAGCAGCGTCTGGTCGGGGCCGCGCAGCAGCGCCTCCAGCACCAGCCGCTTCTGCTCACCGCCCGACAGCGTGTTGACCTCGCGGTACTTGCAGTCGTCGTACGGCATGCCGAGCGCGGCCATCGTGCAGGTGTCCCAGAGCACCTCGATGTCGTAGCCGCCGGCGTCGCTGTAGTCGGTGATGGCCTGCGCGTAGCGCATCTGGGCCTTCTCGTCCTCGCGCTCCATCATCACGAGCTCGGCGGCCTCGAGTTTCGCCGCCGCCTCCCGCACCCGCTGAGGGGCGACGCTGACCAGCAGGTCGTGCACGGACCGGCCGTCCCGGATGCTGCCGATGAACTGCCGCATGATCCCCAGGCCGCCGGAGCTGGCGACGCTCCCGTCGACCGGCTGCAGGTCACCCGCGATCAGCCGCATCAGCGTCGTCTTGCCCGCCCCGTTGGGCCCGACGAGCGCCGCCTTGACCCCCTCGCCGACCCGGAAGGACACGTCGTCCAGCAACGGCCGCCCGTCCGGCAGAACGTACGTCAGATGGCCAACCTCAACGTGTCCCACAGCCCTACCCTCTCCACGCGTTCCTCGCGCAGGGTATCCGTCCTTCTTGTCCCGAGGCATCTCAATTCCATGCCACGGTCAGCCCTTGTTCCGCTGGTCAAGCCCGCCGGAGCCGTCGGCTCACGGTGAGACGCTCCGCCGTCCCGATTTCCGCCATGCCTGGTGCTTCGCAGCCACTGGTCCTTTGTCATCCAGAATGGTTATCGTCCGATAATGACGGAGACGAACGGCGAACTCATCGGCAGGCGATACCGCCTGATCGAGCCAGTCGGCACCGGTGGTATGGGGCGGGTCTGGCGAGGCCGGGATGAGTTGCTGGACCGCGAGGTGGCGGTCAAGGAGATCCTGTTCCCGCCCAGCATGGACGCCGCCCAGCGCGAACTGTTCGGTAAGCGGGCGATGCGTGAGGCACGCGCGGCGGCTCGGCTCAACCATCCGGGCGTCATCACCGTCTACGACGTGATCAGTCGGGACGGGGTCCCGGTGATCGTCATGGAGTTCATCCGTGGGCTGTCGCTACAGCAGCGAATCAACCAGCAGGGACGGCTGGCTCCGGCCGAGGTGGCGCGGATCGGCGCGATGATGGCGGAGGCGTTGGGCGAGGCTCACGCGGCCGGGATCGTTCACCGTGACCTGAAGCCCGCCAACGTGCTGCTGACAGGGAACCGGGTGATCATCACCGACTTCGGGATCGCCAGCCTGACCGGGGACGCCACGCTGACCGAATCCGGAATCCTGTTCGGAACCCCGGCGTACATGGCGCCCGAACAGGCCCACGGCCTGGTCGACGCCGCGTGTGACCTGTGGTCGCTGGGCGCGACGCTGTACGCGGCGGTCGAGGGCCGTCCGCCCTATGTCGCGCCCAGCCATGTGGCGATCCTGGCGGCGCTGCTGAGCCAGGAGCCGGCACCGCCGAGACATGCCGGCCCGCTGACGCCGGTGCTGACCGGTCTGCTGCGCAGGAATCCCGACCAGCGTCTCAGCGCCGCCCAGGCACTCACCGCCCTCGCCCGGCTGCCGCACGCGAACCCGGCCACCGCGTCGCTGTCCCGGCGTCGCGTCCTGCTCCTGTCCGGGCTAGGCGCCGTCACCGCCATCGGCGTACCGGTCACGATCGTCCTGGCCGGCCCTGACCACGCGTCGCCGTCCACCACCCCCGCGAACGCTCCCGGCACCCCCGACGTGGCATCGAAGGCCCCGCTCCTCGGCCACACCGGCGACGTCCGCTCGGTGGCGTTCAGCCCGGACGGTACGAGCCTCGCCACCAGCGGCGGCGACAACACGGTGCGATTGTGGGACGTGGCCGACCGCGAAGCCGTCGCCACCCTCACCGGACACACCAACACCGTCTTTTCGGTGGCGTTCAGCCCGGACGGGACCACTCTCGCCAGTGGGAGCCGCGACGGCACGGTTCGGTTGTGGGACGTGGCCGACCGTGTGACCGTCGCCACCCACACCGGCCACACCGGCTGGGTCTACGCGGCGGCCTTCAGCCCGGACGGGGCCGTCCTCGCCACCGGCGGCGGCGACCAGACGGTGCGTTTGTGGCGGCCCCGCTGAACCTGCGGGTATCGACGGTGAGATTCGCCTGCGCACAGCCGCCCCCACCGCAAGGGGGTCATGGCTTGCACGTGGGCTGGCCAACCTCGACATGTGCCACTGCGCTTTCCTCTTTCCAAGTCCCCGCGCAGGCTACCTGCCGGTTTCAGGTCCAGCATCCCGGTTTCCAGCCGGTACGGCCCGGCGATCCGGTCGTCACGCCCACGGCGGGCAGGTCTCCCCGATGCTCGTGAGCTGGTGAACTCTCCCTGAGACACATCGCCGCCAAGCCGGACGGGATCCCGCGTGGGCCCTCGCCGCGTTCACGGACGAGCATCCCGTCTCTCTCCTGCGAGAACCCGTTCCGGCTCTCCGGGAGACAGCAGGCATGGAACCACGAGGACCGAAATGACCGCGCAGCCGGTGGAAACGGTCGAGACGGATGACGCCGAGCTGATCCGCCGCTCGCGTGATGATCCTGAGCAGTTCGCCGCGCTGTTCGACCGCTACGCCCACCAGATCCACCACTACGTCGCCCGGCGGCTGAGCACCCAGGCGGCCGACGACATCACCGCGGAGACGTTCCTGACGGCTTTCCGCCGTCGCGACTCCTACGACCTGGCCCGGCCGCTGGCCAGGCCCTGGTTGTACGGCATCGCGACCACCCTGGTCGCCAGGCACCGGCGCGACGAGGAGCGGTTCCTGCGGGCACTGAGCCGTACGGGGGCGGACCCGCTGCCGGAACCGATGGCCGACACGGTGATCAGCCGCGTCGCCGCGCAGGAAGAGGAGCGACGGATCGCGAAGGCGTTGGCGGGGCTGTCGCGCGGTGACCGTGACGTGCTGCTGCTGGTGGCGTGGGGGGACCTGTCCTACGAGGAGGTCGCGCAGGCGCTCGGCGTCCCGGTAGGGACCGTGCGCTCCCGGCTGCACCGCGCGCGCAAGAAGGCAAGGACCGCCTTCGGCGGCGACCCGACCCGGGAGGAGAAGCAGTGAAAGAGATCCAGCGGTTCCGCGCGTCCGTTCCGACGATCACCCGCGAGGCGGAGGAGTCGGCCCGTGCCCGCCTCCTGCACGAGATCCACGCCCTGCCCGCGCCCGCGCGGCGGCGCCTGCCCCGGCTGGCCTGGAGGGTCGCGCTCGCCGGTGCGTTCTCGGTGGTGATCGGTCTCAGTGCGGTCCGATTGCAGACGCCCCCGGCAACGCCCGTGGCCAGCGTCCAGGAACTCAGCGAGCGCGCAGCCGAGGCGGCCGAAGCCCGCGGCGGGGTGAAGCCCTCGCCGGGCCAGTGGCTGTACATCAGGGAGAAGCTGGCCGCGCCCGGTGACGGGTTCGGTGTGAATCTCGATGAGCGCACCACCAATGAGATCTGGACCAGCGTGAACGGCGAGCAGACCGCCTGGTATCAGCCCGGCGGCGAACTGCTCGTTCAGGGCACCCATCCCGGAATCTCCGCAGCCGACCTGGCCGAGCCTCCCGTCACCCCGCAGGAACTGCTCAGCCGGATCGACAAGGTCACGGCGGAGTCCATGGCCAGGATGTTCAACAGCGATGGCAGCCCTCATGAGGAGTCCAGGGGGCAGCGGCTCTTCCAGGCGATCTACCAGCTCATGGGCGAGCAGGCTCTCAGCCCGGAGGTACGCGCCGCCCTGTTCCGCGCACTGCCCCTGATCGAGGGAGTGGCCGTGCGTCCGGATGCCGTGGACGCCGAGGGCCGGCACGGGGTGGCCTTCAGCTACACCGACGACTGGGCACGCTACGAGCTCATCCTGAGCCCGGATGATTTCCGCTACCTGGGGACGTACGGGGTCACTGTCGCGGACCGCACGATCAGGTACACGGACTCGGACCCGGTCTTCGTGGCGGCGGGCACCTCTCTCGTGCTCAGCGCCCAACTGGAGGCCCACCTGGTCGACAAGGCCGGGCAACGGCCTTAGGACATCCTGGCCGATCGGCCCCCTTCCAGAGCAGGAAGGGGGTCATATCTTGCATGTGGGCTGCCCGACCTCAACGTGCGCCACGACGATTCCCCTCCTAAGGTCCTCGCGCAGGGCACCCGCCGATTTCGCCTGACGGTATCCCGATTTCCGGGTCGGCCCGCGTGTCCGCCCGTGACGGGCAGGGCGGGGCCGAGAAAATGCATGGGAAAGTGTCGGCGCCCGGTGATAGAAAGCAAGTTCGACTTTCATCCTCGATCTGCTTGGGAGCGAACCTGTGACCATCAGCAGTTCGGAGTTCTCCGTCTCCGGTCGCCCGCATGACAGGCGAGGTCCGGTGCGCTGGTTCTGGTCCCATGTCCGCCGCCATCCGCTCCAGCTGACCGGATTCCTCGGCGCATCGCTGATCATGGTCGTGCTCAACGCCACGGTCCCCGGGCTCACCGGCGCGGCCTTCGACACCGTGCTGGGCGAGAACGGTGGCGGGGCACGGGAACTGGGCCTGATCTCGCTGGGACTGCTGGCGATCGTGCTGGCCCGCGGCGCCTTCGACCTCATCGCACGCCTGGCCAGCGAGGTTCTGGCCAAGCGGCTGGAGCGGGACACCAGGGACGAGCTCTACGTCAGCCTGCTCGGCAAGAGCCAGACCTTCCACAACAGACAGCGGGTCGGCGACCTGATGGCGCGGGCGGCCAACGACATCCGGCAGCTCTCCATCATGATCTCCCCGGGCATCGACCTGATCGTCGACTCCAGCTTGACCGGCCTGGTGCCCCTGGTCTTCATCGCCACGATCGACCCGCGGCTGCTGCTGGTGCCCGGTGTCTTCGCGGTCGTCTTCGTTCTCGCACTCTGGCACTACATGGGGCAGCTCAACCCGGTGGCGACCCGCATGCGCGAGCAGTTCGGCGATCTCAACGCCGGGCTGAACGAGGCGGTCCGCGGCATCGAGGTCATCAAGGTGTCCGCGCAGGAGGACCAGGAGCGGCGGCGGTTCCGGGCGCGCGCGCGACGCTATCGCGACTCCTTCGTCCGCAACGGCCTGGTCCAGGCCCGTTACCTGCCGACCCTGCTCTTCGCCTTCGCGATGGCCGGGGCGCTCTGGCACGGCTTCTACCTCCAGGCCGCGGGCGACATCACGATCGGCGAGCTGGTCGCCTTCATGAGCCTGGTGAACATGATCGGTTTCCCGACCAATATGTCGATCTTCACCTTCTCACTGGTCCAGCTCGGCATCGTGTCCGCCCGCCGGATCCTGAGCATCATGAACACCGAGACCGAATTCGGGCGGCGCGCCGACGGCCACGCCGCACCGATCAGCGGGGCGATCCACTTCGAGAACGTGACGTTCGGCTACGGGGAGGACGATCCGGTGTTGCGCGGGGTGACGTTCACCGTGCAGCCGGGCGAGACCGTGGCGATCGTCGGCGAGACCGGCTCGGGCAAGAGCACCCTGACGAAGCTGGTCCCCCGGATCTACGACGTCACCGCCGGCCGGATCCTGGTGGACGGCGTGGACGTGCGCGAGTGGGACCTCGACTCGCTGCGCTCCCAGATCTCCACCATCGAGCAGGACATCGTGCTGTTCTCCAGGTCGGTGGCCGAGAACATCGCCTTCGGGCTTGGCCAGCAGGTGGAGCGGAGCGCCGTCGTGAAGGCGGCGGAGGAGGCCCAGGCCGCCGAGTTCATCGGCGAGCTCGACGACGGCTACGACACGGTCATCGGTGAGCGCGGCATCACCCTCTCCGGCGGCCAGCGCCAGCGCCTGGCCATCGCACGGGCACTGCTGACGGATCCGGCGATCCTCGTGCTCGACGACTCGACGAGTGCGATCGACTCCGCCACGGAGGACAGGATCCAGCAGGCCGTCGATCGCGTTCTCGACGGGCGCACCACGCTCCTGATCACCCACCGGCTCTCCCAGATCCGCTGGGCCGACAAGGTTCTGCTGCTCCGCCGAGGCGAGCTGGTCGACTACGGCACGCACGACGAACTGCTCGCCCGCAGTCGCCTCTACCGGCGGATCTTCGCCCACTACGACGAGGTCGACCTGGCAGGCACCACCGACCCGGGCGTGGTCCTCGCGGGCGAGCAGGGAGGGCAGGGCTGATGGGCTTCATCATGGACGGCCTCGACGCCGAGGACTACGACCGCACCTACAACGATCGTGATCTACTCCGCCGGATCCTGTCCTACTTCCGGCCGAAGCTGGGCGCGATGGTCCTGGTCGCGATCATGATCGTGCTCTTCTCACTGACCCAGGCGGCCATGCCGTTGCTGGTCAGCTGGGGCGTGGACGGGATCGAGGACGGCACGATCGCCGATGTGGGCCGGCAGCTCATCGTCGGCCTGCTGCTCGCCGGGGTGCTCGGCTGGCTGTTCAACTTCGTCCGCCAGTGGTACAGCGCGAAGGTCACCGGAGACGTCGTCCTGCGTCTCCGCGAGGACGCGTTCGACGCCGTACTCAAGCGTGACCTGTCGTTCTACGACGAGAACCCGTCGGGCAAGATCGTCAGCCGGGTCACCTCCGACACCGATGACTTCGCGACCGTCTCCACCCTGACGATGGACCTGATCAGCCAGGTGTTGATGGTGGGCTTCGTCACGATCCTGCTCTTCCTGCGCAGCGTCGAGCTCGCCTTGCTGACCCTTCTCGTGGTGCCGGTCGTGGTGGGCATCGCGCTGCTGTTCCGGCGGGTCGCCCGCAGCAGCACCCGCAGGGCGCAACGCTCGCTGAGCCGGGTGAACGCCACCCTGCAGGAGACCATGGGCGGAATCACCGTCGCCAAGAACTTCCGCCAGGAGCAGCGGGTCTACGACGAGTTCCGGCCCATCAACGAGCAGAGCTACCAGGTGACGCTCAGGCAGGGTTTCGTCTTCTCCGGCATCTTCCCGGTGCTCTTTCTCGTCGCCGGGCTGGCCACGGTCGCGCTCGTCCAACTGGGCGGTACCACGGTGCTCGGCGGCGGTCTGTCCGCCGGCGACTGGTATCTCTTCCTCCAGGGGGTCGCGCTCTTCTGGTTCCCGCTGACCTCCATCGCCGCGTTCTGGTCCCAGTTCCAGCAGGGCCTGTCCGCGTCAGAGCGGGTCTTCGCCCTGATCGACGCGCCACCCCGGGTCGTGCAGACCGACCCTCAGCCGGTCGGCAGGCTGGCGGGCCGCATCGAGTTCCGCGACGTCCGGTTCGGTTACGAAGCCGACAGCACCGTCCTGCGGGACTTCAACCTCACCATCGAGGCGGGTGAGAGCGTCGCACTGGTCGGTCACACCGGTGCGGGCAAGTCGACGCTCAGCAAGCTGATCACCCGGTTCTACGAGTTCCAGGACGGCCGGTTGAGCATCGACGATCGTGACATCCGCACGCTGGATCTGGCCGGGTACCGGCGGCAGATCGGCGCGGTTCCACAGGTTCCGTTCCTGTTCAGCGGCACTGTCGCCGACAACATCAGATACCCGAGGCCGGAGGCGAGCGACGAGGAGGTGCTCGCCTCCGCCACGGCGGTCGGCGGCGGCGACTGGATCGACGCCCTGCCCGACGGCCTGCGGACCGACGTCGGCGAACACGGCCGCGCCCTGTCCATGGGCCAGCGCCAGCTCGTCGCGCTGGCCCGCCTGCTCATCCAGGATCCGGCGATCGTGGTCCTGGACGAGGCCACCGCCAGTGTCGATCCGCTGACCGAGGCCCAGATCCAGGAGGGCCTGGACCGGGTGCTGGCCGACCGCACCTCCATCGTCATCGCACACCGGTTGTCCACGATCGAGCACGTCGATCGCATCATCGTGCTGGATCACGGCCGGATCGTCGAGGAGGGCGACCACAGCACGCTGCTGGCTCGCGGTGGTCACTACTGCCAGGTCTACAACACCTACTTCAGGCACCAGTCCCCCGACTACCGTCCCGGTTCCGGGTTCGTCTCCGTCACCGGCCCTGTCACCGGCCCTGTCACCGGCTCCGCGTGATCGAGGCTGCTCGAACCGGGGTCCGGGCACCGGCCGGGGATCCACGATTCGAGCAGCCCGCCAGGACGGTCAGCGTGCCCGCGCCGCGCGGATCCCGACCACGTCGTAGGGGGTGTTCGGCTCGGGTGGCGTCGTGAAGCGGGCGTTCGGCAGGTAGAGCCGATCGCCGAACCTCGCCACCGTGGTCGGCACGTCGAAACGCTGGTCGGTGAGCCGGTCGACGACCCGCCCCGAGGAGCCGTCCCGGCTCATCCGTACCGCGGTCACGACGTTGAGCCGGTTCTGCACGACGTACAGGGTGCGGCCGACCAGCAGCAGGCCGTCGCCGTTGACGAGGGATTCACCGCCCAGGTCCACCGACGTGGTCACGCCCGTCACCGGGTCGGCCTTGAACAGCCGTCCGGTGTTGGACTGCACGATGAGCAGCGCTCCACCGTCGGGGGTCTCGGCGATGCCGTTGGCGTTGATACCCGGGCCGTACTCGATGGCACCGGTCAGCGGCACCGTGTCGGCCGTGGCCGGCAGGGTGCCGCCCGCGCCCAACCTGAGCCGGTAGAGAACGGGATTGGTGGAATCGGTGAACCAGGCCGCCTTCCGGGCCAGTACGACGTCGTTGACGAAGGCGGCTCCGCTCACGAGCGAGTAGCTCTTGAGCAGCCTGCCGGTACGGGTGTCGATCACGCGTGCGTCGCCGCCGGTGCCGCCGGCGACGAACAGCCGTCCCGTCGCGTCGGTCTTCAGCCCGAGCGACGGGGTGCCCGGCCCGTCGCTGAGCACGCTTCCCCTGCCCGTACGCAGGTCGGCCCGGTAGATCGCGCCGGTCGCCCGCGAGCCGAAGAAGGCCACCGGTCCGGGTCCGATCGCGATGCCCTCGGGCTGGAATCCCGCGGGCAGCGGGAAGCCCGCGGGGGGAGTCGTGGTGGTGTCGGCCTGTGCGGGAGCGCCTAACAGGCCGACGAGCATGGCGCACAGTGCGGTCGTGAGGATCACAGGTCTCATGAATCTCACTATTCCTCCCCATACCGTTCCGGGAAAGGCGGCTCACAGAACGCGATCTCGCACCGCGGCGCAGAAGATCGCGAACTTCGGACCGCCGGGAGACCGGTCGTAGCCGGCTCACGTCGTTGGGGTACAGAGCCCCGCCCGGATCGGCCAACCCCGACGTACGCCACCGCGAGCACCGGCTCCATTCGAAGGTCCGGAGAAGTGCTTGACGTATGACGTCAAGTACTTGATAGTTGGCGACTTCTACGGCCCGCACGTGGCCAACGACCTCATCCGCGAGGCACTCCACCCCTACCCCGACGACCTCGTGGTCGCCCCCGTGGTCGCGGTACAGAACCGGTTCCGCCTCTTCGACCGGGACAGCGAGGACGTCCTCACCGCCTGCGAGGAGCATGGCATCGCCTTCGTTCCCTACTTCCCCCTCGCGGCGGGAATGCTCAAGCCGGGACTGGACACCTCACAGGCCCCGCCGGGCATGGCGCCCACCGAGGAGCAGCAGCGGACGCTCGACGAGGTGGCCGGGCGTCATGGCGCGACCCGCACCCAGGTGGCGCTCGCCTGGCTGCCGGCCCGTTCACCGGTCATCCTCGCGATCCCCGGCACCGGCTCCGTGGCACACCTGGAGGAGAACGTCGCCGCGGCCGACCTGCGGCTGACCGAGAGCGACATCGCCCGGCTGGACGAACTCGCCTGATCGGCGGACCCACCGCGGAAAGAGGAGTCAGCCTTCCCGGTGGCGTCGGCCCAGCTCCGCGACGAAGGCCGTGAGCAGGCGGGCGAACTCCCGCCTTTCGTGCTCGGACCAGCCGCACATCGCCGCGTCGAAGACCTCACGGCGGAAGCGGTGGACCCGCTCGGCGTGCCCGGCGCCCAGTTCGGTGAGCTCCAGCGTGCTGCGGCGGCCGTCAGCCGGGTCGGCCACCCTGCGCAGCAGCCCCGCCTCGACGGCCCTGGCCACCAGTCGGCTGGCGCGGGGCTGGTCGACGCCCATCCGACCGGCGACGGAGGTCACCGTCGCGGCCTCCGGCCCCTCCTCCACAGCGTCGATCACCCCGAAGAGTGCGGGGTCGAGCTCGACGTCACCCGCGAGGCGCTGGAGGGCTCGGCGGGTCTGGCTGCGCCGGATCGCCACCATCGCCCGCTCGACGGCGGCCACCTGAGGATCTTCCATGTCTCAATGATACATGTACTAATACATGTTATTGTCAAAGTACATGTACCGGGCAAGGAAGGCGGCGCCGTGAACATCTCCGAGATCACCGGCCAGAGACGTCCCATCGGCTACTGGATCAAGCACCTGCACGGCCTCGTCGAGGGCTCCCTCGACGGCCTCCTCGCCGACCAGGGCCTGACCCGCCGCCACTGGCAGGTGCTGAACGTCATCGCCACCGACTCCCCCACCCTCGCCGACCTCGACATCGCCCTCGCCCCCTTCCTTGACGACCGGCGGCCCTCCCTGCGCCCGGTGGCGGACGACCTGCGCGAGCGGGGCTGGCTGGAGGGAGCGGAGCGGCCGACCCTCACCGCCGCCGGGATCCGGGCGCACGAGGAGTTACGACGGCAGGTGAACGCCGACCGCGCCCGCCTCACCGAGGGGATCAGCGCCGAGGAGTACCTGGCCACGATCGACGTCCTGACACGGATGTCGGCCAACCTGACGGACCCGATGGAGCCCGCAAAATCACCCACCAATCCCGGAAATATCACCTAAAATATATTAGGCAACACTCAAATGTCTATTATTGCCTCTCCGAAGAGAGGCAGAAAACCGATCTACGCGAGATGACAGAATTACTTATGTCACCTTAATATCGTCTATTTTCGCCGTCCGCAGGCTCCATACGGAGTGATGATGTTGCGACGAGTGGCAATGAGTGATGAGCCGCGATGAGAGCGGCGGTCAGCTCCGGCGGCCGCCCGACATCTCCAACCGGACCGCTGCTCTCCCCAATGGGGCGGGACAGCCCGGAGACCACAACCGCGCCGCCGGCGCCGGACGCGTCCGCGACGGCCGGCGGCCGGTCGAGCCGCAGGAGACGGGCAGGACCGAAGAGGCGATCGCCGCCTACCGGCACGCCGCGGAAGCCGGGAACACCGACGCCTGCTGGCAGCTGGTCGAGCTGTTCCAGCGGGTGGGCCGGACCGAGGAGGCGATCACCTGGCTGCGCACCCGGGCGGAGACCGGCGACATCGACGCCCTGTGGAAGGCGGTCGAGTTACTCCAGGAGTCCGAGCGGGCCGAGGAGGCGATCACCTGGCTGCGCACCCGCGCCGAGGCAGGCGACACCCACGCCCTCAGGCGGCTCACCGTCCTGCTGTACCAGCTGGATCGGGCCGAGGAGGCGATCACCTGGCTGCGCACCCGCGCCGAGGCGGGTTACCCCGACGCCCTGGCGCACGCGGTCGACCTGATGCACGAGACGGGCCGCACCCAGGAGGCGATCACCTGGCTGCGGACCCGGGCGGAGACCGGCGACGTGCACGCCCTGATATGGGCGGTCCTGCTGCTCTGCGAGACCGGTCACGCGGAGAGAGCGGTCCTTGCCTACCTGAGCGCCGCCGAACTGGGCCGCCCCGACGTTCTGGCCCAGGCGATCGGCCTGCTGAGACGGCTCGGCCACACCGACGAGGCCGAACGGCTCCGACGGTGCGGGATCACCCCCGGCAGGACGTGACCCGTATCGGCCCTCGCCGATCGGCTCAGCGCTCGACTCCTCGGCCGAGGACCGGCTTCGCTTCCACGACAGATGTTCCGTCCAGCGCCTCCAGGTCACATACGTGCACCCGTGCCCCGTCTATCGCGATGATTTCCATCAGGTGCCAGAGAGATCCAACCAGCGCACAAGTGCACTGGGCCATCCTCACGCCATGAACATCGCAAGAATCTCCCTCATGACGCTCGCGGTCGGCGTTCTCGCGGGATGTACCTTCACCGTCGAAGCGGATCAGGAGGACGCCTCATCGGCCCAGAACCCGCCGAAACCCCCGGGAACCTTCGCGACGCCCTTCCCCACCGCGATCGGAGCACTGGACCTGGTATCGGCGACCCCCGCCGAGGAGCGCTTCAAGCTCCCGGACGGGCCGCACCACAAGATCTCCGGCACCCAGCTCACCACGTTCTACCAGGACACCCCGCGCCTGAAATCCTTCTACGCCACCGGGGCGCAGGCCGAGGTGACCGATCCCAAGGCCGCCGTGGACTGGCTGACCGCTCAGGACCGCGAGAGGGAGAACCCGCAGACGGACTGGGTCTACGTGGGAACCGGTCCGCTCCGCGGCGCGGCCTCCTGCCGGAACACCGACGACGGGACCTACTGCTACTGGGCCGACGCCGACACGGTGGGTTTCCTTGAGATCCCGCGCGGCCTCGCCGGGAAGATCACGGAAAGCTTCGCCATGATCAGGAGCGCGCTGGAAGGAGAGCCCGCCAAGAGCCGGTGACCGAGGAGCCATGCCGGTCTGTGGGCCGGCAGGTAGGTCTGCTGCGTCGTCTCTGCTCTCATTGGGCTCGCGCAGCAGCTGGGCACGCATGACCAGCCCGGCCTGGCTCAACAGGCCGGCGATCTGGAAAACCTGGGTTCTGGTGAGGCGATGAGAGCACCGGTACGGTTTGACCATGGCTGTGCGGTCGTTGGGATACCAGAGTGATCTGATGTTGCTCGGGCTGCAAGGCAGCGTCGTCGACCGGCGCGACGGTTACCTGGCTGTCCGGACGCCCGCCAACCCGACCTATCACTGGGGGAACTTCATCCTGCTGGACACCCCGCCGGCCCCCGGAACGGTGGCCTCGTGGGTGAGCACCTTCCACCACGAGTTCCCGGACGCCGGCCACGTCGCCCTCGGTGTCGACGGTGTCACCGGCGACGCCGGCGAGCCGGAGGAACTGGCGGCGGCGAGCCTCGATGTCGAGCGGAGCACCGTGATGACGGCCAGTGCGGTGCACCCGCCGCCGCGCCCCAACCGTGACGCTCACTTCCGCGTCCTGAACGGCGACGAGGACTGGTCCGCCGCGCTGGCACTGCAGGAGGCCACCAACCCCGGTCCCGACATCGAGGGATACCGGGTGTTCGCCCAGCGCAATCTGGCGGCGATGCGCCGGCTGCAGGAACGCGGGTGCGGCGCGTGGTTCGGAGCCTTCGTGAACGACCGCATGGTCTCCGGGCTCGGCCTGTTCACCGATGGTTCGGGGCTCGCGCGCTACCAGGCCGTCGACACCCACCCGGCACATCGAAACCAGGGCCTTTCCGGAACCCTCGTGTACACGGCCGGCCGGCACGCTCTGGAACATCTGAACGCGCACACGCTCGTCATGGTGGCCGATCCGAGCTACGTCGCGATCCGCGTGTACCGCTCGGTCGGATTCACCGACGCCGAGACACAGGTCCAACTGGAGCCGTCAACGGCTTCCACACCTCGCTGACCGTCACCGGCGTGCTGTGCGTCATCGGCACGCTCGCCGCGGTGCGGTACGTACGACGCAGCCAGGTGCCCGTCGACATCCCGGCCGCCCACTGACCAGTGATCGGCAGTAGCCGCGTTTGTACCCACATCTCCGTATCATCGACTACATGACCGCTGAGTACCCGGAATCCTTCCGTCGTGGTGAACTGCGCGTCTCCCATGCCGAGCGCGAAGCGGTGGTGACACGGCTGAACGAGGCGGCGGCTGAGGGCCGTATCGAACTGACCGAGCTCGACGAGAGGCTGGAACGGGCGCTGACCGCCAGAACCTACGCCGATCTGACGCCCCTCACCGCCGACCTGCCGCCCGTGGTTCCGCCGGACCCGGGACAGCCGCTGGTCCTCAAGGGAGGCCTTCACGGCGCGTCGCGCGTCGGGCGCTGGCAGGTACCCGCGAAAGTGATCGCGTACGGCGGCATGGCCGGCGTCAAGATCGATTTCACCCAGGCCGACTGCCGGCTGCCCGAGGTCGAGGTGGAAGCACACGGCCAGATGGCCGGGGTCACGATCATCCTCCCTGACGGCTGGGCCGTGGAGACCGGCGGGATGGATCCCGGCCTCGGCGGTCTGAGGGACAAGACCACTCCCGACCGACTGCCGGGCACACCACTGATCCGCCTCACCGGCACCGGCGGCCCGGCAGGCGTGGTCGTCCGCCATCCCAACGCCCTCGAACGCCGCAAGCTGAAACGCGCTCAGCTGCGGTGAGCGACAAACGGCTGGAGTGGCCTGCGCGGAGTTCGAATCTTCAGCCGGGTTGCCGTGGATGGTCGAAGATCATCAAGGGTCGTTAGCATGATCTGACGTGAGAGATCTCCGACTGCTGACCACGGCATCGCCCCTGGGGGGCGAAACCCGGCCGGTCTGACGGTGGCGGAGCGCCGCTCGCGCGCCCGGGCCCCGACGACCTTCCGAACGAGCGAGCGTCCGGCCGATGAGTCTCACGTGTCGTTTGAGTCTCACGTTCGTGGTCTCACTTACGAACCCGGCAGGAAGGACGAGTTAGTGCATCGCATCATCTACTCGGTCGCATCGTCTCTTGATGGCTACCACACTGACGCCCAGGGCGACTACTCCTGGGCGGTCCCTGACGAAGAGGTCATCGCGGCGCTCAACGCTGACGCCGACGAGGTGAGCACCTACCTTTACGGGCGGCGGATGTATGAGGCGATGGCAGGGTGGGAGACCGATCCGGCGATTGCCGCCCAGTCGCCTGAGTCCTCAGCGTTCGCGACCACGTGGCAGGCCGCACAGAAGGTCGTCTTCTCGGCCGGCCTGCCCGAGGTCTGGACCAAGCGCACTCGGCTGGAGCGAAAGCTGACGGCCGAGGCGATCGAGAGGGCCCGGGCCGAGGCATCCGGGGACTTGACAGTAGAGGGCCCGACCTTGGCCCACAGCGCGCTTCGGCTTGGGCTCGTCGACGTGATCGAGCTGTTGCTCTGTCCCATCATCGTCGGCGCGGGGACACCGGTCCTGCCAGACGGGCTTCGAACCGCTCTCTCCCTGAAGCGAGAACGCCGATTCGGCAACGGCATGGTGCAGATCACCTACGACGTCCGATAGCCGATTCCTCAACGAGACACCGAGATCATCCGCCGCCTGGCATGGCGACCTGCGGAAACTTTGTCTCGTTAGACCAGTCCGCGAAATTGTCCGGTGAGGGGGGTAAACGGCACGCTTCCCAGGTGGGAGAACTGATCGGCTACGCCAGATGCTCAACCGTGCTGCAAGACCTCACCATCCAGCGCCAGGCGCTGGCTGGGCTCGGTATCCCGGATGACCGGATCTACCTGGACAAGGGGCTGACGGGCACCAGCTGAACCCTGCTGGACCAGGGCCTCGGCATAGTGACTTGATGTCCGGTTCGGATCCGCTGCGGGCAGGTGGAGCGGATCAACGTGCGCTATTCACCAGAGGGGACGTCCACCGCGATCCCGTACAGGCGAGACACGCAAAGCCTGATCACCAGGCGCCGATCCGCGACCATGTTCTCAAGGAACGCGGCCTCGTCCTCCGGATGGTCAAAGAGCGGCTGCATACCAAGAAGCTCCCGTCCGGCCGCATCCCCGGGCACAGCGCTGACCGCCGAGAGCTCCGCCTCCCCCTCGGCCACGACGTAGGACATGAAGTCGCTGCTGGACACATACAGGGCGGTCCGGGGGTCTCTGCGCAGGTGACGTACCTTGAGCCGGTCCTCCGTCGTGCTGATTCGCGCGATGCGTTCTTTGGCATCCCACACATAGGCCACGGTGGAGAGCTGAGGATGACCGTTGCGCTTGTTCGTCGCCAGCGCACCCATCTGGTGAGCGCCTAACAGCTGCGCGAGCGCGTTATCCGAGAGAACCAGAGCCCCGGGCCCCCGGCCCGGCCCATAGGTGGCCTTCTCCGCCTCAGCCATATTTCCCATTTCCATATCTCGCCTTGGTGGATGAATTTATACCGAGGACAGCTCGCCGACGGTCCAGTTCCGAGTCAAGTGCCTGGCTTGTACGGGATCCCCGCGCCGGTTCAGGGAGGCTTTTTCATTCCGATGGCCAGCCCCCGTGGAACCCGCAAAAGCTCGCAGCGGAGTGATCCACCACCGCTCACCTCGGTCTGGAAACGACTCCGCACAGGTAGGTGGACTCCTCCAGCAGCTGCGGCGTCAGCGTGATCCCGGTGAGGCGCTCGGCCAGGAGGAACGCCGGCCCTTCGTAGGGGTCGGCGCCTGGGTAGACGGAGTCGATCCGCTCCATGGTCTCTGCGAGTTCGTCCGGCATCTCCTCTGAGTAGCCTTCCTCGTACGGGAACTCGAGCTGGATCCTTCCGTCTTCGATCCAGTGGGAATAGCCTTCCTGGTGCGCGAACTCGAACCGGATCTTTCCGTCTTCAATCCAGTAGAAGTGGTCGATCAGTTTG
The DNA here is from genome assembly GCF_053592655.1 of Streptosporangium sp. NPDC002607. Classification (NCBI taxonomy): domain Bacteria; kingdom Bacillati; phylum Actinomycetota; class Actinomycetes; order Streptosporangiales; family Streptosporangiaceae; genus Streptosporangium; species Streptosporangium sp. NPDC002607. Next base: position 180,545 of record NZ_JBSFWD010000001.1, read on the forward strand.
ACTTCGAGGAAAAAGTGGGAGACGAGGCGGGTGCCCGCCGACAGCGGCATGGTGATCTCTTCGGTGATGCCGAGCCCGCCGAGGGCCTCGACGATGAGCACCCAGTCGCCGACGGCGACGGCACCGAAGAACAGGTTCTTCCCGTCGTAGCCGGAGTAGGCGGTCTTCGTCAGCTCATCAAGCGTCATGCGAGAGCAGTCTTCAACCCGGACGCCGAGCCGGGTCACCAGTTCCTCAGGCGTCAGGCCGCGGACGTAGGTGAAGCAGTAGGCATCCGCCAGCTCGGGGAAGCGCTCGCGGGAGAACCAGGAATAGTCATCAGGAGTCGCGATCATCCCGGCATGTTCGCAGCACCCACCGACACAATGAGCTCTCCTCATGGCGAATTGCTCCCATTTCTTATCGTCGGGTTCGCCCCTCGGGGCGTGGGCGCAGCAACCCGGTGATCTGCTCGGCGTCGGTGTACAACCGGATGCCGCACACTGTCATGAGCAGCCAGGACGGCTTCAACGCCTGGAACGCGTTCACCGAGGAGCTGCACGCCGACTGCCGCGCTCGTACCGGTCCGCTGTACGACCGTCGACTCCGTCGACGTCGCCCGTGACATGGACGTGCTGCGCGCCGCTTCCTGCTCAACTCGCTCCCGCCTTACGACCCCGCGGTGGTGAAGGCGGCCCTGAAGCGCCTGACCGGCTAGCCTGGCCGGACTTCGTCGCCGACTCTCAGCTCGCCGAGGTTCCTGGGCACCAGGCGGATGCCGAACCAGGTCTTTCCGTCCCAGCGGCGGTGTTTGGCCAGGGTTCTCAGGGGTTCCTTGCCGCGGTCCTGAGTGGCCGGGTCCCAGATGGTGGCGGCGCAGCGGTCGCACAACCCCGAGACGCGGAAGTCGATCTCGCCGATGCGGACCGACGTCCAGGCGTCCTCCGCGAAGGGTTCCGCGCCGTCGATGACGGCGTTGGGCCGGAAGCGGGCGACGTCGAGGGGGTCCGGGGGGTGCTCCTGGCGTTCCATGGCGCCTTCGGCGATCCAGTCGTCCAGGCGCTGGAGCGAACTCCTGGCGACGAGCAGGAGGGGTCCGTCCCAGAGACCGCCCTGTTCCTCGGTGATGGTCCGGCGTCTGGGGTCGTCCAGCCAGATGAGGCGGGCGGGCTTGCCGAGCAGGCGGGTGAACCATTCATGGGCGTCGGCGTGGGCGAGCACGGCTCGGTCGAGGTTGGAGCAACCTAGCGGGATCGCGTCGCCGGTGGCCGGGGGGACCTTGAGTTCGCCCATGCTCTTCGCCGACAGGCGAAGGCCGCCTTCGGGGGTTTCGGCGGCCGAAACCGAGAGAAGCTGGGGATGTTCGCCTACCCAGATCAGTTCTCCCAGCGGGTCCACCACGGCCCAGCGGCGGTCGCCTTCCAGACCCCAGGGGAGAACTTGGGCGGATGGGCGGGAGATGCCTTTGGTGGACTTGATGGAGTAAGTGCGGATCTCCGCTAGTTCCATTGGGCAAGGATAGGAGAAAGCGCTCTCTTGGGGTATGGGAGCGTGCCCACGGGGCGTCCGGAGCGGGGTATTGGGCCCCTCTGGGACGCGGGTTTCGCATGCTCTTCGATGAGGCGGCGGGGTCCGTTCGCCGGAAGCCCTGTAGCGGCTTCTGGTGAAACACTCATTGCGGGTGCCGTCGGAGGACGCGGCTTGGCACCTTCTCTCCAAGCGGGCCCGGCGGCATCGCCCAGGTCTGCCGCTTTCACTCACGACAGGCTCGGAGGTCTTGCCGGGCCGGAGAAGGGCAGCGATTTCGCGGGTTCCGTAAAAGTCGGCTCGGAGCCGCTTGTACGGGTCGCGGTCACCGGTGAACAGCGAAATCCCCGCGCCGGTTCAGGGGGTGGTACAAGGGACGCGCACTTTCAACCACCGGGTTGACCGATGGGCGATCTACGGCCTACCGTCCTTTAAACCATTGAGTTGAAACTAGGGGGATGACCACGGACACGCTGCCCCGAGTCTTCGCTGCCCTCGCGGATCCGACCCGGTGCGACATGGTGGCCCGGCTCGCCGAGGGCGACGCGACCGTGAGCCAGTTGGCCGAGCCGTACCGAATGACGCTGCAGGCCGTCTACAAGCACTTGCGGGTGCTTGAGGACGCCGGGCTCGTCAGCCGACCGCGAGGGCCGCAGCCCCGGCCGGTGCGCCTGGAGGTCCAGGCCCTCGACCTGATGGACACCTGGATCGAGCGCCACCGGGACCGCGTCGAGCAGCGCAACCGCCGCCTTGACGCCGTCCTGGCGGAGATGAACGGAGACGAACATGAACAGGATCACGGAGACAGCCATCGAAGCCGACCCGAGGCTGCCGGTCATCCGGATAACTCGTGACTTCGCGGCCACGCCCGAGCAGCTGTTCCGCGCACACACCGATCCCGCGTTGTTCGCCCGGTGGGTGGGCCCCAACACCACGGCCACCCGGATCGAGCACTGGGACGCGCGTACCGGCGGCAGTTGGCGGTACGTCTCGGTGCACGACGGCACGGAGTACGGGTTCCACGGCTGCTTCCACGAGGTACGGCCGGACCGTATCGTGCAGACCTTCACATTCGACGGCGATCCCGACGGAGTCGCACTGGAGACGTCGTGGTTCGAGGACCTGGGCGACGGCCGTACGCGGCTGCGGACACAGTCGCTGGTCGACAGCTTCGAAGGCCGCGATGCGTGGTTGCGCAGCGGTATGGAGGTCGGTGTCAACGAGGGTTACGCGAAGCTGGAGAGGATGTTCATCGATGGCACTGTCTGAGCGCCCAGCCGAGCGACACCTGCAGGTTGCCGGGCTGTTCACGGACCGGGTTCGCGGTACCAGGTTCTGGGACGCGCCGTCCCCGGTCGCCGGCTGGGCCGCTCGCGACGTCGTGCGTCACCTGACCGAATGGTTTCCCGGGTTTCTTGCCTCCGGTGCCGACATCGAACTGCCCTGCGGACCGTCGGTGGACGAGGACCCGGTCGCCGCGTGGCAGGTTCACTGCGACGGTGTGCAGGCGGTGTTGGACGATGCGGAGACGGCGCACCGGGAACTCGTCAATCCACACATCGGCAGCCTGCCTGTGGAGACCGCGATCGACCGGTTCTACACCGCCGACGTGTTCATGCACACCTGGGATCTCTCCAGGGCCACCGGCCAGGACGACCGGCTGGACCCCGACTTCTGTGCCCAACTCCTCGGTCCGATGGAGCAGATGGAGCAGGTTCTCCGCTCTTCCGGCCAGTACGGCGCCCGGGTCGAGGTACCCGACGGTGCGGATACCCAGACCAAACTGCTGGGTTTCATCGGCCGGGACCCGTTCTGGTCGGGGCGGTGAGCCGGACGCTGATCGCGGCGTGTCGGAGATCAAGAATGGGCGAGGTCTTTCCCTGTATCCCCGGATTCTGGGTGCGGAACGCTCGGGAGTACTTCGACGAGCTGGGGATAACCGGTCTCAGCGCGAAAAGGGTGGACGGTGGATCCAGGTGGACCAGCGCCAGAGCCATTGCAGGAGGCCCTGGCGATGGCGGCACAGCCAGAGCGTGGACACCAGCCACTGGGCCGGCGATCAGGAGCACCGTCGCCGAGGACCAGCCGTCCGGCGAGCCACCGCCGAGGCGGGCGGCCACCAGGACGAGGACCGTGGCGGACAGGTAGTTGGTCAGAGCCATCCGGCCCAGCGGCGCGAAAACCCGCTGAAGCGCCGAGCGAAGCGGCGTTCTGAGGGCGATCACCGATCACCCGCCGCCGTCCTCGTCGCGGCCCTGACCCTCGACCCGCACCTCGACCGGCAGGAGGCGAAGCGGGTGCGCTCATGATGGTGGTGGGGGTCGTCGCCCCCCGAGCGGGACAAGGAAAGGCCGGCTTCCTCATGAACATCGTCGAGTACGCCGACACCGTGTGGCAGGGCGGGGCCCCCGACAGCATCGTGCACGTGGGGCTCGCCGGGCAGGGCTTCGTGGAGGTCGTCGACGGAGTCGGCTTCCGCAGCGGCTTCGGCAACGTGATCGCGCTCCGGCAGGGCGGGGAGGTGACGCTGTTCGACACCGGCAACCCGTTCGACGCCGACCGGCTCCACGCCGACCTGCGGGCCTGGACCGACGAGCCGGTGAGCACGGCGATCTACTCCCACGGGCACATCGACCATGTCTCGGGGGTCGGGCCGCTCGACGCGGAGGCCGAGGCGGCGGGGCGGCCCCGGCCGATGGTGGTGGGGCACGAGGCGATCACCGCCCGGTTCGAGCGCTACGTGCTGACAGCGGGCTACAACGCCGTCATCAACCGGCGGCAGTTCCAGGCGCCCGACCTGACCTGGCCCACCGAGTACCGCTACCCCGACGTGACCTATCGCGACGAGCTGACGGCCGGCCACGTCGAGCTCTTCCACGCCAAGGGCGAGACCGACGACGCGAGCGTGGGCTGGATCCCCTCCCGGCGCATCCTGCTCCCCGGCGACCTGTTCATCTGGGTGACCCCCAACTGCGGCAACCCGCAGAAGGCGCAGCGCTACCCGCGCGAGTGGGCGATCGCGCTGCGCCGGATGGCCACGCTGCGGCCGGAGATCATGCTGCCCGGCCACGGCGCCCCGATCTTCGGCGCCGACCGGGTCGAGCAGGCGCTGACCGAGACCGCCGAGTGGCTGGAGTCCACGGTCGAGCGCACCCTGGGGATGCTCAACGAGGGCGCCCGGCTGGACGACATCGTGCGCGCGGTACAGCCGCCCGCTCATCTGGCGGAGCGGCCCTACCTGCGCCCGCACTACGACGAGCCGGAGTTCGTGGTCCGCAACATCTGGCGGCTGTACGGCGGCTGGTACGACGGCAACCCCGCCCGCCTCAAGCCCGCCCCCGACGCCGAGCTGGCCTCGGCGATCGCGGAGCTGGCCGGGGGCGCGGAAAAGCTGGCCGACGCCGCGCTCCGGGCGCTGGCAGGCGGAGACCAGCGGCTGGCGGGACACCTGGCGGAGATGGCCGTGCAGGCCGCGCCCGACGACGCGGCGCTGCACCGGGTCCGGGCCGAGGTGTACGCGACCAGAGCGGAGTCGGAGGCGTCCCTGATGTCGAAGGGTGTGTTCACCTGGGCGGCCGAGGAGTCCCGCAGGACCGCCGGAGAACTCTGACCGAGTTCGGTCCCGGAGGACGGAACATGTTACGGCTCCGACGGAGGTGGAGGATCAGATCTTCCGGGCCGAGCCAGTCGAGCGGGCTCACGGCACGGAGACGTGCCTGTCGTCCGGCGACGCCGGTGCCATCGGAGCGCGGAAGAACCGCGCGGCGCGGGCGTGCTGGGTCCGGGTCAGCAACCAGTAGACCGAGGCGCCGTCCGGCCACTGGGTGACCACCCGGCCACTCGCCGAGCGGAAGTAGTTCGGTGCCTGGGCGAACGAGCTGGCGTCCAGCCGGCGCTTCAACCACCGGTTCAACCGCCTGACCGCCTCGGGCCGGACCTCGACGGCCGAGGCCCCTCGGCGGCGCATCTCCCGCAGCGACCGGACCACGAACTTCGCCTGCTGCTCGAAGTTGAACACCGGGGCGTAGTAGTTGGTGTTGGGGCCGTACATCATGAAGAGGTTCGGCATCTCGTCCACCATGATCCCGAGGAACGCCATGGGGTCGTCGCCCCACTTCTCCCGCAGGTCACGCCCGCCGCGTCCGCGTACCTCCAGACTGCAGAGGAACTCGGCCGCGCGGAAGCCCGTCGCGGTGATCACGACGTCGAGTTCGTGCTCCCGGCCCGCGGCGTCCACCACCCCGGTCTCGGTCATCCGCTCCACCGCGTGGGGAACGAGGGTGACGTCGTCGCGGAGCAGGGTCGGGTAGAAGGTGGAGCTGTGGATCGCCCGCTTGCCCAGGTAGGCCGAGTTCGGTGTCAGCGCCGCCTTGAGGTCGGGGTGGTCGCCGAACACCTCTTCGAGGTAGTCCTGGCAGACCTTGACCGCCCGGGTGTCGACGGTCCCGCCGGGCCGGATGATCCGGCCACCGAGCCACTTGCGCTCCAGCTCCAGGAAGAGCCGCCACCGGATGAGCCGCCGCGTCACCGGGTGGCGCCGCCGGGCGCGTTCCTCCTCGGTGAACGGGAGCGAGACCTTCGGGTCCACCCAGGCCGGCTGGCGTTGGAACACCGTCAGGTGCCCGGCGCGGCCACCGAGCTCCGCGACGATCTGGGCGGACGTCGAGCCGGTGCCGACCACCCCCACCCGGCGTCCGTCGAGCGCCACGTCGGGGCGCCACCGCGCGGTGTGGAAGATGTCGCCGGTGAACAGCTCGCGGCCGGGCCAGGCGGGCTCGTTCGGGACGTTCAGCAGCCCGACTGCGGTCACCACGGCGGTGAAACGCCGCACCTCCCCGGTGTCGAGGTGCACGGCCCACTGCTGGCCGTCCTCCTCCCAGACCAGCCGCCGGACGGTGCGGCCGAACCGGAAGTGCGCCCTGAGGTCGAATCGGTCGGCCACGTGCTCAAGGTAGGACTGCAGCTCCGCCTGGCCGGGGTAGGACCGTGACCAGTCGTACGGGGCGAATGAGAACGAGTACATCGGGGCCGGCGTGTCGACCTCGGCACCGGGGAAACGGTTGACCCGCCAGGTGCCGCCGGGCCCGTCCTCGGTCTCGAACACGGTGAACGAATACCCGTGCCGCTTCAGCTGGTGGGCCGCCGCGAGTCCGGCGAACCCACCGCCGATCACGGCCACAGAGGGCATGGCTCCGCCCGTCGATGGCATGACTGCTTCTCTCTGTCGAGTTCGTGCCGGGGCACGATGGTGTGCGGCGCTCGCGGGCGCCGGGGCTAGAGGACCTTGCTGAGGAAGTCGCGGGTGCTCGGGTGCTCGGCCTCGCCGGACAGCCGGCTGGACGGACCCTCCTCGACGATGCGGCCGTCCTCCATGAACACGAACCGGTCGCAGACCTCGCGGGCGAATCCGATCTCGTGGGTGACGATGATGGTGGTCATCCCGTCGAGCACCAGGCCGCGGATGACCTGCAGCACCTCGTTGACCATCTCGGGGTCGAGCGCCGAGGTCGGTTCGTCGAAGAGCAGCACCTGGGGCTTCATGGCCAGGGCGCGGGCGATCGCGACGCGTTGCTGCTGACCGCCGGAGAGCTGGGCCGGGTAGGCGTCGGCCTTCTCGGCCAGGCCGACCCGGTCGAGCAGCTCGTGCGCGTCACGGCGCGCCTCGTCGGCCGGGCGGCGCAGCACCCGGATGGGCGCCTCGACCACGTTCTCCAGCACGGTCTTGTGCGAGAACAGGTTGAACTGCTGGAACACCATGCCGAGGCGCTGGCGCTGCCTGGCCTCCCGCTTCGCCGACAGCCGGTGGATCTTGCCGCCGCGCTCCTCGTAGCCGAGCAGTTCGCCGTCCAGCATGACCACTCCCGAGTCGGTGCGCTCAAGCAGGTTGAGGCAGCGTAGGAAGGTGCTCTTGCCGCTGCCGGAGCGGCCGAGCAGGCAGACCGCCTCCCCCTGGTGGACGTCCAGCGACACGTCGTGCAGGACCGTGTGCTGGCCAAAGGACTTGCGCACGTGCAGCGCGCTGATCAGCGGTGTCGTCATGGCTGGGCCCTCACTCGTCCGGCGCGGCGCGTCGTCGTGGCGGTGCTCCGGCCGAGCACGCGCTCCAGGTAGTACTGGCCGACCGACAGCACGCTGACGAGGATCATGTACCAGATGGTCGCCACCATGAGCAGCGGGACGACCTCGAACGTGCGGTTGTAGATCTGCTGGACGCTGTAGAGCAGGTCCGAGACCGAGATGAAGGCGACGAGCGAGGTGGCCTTCATCAGGTTGATGAGGTCGTTGCTCACCGGCGGCACCGCGATCTTCATCGCCTGGGGGAAGACGATGCGGCGGAAGATGTCGAACGGCGTCATGCCCAGGGCGAGCGCCGCCTCGCGCTGCCCCTTGGGGACCGCCAGCAGCGAGGAGCGGATGATCTCCGAGGTGTAGGCGGCCTGCTGGAGGCCGAAGGCCAGCACCGCCGACCAGTAGGCGGTCATCAGGTTGCGCGTCTGCAGCGCGAACAGGTCGCCGCCAAAGGGGTTGGGCAGGCTGAACGTCGGATAGATCAGCGAGATGTTGAACCAGAGGATGAGCAGGACCAGCAGCGGGATGGACCGGAAGAACCAGACGTAGGTCCCGCTGACCGCGCGCAGCACCGGATTCGCCGAGAGCCGCATGTTCGCGATGACCACCGAGACCACCAGGGCCAGCCCCATCGACAGGGCGGTCAGCGTGATGGTGTTGAGCAGGCCGTTCAGCACCCGCTCGGAGAAGAAGTAGTCGGCCACGGTGGCCCACTCGAAGGCGGGGTTGCGGGCGACGCTGACCGCGAGACCGGCGACCGCGACCACCATCAGCACCGCGACGGTCAGCCGGCCGAGGTGGAGCGGGCGCCCGTGCGGGAGCCGCGAGATCTCCTCCATCCGCCGGCGCCAGTCCGCCGCCGCCCCGCCTGGCCCGTCCGGCCCGGCCTGGCCGGTGGGTACGGCGCTCACGCCGGCCCCACCTGTCCGGATCTCACTCATGCGTTCGGTTCTGGGTTGATCACCGAGGTGGTGATCGCCATGTTCTCGGTGCCGTACCTGGCGAGGATCTCGGCGTAGCTGCCCTTCTTGATCAGCGCCTCGGTGGCCTGCTGCAACTTGGCCGCCATACCGTCACCCTTCATCGAGGCGAACCCGATGTCGATCGCCTGGTACGTCGGCCCGGTGATCTTCCACACGCCGGGTTCGGTGCGCGTCTGGTAGCCCAGGCCGCTGGCGGTGGCCGTGGAGGTGTCGGCCCGGCCGCTCTTGACCGCGAGGTCGGCGGTCGCCTGGTCGGCGAAGGTCTGCACGTCGATGGGCTTCTTTCCGGCGGCCTCGCACTTCCCGGACTGGTCCTGGAGGGCCGAGACCGGGCTCGAACCCGCGGTCACCGCGACGGAGAGCCCGCACAGGTCGTCGAGTGAGTCACCGATGGCGATGCCGTCGGCCTTGACCCGGAAGCCGTAGCTCTCGACGAGGGTGGTGGCGAAGTCGAACTTCTCCAGCCGCTCGGCCGTGACGTCGGCGCCCGGCACCCAGGCGTAGGTGCCGCGCTGCAGGCCCAGGAGTGAGTTCTCGAACGACGCCTGCTCGTTCTTGACGGTCACCCCCATCTCCTCGCCGAGCGCGGTGGACAGGTCCGGCAGCAGGCCGACGAGCTTGCCGCCCTCGTCCAGGAAGCTGTACGGCGGGACGCCGATCTGCTGGGGGATGGTGTAGACCTGCGAGCCGGAGCCGGAGCCGGCGTCGGGGCCGGACGCGGAATCGCTTGAGGAACTGCCACACGCTGAGAGGACGGCGGCGCCGAGCACGCCTGCGGCGACAACGCGGAGGGCGCGCCGGGTGCGAACCAACGTCATGTCGGTCCTCCTGATTCCTGGGTTCCGGCCGGTCGGCCGTGGTGAGTGCTGTCACCCTAAAATGCCGAACGACCCAAGGGCTTTGTACGGCTCTCTATATTTTTGTCCAGTTCACTGGATACTCGGACAGGTAGGTTTCATCCAAATCACAACGTGCCGGAGTCCTGTGAAAACTAGGTACCCACGCTGGTCATCCACCCTGACCGAGCTCCTCGACGCGGTACGCGCCCCCTTCGTGTCGGCGGTCCACGCCCCCGAGGGGCTGGATGTTCCCATCGGCGGCTGCGTCGTCCTCGACCTGTCCGACGGGACGGACCTGCCCGATGACCACGAGCTGGACGGCGCCGTCGTGCTGCTCCTCGGCACCGGCGGGCCGGCGGCGGTCGAGGCGGTCGCCGACCTCGCCCGCCACCGGCCCGGGGCGCTCGTCGTGAAACTCGGGGACGTCGATCCGTGGTCGCTGCGCGACGTGCCGGTCCCGGTCCTCGGGGTCACCGACCGGGCGCCGTGGTGGCGCCTGATCGCCGCGGTCGAACGCTTCGGCCGGGAGTTCGAGGAGCGGTTCCCGCAGGGAGCCGGTCCCGCGCTCGGCGAGCACAACGACCTCTTCGGACTCGCCAAGGCGCTCGGCATGATGACCGGCACGCTGATCTCCATCGAGGACGTGCAGGGGCGGGTGCTCGCCTTCTCGCCCTACAGCGACCAGGCCGACGACATCCGGCGCCGCACCATCCTCGGGCGCGAACCCCCGGCCGGGCACATGGCGGAGCTCCAGGCCATGCGGGTCTACGACCGGCTGCGGCGTCCCCGTACCACGGTGACGCTGAACGAGAAGATCGGGTTCCGGCGCAGGCTCGGGGTCGGCATGCACGACCCTCGGTCCGGCGAGTACCTGGGCACCATCTGGGCGCAGGAGACGGGCCGGCCCTTCTCCCGGCAGACCGAGGAACACCTGGTCGCGGCATCGGTCTTCGCCGCGCGGCTCGTCGGCCAGAGCCGCCTCATCCACAGCATGGGCACCGAGTTCGTGCAGCGCATGCTCGCCCCCAACCCGCAGCGCGACGACGCCGGGTTCGTCCGGCAGCTGAGCCTCGACGCCCCCGAGGAGTTCGCCGTGGTGGCCTTCGAAGCGGTCGGCGACGCCGGCGCGCGCCAGTGGCTCTCCTCCACCGAGGCGGTGACGATGCTGACGGTGCACGCCCACTCCGTCCGCGACGAGTCGATGGTGGCCCCGGTCGGGCTGCGCCTGTACGCCGTCCTCCCTGGCCGGGTCGAGGTGGACCGCTACCTGAACTGGGCCCGGCGCACCCTGACGGCGTTCGAGCGGCACCGGGGGTCCACCTTCCGGGCGGCGATCGCCTCGTCCCTGTCGGTGCCGACCGTGGCCGCGGCCCGCGCGGAGGTCGACCGGGTGTGCGAGACCGTCGCGTACACGCCCGACCGGCCGGTGATCAGTCTCGACGGCCAGCTCACGGCGGTGCTGCTCTCCGAGGCGCTCACCACGCTGGGGGTGACGGATCTGCTGAGCGACGAGCGGTTCCGCCGTCTGGTCGAGTACGACCGGAGCCACCACAGCTGTCTCATCGAGACCATCGCCGCCTACCTCGGCACGTTCGGCGATGTGGGCGCCACGGCACGGACACTGCTCGTGCACCCCAACACCATCCGCTACCGGCTGACCCGGCTGGAGCAGGTGGGCGGCTACCGGCTCGACGACCCCGATGACCGGGTGGTGCTGGACCTGCAACTCCGGCTGTGGAACCGCGAGGGGCCGGGCACCACCTGATCCCTCCGCAGGTCCGCACGGTGCCGGACCCGCGACCGCGCCCCTCCGCACCACCGGATCGGCGCGGGTCAGGACGGTCGCTCGACCCGGCGCCAGGAGTCCGGCACCATGAGGGTCCTGGTGCCGATGACGTTTTCGGCGCGGCGGATCTGGTCGATCGACCGGTGCAGGTGCTGGAGGCTGTCGACCTGGCCGCTGACCACCGTGCGCGGAGCTGGAAAGCTCGTCACTCAGCCGTGGTGTGACGGTTCGGAGGTCAGGAAGCCGCGGATCCTGTCGGCGATGGCGGGGTAGTCGTCGGCGAACCAGATGAAATGGCTGCCTGCCCGGCTCTCGACGAGCTCGGCGCGAGGCAGGCGTGCCATCAGGGATTCGGCGTGCGCGAACGGTACGGCACCGTCGTTGCGGGTGGCGACGACCAGGGCCGGTTGGGTGACCTGCGCGGTCTCCTCGGCAGAGGCGCGCAGATCGTTGCGAAAGCCGTGGCCCGAGCGCATCAGCGAGAAGAGCGCGATCAGGGTCGCCCGGTCCCCAGGGGTGAGTGCGGCAAGGACCTCGCGCGCCGGTCGCGTGGACAGATCACCCAGCATCATCCGCAGCCCGAGGCCGGGGGCCAGGCGTAGCAGCGCGTGCACGGCACCCCAGGTCGCCCTCTCGGTGGCCGGGGGGAAGGCGATGTCCGCGGCCAGCCGGGTGCGGCGATCCGGCCACGGCAGGAAACCCAGTGCGCTCTGCAGGATGAGCCGCTCGACCAGATCAGGGTGCCGGGCGGCCATCGACACCGCGGTCCGCCCACCGGCCGACACCCCGACGACCGCGGCCACCCGCTCGATGCCCAGGTGACCGCAGAGGTCGCGGACCACATCGGCGAAGGCGGCCGGTGTCGCACCGGCCGACAGCGAGGTCCGGCCGTAACCGGGCCTGGACGGCACGAGCACGCTGACCTTGGACAGGTCGGCCATGTCCCGGGGGCCGGCGGTGTCGTAGCCGAAGGCTGCGAACTCCGGTGGGAGCAGTTCGGCTCTCCACGCGCCACCGGCGTGCAGATGGCCGTGCGCGCGCCGGCCGGCGACCTGGAGGAAGGACGCAGTCGAAGCCAACGTGCCGGAGCCATGACGCGTTCACGCTCCGGTCGGTGAAGCAGGGACGGCGCCCTCGCCTCCCCTGACGGGGACGGCCTAGAGGGGGCAGGCTTATTGCGACCTACTTGCAATAAACTGTCGGAGGCAGGAAGCCACCCCTCAGGAGGATGTTCATGAGCGTGATCGATCAGGAGCAGCCCACGGCCACACCCGAGGTGGTCCGGGCCTGGGTCGGCGGCTGGGCCGTTTCCCGTTCGGTGCGGCCCCCGGTCGAGGTGACCGGGGGATTCCGGCTGGATGTCGGGCTGCCCGGACATCGCGTCCGCTACGTGCTCTTCGACGTCGACCAGGTGGCCGAGCTGGCCCTGACCAGGACTGCCCCCGGCACCTGGATCAAGACCTCCGCGCCCGCCGAGCGGGTGGTGCCCCTGCTCACCCCGGCCTGGACCGTCGGCGAGCCGGAGTATCTGATGACCGTGCCGCTGCGCCGGGCCACCGCGCTCGCTCCGAACGGCTACACGCTGCACACCGCGACGGACGGCGGAGTCACGACCGTACGGATACACGACGCCGACGGAACGACGGCCGCGAGCGGCCGGATGGGAGTGGCCGGCCCGACAGCCGTGGCCGACCAGATCCTGACCGATCCGGCACACCGCCGCCGGGGCCTGGGCAGCGTCGTGATGACCGCGCTCGGCGACGCGGCCGCCGAGCAGGGCGCCACGACCGGAGTCCTGGGCGCCTCGCGGGACGGCCTCGCGCTCTACCGCGCCCTGGGATGGACCCTGTGCGAAGTGCTCACGCCCGCGTACATCCCCGAACCGGACCTGGCGGACGCGTAACGAGAGCCCCGCACGCCCCGCTTGAACCGGATACCGCATTGCGCGAGTCCGCCCTCAACGGCACCGATCACGCCGGCCACCGCGAGGTGGGCAGCATGATCCGCCGTTACGCTGCCTGGCGGAACCGCAACACCGGCGACTCCGCCTGCGCCGGATCGTCACGAGGGCGAACCTGGCCTGACACGGTACTGACTCCGGTACACCTCGGTGCTGAGGTACTTCAGTCCCGAGTCCACCAGCAGGGTGACGACCCTGGCGGCCGGCCCAAGGCGTTGTCCGGCCTGGATCGCGGCGAGGACGTTCGCCCCTGACGACGTTCCGGCGAACAGGCCCTCCTCCCGAGCCAGGCGCCTGGCCATCTCCTCCGCGTCGGCGGTGGGGATCGGAACGATCTCGTCTACCAGGGTGGGGTCCCACATGGGCGGGAGGTAACCGATGCCGATGCCTTCGATGCGGTGGGCGCCGGGCCGGCCTCCGGACAGCACGGCGGACTCGGCCGGTTCGACGGCAATGACCCGAAGCCCCGGATGGCCGCGCCGGAGAGGGGCCGCCGCCCCGCGCAGCGAGGCCGCCGTGCCGATCGACTGAACGAACGCGTCGATCCGCCCGCCTGACTGCTCCCAGATCTCCTCGCCCATCGGGTGATAGCCGGCGACGCTGTCGGCGTTGTTGAGCTGATCGGTCCAGTAGGTGCCCGGCCGGCGGCCGAACTCCCCGGCTTTCTCGATCATGCTCAGGATCAGCGCCTTCGTGATCAAACCCCCCTCACTGGGAATGATGGTGAGTTCCGCGCCGAACGCCGCCATCTGAAGGAGTTTGTCCGCACTGAACGCATCCGAACTGACGATCTGCAGCCGATATCCCTTCGCCGCGCAGACCAGGGCAAGGGAAGCACCTGTGCTGCCGCCCGTGTACTCGACAACGGTGTCGCCGGGCCTCAGCCGCCCGTCGCCTTCGGCCCTGGCGATCATCGCCTGCGCCATGCGGTCTTTCATGCTGCCTGTCGGGTTCTGGCCTTCGACCTTGACCAAGATCTCCGCACACCCGGGCGGCACGACCCTGCGCAGCCTCACCAGCGGCGTGTTTCCGATCGTCTGCAGTACGTCGCCACTGAGGCCCATGATGCCGCCGGTCCTTTCGATGCCCTCACTCATGACCTCGATCGTCGAGCCGACCACGCCACCACCACCAGTTCAACTTCTGAACCAGCGCCTCCGGCGCATGGTGCGTACCATGCACCAGTGAACGGATACGGGCAGTTCTGCGCGGTGGCACGCGCCCTGGAGCTTCTGGGCGAGCGGTGGACACTGCTGATCGTGCGAGAGTTGCTGCTGGGCGCGTCAACCTTCACCGGCATCCGCCGCGGCCTGCCTCGCATCCCGCGAGCGACGCTGTCCGCACGACTACGCGCACTGCGCGCCGCCGGCATCGTCGACGACGACTACCGGCTCACCGAGGCGGGCGCCGCCCTGGCTCCGGTGGTGCGGGAGCTGGCCCGATGGGCGGTCGCCACCGACAGCGCCGCCCTGACCGAGGACGATCTCGACACCGCCGCACTGACCTGGGACATGCAACGCCGGGTGGACGCCACCGCCCTGCCCGAGCGCACGGTCGTGCTCGCGATCGAGTTCACCGACCGCAGGCCGGCCGACAGCAGATACTGGCTGCACCTGTCCCGGACGAGCGTCAACCTGTGCCGGCAGGACACCGGGGCACCCGTCGACGTCTGGCTCACCGCCCCGACGGCAGCGGCGACCCGGTGGTGGCTCGGTGACCTGTCCTGGGCGCGACTGCTGCGACAGCAAGGAGTACGCGTGCACGGTGACCCGGCCCTGCGGCGCCAGATGCACCGCTGGTTCAAACGCTACGTGTTCACCCCGGAAGCCCTCGGCCTGAATCCAGGCTCTCCTTACCACTGATCGTTGTCGAGTCCGGTTGCCCGAACGGGCCGGGTGGGCGGACCCGCCCGCGTCACGCACCGCACGGCCGGTACGAAGGAGGGCCCGCCCTACCTCAGTACCTGTCTACGGTTGCTCGGCCTCCTTGGCCGCCCTGTATTCACGCTCGGCCACCGCACGTTCCGCCGCGCTGCCCTCGACGCAGAACTCGTTCCCGGCCGGATCCGCCATGACCACCCAGCCCCTCCCGTTCGGCTTGCGCCGGTCCTCGACGATGATCGCGCCGAGGGCCGACAGCCGCTCGACTTCCTGGTCCCGCGACCGATCCGGTTCCAGGTCGAGATGGAGCCTGTTCTTCAGCGACTTCTTCTCCGGCACGCGCACGAACAACAGGATCGGCTGACCGGCCGGCATCGCCAAGGCCACCTCGTCGTCACCCGGTTCGTCCACTGGATCAACCGGATGATCGAGCACCTTGCTCCAGAACTCTGCCAGCTCGTATGGTTCGTGCGGCTCCGCGCAGTCGAAAGTGATGTGTCGGATGATGGACGTCATGTGATCTCCTTGGGCATGGCCCGGCCATCCTGCCGAGGGGTGACTGAACCTCGTGCTCGGTGGCGGGGCTTCCCCCGAAACAGGGGCATCGGTTGTTGGGCGGCTTGCCGCCGCCACTTCCGGCGAGAGATCCACCGTGAGCTGGTCACATCCCGGCCACGACTCGAACCCGACCGGCTCACCGAGCGTCGCCGCCCACCACGAGCACGGAAGATTCCGCCGATGCTGAGAGAAACCGACGCACCGGGGGCACGCGCTCGAAACGAGCGTCTCACCTCACCGTCAGCGGTAGTCGGCGCTCACGAACCTCAGCCCCCGCACCCCCAGAAATCACAGACCAGACGCGGTGCCCTAATAGCGTCCCAAAACCATCAAACCATGGAAGATCACGAATGTAGAAGGCCACGCGGCAAGTACGGCGAGAGAATCCCCGAACGCGGCAGTTCGCCGGGACGTGGCCCATCCTCCACGCGAGCCGTACGAGCCGGGCATCTAGCATCTGTCTTGAGCCTTGAAACAGATGTGGCAGTAGAGACGGGTGATGATCGCGTCCGGCGGGCCCGCGGCTGATCACCGCCATCGCCGACGAGCTCGCCGATGAGGAGACGTCTCGATTGCGCGACGCGGCGAGGCCGCTGAACAAGATCATATATAGGAGCAAGGCAGTGGCACCTGACGGATCCGGCTCCGCAGCCGCTCCTGTGGGGCACCGGGAGGCAAGAACATGAACGATGCGATATGGGCCGGGACGGTCACGGTCACCGGGCACGAGCAGGCCGAGCTGGAGGCGTACCTGGCCCGGCCGCTCGGCGAAGAGCCGCGCGGCGGTGTGGTGGTGATCCACCACCTGCCCGGGTACGACGACGCGACCAAGGAGATCGTCCGCAGGTTCGCGGCGCGCGGGTACGCGGCGATCTGCCCGAACCTGTACTCCCGTGAGGGGGCCGGGGTCAGCCCCGACGACCAGGCCGCCGCCGTACGGGCCAAGGGCGGGGTCCCGGACGAGCAACTCGTCGGGGATGTCGCCGGAGCCGCGGCGTACCTCAACTCCCTCGACCACGCCAACGGCAGGATCGGTGTGATCGGGTACTGCTCGGGCGGCCGGCAGGCGTTCCTGGTGGCCTGTGCACTCCAGATCGACGCGGCGGTGGACTGTTACGGCGGCTTCGTGGTGAACACCCCGCCCGCGGACTTCCCACTCCAGAAGAAGCCGCTGATCTCCAAGGCCGCCGACCTGTCCTGCCCGCTGCTGGGGTTGTTCGGCGCCGAGGACAAGTACCCGGGGCCGGAGGAGGTCGCGGCGCTGGACGCCGAACTGGAGAGGCTGGGCAAGGAGCACGAGTTCCACTCCTTCGAAGGGGCGGGGCACGCCTTCTTCGCCACCGACCGGCCCGCCTACCGGCCCGCCGCCGCGGTGGAGGGCTGGAAGAAGATCTTCAATTTCTATGGCCGTCACCTCAGCGCCTGACCGGAGCGATCAGCATGTGCACCTATCTCACCGAGAAGATCGAACTCGACGGCGCGGGCAAGGGCGGCAGCGGCTGGTTCACGCTCAGCCAGGGCGCGGTCTATGTCGATCACCCCTACCACGCCTGTCACGAGCACACGGTGAACATCGACTTCACCAACCCGGCCGAGGGCCCCTCGGCGCGGGTCGCGGTCGAGCTCACCGAGGAGTCGGCGCTGGCACTGATCGACGCCATCCAGAAGGCCCTGGCCGCGGCGCCTCCGGGACTCGCCTCCGGCCGCCGCTGAGGCGTGTCGGGTCCTGCCGCGGCCGGGATCGGTCAGGGTCTGACCCGGTACGTCACGTGGGTGGCCTCCGGGGTGTCCACCGTGTCCAGATGTTCCAGCCGGGGTCCGGCACCGTCGAACAGGACGGTGCCGGACCCCGGCAGCAGCGGGACGATGTGCAGCCGCAGATGATCGACCAGGCCGGTCCGCAGCGCCTGCTGGACGATGGACGCACCGCCCATCACGTGGACCCACCTGTCGCCGGCGGCGGCCGCGGCCGCTTCGATCGCGGCGACGACCCCGCCGGTCACGAACGTGAACGTGGTGTCGCCCTTGCGCACCGCCTCGTGCGGCCGGTGGGTCACCACGAAGACCGGCATCCGGTAGAAGCCGTCGTCGCCCCCAGCCGCCGGTCGCCTCGTACACCGACCGGCTTGTCACGACGGCGCCGGACACGGCGAACGTCGCCCCGCTCAGCCGCCGCCCCTCGTCGTGCTCAAGCCACGCGTGCAGCCGCTCGCCGCGATGGACGTGTTCGAAGCACCCGGCCTGTTCACCGCGCTCGGCCTCCCGGCGAGCCTGGACCACTAGGGTTTGGGGCGGCCGGGCTCGGTACGTAGCCAGATGATTTCGAACGGCGGCCCAGGGGCCGTACGGAACGCTCAAGGTCGCGGGGAGGCGGCGAAGCCGTAGTTCTTAAGGGTGATGGCGTCGGACCTGCCGGCCATTCTCTCGACCAGACCGGCCCATGGCATGTGGGGTAGCAGTCTGATCGACAGGTTGCGCAGCCGGATGACCGACCGCGTCTTGGGCACGAAGCCGTTGACGCCGCCCGGCGGGAGCTTCTGGCACTGCTGGACGAAGTCGCGCATCTCCCGCTCGTACGCGGCGAAGGCGGCCGGATGGTCCCCGCCCGCCTCGGCCAGCTCTCCGGCCAGCACGTAGGCGCCGACCACCGCCAGCCCGGTGCCGCCGCCGCCCAGCGGCGACGGGCTGTATCCGGCGTCGCCGAGCAGCACGACCCTGTCGCGGGACCAGGTGTCCATGACGACCTGGGTGGCCGCGTCGAAATAGAAGTCGGTGGCCGCCGCCATCTCCCGGAGCATGGCGGGCACCTGCCAGCCCGCTCCGGCGAAGACCTCGGCCACGATCTGTTTCTGCCTCCGCACATCACCGTGGTCGAGCGGCTTCGAGGCGAAGCCGAACAGGACCTTGACCTCCTCGGCCCGCCGGGACGGGCGCAGCGCCGCCACCCTCCTGCCCGGCATGTTGTGGAACAGCTCCCAGTCCTGGATGCCGAAGACGTTGGGCGCGGTGAAGTACGCCAGGTAGCAGCCGAGCTCGCGGCCGAAGCGCGACTCCTCGCCGAAGGCCAGGGACCGGGTCACCGAGTGCGCGCCGTCCGCGCCCACCACCAGGTCGAAGACGCGCGACGCGGACCGCTCGAAGGTGACCCGTACGCCGTCGTGGATCTGGGTCAGCGAGGTGATCGTGTCGTCGAAGACGTACTCCACCTCGTCCCCGGTCGCCCGGTGGAGGATGTCGACCAGGTCGCCGCGGAGGATCTCCACCTCACCGACCAGGCCGTTTCCACCGAGGAAGGAGGCGGGCATGTCGGCCACGCGCCTGCCGGCGGCGTCCACGTAGGACATCCCGCCGGAGTCGACGGCCGCGCGTCGGACCTCATCGAGGAGCCCCATCCGCCTGACCACGTCGACGGAGACACCGCGCAGGTCGACCGTGTGGCCCTGGGCGCGCGGAGCCGGGGCTCGCTCGATCACGGTCGGGGTGAAGCCGTGGCGATGTAGCCAGTAGGCCAGGGCGTGCCCCGCGATACCGGCACCGGAGATCAGAATGCTCTTCATAAGCGCTCCCTGCTCGACGATGCGTATACCGTACGCATAGTGCGCTTACGTTGTAAATTGTGTACTAGTGCACCAAGATTACGGCAGTATGTGACCAGGTCATTGGAGAAATGGTGCACTAGAGCACTGGGAGGACGGACAGTGGACGGGACAGAGCCTCCGTACCTGCGGATCGTCGCCGAGCTGCGGCGGCGCATCGTGACGGGGCGGCTACGCCCGGGCGACCGGGTGCCCTCGACCCGGCAGATCATCCAGGAGTGGGGCGTGGCGATGGCGACCGCCGGCAAGGTGCTGGCGACCCTGCGCCGGGAGGGGCTCGTGCGGGTCGCCCCCGGCGTCGGGACCCTCGTCGCGGACGGCGCCGTCGCGGACGCCGGCCCCTCCCGCAGGCCCGTGCCCGAGCTCACCAGGGAACGGATCGTGCGCGCCGCGATCGGGATCGCCGACATGGAGGGGCCGGCGGCCCTGTCCATGCGCCGGATCGCGATCAGCCTGGAGGTCTCGGCGATGTCGCTCTACCGGCACGTGTCGGGCAAGGAGGAGCTGATCATGCTCATGACCGACACCGTGCTGGCCGAGTGCGCGCTCGATGAGCCGCCACCGGGCTGGCGGGCCCGGATGGAGCTGACCGCCAGGGCGCAGTGGGCCCTCTACCACCGCCACCCCTGGCTGGCCCAGCTCACCTCGTTCACCCGCCCACTGCCCACGCCCAACGCGATGGCCCAGGCCGAGTGGGCGATGCGCGCGGTGGACGGCCTCGGTCTCGACCCGGCCACGATGGTCCACGTGTACGCCACCGTGGCCAACTACGTACGCGGGACCGCGATCAACCTGGAGGCCGAGACCGAGGCCGCGCAGCAGACCGGCATGACCGACCAGGAGTGGCTCGACTCGGCGGTGCTCCCGCGCATGGCGGAATTCCCGCTGCTGTCGAGCATCCCGCCCGACTCCCTCGACCTGGACACGCTCTTCGAGTTCGGACTGCGACGCCTGCTGGACGGCCTGGAGGTGTTCATCGAGGCCCCCGGTCCCGGAGATCCGCAGGACACTCGGCCGGATTACCGTCGCTCCGACGGCCTCGCTCATTGACCAACAAAATCCCGCCGGTGGACCCAACCTGCGACAAGGGCCCGCACCGGCGATCGGACCGGTGTGAGCCCTCGCGTCGCGTCAGTCGCCGTAACCGTCGAGGGGGATGTTGATCTGCTCGTTGCCGTCGGGGGCGTCGTCGTTCGACGGGGGCTGCGCGGGCCGGCAGCTCTGGCCGCAGCCGCCGAACCGTGCCGAGTTGATCGGGGTGAACGACGTCGGCTCGACGTTCCTCAGCGCCGCCAGCATCGTGTCCTTCCAGATCGGGCCCGGAATGCTGCCGCCGAAGACCGAGCCGTAGTAGCGTCCGCCGATCGTGACGCCGGTCAGCTTGTACTTCTGCGAGCCGCGCGGGTCGCCGATGCTGACCGCGCCGGCCAGGTCCGGGGTGAACCCGGCGAACCAGGCGGTGGCGTAGCCGTCGGTGGTGCCGGTCTTGCCCGCCGCGTCGCGGCCGATGCCGCCGACCGCCCGCATCGTGCCCTTGGTGAACACTCCGGACAGCACGTCCGCCGCCGCGTCGGCGACCTCGGGGTCGAGCGCCTGACGGCACTTGGACTGGTATTTGGAAATCTTGCCGTCGCGGTCGGTGATCTGGGTGATCGCCATCGGCGCGCAGTACTTACCGCGCGCGCCGATCGCGGCGTACGCGTTCGCCACGGTCACCGGGTCCATCTCGTTGATGCCGAGCGTGAACGTCTCGTACTCCTGGAGCGCGAGCCCGTCGGAGCGGTGGATACCCAGCGACTTGGCGATCTTGACCGTGTCACAGAGCCCGACGTGCTGCTCCAGGGTCATGAAGAACGTGTTGACCGAACCCCAGGTGCCGGTCTGCAGGGTCCGCCAGCCGGGGCTGCCCTCATCGTTGGTCACGGTGTGGGTCGGGTCACCGATGTTCTCGCCCTTGCAGTTCTTGAACGCCGAATAGCCCGAGGCGAGGTAACCGGCGCCGACGTTGAAGCCGTCGTCGACCTTCATGCCCTTGTTCAGCGCGTTGAGCAGCGTGAACGTCTTGAAGGTCGAGCCGGCCTGGAAACCGACGCCACCGCCGTGCGCGGCGTCCGCGACGACGTTGTAGGAGATCTCGTTCCTGGCCTTGCTCTGACCGTACGCCCGGCTGGCCGCCATGGCCTTGATAGCCCCGGTGCCCGGCTGGACCAGGGCCTCGGCCGCCACCGGGTTGTCGGTGGGGTTGACCCATTTCCTGATCGCCCGGTCCGCCGCCGCCTGCATGGTCGGGTCGATGGTGGTCCTGATCGTCAGACCGCCGCGGTTGAGGAACGCCAGACGCTCCTTGGCAGTCTTCCCGAAGTCAGGATTTTTCAGGATCTCGTTGCGGACGTAGACGCAGAAGTACGGATAGTCGCTGGCCTCGCAGCCACCGGGCAGCTTCGTCCCCTTGTAGCCGAGCTTGGTGGCCTTCGCCTCGGCCGCCTCGGCCGTGGTGATCTTGCCCAGCTCGGCCATCCGGTTCAGCACCACGTTGCGCCGGTTCAGCAGCCGCTCACGCTGCTTCACCCCCAGGTTGGGGTCGGTGGCGTTGGGGTCCTGCACGGCGCCGGCCAGCGTCGCCGCCTGCGGCAGGGTGAGCTTGGCCGCCGTCACGCCGAAGAACCGCTTGGCCGCCGCCTCGACGCCATAGGCCCCCGCGCCGAAGTAGGCGATGTTCAGGTACTTCTCCAGGATCTCGTCCTTGGAGTACTTCTGCTCCACCGCCATCGCGTGGCGCAGCTCGTTGAGCTTGCGCGCGTAGCTGGCCTCCAGCGCCTTGTCCTTCTCCGCGTCGGTCTCGGCGGAGTTGAGCAGCACCTGCTTGACGTACTGCTGGGTGATGCTGGAGCCGCCCTGGCTCACCCCGTCCGCCTGGAGGTTCTTGGCGAACGCGCGGAGGGTGCCCTCGATGTCGATCGCACCGTGCTCGTAGAACCGGTAGTCCTCGATCGAGACGATCGCGGTCTTCATGACCTCGGACACCTTGTCGAGCGTGACGACCTCGCGGTACTCCTCGTAGAACCGGGCGATCTCCCTGCCCCTGGCGTCCTGCACGACGGTGACCTCAGCCGGCGGAGGTTCGACGAGCTCCTCGGGGTTGAGGTTCAACCCGTTGGTCGCCGACACGATGCCGAGCCCCGCACCCCCCACGGCCGGTAGTGCGATCCCCGCGACCAGCACCCCCGCAGCCGTCCCCACCGCGGCAAGACGCATGATCTTCGACGCGGCCCCCGACTGATCCTTACCCCGTTCCGACATAAGCGTAGATTCTAGACTTTAACCCTGTTTGGTGCACATAAAACGCTTTCTGCCACATAGGGCACAGCGCCGACCATCCCCCGGGGCGGCCCAGATCACCCGGCGGGAAGAGGGCTCTAGATCATCTGCGAACACACAGCCTAGGGGAACTTCCTGACGCCGCGGGCGAGGATGGCGGCGGCGCCCCGGGAGCGCCAACCGCCCGGCGGGAGCCTTGGCTGTCCCGCCAAGACGCCCGGCAAAGACTCCTGCACATCGTGGCGAAACCGACCCTCAAGCGAGATCCAAGCTACATCCAAGACGCCGGGAGCAGGATCCTCCGTGAGATCTTCCGGGGGGAGGAATCATAAAAGTCGCCTTTCAGGCTGGATGTCACATTCGCCGTCGGGCCGGTGAAAAGAAGTCCGGAGGCCCTTCGACCGCCACGGCGAGAGCCTGGTGGTCCGCACCGCCTCATCATGTGTTCGCATGACAGGCCGCTTGCCGCGCCCGTTCCCGCCATTCCGGTACGGCTTTCCGCGCCCCGGAAAACACAACACAAGGAGAAATATCATGAGAGTACGCAGAATCGCTGGTGTAGCGGCCGCCGCCGCCCTGGCCGGTGGGCTTCTCAGCACCGCGCTCCCGGCCGCGGCCGCCGCCGAACCCGACACGGTCACCATCACGACCAGCAAGCTCCTGGCACCATGGGCGACCGCCACCCTGTGGCTCAAGTGCCCCGACTCCCACCCGTACTTCAAGAGGACCTGGTGGGAGGGTCCCTACGTGCGCTCGGTGTCGCCGCCGGCCGGATTCCCGGGATACAGGCAGCAGGCGACGTTCTTCTTCAACAACTCCGGGACCACGCAGTCCAAGACGGCCTCGATATGGATGGAGTGCACTCCGGTGATGCCGTCCTAGTTCCGGTAAGGGGTGACACCGGCGTGGCCACCGTGAACGGCGACCCGGTGCCCGCTTCGCACTGACCGGATGTATACCGCACCGGGAGCGCCTCCTGAGAGAAGGCGCTCCCGCAGGTCAGAGCGAGGCCTTCTCCTCGGTCTATCCGACCGTTCCCGGCAGGACAGCCGGTACCACGGTCGAAGATCGTGTCGATTCCGGCAAGGACACGCTCGTCCGGGCCGAAGGCGCTGAACCGATAGGGCCAAACGTGGTGATCCGGTCGCCGCACCGCGCTGTGAAACCAAGCTCGGGATGGGACCGGAACCGCGGAGTTTCCACTGAGACCGATGTCGGCCTGCGGGCCCGGGTAGGCGCGCAGCAGGACCGGGACGTTCGCCGCCGGGACGAGCGTATGGGAGTAGCACGAGTTCGGTGTGAAGGCGGACCTGCCGGCCGGTGCAGTCGACGACGATCCACCCGGCTGCCGCCCTGGGGAATCGAACCCCAGCCCCCTTCATCACGCGGAAACCGCGGGCGCGGCCGCCTCGACGGCCGGTGCGCCTCCCCCGGTCGGCCGATCACGTGCGTCGATTCCCACCCGCGTCCTGTCGATCGGCGACGCCGACTCCCGGGGCGAGCGGGTCGACCACTCCTCGCAGAGGCCCTGACGCCCGCGAACCGAACCTCGTAACACCTCGCGGTCAAAGACCGGAAAGCCGCTCTGACACTCTCAAGTTCCTGGTCGCGCGTTCACAACCCCCATTGAGGAACAGTTCACAACTGATCCGCAAGTGGCCTGCAAGTGGGAATCCCAGGTAGGCAGATAAACTACGGTTCCGCTTCCGTACAGCAGATCCACAAGATCTTCATGCCTCTTCGATGGGAAAAACCAGCGGAGTGCCGCGGCAGGAGACATACGGGGCGATCGAGGGCTCATCAAGGCCATGGGCAACACCAGGTCTTGATGCCAAAGACACATGGAGTGATTAGGAGTTCGTCCTATAGGGCGGGGTTGCAGAAGTGCGAACCGGACGGCAAACAGACCGAAAGCCAGCCGGGGATAGCGCGGGCCGATGCCAGGGCTCGTTTTCCGGTGCTGCGACGTAGTACCGGCGGCCAAGCAGGGTCGGCGTGCGGCCGTGACCACTCGAAGTCGGGCCGGATCATTCGTGGTCGATGCGAAAAAATCCCGCACGTATCGACTGATAGTCACCACACGTCAACCCATGATTATCTTGAACACATTCCTTGAGAGGCAGTCGCAATACATGCTTGATCCACAACGGGCTAGTGATCTTTGGATCAGGCGATTTACGGCAAAATCCGGCGGACAAGTTCGATTGGTGTGCTTCCCGCATGCGGGAGGATCCGCCGGATTCTTCTATCCACTCTCAAGGAACCTGGAGCATCCCTATGAGGTCGTAGCGGTTCAATATCCCGGTCGGCAAGACCGCCGGAGTGAGGACATCGCCGGCGGCGTCGAAGAGCTGGCCGATCGTATATTCGAGGCACTGAAGCCCTGGGCGGACGTTTCGCTGGTTCTCCTGGGGCACAGCATGGGGTCGATCATCGCTTTCGAGGTGGCAAGAAGGCTCGAAAGCTCGGCGACCGGCACACTTGCCGGATTGATCGTCTCTGCGAGACGCGCGCCGGCGGTACACCATGAGTACGACAAAAGCCCATGGACGATGCATGACGCACAAGCTGTCTCCGAAGCGATGGGCGGAACGGATCCCGTGTTGGCAGCCGATCGAAGTTTCATGGAGCTGACCCTTCCGGTCCTCAACGGTGATTATCTTGTCGATGCCTCCTATCGCTATCGTCCAGGCCCTCCGCTCAGGTGCCCCCTCACGTTGTTCACAGGGGATTCCGATCCGTTTGTCAATGACGAGGAAACGAAAGGATGGGGTGAGCACACGGCCGGTCGGTTCCGATATCGCAGGTTCACCGGCGGGCACTTCTACCTGACAGAACGGCGGGACGCCTTCTATAGCGCATTGTCCGAAGAGTTGTCCAGCTTCACCATGTAATCATCTGGTTCACATCTACGGAGATAATTCCTTATGCATGTCGAGAGACAGAAGTTCGGGTCAATAGGGGTTTCGGTACACAATTTCGACGCCTCCCGGGCCTCCGGTGAGATAATTGAGAAAATCAAGGGTCTCATCTACTCCGAGAAGATCGTTGTTCTTAAAGAGCAGCGCCTGGACCCGGTCGAATTCATTGCCCTGGGCCAGCTCCTGGGAGAGATCGAGGCCTACTACGAACCCATGTACCACCACCCGGACCACAAGGAGATCTTCGTCTCCTCGAACGTCCCGCAGGATGGCGTGAAAATGGGAGTCCCACAGACCGGAAAGTTCTGGCACGCGGACTACTCGTTCATGCCGCGCCCCTTCGGCATTACGATGATCTATCCCCAGGTAGTGCCCAAGAAGAATCGGGGAACCTACTTCATCGACATGGGCAGGGCTTACGCGAGACTCTCCGACGAGTTGAAGTCGCGTGTCGCCGGAAAGCGGACGCAGCATAGCCCGCGGCGATACTTCAAGATCAGACCGGAGGACGTCTACCGTCCTGTCTCCGCGCTGTTGGCGGAGATCGAGGAGAAAACCCCTGCGGTGAATCATCCCCTCACCTTCACGCACCCGGCCACCGGGGAAACGATCCTCTACATCAGCGACGGATTCACCGAACTGATCGAGGGGGCCCAGGGCGAGACGGTTGACGATGCGCTGCTGCACGAGCTCCTCGAAGGCAGCGGTCAGCGGGATTCAACGTTCAAGCACGAGAACATCCACCTCCAGAATTTCGAGGAAAGCGATATCCTGCTCTGGGACAATCGCAGCCTCGTTCACCGGGCGCTGCACACGACGGAACCCGAGCCGACGGCTTCCTACCGCCTGACCATGCACGACCAGTACGAATTTTTCGGGCACGTCTCATAGGGAGAGGCAATGTCGGAGAATGCATCTGGGCGGGTCCCGCAGGAAGAAGCCGTCGTATCGCCGAATGATCCCGACCTCATGGCCCAGGTACTCAAACCCTATAAGGAGAACTGCCGCTATCTAAAGGCGGCAGACCTTTTCCAGCAGGTCACGGATACCGGCGAAACCCGACTCTACATACTATGCGAGCTCGGGATAGACGAATCCTGCTACATCGATGACACTGGCCACTTCAATGCCGTGGAATACAACATCTCCTTCAATCAGATGATGTACTACATCATCGCGAAGATCATCAAGGAAAGAGCATCCTCGGCGTTTGAAGAATGGACACTCGAAGACTTCTGGAAGAAGCAGCTGCCGGATATTCTGATCGTTGACTACCACGCCTTCTTCCGGAGACCGATTTCTTCATCCAGATACTTCGGCGAGCTGGAGATCACCGACATCATAAAGCGCGACGACAGTAGCGGGACGCAGCCATTGGTTTTTGTGGACTTCGCATGTCGATTCTGGGGCGAGAACGGCGGAAGAGCTCGCGGAAACGTCAGAATGGCCCTTCTGAATCCTCCGGTGCCCGCCTCGGAGGGTAGCGCATGAGAGCGGATACGGCTACTGTCCACAGGTTGCGTTCGATGCCGCTTTCCGAACGCAGGGACGCTCTCTTGGAGTTCTTACAGGAGATGTTCAAGGAAGCGCTGCTCATGCCGGAGGGAGAGGAGATCGGGCTCGATGAGAACTATTTCGACCTCGGCCTGACCTCCATCAGGGCGGTAGAGATAAAGCAGCACCTGGAGGATCGGTTGGGGTGCGAAGTGAACATAACGCTGATGTACAGCAACCCGACCCTGCAGGCTCTCCTGAAGCAACTGACAGACGATGCTCTTGCAGATCTTTTTCCCCAGTCACGCAATGCTCCAGCCGATGGTGCGAGGGCCGTTTTATGATAGGCGATGACTTGCCCATGCAAGTAGATGATCTGGTTGCCTTGACCGATCAGCAAAAAACCCTCATCGAGCAGCTGAGGCGCGAGAAGGATGAGCCGATCGCCATCGTCGGCATGGGCTTACGCTTTCCCGGCGAGAACAGCACTCCCGATGGCCTGGCAGATTTCCTCAGAGCTGGAGGATCCGGGATCGGGCCGATTCCGTCCGAGCGCTGGCACAACGAAGAACTGTTCTCCGACGATCCGCTCATGAGGGGAAAGATACGCTCGGCCGGTGGGGGCTATCTGCGTGACATCTACAAGTTCGATCCCACCTTCTTCAATATCTCCCCCAAAGAAGCGCCCTCCCTCGACCCGCAGCAGCAACTGATCCTGGAAACAGCATGGGAGTCGCTGGAACACGCCAATATCGACCCGGCGAGACTACGTCACACCGACGGTGGCGTGTATGTCGCGGTCAGTGGCACCGACCAGGCCACACGTGTCTCGTCGCTTCCTTATGAAGAGCTGGACATGCACACCGCCATGGGCTCCGCGCACAGTGTGATCTCGGGGAGATTGTCATACTTCCTCGGATTGCGAGGGCCGAGCCTCAGTGTCGACACGGCCTGCTCCTCTTCCCTGGTCGCCCTGCACCTGGCCGTCCAGGGGCTGCGCCGTCGCGAGTGTGAGATCGCCTTGTGCGGTGGAGTCAACGCCGTTGACGACCCTCGGCCGTACATCATGGCCTCGCAAGCCGACATGCTGTCGGCAGACGGTCGCTGCAAGACCTTCGACGACTCCGCCGATGGTTACGGCAGAAGCGAAGGCTGCGCCATGGTGGTGCTCAAACGCCTGTCGGATGCCCAGCGGGACGGGGATCGTGTTCTGGCCCTGATCCGCGGGTCGGCGGTGCGCCAGGACGGCGAAAGCGCCGGCTTGATGGCGCCGAACGGCGTAGCGCAGGAGGCGCTCCTTCGTGTCGCCCTGAAAGACGCCGGGCTCGGCCCTCAAGACATCCAGTATCTCGAGGCCCATGGAACCGGCACTCCCCTGGGTGATCCCATAGAGATGGGGGCCATCGCGGCCGTCTTCGGGTCCAGTCATACCTCGGAAGACCCGCTGATCGTCGGATCACTCAAAACCAATCTCGGGCACATGGAGGCCGCAGCCGGTATCGGCGGGGTCGTCAAGACCGTGCTTCAGTTGCGAGAAGGTGCGATCTATCCGCACTTGAACTTCGAGAACCCTTCCAAACGCATTCCCTGGGACCGTTACCCCGTGTCCGTTCCCAGGAAACTCACGCTGTGGCCGGCTGAGGTTCGCCGAGCGATCGTCAACTCCTTTGGATTCGCCGGAACGATCGCAGCGGTCGTTCTCGAGCAAGCGCCGGCCACGGTCGGCCGGACACCCGGCGAAAAGGATGACGGTTCCCCGCATGTGATCACTGTATCGGCGAAGAGCAGTCAGGCGCTGGAACAGCAGCTCACGCGCTATCGGCAGCATGTGGACACACACCCACACGATTCCGTGCGGGATCTGTGCTACACCAGCAATGTAGGTCGTTCGCACTTCAACGCACGATTCGCCGGTGTGGTTCGAAGCCGCGCCGACCTCACCGATCTACTGGATCGCACGCTCAGCCGTGAGAAGAAACCAGGCAATAAAAACCAAAAAGCGCGAAAAATTGCCTTCCTGTTCGGCGGCGGCGGCGCACAGTATGTCGGCATGGGACGCCCCCTGTATGAGCGATTCCCGGTGTTCCGCAAATGGGTGGACGAGTGCGATCGGCTCTTCGAGCAGCAGCTCGGCTATTCCATCAAAGCGATCATTTTTGGCCACTCCGAAGAGGCCGACAAGGTCCACCTCATCCACTACACTCAGCCTGCGCTGTTCACCATAGAATACGCCCTGGCTCAGTTGTGGATCTCCTGGGGCGTGCGGCCGAATGTGGTGATGGGTCACAGTCTCGGAGAGATCGTCGCGGCGACGGTCGCCGGGCTGATCGACCTTGACGACGCCACCACGCTCATGGCGGCGCGTGGTCGGCTCATGCACACCACGGCGCCGGGCAGCATGGTCGCCGTCCAAGCCACCGCCGCGGACGTCCTCCCCCTGCTCAAGGAGTACGCGGACGTCTCTCTCGCAGCGATCAACGGCCCCGAGCAGAGCGTGATCTCCGGCGGTCGACGGTCCGTGGAGAAGATCACCGCTTCCCTTGACGCCAAGGGCCTCAAGACGAAGACGCTTCCCGTGTCGTGCGCGTCTCACTCGCCTCTCATGGCTGAGGTGTTCAACGCCTTTCGAACGGTCCTGGAAGGCATCTCGTTCCACGATCCGGAGATCGCGCTCGTCTCCAATCTGAGCGGCACGGTGTCAGGGCTCGCGGATATGGGCAACGCGGACTACTGGGTGCGCCATCTAGGCGGAACGGTCGACTTCGCAGGCGGCATGCGAGCCATCGAGCAACGCGGCGAGCACATATTCGTGGAAATCGGCCCATCCACCGAGCTGATCGGCATGGGCAGGCACTGCGTATCCGCGGAAAACCATCTGTGGCTCAACAGCCTGCATGCCGCCGACACCGACGCGGCGGTCATCCGTACTTCCCTCGCGCAACTGTACACCGCTGGAATACCGATCTCCTGGGCCGCCTATCACGACGCGTGGGAAGGCCGAACCGTCGACCTGCCCGCCTATGCCTTCGATCGGAAGGATTACCGGCTTCCCGTAGAAAAGCAGCACCTCGGTCCCATGCGTGGTTCCGGTGTCATGGGCCACCCACTGCTCGGCACCGAGATCTCCACGGACGAGCAGCGCCGTGCGGGTATACGAGAATTCTCGGCCAAGCTGTCCGAAGATTATCCCGGGTATCTTCAAGACCATAAGGTGTTCGATCGGGTGGTCTTTCCCGGCGCGGGTTACGTCGAAATAATCTTCGCACTACAGGAATCGGTCTTCGGCCTTACCGGGCTGCCGATATCAGACCTACGCATTCATGAAGCGCTCTTCTTGGAGAAAGCCCCGGCGACCCTGCGTACGCGGCTGCACATCCATGCGGACGGCCGGGCGACGGTCGACATCGTCAGCCGCTGGGAGGAGGCCCGTGCGGCGTCCGAACGATGCCACGCCACCGCCGTCATCGAAATCGACTCCGACCAGGAGAGCCCCCTTAGAGAGCTGACCCTCGATCTGAAAGCGGCCTCGGAGGCGACGGGCACGCCGAAGGCGGTATGGCGGGCGGAGGATCTGTACCTGGACTTCGCAGATCACGGTATCGACTACGGACCGGCATTCCAGGGGATCAAACGTGTGATCCGACTCCCCGACGGCACATCCGTCGCGGACCTCACCGGGCACGACACTCCGGTTGGGGAACACCTTCCGCCCGCTCTTCTGGACGCCGCGCTCCAGACTGTGGCGACTCTCGTCGTGAGCGACGCCACGTGCGTGCCGGTCCGATTTGACCGTTGCAGGTTGCTCAAGAAGCCGATGGGTTCGGAACTGGTCACGGTTGCCCGGCTGTCCTCTGCCGTCAATGCCGACGCCGACTTCACCGCCGACATCCTGGTACTTGAGGGAAAGCGCCCAGTTTTCATCCTCGAAGGACTGGGCATCAAGCGGCTGGAGACCGCCACGCCGCGATCCGGTCAATCGTTGTTCCACGACGTACGCTGGCTGAAACGCTCTTTGCCCGATACGGAGCGAGAGCCGCGGAATGTGCTCGTCGTCGGCGGGCCGGGCGCCGGCTCAGCGGACTTCATCCGAGAAGCCACCGCGGCCGGGGTCGAACTGTCCTTCGCCGAGACCGCCGAAGAGATCGCAAGCGCCCTGTCCGGCAAGCCCAGCGATGTCTGCTGGTTCTGGCGGGCAGGTGCCGCGCCGATCAACGTGTCGGATCTCAGACACGAGTGCCAGGCCAATTATCTGGCGCTGCTTGACCTGCTCCGGCTGCTCAACGAGGCGGGCTTCGGCCACTCGCAGCGGCTGTGGCTCGTGACAGAACGCGCGCAATGGTTGCCCGGTGATTCCGCGGGCGACGGGAGCGGCCTGGCGGCGGCGACTCTGTGGGGTTTCGGCCATGTGATGTGGAGCGAGTATCCCGCCTACAAGGTCACGCTGGTGGACATGCCCGAGGGAGGCGGGGGTTATCAGAGCCTGGTGCGCGAATGGCTCGATGGGAATCCGGATGAATTCCAGGTCGCCTACCGAACTGGGCATCGCTACGTCCGGCGTATCACCACAGTCGACGCGGCGCTTTCCCGGAACGGTTCTCCGGTCAAGCTCATCGTCGGTGAATACGGAAACTTTGGCAGGATAATTCCCGTACCGCTGGAGGACCGGAAGCCGGAGGGAGACGAGATACAGGTACAGGTTCACGCCTCGGGCCTGGTGTTCGAAGACGTCTTCAACGCCCTGGGACTACGGCGGCAACACGCGCGAGAGCACGGCCTTGAACACGAAGACGTACCTCTCGGTTCCGAGTGCGCGGGCACGGTCATCGACGCCGGCCCCGAGGCGGACTACCAGGTCGGTGACGAGGTGGTCATCCGCCACAGAGGTTGTCTCAGCCAGCGGGTGACCGTCTCGTCGAAGTACGCCCTGCGCAAGCCGGTGTCCGTGAGCTTCGCCGAAGCCGCCGGCCTTCCTACCGCCTACCTCACCGCCTACTACGCGCTGCACCACCTCTGCGACATCAAGGCGGGTGATCGTGTTCTCATCCATTCGGCAGGTGGCGGTGTGGAACAGGCCGCCGTCCAGCTCGCGAAGCTCGCCGGTGCCGAGGTTTACGCGATGGCCTCCCCTGGTGAGTGGCCACAGCTCCGGGCACTGGGCGTGCAGCGCGTCATGGACCCTCAGACGCCTGACTTCGCTGAGGAGATCCGGCGGCTGACAGGCGGTGAGAGTGTCGACATCGTTCTCAACAGCCTGAGCGGCGATTTCATCCCTTCGGTTTTCGCATACGTCGCGCCTGGTGGCCGCTTCGTCGATCTGAGTAAAATCAGCGCCTGCTCCGGAGAAAATGATCAGGCCGCGAGAACGGACGTCGCCTATCACGTGGTCGATCTCGACGAGATCCCCGAGGGGGGCCTTCCGCAAGTCACCACCGATATCCTGAAAGAGGTCTTCAGGCTCCTGGACGAAGGACTCCTGCAACCGCTCGTAACCACGGTCTACACCCTTGACGAAGTCGAGGAGGCCTTCAGTGTGGTCAGCCGGGGGGCGAACGCAGGAAAGCCGGTCATCGACCTTCGTCCCGATACCGGGATGTCGAATCCCCCGGTGAACATCAGCTCCGAAAAAACCTATCTTGTCACGGGTGGATTCGGCGCGCTCGGTATCGCGACCGCCCAGAAGCTCGTTGATCATGGTGCTCGCAAGCTGGCGCTGGTGAGCCGCTCGGCCATACCCGAAGATGAGGTGGCAGAACTCAGGGACCGCCTGGGACCGGACGTCCGGCTCACCGCGTACCAGGGTGACATCGGTGATCCCGAAGACGTGCGCAGGATCTTCGACTCGCTGGGGCGTCACCCACTGGGCGGTATCATCCATGCCGCGGGAATCCTTGCGGATACGCCGATCGAGACTCAGACCTGGCAGAACATCGACAAGGTGTTCCAGTCCAAGGTCTATGGAACCTGGTTGCTGCACCAGGCCTCTGAGATGCTCCCGGACCTTGACTTCTTCATCGGATATTCTTCGATATCCTCCGTCGTCGGTCATCCGGGGCAGTCTAACTACGCGGCGGCGAATGCTTTCGTCGATGGCCTCATGCACTGGCGCCACCGGCGTGGCCTGCCCGGCAAGAGCATCAACTGGGGGGCCTGGGGCGAGATCGGCCTGGCGGCGAACCTGAACGAGCAGCACATCAAAGCCATCGAGCGTCAGGGGGTGAAATTCTTCAGGCCATCGGTCGGTCTGCGCGCCCTGATCAAGTCGTCAGGCTGGGATGTTCCTCAGATCATGGTCGGCGACATCGACTGGACGACGTCCGCCGCGGCACGGCCGTTGGACAACGCGCTGTACGAGCTTGTCGCGAGGCGCGACGAGGGCGCGGTCGCCGACATCGACTCCGAACTGCTCCTCGGACTTCCCGAGAACGAGCAGGAGGAGGCTGTCAACTTCTTCATCCGCTCTCACATCGCTCAACTTCTGCACTTCGACGGACCGGAGTCCCTGCCGCCTGACGTCAGATTCTTTGAGGTGGGCATGGACTCCCTCACCTCTGTGCAGCTGAAGAACATCCTGGAGATCACCTTCCAGATACCGCTGTCCACCGCGATCATCTTCGATCACCCCGCTGTCGATCTGCTCACCGCCTTCGTGACTCAGCAGATTCGACAGAATCGGGAAGATCCCGACGAAGGCCAGGCGCCGGACAGCGGTACCCGGCCGAAGAGCGAGGTCCTGTGAACCGGAACACCGATACCTTTCCGCTACGAACACTCGCATCGGTTGCGGCTCACCATTCGGCCTCGACCCCTCAGGCGGTGGCCGTCATGTGCGAGGGGCGTCGAACGACATATGCGGAACTTGATCACCGAAGCGGCCGGACAGCGCATCATCTCGTAGCACTCGGGGTCGTCAGGGGTTCCCGGGTGGCATACCTGGGAAAGGACTCCGAAGACTACTACGAGCTCCTTCTCGCCTGCGCGAGGATCGGGGCTGTCCTGGTCCCGATCAATTGGCGCTTGACCTCCCCGGAGATTCAGCACATTTTACGGGACTCTGATGCCAAACTTGTTTTCGTCGAATCGGCCCTTGTCGGTACGGTGGATCAGGTCAAGGAGTCACTGCCCGCTCTGGAAGGCATCATTCCGTTGAACCGGCCTGGTCGCCAGGAGGACGGGCTACAGGGCTGGAATGCGGGAACGCCGGAATCCACCTTCCTCTCGGAACCATCAGCGGAAGATCCACTCGTTCAAATTTACACAAGCGGCACCACCGGCATGCCCAAAGGCGTGGTTCTCACGCAGCAGGGTTTCTTCGTGGTACGGGAGCTGCTGGCACGAAATGGACTCGATTGGATCGATTGGCTGCCGGACGACAAAAGCCTGGTGGGCATGCCAGGATTCCACATCGGCGGCTTATGGTGGTTCATACAGGGGTTCTGTGCCGGTGTGACCAACGTCATCATGCCGACCTTCGACAGCCGTAAGGCCGTCGAGCTGATCCGATCCCATCACGTCACCACGATATGCGTCGTTCCCGCGATGCTTCAGATGATGCTCTCAGAGCGGGAGACAGAAGCCGGGGGTTTCCCGAGTCTCCGCAAGGTGACCTATGGGGGGTCCCCGATCTCCGGCAGGTTGCTGCAGGAGTGCATGGACGTCTTCCAGTGCGGTTTCGCACAAATCTACGGACTGACGGAAACGGGGAACACCGCCGTCTGCCTGCCTCCCGAGAGACATGTTCCCGGAGGTTCCCATACGGAGGCGGCAGGTATTCCCTATCCAGGTATACAGCTGGAAATCAGGGACGAGAAGGGCGTTCCACTGCCGGTCGGCGCGGTAGGGGAGGTCTGCATCAGGACCCCCGCACGGATGCTCGGTTACTGGAAGCTCCCGGAGGCGACCTCGGAAACTCTCGTCGACGGCTGGATCCGAACCGGCGATGCCGGATACCTTGACGCCGAAGGGTATCTGTTCATCTGTGACCGCATCAAGGATATGATCATCACTGCCGGGGAGAACATATACCCAGCAGAGATCGAGAATGCCCTGGCCACGCATCCTGCCATCAAGGAATGTGCCGTGATCGGTATCCCCGATGATCGATGGGGCGAGGTCGTCTCGGCATACGTGGTCCCGAGGCCGGGAGCCCACGTGACGGCTCGCGACTTAATGCTCTTCTTGCGGGGGCGTATCGCCGACTTCAAGATCCCGAGACAGTTCAATATAATTGATCAAGTGCCTCGTAATGCGAGCGGGAAGATTCTTCGCAGAAAGCTACGAAGCACCGTCGCCGATATGCCAGGCAGGTCCCCTCACATCGCGGATGAGCGGAAATGATCGATCCCGATCTCTCCGACGACCGGAGCTCCGGATAAGGGTCGAGGTCGGAACACCTTCCTCCGTATCAGCAGTCGCCTGTTCACTTGGAGTGATCCAGCGCCAAGTGAACAGGCGTCGCCGGTTCGCGGGAGTCCGAGATCGATCGGCTCGTCCCACCCGGTCAGGCGCTTGCGGGTGTCGACGTCACCGACTGAGCACGATCAGGGGTGTCGGCCTGATCCTGGTGCTGGAGGGTGACCGGGTCGTCGAGGGCGGCGTGCACGACGTCCTGGCCGGCTCAGGTGGCCGTACGCGAACCTCACCCGGGCCACGTCGAGCCGGCGTACACCGCTCGCGGGCCCACCCGGCGGCTGCCGCACGACGCTGATCCCTGTCGGTCGCACAGTTGCTGTATTTCGCCGCTGTACGGACATGACGAAGGCCCTCCGAGATCATCCCGGAGGGCCTTCGACCTGCGGAGCCGCCTTGGGGAATCGAACCCCAGACCCCTTCATTACGAGTCAGAACAGGGCCGTCCACGGCCGTCTTCCGGGCCTGGTCGGACAAACTCTGTGAGGTCTCTCAGTCCATCTGGTCGCCAGGAAGGCCCGAGAGCTGGATGCGGTAGTCCCATGGGGCCTACCTGGATTCGAACGTTGAAGTCGGCATGCCCCTTCAGGTACTCGGGTCGCGGTGCGCATCTCCACAGCTCGGCGACCGGCTGTGGCAGGGCGAAGTGATCGCGGACCTTGACGGAGTAGACCTCTCGGTGCGGGTAGCCGGCCCGGTTTCGAAGACCGGGCATCCACCACGGCAAGCGGGCTGCAAGCGGGCTGCACACAATGGCTGGCATGAAAGCCTCCCCCACCGGACGCCTCAGCATGCCCCTCCGGCTTGCCGCCGGCGTGACCCTTGTGCTCCTGACCGTCACCGGATGCGGTGCCGGCGTTGACACGCTCCAGAGTGATCAGCCCGTTCCGGAACGCGTGACCAGCACAGCGACCGCCGAGACCCCCCAGCCCACCGAGACCACCCAGCCCACGGAGAACAGCGAGCCCACGGAGAACAGCGAGCCGGCCGAGACCACGAACGAGCCGGACGACCCGGCCCAGGCCCAGGCGGCTGTGCAGCCGGGTGGGACCCTCGCCGACGGCAGCACCGTCGCGGCCGAGCTCACCCGCGCCGGACAGCGGGACAAGTTCACCCTGGACCTGGGCGGCACCAGGGAGTTCTATGTCACCGACATGACCGGTGACGATATCCAACTCCAGGTGTTCTCCGAGGTCGACGGCCAGCCGGTCAGCCCGTCCGGCATCGCTCTCAGCTGGGGCACCTCGGTCATCAAGTTGACCAAGGCGGGCAAGCACCGGCTGGAGGTCTTCGGGAACACGAACGTCATCGGGCCGTACAGCCTCAGGATCGCGACGGTGAAGATCCGCACGTTCCCGGCGACGATCGGCCTGCAGATCGGCGAGGGCAACCCGGACGGCGCGGGACGGCTGGACGTCCCAGGACGCATCGACCGCTTCGAGTTCGACGCGGACGGCGCGTCGGCCATCAAGATCCTCGGTGGGGCCGGGGCGTGCACGGCTATCGAGCTGGAGCTCACAGATGCCGCGGAGAAGAACATCGCCGGCCCACGGCAGCCCGTCCCACTCTGCGGATACGAGTTCGACATCCCGCTCTCCAATGGAGACGGCAGGTATGCGCTCGTGGTCAGATCAGGTACGGCGAAGACCGGGGCCTACTCGTTCCAGATCGCGCGGGCGGGCTGAACGCCGGCCGGGCGTCTGGTCGTGGTCGCCAGGTAACCGGAGGATGCCCCGGCCTTCAGGACTCCGTCGCCCAATTCGTTTTCGATCTCCGCGACCTGCGTGTCCGGCACCGGATAACGACGCTGGACGTCGACCGGAGATAATCAGGCAACGGAGTCCTTCAGGCCGGGGAGGATGTCACCTGTCTGTGCCGGTCCCACGTCAGGACCGGCTCAGGCTCCCGCGATACTCCAGCCCGCTGACGCCCTCCTGGCCCACGAAGTCCAGTGTCGCCGGGTCCTTCAGAGTGAGGGTCATGTCTCCCCCCACACACTGATTCCGCTGCATGCGGGTCAGATCGAGCACATTCCCGGCCCTGACCCGGGTCAGCATGACCTGCTGCTCGCACGCATCGGCCCGCCACGTCCCGGCCGACTGGTCACTCAGCAGGATGAGCGTGACCGCGACGGTCTTCTCCCGGTCGTCCTGCGAGACGACCTGGCCCGTCCACGTCCCGGCGAACGCCTCCGGGACTCCGCCTCCCGGCTGGGCCGAGGGCGACGTCGATGGCGGTGTCGACGGTGGTGTCGACGGTGGTGTCGACGGTGGTGGTGTCGACTGCGGCATCGACTGCGGCGGGGAAGCCGGTTGCCCGCCTGCGACCGTGCGTGATCCGGAGTCCCTGCCGCCACTGGTAACGGCCTCCGGCCTCGCCGCGCCGTCGCCGGAGGAGCCACCGAACGTCCCTGTCGCGTACAGCGTCACCGCCGTCGCGAGCGCCGCTGCGACGCCGGTGACCGCGATCAGTACCGCAGGCCTCCGTCCCCGTCGGGGCACCGGCTCACCAGGCCGCGGCTCCGTTTCCTGCACCGCCGTATCCGAACGGCCGAGATGGCGGGTGGGGGCCGGGCCGTACGCGGGTCCGGCCGGGCCCTGTGCTCCGGACGAATCGGCTGGAAGCAGTCTGGTCGGCCCGGGACCGGCCGCGACCGGAACCTGATCCGCCCGGCCGCTCCAGTCAGCGGGAAGGTAGGCGGTGGGCACCGGGCCGACGTCGGGGACCGTGACGGTGGGGGCTCCGGTGTCGACCAGGCGGATCATGAGCGCCCGGGCGGAGGGGCGTACCCCGGGGTCCTTGGCCAGACAGACGGCCAACGTCTCCCGCAGGGGCGATGAAATGTCCGTGAGGTCGGGCTCGGCGTTGAGTATCCGGCTGAAGACCGCGGCAACGGTGTCGCTGCCGAACGGCGCCCGGCCGGTAGCGGCGTAGACCATGGTCGCGGCCCAGGAGAACACGTCGGCCGCGGGTGATCCGTGCACGCCGTTGAGCTGTTCGGGAGCCATGTACGGCGGGGTGCCGGACATGGCCGAGGGCATCGTGCTCGCGTCGAGCAACTGGGCGATGCCGAAGTCGACCACCCGCGGGCCGTCCGGGCCGAGCAGCACGTTGGCCGGTTTGAAATCCCGATGGATGACCCCCGCACTGTGGATGGCGGCGAGCGCGGTAGCCGTGGCGACCGCCAGGCGATCGAGGTCGCCGCCACGAAGGGGACCCTCGTCACGTACCCGATCCTGCAGTGCGGGACCCGCGATGAACTCGCTCACCACGTAGGGGTCTGGCCGGTCGGTCTCCGCCTTCAACACCCGGGCCGTGCAGAAGGGGGCCACCCGCAGTGCCGACTGCAACTCCCTGGCCAACCGGCGGCGCGAGGCGGGATCCGCGCCGCTGCGAAGTACTTTGATCGCCACCCGCTCGCCGGACCGGCTCCACCCTTCGTAGACGATCCCCTGCCCGCCCTCGCCCAGACGCCCGACGATCTCGAACTCCCCCAGCACGCGCGGGTCTCCCGGCTCCAGCGGGCCAGCGGGCATCGGCTCCTCCATGCACGGTCGTCTCCACACACTAGCGATGCGAGACCCGGCCCACCATGGTCCTCCATCAGGGCGATGGCCAGGGAACCGGAACGGCAGGGAGATCAGGCCATGGGAGCCATCGAGTGACCTGGAGCCGCCTTGGGGAATCGACCCCAAGCCCCCTTCATTACGAATGAACGACATGTCCCCAGGGTGGGCAGAGCCCTCCGCGAAATGTGTACCGGAACCTAAAAAACGACAGCGGGTGAGCGGTAGCGATACTTCTTTCCGGGCCAACGCGCTCTTTGCCGGGTGTGGTCAGTCGTAGTGGAGGCTGTCTACGCAGGCTGATCCGCACTCTCGCGCGTGGATGGTCGGCGATAGCTGCCGGGATGCGTCTGCGGGCATACTGGGCGACTGGTGGCCCAGTGGCCCGTCGCCGGGCGGGCTGAACGAGCCGTGAGCGTGTGCTGAACTGTTCGGTATGGAATATCCCCGACTCCTTGACTGCCTCGCGGCCGACTTCGGCCGCCTGCGGGCCGTCGTGCCGACCGACCCGACCGCGGTGGTGCCGAGCTGTCCCGATTGGACCGTCGCCGACCTGACCCGTCACATCGGCGAGGTGTACCTGCATAAGACTCTGGCCATGCGCGAGGGCGCCGAGCCCGACCCGTGGCCGCCGAAGGAGCTCGCGGACGAGGAGCCGCTCGCGCTGCTCGACCGGGCGTACACCGGGCTGCTCGACGAGTTCGGCGCCCGCAAGCCGGGGGATCCGGCCGGCTCCTGGTACACCCCGGATCAGACCGTCGGCTTCTGGATCCGGCGGATGGCGCAGGAGACGGTCATCCACCGCATCGACGCCGAGCTCGGCACCGGGCAGCCGGTCACGCCGGTCCCGGCAGACCTCGCCGTCGACGGCATCGACGAGCTGCTCAAGGTCTTCGTGGCATACAGCGTCGCCGAGTGGGGCGACTACTTCACCGACATCCTGGCCGGCTCGCCGGGCCGGACGTACACGGTGCGGACCGACGGCGCGGCGTGGCGGGTGCGGACCGGCCCGGGGCTGTTCGCCGTCGAAGACGGCGCTGACGACGACGCGGCCGACGTGACCGTGAGCGGCCCGCCGACGGCCGTGCTGCGCTGGATGTGGAACCGGGAAAGTGCCGGCGAGCCGAGCGGCGTGACGGTCGAGGGCGCCCCTGAGGCGGTCGAGGAGCTGCGGCGCTGCATCGTCATGGCGACGCAGTGAGGCCGGTCGCCTGCACCCTTGCCCAACTCGGCGGTCCGATCCGCACCCGGCTCAGGCGGGTGACCGCCCAGGCCTCCTGACGCCTTCGTAGTTCACACCAGCATGATCACTCCGTGACCCCCTTTCTGGCACACATTTCGTGGAGGGCTCTGCCCGTCCTGCGGGCGAACCGCCCTGATCCGCGTCGACGGCCCCGTCGATCGTCCAGCCCTGCCGGTTTCCCGAAGTATGTGCCAGAACCTGTTTTCACCCGTCGTTGACACTGGCTCGTCTTCGCCGATGAGTCCGGCCGGAACCTGAGACCGCCCAAGCCGCAAGGGGCAGCCCCCGGTGTTGCGGGTGTCTTATCGCGGCCATGGGCGGACGGCCTCTCTGCTCCTGTTCGGGTTGTGCATAGCAGCGTTCCTGGATCGTCAGCGGATTCAGGGTGCCGGGGAGAGGTGGAAGCACTCCGGCCTCGTGTTCACCACGAAGAACGGGACCCCGGTCGAGCCGCGCAATTTCTACCGGTCCTTCGAGCGCTACTGCGAGAAGGCCGAGGTTCCCCGTATCCGCGTCCACGACACTCGGCACACCTGCGCCTCGCTCCTGGCCGCACTCGACGTTCACCCCCGGGTCGCGATGCGCATCCTCCGGCACTCGCAAATCTCGGTGACCATGAACGTCTACACGCAGGTCCCCTCACCGGAGACCCGTAAGGCGCTCGACCGACTCGACCAAAGCCTCGACGGCTGATCACCGTCCAAGCAGGACAGAAAGTGACTCTTCCGGATGAGCTGAGAGGGACTCTTGATCAGCGGTTAAACCAAGCTCTCGCGGAGGGGAGAAGCAGTAGAACGACCACTATGACCGGCAGAACCACGTTGATATTCAGCAAGCTACGCATGCTGAGATCGGAATCCAGAGCAAGCACGGAGACGAAGCCGAGCGCCATGAGGGTTTCGAGCGCGAGCACGGCGATTCGGTCTCGCCTTTCACGATAGATCCACTTATTTGCCAACCAACCGGCCAGGACTGCGATAACGACGCAGAAGCCAACGAACAACAGCACAAGCCCGGAGTTCATGTCGTCAGCTGAGTTCACGAAGACAAAGGCGAGCAGCGCACCACCCGCCAGCGCTTGCACTGCCTGGAGCGACACAATGAACTCGGCGATCTTCATCACGCGCGGCATGTGTTGGGTCTTGCCTGTCTCAACCACGGGAACCTCTTGAGGGGTAGGAGATCACCGGCAATCCCCCTAAGTGTACGGCCTAGGTCACATCCCCTATTTGGGTGTTCCTGTAAGAAACGGGACTTTCTTCGATCAACGCCAGGAAGCCGCACCGGAGTTCCACTGCGCCGACAGCACGTTGCTGCACGGATACGGAAGAGGCCCTCCCGGACGACGGCCACCTTCCAGCCCGATGCGCCGAGGCGGGAGCCTGCCCGATCAAGCTGATCGGGCAGAACCTCTATCGGATCCACCTTTGGGTGGTCGCCGCCCTACGAACGGGGATCGCTCCTCGCGGGATCAGCTTCCTGCGGGGGGCTGGCCGGTGCCGTCAACGTCGTTCCAGGTCGGATTGTCGACGACGACGCACGGCTTGGCCTGGCCATTGACCACATATGCGGAGAACTGCCACGCCGTCTCCGGCTTCTTCACCCTAGAGGCCTGCTCCTTGCTCTCGCTGAACGCCATCACCAAGGTCTGGCCCTTCCCGACGTACCGGGGGTCGATCTCCAACCCCCCCGTCCTGAGCAGACGCGCGGCCCTGTCGGACACGGAGCCCTTCCACTCCTCCGGGGAGCCGCC
The DNA here is from genome assembly GCF_053592655.1 of Streptosporangium sp. NPDC002607. Classification (NCBI taxonomy): domain Bacteria; kingdom Bacillati; phylum Actinomycetota; class Actinomycetes; order Streptosporangiales; family Streptosporangiaceae; genus Streptosporangium; species Streptosporangium sp. NPDC002607. The sequence goes on from NZ_JBSFWD010000001.1 coordinate 222,423, forward strand.
CCCGACGATCTCGCCTCTGTCTCCCCCGCACCACTTGCCGGGCTTGAGATAGGTGATGTCCGCAGATACCCCCATCCTCTTTAGATCCTGTTCCAGTTTGTCAGCGTCCCTGAACTCGTTGAGCTTGACGTTGATCGTGCCGTCGCCGTTCCTGGTCACCGCGTACGCGGGCTGCTCCGCTCCGGTCAGCAGCGGCACCGCGATCGCCGCCGCCGCGGCCAGCCCGGCCACCGCCGCCCCCGCGAACAGGCGGCGGCCGGTGCGACGACGCCGTTCGGCGCGTGCGATGATCTCGGCTTTAAGTTCCATCAGTATCTGCTCCTCGAAACTCATCCCGGTGTTCCTTCCATGACAAAGGGCAGTCCCTGCAGCGTGCGACGAGCGCGATACAGCCGCACCTTGGCGGTCCCCGGCCGGATGCCCAGGGCCGTCGCCGCCTCGGTGACCGTGAGCTGGTCGATGACGACCAGTTCCAGGACGGCGCGTTCCCCTTCGGGCAGGTAGGCCATGGCCTCGAAGATCCGCCTGGCGTGCCGTTCCGCGTCGATGCGCTCTTCGAGCCTGGCGAGGTCGTCGGTGTCCAACGACCGCCGCCCGCTCACCCGGCTGGTCAGCCGCGACTGCTTGAACACCCGGCGCCGCTCGGTCGAGAGTGTGTTACGTGCCACGCCGTACAGCCACGCGATCTCGGTCCCCAACCCGGCCCGGTAGGTGTGGGCGGAGTCAAGCACCGCCATGAACACCTCGGCCACCAGGTCGGCGACCGTGTGCGGGTCGTCAACACGCCGAGCGAGAAAGCGGGTGACCGCATCGACGTGCCGCCGGTAGAAGGCTTCGAACGCCACGTGATCTCTAGCGATCTCCGCCTGTTTGCGACGCACCGGCAATGCTCCCTTCGTCGATTGACACCCCTGCTTGGTCAGAACCATCCAAATGGTTACAAGAGGGCGGCTCTCCGCCTCTCCATCCGAACGAAGACGAGAGAACGACACACGTTGTCTCCGGTCGTGGCATGCGGTGACCGAGCTCTGAGAGCGCGTAGGCGTCGACGGCCTCGGCCAGCCCCGTCCGCTGAATCTTGCCGAGCTGGTTGTCCGCGGTGCCGTTGGTGACGATCGCCACCTTCCAACCTGACGCACGTAACCGTGACAGCCCGTCCATCACCTCTCGACAGTGGACGAGGTACGGCATGCGCTGGCGGTAGCGGCTCCACAGCTCGTCGACCGGCTTGGGTAGGGCGAAGTGGTCGCGGACCTTGGTGAAGAAGACCTCACGGTGCGGGTAGCCGGCTTGGCCGAGAGAGATCAGCCACCCGATTGCCTCACGCTCAAGCCCATGAGGTGCTCCACCTCTCAGCTCTGTCTCAGACGCGCTTTGCCATACTGGCGCCCGATTTAGAACACGTTCGGGGGAAGCCGTGGCAGTCGTGGAGCAAGATGCGCAGGTCACTGGCCTGCCCGGCGCAGCGGCGAAGAGGGTCCGCATCAGTATCGTGCTAGGTGCCTGGGGCCTGTTCTACACCTGTTATCGGACCTACTACGCGCTGGGCGGGACCGTCGGCATGTTCGGCACACCCGTGTCGTATCAGCAGTGGCAGATGGTCAACGCGTTGGGGGCGGGCATCCTGCTGGTCGCCACGGTGCTGCCGGTGGCGACGCTGCCGTTATGGCGCCGGTCCCACGGGCGACGCGTCCTGCTGGCCATGTGCTGGGCGGTGACGGTGGGGTGCGTCATGCACGCCCTGATCAACAGCATTCAGCGGGCCCTGAGCCTGGCCGGCCTGATGCAGCTGAATCTGCCGTTCTGGACGACGATCGACCATCGCACGGCCGATCTTCAGGATCTCCTGTTCAACGAGCCATGGTTCCTGGTGGAAGGGCTCCTGTGGGCCTGGCTCGCCTTCTCGAGCCTGAACGCCGGCACGGCGAGACGCCGATGGTTGATCAGTGCCGGGGTCGCGATCGCCGTCCTCACCATGATCGGCATGCTGAGCGTAACCGGGGTGATCGGCACTTTCATCGTGGGGTAGGCCACGTCCGCTCGGCGCCGCCGGCTGCTGCCGGCAGTGGATCAACAGGCCATCGTTCCTACCACGACCGGCCTTGCGTTTAAGGTTCCACGTCCTGGTTGATCACGTTCTGGATGGCGATGCGAGGGTCTACTGGACGGCCCAGGGATGGGTGTTTTACGGAATCGTGGACGGCGACCGGACGTGGGGTGTGGAGGTTCTACTGGACGGTCGTGCCGGGATGCCCCTCGCTGACAAGCCGCTCAGGATCCTCAACGGAGCATCGACCAGCGGCTTGAGGCACACGCGCTGCTCCTGGCTGTCCACCGCTGGCCACACCTGACGCTGGAGTTGGCCCTCCCACAGGGAACAACACCGGTCCTGGTAGGTACGGACCTTCTGCCATGGGTCGATGAGGCCTCGGGACCGACGGACCTGTGGTGGTTCGACGGAGCATCCGCCGTGCACTTTCACCTCAGCAACTGGTGGACAAAGGATCATGACATCTGGGTGGCCCGTTGCTTCAGCCGAGACGCCACAGCCCTGAACCAGATCAAGGAAGCGTTGCTCAACGAGGTGACCGAACTGCTGCAGCTGAGGGAGGTTTGGTGCTCACTGTGCGGGCGGCGCACCACCTCGGGCAGACCGTGTTTATGAATGCTGCAGTCTCCAGGTGTTGAAGACTGATCGATTCCCAAACACTCACCCTGCCGCGGGAGAAACCACCGGGCCCACAGCACTGTTAGCAAAAGGCCCCCGCCGGTGTCCGGTGGGGGCCTTTCGACCTGGAGCCGCCTTGGGGAATCGAACCCCAGACCCCTTCATTACGAGTCAGAACACGATCGTCCAGAACCGTCCGCCGCCGTCTTCTGGGCCTGGTCAAGCGGGTGTTACGGGGTCCCTCAGTCCATGGTCGTCCAGGACCGTCCAGACCTGTGGTAGCACCCGCGTTAGCAAGATCATGCCGATGGTGGCCAGTTACGTCTGAGGCTGAGAGTCCCGTACCCGGTCGCGTACCACCGCGGCGCCCAGCCAACGGTCATGAAGAACCCGGCCTTCGGGATCGAGGAACATCCACAGCCCGCCCGCGAGGAGACACAACAGCCCGACGTCGGGGACGAAAGCGAGGAGAGGAAAGACCAGCGTGCGGAGCACGGTCCTGCCCGCGCCCAGCCGTCCACCCGTCCGCACGGCGATGACCCGAACACCCAGCAACCGCTTGCCCAGCGTCCGCCCCCACAGAGCGTGCTGTACCCCGAAGTAAAGGAACAGCCCGGACAAGATGACCAGCTCCTCGAGGCCCGTACCGACCTGAAACAGGTCGACCTGCACCAGAAGCCCGAACCCCATCCGGAACCCGGAGCCGAGGCCGATTAAGGACCAGACCGGTCCCACGACGACACCCAGGACGGCAACGGCGATCAGATAGTCGACCAGGGCCGCCGCCAGCCGACGCCACACCATCCCGGCCCGTAACGCAGTCGGCTCGTCCTCGGTGACAGGCCGTATCTCGCGCGACGCGGCGAACACCAGCGCCGCGGCCGCCAGGAGACACAGCTGGGTGATCCCCCACCCGCCAGCGCTGAACAGCGGGATCGTCTCGCCGTAGATTCCCCGCCCGCTGTACAACCAGGCGAGAAGTTCGATGCCCGCGATCAGGACGAGGAGTCCCGCCACCCGCTGGCCTGTCGTCCGGGGATCCCTGCAGCCGAGACACGCAAGGAGGCCGAGCAGGACCACGAGAGCCGAAACCGCCCAGTCCTCCGTGATCGTCATGACCGTTTCGAGATCACGGCGCAGCGGGGCAAACGGCGACAGCGTCGTTCCGCTGTTGTACAGGCCCACGACCCCGTAGATCGGGTCGGCCCCCGCATGGGTCCGGGTGAACTCCTCAGCAGCGAGGCGCTCTCGCCACAACTCCCAGGTCGGCAAGGCGGCGACGACCGCAGCCGCCGCCCATACCGACAGCGCTGACCGCGATAATCGGGAGAACTGCGGCACAATGATCCTTTCGGCCTGAGAGCGACACCTTACGACGCCCCGGCACGCAACACAGACACGACGGCCGGGTCGGGCACCGCATCGGGGAAGGATCCGAGCCAGTTTCCCACCGAGCTACAGCACCGCCACCGAACCGGACGGCATCCTTCGTGTCCCGTGCAAGACCCGGCGCGCCTCGCGCTGTCCGGCCTGCGCCGAGACCTACCGGGCCGACACCTACCACACTCGGTCACCGCGCACCCCTGCCTGTTCGTCACCCTCACCGCTCCCTCCTTCGGCACCGTCCACACCCGGCGAGAGAAAAACGGGACCGTCCTGCCGTGTCACGCTCGACGCGATGCGGCCACCTGCCCACACGGGCGCGTCATGTCCTGCACCGCTCGGCACGGGGCCGACGAAAGCCGCCTCGGTGAACCGCTCTGCCCGGACTGCTACGACTACGCGGGCTCGGTGTTGTTCAACGCGATGTCCCCGGAGTTGTGGCGGCGCCTCACCGAAGCTCTTCGCCGACGCGTCGCCAAGAACGCCGGGCTGACCCAGCGGGAGCTACGGGAACAGGCCCTGCTCTCCTTCGCCAAGGTCGCCGAGTACCAGCGGCGCGGCGTCGTCCACTTTCACGCGGTCATCCGCGTCGACGGTCCCGAGGGGCCGGCTACCCCTCCACCGGCCTGGGCGACGGCCGACCTGATGGCCGACGCCGTACAGCATGCCGCCACGGCCGTGGCGGTCACCGTCCCTGCGGTACCCGGCGAACCCGCGCGGTCTTTCGGCTGGGGCACTCAGCTCGACGTCCGCGAGATCACCATGACCGGTGACCTCACCGAGCAAGCCGTAGCCGCCTACATCGCCAAGTACGCCACCAAAGCCGCCGAATGCGTCGGCACCCTGGACCGGCGCATCAACCCCCTCGACGACCTCACCGCCCTGCCGATCCGGGACCACGCCCGACGGCTCATCGCCGAATGCCTGCGCCTGGGCGCCCTCGACGAACTGACCGAATTCCGGCTCATCAAATGGGCTCACGTGCTGGGCTTCCGCGGCCACTTCTCCACCAAGAGCCGCCGGTACTCCACCACCCTCGGCGACATCCGCGCCGCTCGCACCGAGTACATGCGCGGGGAAGCGATCACCACCGGTCGCCTGCCGCTCTTCGACGAGGACACCGTGCTCGTCGTCTCGCACTGGGAGTACGCCGGACAGGGCTTCTCAGCCGGTGACGCCCTTTTGGTAAGCGCCCTTACCGGAAACCGCCTGCCTGCTCTCTCAGGGGGTGGCTCATGACTCGGCTCCTTCTCACCGTTCCCGAAGCTGCGGCTGCCCTGGCGGTCTCCCGGAGCAAGCTCTATCAGCTGATCGCCTCCGGCTCGGTCGCCTCGATCCGGATCGACGGCTCCCGACGGGTCCCGGTCTCGGCTCTGCAGGACTACATCACTCACCTGATCTCGGCGGAGCGTGCGGCATGACCAAGCTCCTCGTCGGCGCCCCTGACAAGCCGAACAAGAAGAGCGCGCCCAAGCTCCGCGACAGGGTCATGAAGCGCGGGAACACCTGGTCCTACGTAATCCGCGTCAAGGATCCGGAGACGGGCGAGAGCAAGCCGAAGTGGGTGGGCGGCTTCACCACTGAGGAAGCTGCCAAGGCCGCTCGTGACGAGGCACGTGTGAACGCTCGGCGCGGCGAGTACGTCGACCGAAACGAGATCACCGTAAGCGAGTACCTCGATGACTGGATCGAGGATCACGCCATGGAGATCAAGCCGGGGACGCTTGAGGACTACCGGATCACCATTCGCCTCTACATCAAGCCCCACATCGGAAAAACGAAGCTTCAGGCGGTCCGGCCCTCCACGATCACCAAGCTCTACCGGGATCTGCTGGCCAGGGGTGGGCGCGGTGAGAAGCCACTGGCGGTGTCCACCGTCGTCCACACGCATGCGATCCTGCGCCGGGCCTTCCGTGATGCCGTCGAGGTTCGCGAGTACCTCAGCAGTTCACCTGTTGACAAGGCCAAGCGTCCCCGTGAGGACTGGAAGGAACCGGGCATGATCTGGACCCCGGCACAGCTCCGGACCTTCCTGGAGCTGGCCCGCTCGCATCGGCTGTTCGCCTTCTTCCATCTGGCCGCGTACACGGGCGCCCGGCGGGGTGAGCTGCTGAACCTGCGATGGCCGGACGCCGACCTGGAGGGGCGGCAGATCATCATCAAGGGCTCGACGGGCGTTGTCGACGGCGAGCACATCGCGGGCACCACGAAGAGCGGCCGGACTCGCGTCATCACCCTCGATGAAGGGACGGTCAACGTTCTCCGCACCCACCAGGAAGCACAGGAAGCTGAAAAGCTCCGGGTCAGAGGCGTCTGGAAGGGCGAGGAGAATGGCCACGTCTTTACAACCGCCTGGGGCGGCCCCATCTACCCGACCACCGTGACGGCGTTACCGGGCAAACTCATCAAGGCGTACAACGAGCCGGAGGACAAGAGCCAGACCCCGGCTGATCCCCTGCCCTATGCCCGTCTCCACGACCTCCGGCACATCCACGCGACCACCCTCCTCCTAGCCGGCGTTCCCGTCCACGTGGTCGCTTCCCGGCTCGGCCACGCTGACCCCGCCATCACCCTTCGCGTCTATGCTCACGTGATCCGCTCAGCAGAGACCGCTGCCGCCGATGTCTTCGCTCAGGTTCTAAGCTCCGACGAAACCCACTGATAACGATCCACACCTTGCTGCCGATGATTTATAGGTAGATCCAACGGCAAGGAGAGTTATGGGTTCAACACTGTTGGCGGAGACAGTCAAGACGATACCCAACCTCGTCGTCGCCCTATTAACGCTCTCTTTAGGGTGGTTTGTCGGTAATCGCCTAACCGCCCGATGGGACGAACGCAAGAAGCGCCGAGAGCTGGATCTCCTGGCTCTCGGCACTTTCTACGAGGCTTACGGACAGTTCTGTGCGATCTGGAAGCTGTGGGGCGGTACTCCCAACAGTCTTATGGAAGATGATCAGTTCCGGGCCGATGTGCTCAAGCAGGCTGCCGAGGTGGAGGGCAAGGTGGAAGCACTCCTCGTCCGCCTCGCCTCCGAACGCAGCCTCTCCGAGCGGGAATGCGTTCTTCTCGGGTGCTTTCGACAAGGTTTCCAAAGTTTGCGCAAGTCGATTCAACGTAAGGATCCCCTTCGATCCCGGATCTACAGGGCAGGCGGCCCCGAGATAACGGCATACCCGTGGACTAGCTCGGACGCCCCTCCCTACCTTGCTTTCAAGGCGCTGGCTGGATTCGCCGCCGATCTGATGTCCAGGAACAGCCGATCAAACATCGAACCGGGGGCTGCTTCTATCGCACTTCGGCAGATCACCAGCAACGACCTGGAGCGGACATGGGTCGACAAGACGTTCACATTGCTCAGCCTCGAAAGCCACACCTGGCCGATCAAGTGAGCCGCTGTTAGCAAGGGTGTTAGCAAAAGGCCCCCACCGGAACCCGGTGGGGGCCTTTCGACCTGGAGCCGCCTTGGGGAATCGAACCCCAGACCCCTTCATTACGAGTGAAGTGCTCTGGCCGACTGAGCTAAGGCGGCGTGCCGTGTTTCACCACGACCTACGGCAGTCTACAGGCTCCCAGGGCCTTCCCGCGCACCGGAATCAGCCGATCTTGGGACACTGGGTTCCATCGGCGGGGACGGTCAGGTCGATCAGGTAGTCGTCCACCAGGCGATCCACGCACGCCGAGCCGGTCAGATAAGCGGTGTGGCCGTCTCCGTCGAAACCGACCAGGACGCCAGAGGAGAGCTGGGAGGCGAGGGCCTCTGACCACTGGTAGGGCGTGGCGGGGTCGCGTCTGGTGCCGACGACCATGATGGGCGGGGCTCCGGGGGCGTCGATCTTCTCCCGGGCCCCCGCCTTGACCGGCCAGTACGCGCAGGGCAGTGAGCTCCACATGACGTACGCGCCGAACAGGGGGGCGACCTTGGCCGCCTGTTCGGCCGCCTTGGCGTAGGCGGCGGGGTCGCGGGGGTAGATGCTGTCGACGCAGTTGACCGCCAGGTTGGACTCGGTCTGGTTGGTGTACTCGCCGTCCTCCCCACGGTCGACCAGCAGGTCGGCCATGCGGAGCAGGACGGTGCCGTCCCCCTTCAGCGCCTGGGCCAGCGCCTGGCGGAGGACCGGCCATGCCTGCCGGTCGTAGAGCGGGGTGATCACACCGAGGATGGCCCAGGCCTCGGTCACCGTACGGTCGTCGCCGGTCCTGTTGGCCAGGGAAGCGGTGTCCGCCCTGCGGAGCAGCGTGGTGATCTCCGCACGGGCGGAGGCGACGGAGCCCTGGAAGGGGCAGTCGGTGGCCGCGAGGCAGTTTTCGAGGAACGCGTCGAGGGCGACCTCGAAACCGCGTGCCTGCGCGGTGTTCAGCTCCAGTGGGCCGAGCGAGGGGTCCACGGCGCCGTCCAGGACGAGGGCGCGGACCCGGTCGGGGAAGAGATCGGCGTAGACGGCGCCCAGCTGCGTGCCGTACGACTTGCCGAGGTAGGTGAGGTGGGAGTCACCGACGGCGGCACGCAGCAGGTCCATGTCCCTGGCGGCGTCGGCGGTGCCGACGTACGGCAGGAGCCTGCCCGATCGGGTCTCGCATCCGGCGGCGAACCGTTGCGCCCCCTCCTCAAGCACGGTGACCTCCCCCGGCGAGTCGGGCGAGCTGTCGAGGCCGACGAAGGTGTCCAGCTCGCTCGGCGACAGGCACCGGACGGGCGCGGACTCGCCGACCCCGCGCGGGTCGAAGCCCACGACGTCGAAGCGCTCGCGAACCGCCTCGCTCACCGCGGTGCGGGCACTTCGCGCGTACTGCACTCCGGAGGCACCCGGCCCGCCGGGATTGAGGAGGATCGAACCGATCCGCTCCCCCGAGGCCGGGAGCCGGATCACGCTGAGCTCGATCTTCTCGCCGTCCGGCTTGCTGTGATCGAGCGGTACGGCGAGCTTGGCACACTCGAAACCGTCCTCGCACTCGTGCCAGCCGAGAGCCGCTCCCGCCACACCGCGGCCGGCTCCGGTGCCGCCACTGGCGTCGGCAGGGACGTCGGCGCCGGTGCACGCGCTCGCGAGCAGGGCCACCGCCGCCAGTACGGCGGTCACACGGGATCTCACGCCTTGTCCGCTCCGTAGTCCGTAGGTCGGGGTCACACGCGGATCCGGCAAGGGGGCCGACACGCGGAGAGGCCGAACGGTCGAATCCTATGTGCCCGCGCCGAGCCCCCATGACGGGACATCGACCTCAGCGGGGACAGCCGATCGGTCACCCTTCCGGCCCGCTCTCGGCGACCCGCACCGCGCCACCGTACGCCTCGTCGTGCTGCTTGCGCGGGGAGCAGACCGAGGCCGACGGGCAGGCGCAGCGGCGGCCGCCGTCCTCCAGGCGGACCACGACGGAGTCCGAGGGTACGTTGCGGCCCACGACGGTTCCGGTGCCCTCGGGGGTGTCGACCTTCAGCCCGATCCGGGGCATCCTGCTCTGGGCGTCGAGGTAGAGGGGGTGCTCGTACTTCAGGCAGCACATCAGCCGCCCGCACGCCCCCGCGATGCGCAGCGGGTTGACCGGCAGGTCCTGGTCCTTGGCCATCCGGACGGAGACCGGCTCGAAGTCCTTGAGGAAGGTGGCGCAGCACAGGTCACGGCCACAGGGGCCGATGCCGCCCTGGAGGCGGGCCTCGTCGCGCGGGCCTATCTGGCGCAGCTCCACCCTGGCGCGCAGGTTGCGGGCCAGGTCACGGACGAGGGCGCGGAAGTCGACCCGGTGCGGGGCGGAGAAGTAGACCGTGTAGACGTTCTCGGCGTCCAGGTAGTCGACGCCGACGACCTTCATCGGCAGCGTGTGCCGCTTGATCAGGCGCTTGGAGACGCTCCGGGCCTCGGCGCGGCGCCGTTTGTTGCCCTCGTCGCGGGTGAGGTGCTCCTCGGTCGCGATACCCGCGCACACCGGCAGCCCGCCGATCTCCTCGCTCGTCCACTGCGGCGCCCAGACGCACTCGGCGACCTCGGGCCCGGCCTCGGTGGGCACGAGCACCTTGTCGCCGACCTTGGGGCTGTGCTCGCCGGGGTCGAGGTAGTACAGCCTGCCGTAGCGGGTGAAACTCACCGCCATGATCATGCCCATATGGCTCCAAACCTGGGGGTACGGCTCGTGCTCACCCTACGCTCCGCACCCGGCGAAGTGCGGGGCCGCCAAGGCGTGAACGCGGGCCGTGTACCCCGCGCACCGCCCCATCAAGAACCACTCCGGGGACGAGCACTGCTCTCTTTCGGCAGCCCACGGGAGCATCCTCACGAGGGCCGGGAGAGAGTCGTCTGTCGATGCAGGGCCCGGCACCCCGGGCAGCCGCTCAGCGGCCGAGTTCGGCGAAGGACTTCTCCCAGCGTTCGGCGATCATCGAGATGTCGTAGCTCTGGGCCGTCTGGATGGCGTTCTTGGCCATCCTGTGGCGGCCCTCCTCGTCGTCGATCATCTGGATCAGCCCGTCGGCCAGGGCGTCCACGTCGTCGGCGGGAACCAGCAGTCCGTCGATCCCGGGTGTGATGATCTCGCGAGGTCCACGGGGGCAGTCGAAGCTGACCACCGGCACCCCGGAGGCGAACGCCTCGATGATGGTCATGCCGAAGCCCTCGAAGCGGGAACTGACCGCGTGGATCGACGCCTTGGCCAGCTCGCCCTCGATGTCACCGGTGGGGCCCATGAAGGTGACGTTGTTGTGCAGCCGCAGCTTGACCGCCTGCCTGACCAGTTTGTCGCCGACCCGGCCCTCGCCGTAGATCCGCAGCTTCCAGTCGGGACGTTCCCTGGCCACCCGGACGAACGCCTTCAGCAGCCGGTCGTACCCCTTGACCGGCACCAGCCTGCCCGCGGCCAGCACGATCCGGTTCTCCTGCCTGGAGCGTGGACGCGGCCCGCCGGGCAGCCCGTTGCCGATGGTGAACACCCGGGTGGGCGACCCGTTGAGCATGTTCCGGTAGTCGTGCTCGTCGGCCTCGGTGAGGGTGACGACCGCGTCCAGTTTCGGGTACCAGGTCCGGATCTCCTCGAAGATCCCGGGCTGGTGCGCCTCGAAGTGCAGGTGCTCCTGGGCGATCGTGACGACCTTCCTGCGAGTGTACCTCGCGGCCATGATGTTGAGACCCGCGCGGGTGGTGATCAGGACGTCGCTGCGGAGCCTGCGCAGCTCGCGGACGAGGACCTCGTCGCTCCAGGCGCTGAAGGACGCGTAGGCGCGCTCCTCGGGGTGGATCAGCGCGCTCTCCCGCGCGCCCAGCCGCTCGGCCCTCTTCGTGTACGGCCAGCGGACCCTGGCCCCCTCCCGCAGGTCCACCAGCGAACGGAGCCTGACCCGGGGGCCCAGCGGCAGGAAGGGGGTGTCGGTGTGCTGGAAGACGCTGACGACCTCGACCTCGTGCCGCTCGGACATGGCGGTGGCGAGGTCGAAGGTGGCGCGGATGGTGCCGCCCATGCCGTAGGCGTTGAGAATGAGAAAGGAGATCTTCACGGTTTCTCCTCTTCGATGCTGAGCGCGACGGCGAGGCTGTCGGTCTCGGTGTAGTACGGGCGGACCCTCACCTGCCCGACATGCTGGGCAGGAAAACGAACTTTGATCTTCTTATCTGTTATGTCGTCAAGACGGGTCGCCAGCGGCAGCCGGACCCCGGAGATCTCCGCGTACAGGTCCCAGAAGACCCGGCGCCGCACCTGCGCCTCGGCCATCGGCGCGATCTCGATCGCTCCCTCGAACCACCGTCCCTGGAAGGTCGCCGGCCCGCTCACCGGCTCCGGCCCCCGGCGGGCCACCGCCACCAGCCTGGCCTCCCCCCGGATCGGGTCGCCGTACGCGACGGCGCCCTCGACGGCGATCACCCCGTCGTCCGCGGTCACACGGATCACCTCGACGTACGGCTCGACCTCGCGGACCCGCAGGCCCAGCGTGCCAAGGGAGGTGCGGAACGCCCTGATCTCCCGGTTGCGGCGGATCTCGGCGTAGGACCAGAGCCCGTCGAGCGAGAACCCCGGGTCGTCGGTGGCGACGGGCTCGCCCCGGCATGAGGCCATCCAGATACCTGGGGCCAGCACCGTCAGGTCCGCCGTCCCGCACTCCTCACCGGTCTCCACATGCCGCAGGACGATCTCCGCGTCCGTCGGTGCCGACCATTCGATCCTCAGCGTGTCGTCATCGCCCACCCGGCTCGTGACGGCCCGCCCGCTCACGGACGGGACCACCCCGTGGCGCGCCTCGGTGCTCACCAAAATTCCCCCGGTCTTCGCTGCTCATCCCCATAGAGCAGGACACTTCCCGTTGTTTTATAACAAAAGCATTGATTTTTGCCCGTGAATCCTAACGACCCACACTCATGCTTTGAGGTGATTTAGCGAGGAATGGTTCCATCTAATCGAAAAAAGACGGGTAGGGGGCGCGCGGTCGCGACGGCCCCCTCCCCTCACCAGCCGATATCCGTCACACCGGGTTACCGGAAACCTTGAGGTGTCCGATGTCGGCCAAAGTTGATCACCTCGAACTCCGGTTCCCGCCGGACCACGATGTGCGCCTCCGAACCATCCGTGCCGGCCGGCCGGAAACCTCCCGGCCATCGCGGTAGCGCATGTCCGCCCGCCTGCCGCCCCTGGCGTAGAGCCTGCTGATCGTCTCAGCGGGCTCCGGTCCGCCCAGTTCCAACATTTCGGTCTGCATGACCAAAAACGTGAAAACCATCTCCCGTCGTGAGGCGGATCAGGCCAGGCCGACGCGGTTCAGAGCCGGGGCTGATGCAACGAGAGGGTCATCGACTCCACGGCCATCTGCGGGCTGACGTTGGCCGCCAGCCGCCTCCGGCAGCGCATGATGGCGTCGATCCTGCGCAGGGTGTCCTCCGGGGTGGAGGCACGGGCCAGGTCTTCCAGATCGGCGCGGCGGTCCTCGCCGGCCAGTTCCACGTGCGCGCCGAACTGCACGGCCAGCACGTCGCGGTAGAACGCCACCAGGTCGAGCAGCGCCGCATCGATGACGTCGCGCTTGGTGCGGGTCGCCCGGGACTTCTGCCGGTCCTCAAGGTCCTTGAGCGCCCCGGCGCCGCCGCGGATCAGCCCCCTGTTGAGCCCCTTTCCGGTAGAGCCCTCGCCGTAGACCTGACGCAGTTCGGTGATCTCCGCCTCGTTCAGCACCGCCGTGACCGCGGCGGCCTCGTCCTCGGCGGTCTTCACCAGGCGTTCGGCGGCCATCACGCACTCACCGATGCCGGTGAGCGACCTGGGGATGGACAGCACCGCCTCGCGACGCGAGCGCGCCTCCTCGTCCAGGGCCAGCCTGCGGGCGCGGTCGATGTGCCCGTGGGCGGCCCTGGCCGCGAACTCCGCCATCGCCGGCGGCACGTTCTCGCGCGTGGCCAGCACGTGGGCGACCGCCGAGGTGGGCGGGGTGACGAGCGTGACGATCCGGCAACGGGACCTGATGGTGATCATCATGTCGTCCGGAGCAGGCGCGCAGAGCAGCCAGACGGTCTTCGGCGGCGGCTCCTCGATGGCCTTGAGCAGCGCGTTGGACGCCCCCTCGGTCGCCCGGTCGGCGTCCTCGAACAGCACGACCCGCCAGCGGCCCAGCGTCGGCGCCCCGGCCGCGCGCAGGATGAGCCTGCGGGTGTCCTTGATGCCGTACGAGAGTCCCTGCGGGCGGACGATCTCCAGGTCCGGGTGGGAGCCGACCGACACCTGATGGCACATGTCGCAGTGGCCGCACCCCTGCTCGTGGCAGAACAGCGCGGCGGCGAACGCCCGCGCGGCCTCCTCACGCCCGGACCCGGGCGGCCCGGTGAACAGCCACGCGTGGGTCATCCCGGCACCGCGCCCCCCGGCCAGCAGGTCGGCCCCGGCCGCCGCGGCCCGGCGGAGCGTTACCGCGGCCCGCTCCTGCCCCACAAGATCATCAAAGACTCCCACGGACCCAACCTACCGCCGGTGCCGGTCGCCGGGTCAGGAGCTCACGGAGAGGACTCCCCCCGCGACCTCGGCTCCGCTCACGGCTCGCGGAGGCACCGGGTCAGTCACGGATCGCCGGGATGGTCCCGGTGACGTCCTCCGACTCCTGTGGCACCGGGTCGGGCATGATCTCGCGGACCCGGTCGTAGATGAGCGAGGAGATCCCTTCCTGGGTCAGGGTCCCGTCGACGACCAGGTAACGATCCGGCTCCGCGGCGGCCAGTGCCCGGAACTCGCGGCGGACGCGCTCGTGGAACTCCAGCGGCTCCGACTCGATGCGGTCGGCGGCCCCGCCCAGCCGGGCCAGCCCCACCGACGGCGGAGTGTCGATGAGCACGGTGAGATCGGGAACGAGCCCACCGGTGGCCCAGCCGTTGATCCTCTTGACGTCCTCGATGTCCAGCGCCCGGCCCGCGCCCTGGTAGGCCAGCGACGAGTCGACGTACCGGTCGGAGATCACCATGGAACCCCGCTGGAGGGCCGGGTGGATGACCTTCTCCACATGCTCGGCCCGGTCGGCCGCGTACAACAGGGCCTCCGACCTCGCGGACAGTCCCTGGTGCACCGCGTCGAGCAGGATCGCGCGCAGCCGCATGCCCACCTTGGTCGAGCCCGGCTCACGGGTCTGTACGACGTCGAACCCCTGGTCGCGCAGCCAGATCGCCAGCAGCCTGGACTGGGTGGTCTTGCCCGACCCCTCACCGCCCTCGAAGGCGATGAACATCCCGCGCGCCTGCTCGACGCTCTCGGGGGTGAACCGCTCCCCGCGCGCCGCGGCGATCAGGTCGGCGACGATCGAGACGCCCCTGCGGTCGTCCATCTGCCGTAGCGCGACGGCCCCGACGGCCACCGCGAGCAACCCGCCGACCAGCAGCACCAGGTTGGAGCCGTCGAACTGGTAGACCGGCTCCTGCCCGACCCTGATCTCCCGCTCGCCGAACAGGCCCGCCAGGGTCGGCGCGACCGCGACCACCAGCAGCAGGGTCACCCGGGCGAGCGACTGCAGGAAGGAGAACGTGCGGCCCCGCAGGTTGTCGTCCACCTCCAGCCCGATCATCGTGTAGCCGATGATCCAGGCGATTCCCGCGCACGCGCCGAGCAGCACGGTCAGCAGGACGACGATCACCAGGTTGTGGACGAGCGCGATCGCGACGAGGACCACCCCGGCCACCACGATCGACAGGCCGAACAACCGCCGCCGCGACAGCTCCCTCAGCAGCCTCGGCCCGAAGAACATGCCGGACGCCATGCCGACGAAGACCGCCCCGAAGACCACGCCGTACGCCGCGTCGCCGCCGCCCAGCGCGTCCACGTAGATCTTGGCCACCCCGACCACCGCGCCGCCGGCGGCGAACGCGCCCAGCATGCCGATGATCAGGCCGCGGATCAGCCGGTTGCCGCCGACGAACCGCCAGCCCTCGAAGATCTGCCGCAGCACCGACGGCGTGGAGGTCGCGGCCCGCGCGCCGGCCTTCGGGATGTCCTTGAGCGAAAGGATGATGAAGGCCGAGACCAGGTAGGCGAGCGCGTTGATGAACAGCGCCAGGTAGGTCTCCCGCTGGGCGAAGAACGGCACCAGGTTGCCCAGGGCGTCGTCGGCGACCGACAGCACCGCGAACAGCAGCGCGGCGATCGGCGCGGTCCCGTAGGTGACCAGGAGGTTGAGCTGGTTGGCCTCCTCCAGTCGCTCCTTGGGCACCAGGTTGGGCACCGTGGCGTCCTTGGCCGGAACCCAGAAGAGGTTGACGCACTCGACCAGGAAGGTAGCGATGATCACCCACTGGTAGTTGCCGATCAGCGGGATCGACAACACCAGCGCGAAGCGCAGGAAGTCGCAGAAGAACATCGTCATCCGCCGGTCGAACCGGTCGGCGAACGCGCCGGCGAGCGGGCCCAGCAGGATGGCGGGGAGCATCTTCGCCACGAAGACGCCTCCGATGGCCAGACTCTGGACCTTGTAGCCGGACCCCACCGTGAGGTTGCCCGCCAGGGCGGTCAGTGCCAGCAGGTTGAGCCAGTCTCCGAGGCTGCACACCGACATCGCCGTCCACAGCTTGCGGAACGGGGTGTTGGCCAGCACGTGGGGGGGCTTACGTCGCGCGGTGCTCCGGCCAAGGGTGGTCATAGTGTCAGCGTATCCAGGTGCTCGCTGGGCTGGGGAAAACATGAGCCAGGCGGAAATGCCCGGCTGCCCGTCGCATGAGGGTAATGCCTCCACCCTGTGCCCCGCAGGTGCCACACCCGAAAAGAAGCGTCAGATGCTCGTGTTTCCAGTGATGCGTCTCCGCGCCCTGGCCGGCTCTCCCGATCGGTGCCGGGCTACCGGAGCCTCTCGTTGCTGACTTCCAGCAGGGTTATCTCGGGTGGGGCGCCCACCCGGACCGGCGGCCCCCAGAAACCCGCGCCCCGCGTCACGTAGACCTGGGTGCCGTCCACCTCGCCGAGACCGGAGACGACCGGCTGCTGCATCGGGATGATCAGATTGAAGGGGACCATCTGCCCTCCGTGCGTGTGGCCGGACAGCTGGAGGTCCACCCCGTAGGTGGCCGCCTGGACCGCCTGGACCGGCTGGTGGGCGAGCAGGACCGTGGACCGGGAGCGGTCACGGCCACCCAGCGCCCGCTCGAAGTCCGGGCCGTCACCCGATGCGACACCGCCGACGTCGTTGACCCCGGCGAGATCGAGCACGGCTCCCCCGTGGGCGATCTCCACACGCTCGTTGCCCAGCGGGCGGATGCCGAGCTCGCGGAGCTCCTCGATCCACTCCTGCGGGCCGTTGGCGGTGTAGTACTCGTGGTTACCGGTGACGAAGTAGGCGCCGTAACGGGATTCGAGGTCCTTCAGCGGCCTGGCCAGCGGGCCGAGCTCGGCCACCGTGCCGTCGACCAGGTCGCCGACGACGGCGACCACGTCGGCCTCCAGTGAGTTGATCATGCGGACGATGCGCCGGGTGTGCTCCGTACCGGTGAGCGGGCCCAGGTGGATGTCGCTGACGACCGCGAACCGCAGGCCGTTCAGGCGTGGATCCAGCCTGGGCAGCACCACCCCGGCCGACTCGATGACCGGGTCCCCGAGGGCGGTCCTGATCCCGAACCCGATCGTGCCGAGCGCCCCCGCCCCGGCGGCGACCGCCGCCGTACGGGCGATGAACAGCCTCCTGCTCAGCCCGCCTGCCGTGTCCTTCGCCCCTCCGCCGCGCGGCGTGCCTCCAGGACCCGGTACGACGACCACCCCACCGACCGGGGACTCTCCACGGTCCGTCTGGGCCGTGGAGACGGGCCGGAGGGAGTGCTCGGGGTGAACGGCGGCCACGGACGCCGGTGTGCCGACGGTTTCGGATCGAACGGCGAGCTCCGGCTGCGCGGCTCGTTTCGCACGGCGGGCGGCCACCCCCGGCGGCACCAGGTGCCGCTCGGCCCGATGCTCCATCCCGCGCACCACCAGCAGGGCCACGGCCCTGGGGATCTCCAGGACCACCAGGAACACGACGAGGTAGAACATCGTCGCGATCCAGAAGAATCCCGGCCACGCCAGGAAGTGCCCCCACTCACTGCGGGAGACGATCAGCGTCACGGGGGCGAGCACCGCCAGGCCGACGAGGATCCAGGTCAGCACCCGGCGGGTCCGCCCCGGCCGGGTGGTCGAACGGACCAGGCGACGCCACAGGTAGTAGTGGACCACCGTGATCGCACAGATGACCAGCGACACGAAGCCCACGATCGTCACTTGCCTTCCCTCTCGCGCCCACCGGCCGTCCCGGCGCGTTCCGAAGAACGCCCGAAACGGCGAATGCGTTCCCAGCGGGTGCGGAAACCCCGCGGGCCAGGGCCCCGGTACGAGGGGTCCTGGCCCGGCGGCGTCAGGCCTTGGCCTTGGCCCGGGTGGTGCGGGGACGCTTGGGCGCCGGGCCTCGGGCGCGACGGTCGGCGAGAAGCTCGGCGGCGCGTTCGGTGGTGATCTGCTCGACCTCGTCCCCCTTGCGCAGCGAGGCGTTGGTCTCCCCGTCGGTGACGTAGGGCCCGAACCGCCCCTCCTTCACCACGATCGGCTTCTTGGAGACCGAGTCCTCACCCAGCTCGCGCAGCGGCGGCGCGGCCGCGGCCCGCCTGCCCCTGGTCTTGGGCTGGGCGAACAACTCCTTGGCCCGATCGAGGGTGACCGTGAACAGTTCCTCCTCCGACCCCAGGGAACGAGAGTCGGTGCCCTTCTTGATGTACGGCCCGAACTTGCCGTTCTGCGCCGTGACCTCCTGGTCGTCGATCACCCCGAGCACCCTCGGCAGCGAGAGCAGAAGCAGGGCGTCCTCAAGGGTGACGGTGTCCAGGGACATCGACTTGAGCAGCGACCCGGTGCGCGGCTTGGGGGCGTCGGCCTTCTTGGTCTTCTTCTTGCCCTCGGCCGGAGGCGTCTCCACCGGCAGGATCTCGGTGACGTACGGACCGAAGCGGCCGTCCTTGGCCACGATCACGTGCCCGGTCACCGGGTCCTTGCCCAGTTCCCGGTCACCCGTCGGGCGGGAGAACAGCTCCTCGGCCATCGAAGCGGTGAGCTCGTCGGGGGCCAGGTCCTCCGGCACGTTCACCCGGACACCCTCCCGGTCCAGGTACGGACCGTAGCGGCCCACCCGGATCATGATGTCGGTGCCCCTGATCGAGAACGAGCTGATCTCCTTGGCGTCGATCTCACCGAGGTCGGTGACCATTTCCTTCAGACCCTCGCCGCCGTCCACACCGAAGTAGAACCGGCGCAGCTCGGGCACCCGCTCCGCCCGGTCGTTGGCGATGTCGTCGAGGACCTTCTCCATGTCGGCGGTGAAGTCGTAGTCGACGAGGTGGCCGAAGTGCTGCTCCAGCAGGTTGACCACCGCGAACGCCAGGAAGGACGGCACCAGGGCGGTGCCCTTCTTGAAGACGTAGCCGCGGTCCAGAATCGTTCCGATGATCGACGCGTACGTCGAGGGACGGCCGATCTCCCGGTCTTCCAGCTCCTTGATCAGCGACGCCTCCGTGTACCGGGCCGGCGGCTTGGTGGCGTGCGACAGCACGTTCAGCGCGGACGCGGTGAGCGGGTCGTTCTCGCTCAGGTTCGGCAGGCGCTTCTCGGAGTCGTCGCGGTCGGTGGACGGGTCGTCCGCGCCCTCGACATAGGCCTTCAGGAAACCGTGGAAGGTGATGGTCCGCCCGGAGGCACTGAACTCGACCTGCTCCCCCGAACTGGACGTGCCGTCCACCTTGACGGTGACCGACTCGCCGACCGCGTCCTTCATCTGGGAGGCCACGGTCCGCTGCCAGATCAGCTCGTACAGGCGGAACATGTCACCGCTCAGCCCGGTCTCGCCCGGCGTGCGGAACTCCTCACCCGAGGGACGGATCGCCTCGTGCGCCTCCTGCGCGTTCTTCACCTTGCTGGCGTAGACGCGCGGCTTGTCGGGCACATAGGCCGAGCCGTAAAGCTTGATGGCCTGGCTGCGGGCGGCGGCGACAGCGGTCTCCGACAGCGTGATGCTGTCGGTCCGCATGTAGGTGATGAAGCCGTTCTCGTAGAGGCGCTGGGCGACCTGCATGGTCGACTTCGCGGAGAAGCCCAGCTTGCGGCTGGCCTCCTGCTGCAGCGTGGTCGTCCTGAACGGCGCGTACGGCTTGCGGGTGTACGGCTTGCGCTCGACCGACCTGACCTTGTACGGCACACCGGCCAGGCGCCCGGCCAGGGCCTGGGCGGCCTGCTCGTCCAGGTGAAGCACATCGGCGCTCTTGAGGGTGCCGTTGCTCGCGAAGTCCCGGCCCTGGGCGACGCGCTTTCCGTCCACGCCGGTCAGCATGGCGGTGAACTCGTGCGGAACCTCGTCACCACCGGTGTCGAGCAGCGCCTGCAGGTCCCAGTAACTCGCGCTGGTGAACGCCAGGCGCTCGCGCTCGCGCTCCACGACCAGCCGGGTCGCCACGGACTGCACGCGCCCGGCCGAAAGCCGGGGCTTGACCTTCTTCCACAGGACCGGGCTGACCTCGTAGCCGTAGAGACGGTCGAGAATGCGCCGGGTCTCCTGGGCGTCGACCAGCCGCAGGTTCAGGGCGCGGGGATTGGCCACCGCCTCCTGGATCGCCCGCGGGGTGATCTCGTGGAACACCATGCGGTGCACCGGGACCTTGGGATTGAGCACCTCGCGGAGGTGCCAGGCGATCGCCTCGCCCTCGCGATCCTCGTCAGTGGCGAGATAGAGCTCGTCGGCGTCCTTGAGCAGCTGCTTGAGCTTGCTCACCTGCGCCTTCTTGTCGTGGTTGACGACGTAGAGCGGCTCAAACTCGTGATCCACATTGACGCCGAGGCGTGCCCAGGACTCTCCCTTGTACTTCTCAGGGATGTCGTCGGCCTTCTCAGGGAGATCACGAATATGCCCGATGCTGGACTCCACGACGTAGCCGCGGCCGAGGTACCCGGCGATGGTCTTCGCCTTGGAAGGCGACTCGACGATCACCAGGCGGTTTCCGCCGGCGTTGCCGTTCTTGGCTGGCACGCTGCTTCCTACCTCGCTGTTCGCATTCGTTCCCCGTTTACTTCCCCTCGGGTTACCCGATCTGAGTCGGGAACACTCCCAAGGAAAGCCGCAAGGACGCAGAATAAAGCCCTATGAGTGTCGACGTCCCTCGGCTCACCCTCGGAGACTAATCGCTGTGCTGGACTACTCCTACTTGGTTCTCCACCTCCCGCGTGGCACCTCACGGGACGCAGCCCGCCGGATACTGACCGAACATGCAGAATACGGCGACTGGGAGCTCGACCGCCTGCGACTGTATCCCGATGGCCGCCGAGACGTCCGGCTGCGCCGGAAGATCATACGTGTGACCAGGACGATGTGATTCCAGACATGGCTTTGCCCGCCCCGGGCCGCGCCCCCGGAACGGGCAAAGCTTCCGTGCCTCGCCACGCGAGCGAGCACCGCACCACGCAGGCGCGGTCATCCTGTCTCGCCGCCGTCGAGGCGTCTGCGCGCCTTCCTCAGTGGCTCTGAGGAAGGCATGCCTAATGGGTGACTAATGCCTTACTTTTTACCGAAACGGATGCGGCGGGTGGTGCCGAAGACGGTCGCGGAGGCCGCGGCCAGCGCCCCGATCAGCAGGGTGACCAGGGAACCGACGTTCATTCCGGTCACGCCGACGGGCTGAGCGGCACTCATCAGACCCAGGTCACGGATCGGCAGGTCACCGGCCGGGGTGGAGGACGTCAGGCCCGTAACGGGAGCCAGCGGCGAGCTACTGTCGGCCGCCGCGGCCCGCTTGCTCACCGGGGTGGCGGGCATGACGGGGAGCTCGGGCAGACCGGCGGCGGCCGGAAGCCGGGACTGGCCCGCCTCCTGGGCACCGCGGGCGTCGGACAGCGACGCCTGACCGGCCTCGCCGCCGATCCCCGGAACGGCGGGGAGGACGGACAGCAGGCTACTGGTCCTGTGCCTGCTGGGCTTGCCGTCCCAGTCGCCTCGGCCGCCGTTGTGGCCGCCCTTGGGTCCGCCCCGGTGACCACCCTCGTGGCCACCCCACTGACCGCCGTTGTGGCCGCCCCACTGGCCACCGCCCGGCCCTCCGGCACGGGAGCCGCCGAGGCAGCCCGCGGCGGCGTCGCCCAGGACGGCGACCGCGTTGCCGCAGATGTTGATCGGCGCGGTGATCGGCGCGACCACCTGGTTGCCACCCAGGACGCTGCCCTGCCCGGAGGTGCGGTTGCCACCGGCCCCCGCACCCGCGCCGCCGGAGACCGAGGCGCCGCCCCTGCACCCGGCCGCGGCCCGGCCGAGCACGCCCACCGCGTTGCCGCAGACGTTGATCGGCACGGTGATCGGCGCCACCACCTGGTTACCGCCGCCGATGCTGTGATCACCGTTCGTACGGTTGCCACCGGCACCGCCGCCACCGGGACCACCGGTCCCGACGGACGCACCACCCTGGCAGCCGGCGAAGGCTCCACCCAGGACGGCCACCGCGTTGCCGCAGACGTTGATCGGCGCGGTGATCGGCGCCACCACCTGGTTGCCACCCAGGACGCTGCCCCGCCCGGAGGTGCGGTTGCCGCCCGCACCGCCGCCGCCCTGGCCCGTCCCCGCGGACGAACCGCCCGGGCAGCCCGCCTGGCCGTTGCCGACGGCGCTGCCGCAGACGTTGGCGGGCGCGGTGATCGGCGCGACCACCTGATTGCCGCTACCGGCTCCGAAGCGCCCGTCGGTGTCGTTTCCTGGCCGGCCGTAGCCCGAGCCGGGGCCGCCGGGACGCGGGCCGCGCTCCCAGCCTCCGCCGTGGCCGCCGTGGTCGCCGTGGTCTCCATGCCCCTCGTGGCCTCCGTGACCGCCGTAACCCGGCTTACCCGGCCAGTCGGGCTTGCCAGGGCCGCCGTGCTCTCCGGGGCCACCCGGCCGTCCCGGACCACCTGGGTGCCCGGGACCACCAGGCTGTCCGGGCCCGCCAGGGTGCCCGGGACCACCGGGGTGCCCAGGACCGCCAGGGTGCCCAGGACCACCGGGCTGCCCCGGCCTGCCGGGCCTGCCGCCGACGACCTCGGCACCGCCCTCGCAGCCGGAGAACGCCTCGCCGACGACGGCGACCGAGTTGCCGCAGATGTTGATCGGCGCGGTGATCGGCGCCACCACCTGGTTGCCACCCAGGACGCTGCCCCGCCCGGAGGTGCGGTTGCCACCGGCACCGCCGCTGCCACCGCCCTGATTGCTCACCGAGGCACCACCCCGGCAACCGGCGGTTGCCCCACCGAAGATCGCGAAAGAGTTGCCGCAGGCGTTGATCGGCGCGGTGATCGGCGCGACCACCTGGTTGCCGCCGCCGATGCTGTGATCACCGTTCGTGCGGTTGCCGCCGGCACCGCCGCCGTTCCCGCCCTGGTTCCGCACCGAGGCACCGCCTCGGCAGCCCGCCTCGGAACGGCCGATCACCGACACCGCGTTGCCGCAGGCGTTGACGGGCGCGGTGATCGGCGCCACCACCTGGTTACCCCCCAGGACGCTGCCTCTCCCGGAGGTCTCGTTGCCCCCCGCGCCGCCGCCACCGCCGTTCTCGACGGACGCGCCGCCCTCGGAGGAGGCGGCCGACTGTCCGGCCACAGCGACGGCGTTTCCGCTGATGTCGATCGGCAGGGTGATCGGAAGGTTGACCTGGTTGCCTCCGGCGATCGAGTGGTCACCGTCGGTGTCGGCGAAGGCCGTACCGCCGCCCATGGCCATGACACCCAGTGCGAGCAGTGCCGCAGGGGCCGTGCCCCTAACCCACGTACGCATGATTGAAGCTCCTAGCAGTCTCGGGGGGACCTTGAACCCTCGTGAGGGCATGCGAGAGCCATGCGAGGACCGGACAGGTCCGCACAGCGGAGGCCCAGGCGGGCCGTCATGAGGAGTTGGGAACTGGCTGACTCGTCGGCCTGCTCGTCGCTCACCGGTGGAGCGGCTCTCCTGGGGACGGAGGGTCGAGACAGGCTCCGCGACCGGCGGATCACTCGAAAGGAGATCAGGCCGGTCTACAAGACGATGTCAGTCAGGAGAGAAAGAAGGGTCGTCCGCCGCTGTGCGGACGACCGGGGGGAGCACGAACGCCAGCGGAACACGCTGTGTCGCCAGTCGCGGGTCGTAGGCGAACCACGCGACATCCCCCGGACCCGAGCCGAAGAGGCCGGATCCACCACCGCTCTGGGGCACGAATCCATTGCTGCCAGAACCGTGGTCGACGGTGGCGGGTGCCGGGGCCCCCGGCTTGGAGTGGCTGGTGAGCCCGTCCACACCTCGCCCCGCCATGGCTTCGGCGTTGTCCGTCGCCGACGGTTTGCCGCTGCCCGTGGGGAAGTCATCGACCTTTGAAGCCGATCCGGAAGCGGCAGCGTCAAGGGTCTGGGAACGGGCCACTCCTGTCGCCGCGGTGGCGTCCGCGACCGCGGGAGTGGCACTGAGAAAGCCGAAGACGATCGCGAGCAGCCATGCGGCGGCCAGGAGGCCGCCGATGGCGAGGGCTTGCCTGATGCCCCACCGGGTGCCGGCCGCGAACCGCGCCATCCGGTCAGCCCGGTCGGGGATCGTGTCGTCGACGGAGAAGGCCACGGGCACGCGTCGAGCAGCGGGCGAGGACGCCCTCCACTGCTCGTGCGGCACGTGCGCCACATGGCCTCCCAAAGCTCCTGGACAGGCCCGCTTGGACACGAGCCACCCTTCAACGGAGAGTCACGTTAGCACTACGTGGAGTCAACGCAACGGATTTCCCGAGAACGGATCAGCAGCCGTCCAGGAATCGGTCAAGAACCCGGACCCCGAACCGCAACGAATCCACCGGCACCCTCTCGTCCACCCCATGGAACATCCCGGAAAAGTCCAGGTCGGCGGGGAGCTTCAGCGGCGCGAACCCGAACCCCCGGATTCCCATCCGGCTGAACGCCTTCAGGTCCGTACCCCCCGACAGCGTGTACGGCACGGCCAGCGCGCCCGGGTCCTCGGCGAGGAGGGCGTCGGCCATCGCGCGCACCAGCGGCCCGTCGAAACCGGTCTCGATGGCGATGTCGTGGTAGATGAACTCCCTAGTCACATTGGGGCCGAGCAGTTCGTCGACGGTCTGGAAGAACTCGTCCTCATATCCCGGCAGGAAGCGGCCGTCCACGTGCGCGGTAGCGGCCTGGGGGATCACATTGGCCTTGTAACCGGCCTCCAGCATCGTGGGGTTGGTGGTGTTGCGCAGCGTGGCGCCGATCATCCGCGCCAGCGGCCCCAGTCTGGCGACGGTCTTCTCCGCGTCGTCCAGGTCAAGCTCCAGCTCCAGCGCCCTGGAGGTCTCCTCCAGGAACGTCCTCACCGTCTGTGTCATCCGTACCGGCCACTCGTACCGGCCGATGCGGCCCACCGCCTCGGCCAGCTCGGTGACCGCGTTCTCCGCGTTGAGCATCGAGCCGTGCCCGGCCCGGCCGGTGGCGGTCAGGCGCATCCAGGCGATGCCCTTCTCGGCCGCCTCGATCAGATAGAGCCTGCGCGCCTCGTCGATGGAGACGCTGAACCCACCCACCTCACCGATCGCCTCGGAGCACCCGTCGAACAGGTCCTTGTGCTCTGAGACCAGCCACTGCGCGCCGTAGTGGCCCCCGGCCTCCTCGTCGGCGGTGAAGGCCAGCACCACGTCCCTCGGCGGCCGACGCCCCTCGCTGAGCCGCTGTCGTACGACCGCGAGGATCATCGCGTCCATGTCCTTCATGTCGACCGCGCCGCGCCCCCAGACGCAGCCGTCCGCGATCTCACCGCTGAGCGGGTGGTGGGCCCAGTCGGCGGCGTTGAAGGGCACGACGTCCAGATGTCCGTGCAGCAGCAGCGCGTCCCGCGAGGAGTCCTCCCCCGCGATGCGGGCGATCACGTTGGCCCGCCCCCTGTCCGACTCCAGGATCTGCGGCTCCAGCCCGACCTCGGCCAGCTTCTCGGCCACGTACTCGGCGGCGGCCCGCTCCCCGGGCCCCGAATTGTCACCCGCGTTGGTCGAGTCGATCCTGATCAGGTCGCGGCACAGCCCGACGACCTCATCCTCACCGTTGAGCGTGGCCATGTGGACTCCTTGAGTTCGGTACGGCTTCCCCCCCATCCTCCCGCCGTACCCTCCTTCCCGGCACCCCGTCCGCACCCGCCCTCCTACCGATATGACGCAAGCTCAAGAGTTTGCTAACCTAAGTCCGCCGACGCGGGATGACGGTCCCGCGTGCAGGCACCACGTCCGGGTGGCGGAATAGGCAGACGCGCTAGCTTGAGGTGCTAGTGCCCTTTGCGGGGCATGGGGGTTCAAGTCCCCCCTCGGACACGTTCGATTCGCCCATGAGGTCCTGGTCAGACGTAGAGCTGACCAGGATTCTTCTTTTGCTGGGGTGATAGGTCAGCCGAACGCCGAGCCCGGCGTACAGCCGGGCCTTCCTGACCGGCTCAGCCTTTCCCAGAAGCCGTACTGCGTCACCCATGGTGTTCATCACCTTCGCAAGGTCGTCTCGGGTTAGCTGCCGCCTGCGGTTCGGTTCACGGCGTAGCTGTGCTTCGGCTCGGATCTTCTTGGCTTGTTCCTCTCGGATCCAGCCGGCGACCACGGCAGGGTCCGCACCCGCCTCCAGCGCGGCGCGATGCTGGGCGAGCTTTCGATCGCATTCAGCCAGTTGACGCCGCGCCACGGCGAGACTCTCATGCTCCGACGGCTCGATCCGCTGAGCTTCGACCAGAAGGCCGAGCGTCTCATCGACTCGGTGAGGAACGAACAACCTCCCCAGCCAGCGATCAAGCTTCGGAACGATCGCGTCCTCTCGGATGTAGACATTGCGAGGGTGCACGACCCGATTCGCCAGGGCGTACTCCTCGGGAAAGCGGCACCGGTAGTACGGCGCCTCGTTGGACCAGTTGCCCTGCATCCGTCGATCACATACTCCGCAGAAGAGCAGCCCTCGGAGGATGTATGTGTGGCTCGCGGCCTTGAGGCCGCGGCCGGTCTGCCGCCCACCGCGCCCGGCGAGCAACTCTTGGACGACCTCGAAGTCCTCTGCGGTCACGATCGGCGGTTGCGCGATCTCGTCGGACCACACCCACTCCTCGCGCGTGTTCCAGCGGAGCTTGGTGGCGTGGCCGAGGCCGACGTCGTCAACGTCGATGAGGACCTCGTCCTTTCGCTGCCGGTTCCAGACCTGGCGGCCGGTGTAGCGAGGATTGGTGATTATGGCCCGTATTGCGCTCTTGGACCATGCGATCCCGGATCTGTGGCGGTTGCGGCCCGGGTCATGGGCCGAAGGGCAGGGAACGCCGTCGGCGCTCAGACGTTCGGCGATGGCGTAGAGACCACGGCCCTCCAGGAACTCATCGAAGATCCGGGCCACGACGGCAGCGGCGAACTCGTCGAGTTCCAATCGGTGCTGCCGCTTGCCTTCGGCCGCCTTGGCGGGATTGGGATGGGGGCCGGCATCAGCCAAGCGATAGCCGTACGGCGGCCTGCCCCCGAGGAAGCGGCCTTCCACCTGGGCTTGGGCCTTCATGGCGCTGCGCACGCGGATCTTGATGCGATTGCGCTCGCCCTTGCTCATACCGGCGAACACGCTCATGACGAGGTCATGAGCCTCGTTGTTCGGGTCGATGGGGCCGCCCACCTCGGGCACCCAGAGCGGAACCCTGAAGTGCTCGAAGACGGGAAAGGTCAGGCCGTACTGGTTGCCGTAGAAGGCTCGTTGCGGCTCACCGATCACCACCGCGTCGAAGCCGCGGTTGGGGTTGCGTAATTCGGCGAGCAGCGCCGCCGCGTGCGGGCGGCGCTGCCAGGGGATCGAGCGGGACTTGTCGACGTCGAAGAACTCGGTGACGATCACGCCCCCGCGCGACTCGATGAGCGCGCGGGAGCGGGTGATCTGCCAGCCTCGCGAGGACTGGGGATCCTGCTTGTCCTCGGTGGAGACCCGGCCGTAGAAGGCGAAGCGGATGGTGTTCATGGGTCCTATGCGGCGTTGGGGTGGTTGACAAGCATGGCTTGGTGAGCCTCCAGCAGGATGGCGAGCAGTTCCGTGGCGGCGCTGGGCGTCAGGCGGGGCGGTCCACTTGGTAAGACGATGTGCGGAGTCGGCTGTTTACGAGTGGTGGATGCGGTCATGATGAGAGGCGCTCCTATGCGTTCGTTGCCGGCGGGTAGGGGTGCGGCCCCGGCGACGTGCTTGGCGGTACTGGAGTCGGGGCCGTTTTGCCGCCGTACCTTGGCGTAGATCCGCACGTTGCGGCTGGCACCTCGGCAGGGCGGCGGGTCGGATGTTTCCGTGACGTCGAAAGCACGGGCTGCCTGCGGTGTTTTCTCAAGCAGGACGGTGCTTTGCGTCTGGTCATGACGCAGGTCTCTTAGCTACGAGTGGGTGGCACGCCGGGCAGCGCGCCACAGTGTTGTCGCGAAGTTCCATCTGCCGGGTGCGCTCGTCGCAGTGACCGCACCAGTCTGGGGCGATTCTCAGCGACGGACTGGGCTCGACGCCCTCGACCGCAGGCAGGAACTTGTCGGGGTCTTCCTTGATTGCCTTGGCCACGTAGCGACTGCGGTGTTTGACGGACCGGCCATCGAGGATCGTGTGGCGGATCGCGGCCGCGTCGAGGAGGCGGATCTCGCGGCCGGTCAACTCAGCCAGGAGCTGGACGATACCGCGATCGATGGAGTCGTCGTCGTTCGCCCAGGCACGCGCGTTACGACGAGAAGACGACTGATTGTCTGCATCTTCTTCCGTCCTAGTCCCCTTCGGGGACTGGACGGAGCTGCGTGGCGTTAGTAACGCGTTACGTTTGGCGTTACTAACGCCACCGTCGACGGCGTGTGGCTCGATCCGGTTGCGTCGCTTGTCTCGCCACCTCTTCTGCCGCTCGGCGTTGGCCTTCCGTTCTTTCTCCGCCCGCTCCTTAGCGGGCACGAATGCGAAGAAGTCATGGATCACCCACCCCTTAGCCACAGGCGCCGGGCAGAGATCGGAGGGACACTCCTCGCCAGGCAGATGCCAGGTACCCCGGGACACGAGTTCGGCGATGAAGCGCAGCGGCTTTCGCACTCGCGGACACACGTCGATCAGGTCTTCCTGGAGTACCGCACCGTCGGTCAGGTTGTGGGCACACCAGAAGATCGCTGTGAAATGTATACGAAATGCGGCGTCCGACAGGCCTGCTACCTGCCTCCGAGTCGGGAATCGGTCGTCGAAGTACAGCCCTTCCCGTTTCATCTAGCGCCTGCCTCTGTCCGTCAGATGCAGAGCGGCCGTGGTGTTGAAGGCACGGTTGATTCGGAGCGCGAGGTCACGTGCTGTCTTCCGGGCCGCCGTAAGTTCTGACAGAGCCTTGTCAAGACGCTCGCCGGGGTCGCCATGGTCGTCACCCAGTTGCCCGGATTCCTGCATGCGCCGCAACGCCTCGCCGAGTTGCCCCAGCAGTTGGTCAAGCCCAGCTGTCGAAATGCTGATACGGCCGAGGACGTCGTACACGGTGGACGGATAGGTGACGCCGACATGGGAGAGCGTGGCGTGGTTGAGGACGCGAACGGCCTCGGATACGGCTGCGGCGACCTCGCTGGTGTAGTCGTCACCATGGGGGCCATCTGACGACAGCCAGACGGTGTCAGCCACCGGCGTTGACTCCGATCGCTGAGATCTTGTCAAGATGCCCGCGTCCCGTCAGAGTGGTGACGAGAGTCAGCAGCCGACGCATGAGCCATTGAGGCATCCCTAGGGTGTCTGTGCTCGCGATGGATGGGATGCTGAACATGACCTACTCCCTTCGAGTGGGTCTGATGGGAGGCCCGGCGCCAGCCAGCCTCCAAGCAATGCGGGCGCCGGGTCCTCCTGTAGTTAACTCGCAGAGGGCCAACTTCATGATTCGGCGGGAAGCTGTTCAGCTACGCCGACATGCACAGTTGTCCGCTTCTCATCTACTGGTGCTCCCCCAGACGTCTCACCCCCTCGTGTTCCAGGAATCACGTACGTAGCAGACGTATCTACCATGATGACACAAATCACTTTGCTGGTCTTGACTCAAGAAGTCAGAAGATTCACCTTGCGCTTCAGCGCCCCGCGACCCCCTGCTGTCCTCATCACCTTCACGCCATGCCGCTGATTTGCCATGCGCGCACATCCATCCGGCTAGTGATCCGAAGCACGGCGACATCACACCGTGTCGGAGCCGTCAGCCCATGGCGATTGCTCTTACCTTTCCTTCTTGCCTGGCGATCAATTCGATCTAGGTAGACCATACTGTACTAGTTCAATCTAGGTATAGCTCAACTGTGCTTTCCTGGTACAGCTGAAGGGCTTAGCCTTGGTGTTGTGTCCGTGCCTGATTTCAGCGATCCTCGGCCTGCCTACCTGCAGATTGCAGACGACCTGCGTCAAGAGGTGGCGGCAGGTCGACTCAAGCTCGGCGAGCGGCTTCCGGCGCGGCGACAGTTGGCCCAGCGCTACGGCGTGGCCGTTGAGACGGTCCGTCGGGCCTTGGACGAACTTGCGCGCGATGGCCTGATCAGCACGCAATCGACGCGCGGCACATACGTGGTCAAGACTCCTGACCAGAATGAGCCGTCCTCCGAACTTCAGCAGGCGATGACCGAGGTGCGCCGGCTGGCCGAACGCATAGAAGGTCTGGAGTCTCGCGTGAAAGACCTCGAAGGCCGCTGACCCCCTCCACGCGTCCCTTCGAGCTTCATCCCTTCAGAACGTCGTGCGTGCAATGCCACGCACCTTCGAGGTTCCTCCCTCTCGGGCTCCGGGCTCTTCCTCGGCAGCAGCCGAATCGGCCGTTGCGAAGCCACAGGTCCAGGTGGAGCGGCCCGAGCGAAGCGAGGGACGACTACCTGGAGGTGCGGCTTCGCAACGGCCATCATCGGCCTGCGAGGAAGACTCGAGCGGCCGCGATTCTCGCCCGCCGTTAAAGAAGATCGTTTTTGACGGTTCCGGCTGGGTTGCGTCTTCTCCCAGAGCTCGCGAAAGGCAGCGTAAGAAATAACCCCTGAGTTCCGACTATGTCTGCCGCTCTCGGATACCGCCGCTGCGGCCTGGGACCAGGGACTTTCCGCCTTCCTCAGCACGATCACACTGAGTTGAAGTAGCTTCACGATTTGTGAAGAGACCTCGGCTTGGCCGAGCTTCTTGCCGACCGGGTGGAAATCCCAGAGTTCCCGCGAACCCAAAGGTCGAGTCCAGGCTGTTGGGGTGGTCTGGGAGGTTGTGCACCCTTGGGTTCCCCGGAACCCAAGGCCGTCTACGGTCAGCCGTTCCCGGAGCGGCACCGGGCGGCGCCCCAAGGCCCGGCGACGCGAGACCCCCCGGCCCGGCGAGCAGTCAAGGCGCCTGAGCCGGTGTACGGTGCCAACCCCCGCATGAGCAGGCGTCCTCTGCCAGGGCGGTGCCCAGCACCGGACCGAGTCATCCCCGGCCCGGGCCAGCACACGGCTCCTCGGCTTCACCACCACGACAAAAACCTCAACGAAGAGGAAGAGGCTTCACCGATCCCGAGACCCCTTCAACCGTCAAAGCGACGTGCCCTGTACGGAGAACGCCCAGGTCCTGGAGCTATGGCCACGATGGAGGGCTCAGGGAACTGTGGGGTTATTCCTTAGATCAGTAGTCGAGGGCGCGGTCGACGAGGTCGGCGACCTCGGTGGCCGAGGCGCGGAAGTAGCGGGCGGTGGTCTCGATGGAGGCGTGTCCCAGGAGGGCTTGGATCTGGGCGTGGTCGGCGTCGGCTTCGCGCAGCCGGGTGGCGTAGGTGTGGCGCAGCCGGTGCGGGCGCAGGCCTGGCAGTCCGGCATCCTTGCCGACCGCGCGGACCACGTCGGTGACGCCGTCGACCGACAGCCGTCCGCGCTGGCCGGCCCACAGTCCTTCGCCGACCGCGTCCGCCAGGGCGGGCCGCGCGGCCAGCAACTCGGCGCGCGCGAGCAGCCAGGCGGTCAGGCGTTCGCGGGCTGGGACCGGCAGCGGGACGGTGCGGACCTCGTCGCCTTTGCCGTGCAGGCGGGCGGTGCCGCTGCGTGCGGTGATCGGTATGTCGCCGACGCGCAGGCGCTGGCATTCCTCGGCGCGGGCTCCGGCGCCGAGGAGCAGGGCGATGAGGGCTGAGTCACGGGGGCCGCGCCGGTCGGCGGCGCGGCGGACCGCGTTCTCCTGCGCCCGCGACAACGCATCCGGAGCTCCAGGCTTGGGGATCCGGGCGCGTTTGACCGCCAGGCGCAGCGCGGGCCCGTGCTCATACAGCAACGTCACCGCCGCCAAGGCCTGATTCACCGTCGCCGGCGACGCGCCCGCGGCGAGCAGGTGGCGGCGCCAGGCGGTAACCGCGGCCTCGGCGCCGACCAGGTCGACGAACGCGTCCGCGTGCTCGGCCGCGTGCGCGAGTAGCCAGTCGCGGTAGGCGATCGCTTGGCGGCGGTAGGCGGTCACCGTGTTCGCCGCCAGCGCGCACCGATCGAGATGCGTGCCGAACGCGGCCAACGCCACCTCCGCGGCGGCGGTCACCGATCCCGGGTCGAGGCCGGGCCGGATCGCCACCACGTTGCCCGCGCTAATCCCTCGCCGATCGGCAATGCGGTTGTCGACTGGGCCGCCGTTCTGATCGCCACCTTGATTGCCGCCCCGGTCGTCAACCTGGTTGCCGATTGTGTCCTCGCCACCGTTGTTGATCTTGTTGTCGGCACTCGCGGTCACCCTCCGGACCCTTCCTCCTTATTATCCGGGGAGTTTTTCCGGCGTTAGCTCCGGGCCCGGCTGGATGTTATCCGGGGAGATCATACCGAGACTCCCTGGATAACGGAACTTATCCGGGGAGCATGCGGAGAGCCGACGCATCTCCTTCTATACCAGAGCACAGGCCCCGCAATTCGTAACCCGCAGTGATTCATCGTGTACACATACGGCAAGTTCTCAGGTGAAACCTGGCTAAAACGTCTTTTATTTGTTCCTTATGTAGATCTTGCGAGGTTAGATGATCTATGGGTAATTTCTGATCGTTTGCTCATATCTGTTGCACTCCGAACCGTTGACCCCGGCTGTGTCCGGACCTTTGACGGGCTGGGGTAACGCGAGGGCGTTCGGGTCTCGCGCTGACTTGTTCGGAGGGTGACGGCGTATGCGCCGGAATGTGTCATGGTCGCGCTCGGCCCACTGGGCTCGTCTGGCGTTACTCGCAGTCGTTCCAGGATTGCTGCAAATTCCCGCATTGCCCGCCCTCGCGGCCGCTGACCCGGTGACCTCGGCCTTGGCGGCGCCTTTGGTGACCCCCCGGCAATTGACCGGGTCGGCGGCTGGTTTTCCGACCCTGGTCGGCAGCGAGGCGACCACGGAAATGTCGGCGGCGGTGGTTGAGGGGCAATGGCGCTCGGACATCGAACCTCCCCAGGACGCGGTTCCGGTCGAGGAGCGGTTTGTCGATCAGCGGGAGGCGGGCACGCAAACCGGGCCGCTATCGAAGACGTCGGCCGCGCCGGCGCAACAGCGGGCCGCGTTGCTGGCGAATGAGCCGTTGCTGCTGAACGCTTTCCCGCGCAGCGGGATGTTGATGGATTCGCTGACCCCCACCTTGCGGGCGCAGGGGCGCAGCCCCCTGGGCGGGACATTGCGATATGCGTTCAAGATCTGCGACAAGGCGACGATGACCGGGACGGGCTGCACCTCCTCGGGCACCCTGGCGGCCGGGGTGAGCACGTGGAAGGTTCCGGCGGCGAAACTGGCGTGGGCCAAGCAGTACTGGTGGACCGTGACCATCACCGACACCACCAACTCCCTGACCACCGTCTCGGCGGTGCACACGTTCGTCACCGGGGTGCGCCAGCCGGTGATCACCTCGCAGCTGTCCACCTCCGGAGTCGGCGGCCAGGAGTTTGACCAGCAGAGCGGCAACTACACCACCGCCGCCACCGATTTATCGATTCCGACCGCGGGGCCTCCGCTGTCGGTAGCGCGCTCTTACAACAGCATGGACCCGCGTACCGATGGGATCTTCGGGGCGGGCTGGTCGACCCGCTGGGACATGAAGCTCGTCAAAGAGACACGGGGCGCGGTCGTCTCAGCGCTGGTGACCTATCCCGACGGGCGGCAGGTGCGGTTCATGGGGACCGGGGCGGGGGTGTTTCAGCCGCCGCCGGGCATGCACGCCACCTTGGCCGAGGAAAGCGGCGGCACCTGGCGGTTGATGGACAAGTCGGCCACCTCCTATGCCTTCGACGCCCAGGGCCGGTTGACCGAGATCACCGATTCGCAGGGCCGCGGCCAGGAGCTGACGTATGGCACCGGTGGGAAGCTGGCCACGGTGACGGCGACGGGCGGGCGGTCGCTGACGTTCACCTGGAGTGGTGATCACGTCAGCGCCGTCTCCAGCGACCCGGTGGGCGGCACGCCGCTGACCTGGACCTACCACTACGACGCCGGCCGGTTGACCGGGGTGTGCGCGCCGGTGGCCGCCCCCAACTGCGCCCACTACGCTTACGGCAGCGGATCGCAGTACCGCAGCCGGGTGCTGGACTCCGACCCGTACGCCTACTGGCGGCTGGGCGAGGCCTCCGGGACGGTGGCCGCCGACCAGGGGGCGGGCGCGGCCGATGCCACCTACCAGTCGGTCGCCTACGCCAAGCCCGGCGCGCTGGCCGGCAGCACCGACACCGCGGTGGAGTTCACCACCGGCTCGGCGGTGAAGCTGCCCGCGCACACGGTGCCGCATCTGGGCGATCAGATCTCGGTGGAGATGTGGTTCAAAACGGCCCAGTCCGGGGTGCTGATGGCCGCCGGCACCCAGGAGACGAGCGGGATTCCGTGGGGGCCGATGCTGTATGTCGGCACCGACGGCAAGCTGCGCGGCTCGCTGGCCGCGGTCGCCGCGCCGATCACCTCGACCGGTGTGGTCAACGACAACGCCTGGCACCACGTCGCTTTGACCGTCTCGGGCCAGGACCAGACGTTGTTCCTGGACGGGGCGCAGGTCGGCACCCTCACCGCGGCGGTGACCGCCTGGCGCAACAGCGCGACGATCGGCAACGGCGTCGCCGACCCGGCCACCTCCCCGGCGGTGCCCACCCCGCGGGCGGCGTTCGCGTTCAAAGGCCTTATTGACGAGGTCGCCCTCTATGACAAGCCGCTGACCGCGGCCGAGGTCGCCGCCCACCACGGCGCCCGGGCCGAGGCGGCGCACAAACTCACCGGGGTTGCGCTGCCCTCGGGCCGGGTGTGGGCGGCCAACACCTACGACGCGGCCACCGACCGGCTCAAAACCCACGTCGACCGCAACGGCGGCACCTGGCAGATCGGCGCACAGACCTACGACCCGCAAAACGGCGCCGCCCGCGTCACCGTGGTCGACCCGCGCAACGAGGAGCTGAAGTACCTCTACGACGCCTGGCGCGGCTACCGCATCATTGGCGCCACCGACCAGCTAGGCCACACCTCGTGGTTTGAGTACAACCTGTCGGGCTCTTTGGCCAAGCTGATCGACCGCAACAACATCGTCAACGACGTCTACTTCGACGAGCGCGGCAATCTCATCGCCCGCAAGTACTGCCGCGCCGTCGGCGAATGCGCGATCGACCGCTGGACGTACTACCTCAACACGGCTGATGCCTTCGATCCGCGCAATGACCAGGTGACCGTACATCGCGATGGGCGTTCGGCCTCTGAGACCGACAATACCTTCGCCACCGTCACCGAGTACACCACCCACGGTGAGGTGGCGAAGGTGACCAGCCCGGCCACCCCGGACTTTCCCACCGGCCGCTCGGTGATCTCCTCCTACACCGACG
Source organism: Streptosporangium sp. NPDC002607 (assembly GCF_053592655.1). Taxonomy (NCBI): domain Bacteria; kingdom Bacillati; phylum Actinomycetota; class Actinomycetes; order Streptosporangiales; family Streptosporangiaceae; genus Streptosporangium; species Streptosporangium sp. NPDC002607. Next base: position 257,697 of record NZ_JBSFWD010000001.1, read on the forward strand.
GCACCGAGCCCGCGATCGGCGGCGGCACCACTTCGGCCGGGTTGCTGAAGTCGGCCAAGGACCCCAAGGGCAACGAGACGACCTACCGCTACACCGCTTCTGGGGATCTGGCCGAGCAGACCAGCCCATCGGGGGTGAAGACCACGTTGGTCTACGACGCGGTGGGCCAGGTGATCTCCAGCACCGAGGTCTCCCAGGCCCACCCTGGCGGTATCACCGCGACGTTCACCTACAACGGCCTGGGCCGGCTGCTGACCCGCACCGCTCCCGGGGTGGAGAACGAGGTCACCAATGTGACCCACACCGCCCAGACCACGCTGACCTACGACGCCGACGGCAACCCGCTCACCACCACCGTGGCCGACCTGACCGGTGGCGACGCCGCCCGCACCACCACCTACACCTACGACATCTTGGGGCGAGTCGCGACAGTCACCGATCCCGAGAGCGGGGTGAGCGCCTCCACCTGGGACGTCACCGGCGCCAAGGCGTCGACGACCGACCCAATGGGCACGGTTGTCACCTTCGCCTACACCAAGCGCGGCCAGCCGGCCTCTACCACGCTGAAGAACTGGACCGGCAGCCCGGTCAACCCGCAGGCCCCGCAGGATGTGGTGCTGAGCTCCTCCTCCTATGACCCCGGCGGCCGACTGGCCGGTCAGATCGACGCGATGGGCCGCAAGACGGCCTACACCTACTGGATGGACAACCGGCAGGCCAAAACGATCGGCGACGACGTCAAGCTCAACGGTTCTGCCACCCCGGCCGATGTGGTGTTGCAGTCCAGTGAGTACGACCCGGCCGGTAACCTCGTCCAGCAGGTCAGCGGCGGCGGCAAAACCACCGTCGAGTCCGTCTACGACGCCGCGGGCCTTCTCACCTCCACCACGCTCGACCCCGCCGCTCTCAAGCGCAAGACCGCTTTCGAGTACGACGCGGCCGGCAACATCACCAAGGAGACCTTCACCGCCGCGGGCACCACCCGCACCGAATTCACCTCCTACACCTACAACGCACTGAACCAGATGACCCGGCAGACGGTGGAGAACGGCGCCGACGACCTGGTCACCACCAGCACCTACGACGACCGCGGGTTGCTGACCGCAACCGTCGATCCGCGTGGCAATGCCTCCGGCGCCACGCCCGCGGACTTCACCACCACAATGCGCTACGACCTCATCGGCCAACTGGTAGAGGTCAAATCACCGCAGGTGACCATCGAGAAGAACGGGTCCGCCGCCGCCGGCCAGCCCACCTTGACCTACGGCTATAACAGTGCCGGACTGCAGACTCATACGGTCGACGCCGAGGGACGAACCCTCACCTCGACCTTCGACAAGGCCGGACGCCTCACCTCGACCATCGCCCCGTCCTACACCCCACCGGGTGGCAGCGCCCTCATCCCCAAGATCACCTACGGCTACGACGCGGCGAGCCGCCAGACCACGGTCACCGACCCGCGCAACCACGTCACCTCCACGACCTACGACGCGCTGGGCCGCCCGGTCAAGGTCACCGAACCCGGCCCCTCCGGGCCGGGCGGCGTGCGAGTGGCGGAGTACGATCTGCTGGGCGAGCAGCTCGCGGCCATCGACCCCACCGGGGCGCGCACCGAGGCCACCTACGACGATCTGGGCCGTACGATCACCCAGACGCAGATCGAGCGCAGGCCCACCACCGCCGCGCACACCACCAGGCTGACCTACGACACCGCGGGCAACCTCACCCAGAGCGTCGCACCCGCCCCCGGGAACAAGACCACCACCTATGTGGTCAACGCCGCCGGTGAGGTCACCGACGTAACCGACCCGCTCACCCACACCTCCACCATCGCCTATGACCTCCTGGGCCGGCAGACCAAGGTGACCGACGCGCTGGGCAACGCCACCGAGGCCACCTATGACCTCGCCGGTCGTAAGACCGCGGCCAAGGACCTGACCAGAACCGGAAGCACCGAAAGCGTTGTGCGCACGTTCGGCTTCGGCTACGACCCGGCCGGCAACCCGACCAGCACCACCTCCGCCGAAGGGCACGTCACCCAGCGACAGTTCGACGCGCTGGGCCGGATGACCTCCCTCGTCGAACCGGTCGCCGCGGGCACGTCGATCACCTCGACGTTCGGCTACGACGCCACCGGGGCACGTACCCGCACCACCGACGGCCGAGGCAACGCGACCTGGACCGGCTACAACACCCTCGGCCTGGTCGAGTCGGTCATCGAACCGGCCACCACGGCCCACCCCAATGCCGCCGACCGGACCTGGACCAGCGTCTACGACGCCTCCGGCAACGCCGTGGCCACCCTGCAGCCGGGCGGAGTGCGCATCGACCGCACCTTCGACCCCCTGCGCCAGGTGGTCGAAGAAAGCGGCAGCGGTGCCTCGGTGGCCACCCCGGCGCGGAGCTTCACCTACGACGCAGCGGGCCGGGTCACCGCGGTCGGTGACTACACCCTCGAATACAACGACCGCAGCCTGCTGACCAAGGTCTCCAAGGCCACCAATCAGGTCGCCGCCTACACCTACGACGCCGTGGGCAACCCCACCCAGCGCGTCGACCCGGCCGGGACGGCGAACTACACCTGGGACAACGCAGACCGGCTAAAGACCGCAAGCGACCCGGTGACGGGACGCACCTGGACCTACGGCTACGACAACGCCAGCCGGCTCACCACCAAGACCTCCACGAGCCCGGTGGGCACCCAGACCTACGGCTACGACGCTATGGATCGCCTCACCTCCCACAGCCTGAAGAACAGCTCCGGCACCGAGCTGTCAAAGATCGTCTACGGGTGGGACAAGGACGATCTCCTCACCACCAAGACCACCACCGGCACCGCCGGGGCCGGGGTCAACACCTACGGCTACGACCGCGCCGGACGCCTGACCTCCTGGACTGCCCCCGGCGGCGCTGTCACCGCCTACGAATGGGACGCCTCCGGCAACCGCACCAAGGCCGGGGCCGAGACCTTCGTCTACGACCAGCGCAACCGGCTGACCTCCGGCGCCGGAGTCGACTACACCTACACCCCGCGCGGCACCACCGCCACCGAAACCACCAGCGGCACCACCCGAAACCTGGTCTTCGACGCCTTCGACCGGCTCATCTCCGACGGAGAGGCCACCTACGGCTACGACGCCCTGGACCGGATGATGTCACGCACCGCGGGCAGCAGCCAGCAGCGCTTCACCTACTCCGGGCTAAGTAACGACCTCGTCGCCGTCGCCGACGGCGCCAACAACCCCTTGGCCAAATACGGTCGCGACCCGTTTGGCGGACTGCTCAGCCTGCAGGAAGGCGCCAGCCCCGGGCTCGCCACGATGAACGACCTGCGCGGTGACGTGGTGGGAACCTTCTCCGGCACCGCCCTGGTCGACTCGGTCGCTTACGACCCGTTCGGCGAGGTTACCCACCGCTCCGGCACCCAGCGCACTCTCGGTTACCAGGGCGAGTACACCGACCCGGACACCGGCAAGGTCAACATGCTCGCCCGCTGGTACCAGCCCGGCACCGGCGCCTTCACCTCCCGCGACACCGCCACCCTCAACCCCGCCCCCTCCGTCCAGGCCAACCGCTACACCTACGCCAACGCCAACCCCCTCACCAACACCGACCCCACCGGACACAGCTCCATCCAGATCAACAACGCGAGCTCCGGTGCAACTGGTGGCTCCGACTGGCAGTCAATCGACATAAGCAGCTACTGGGATCGACGCCCCCGCGGTTGGGACGTGCCATTGTCACCGAACGCCACCCACGCAGAGAGCAACTCAGTATGCGCCTGCGTGTACACCGGCTCCAACGATAAAACTGATAATTACTGGTGGAATCGGAACTATGGGTCGTATGCACTGTTACCACTTCTCGGCCCTGACGAAATCAAAAGGCTCGGCAAAAAATACATGCCCAACGGCAGGCCGGTGGTGGAGGGCACCAACTTCTGGAAAGCGGACCCGGAACTGCAGGACAGATTTATGGCCGCCTACGACCCTAGCCTGGACGATTTTATACTAGGGCTTATATGGAAGGACATGGGCGGGAAGTTTGAATATCTTCTTTTTGACTCGCCCCAAAATCAGGCAGGAAGTGTCGACCCCTGGGTAAAGTGCACCAAGGATTTATCAGAGGAGACATGCGAGCAATGGCGTGCTGCCGCAGCGCAACTAGCCGCACTACGAGGCGTTCAGCAAGAGTGCGGGAAAATACCCGCAGGGGAAGGGGCAGATAAAAAGCTTCGCGCATGTAGCAACTTGATAACACAGGCCGGCATGACCGACGACCAGTGGTGGGAGTTAATTAAAAACAACGTCGAAAAATCGCTACTCTTTAAAACTATCGACTTTCTTGCGGGCGATGCACTGGCATGCAAACGTGGCGACTTCATTTCCTGCATGCTCATGGCCTCCGACATTTTCGGAGGCCCTGCATCAAAGGGAATAAAGGCGCTCGGAAAGAAGTTAGGGAAAGCCGCCAGCGCTTTCGTCGATATAGCTAATGCGTGTCGTCGTAGCAGTTTCCTTCCCGGCACCAAAGTGCTCATGACTGACGGCTCTTTGAGGCCGATCGAAGAAGTAAACGTGGGGGATCGTGTAATCGCAACGGATCCCGAGACGGGCAAGAGCGAAGGTCGAGTAGTCACTAGGCTGATTACAAGCTTCGGTAGTAAAAAACTCGCCCAGCTCCGGGTCGATGTAGACGGCAGCGATGGTGACGAAGTTGGGCAGGTCACCGCAACGGCAGAACATCCAGTCTGGGCGGTCGGTCAAAGCCAATGGATCGACGCAGGTGAACTGACTGCCGGGACGCGCCTCCTCTCCGCTAGTGGTGAGATCTTGGAACTAGTCTCCGTCTACCGGTACATTCAGGACAACCAGCGCGTCTACAATCTGACGGTAGAAGGCATCCACACTTACCATGTGGCTGCAGGAGGCGCTGACCTCCTCGTCCACAACGCAAATCCATGCTTTGTTGGTCCGCCACTCACTATTACAAATGCACAGTTCGGCCACAAATGGGGGCAGCACGCAGGGCACTTTGGTGCGGCCGTGGGCGACGCCGCTGCTCGAAACCGCATACTGGAATCCATTAGATATGCGGTCAAAAATCCAGATCAGGTACGGCACGGGGAGTGGCGTAATGGCGGCAAGGACCACTGGTTCTACCAGAAGGGTGATATGCTAGTGGTTCTAAAACCAGACGGAACATTCGTCACAGCATTCCCAAACGATGGCAATCACTGGTGGAAAAAGGCCAGGGTGATAAGTTGATCGGCGCAAATTTAGATGGCAAGCTACTGGCCAAAGTTAGGTGTGCATTCTATGAGTTCAAAGGCATCGTCGAACGGGATGCAGGATTCATAGAACTATCCTTCGCCGAAGGCACGTGCGTTCACTTCGGCGTAGGGCCAGACGCAGAGTCTCTCTCGTTAAATCCTGGACCATGGATCGACCCCCTCGCCTTACCTCGAAGTCGAGAAAACGAGGAATACGTCAACTCTCACGGAAAATACACAGCATTCGACGTTAGTACCCAGGAGCCCTATACGGAAATCCTCGGGCGCGTTGTGTCGAGAGTACAGCCTATTATTAATGAAATAACATCAAATCAGACGGGACTATTAATCGACTTCGGCGCTTCTTGCCTTAAAATTGAGGTAATTGCAGACGAGCTATATGTCTCTTACATAGCAGGCTGATCATAACCGGCGGACCGGCTCGTCCTCGTCCTGGCTGCTGTAGCCGCGATTTCCTACGCGCTCGCCGAGAGGTCCCCAGGCGTCCGACACCCACAGGGCACCATCACCAGCGTGCGCGCGCTCTGGTCCAGGTGGGCCACCATCTTGGATCCCAAGCAGTAGCGGCACCCCAGGAAGGCGGCGACCGCGGAGTCCGACCAGATCCGGTGCTCCCAAACCGGCGGCGGCTCAGCGGGCGGTGGGGGAGATTCGGCGGGCTCGTGCTCAGCACCGACCCAACCCCGGCCATGGCAGAACGAGCAGGCGATGCGCAGGCGGCCTAGGCGCTGGCCTCCCTCTCCCTCGCACTCGGGGCAGGTGATCGGGTCGGTCATCGCCGCCCCGTCCCCGCGCACGAGGTGCACGCCACCCAGACGCTCTGCTTCTTGCTGCTGCCGTTACGGTCGATCCACTCCCCGCCGGCGCCCAGGCAGATACCCCAGATCGGCGCGCCCTCTTCTTCCTCGGCCATACCTCGACGCTACGCCGCCCCGAGAACCCCGTCAGATCCTTCCTGGTCACCTTGCCCACTTCCTCCACACCGTAGAGCGTGGGGGTGGTTGTGCGACCTCCTCGCCTTTGCGGCGTAGATTTATTTTCTCATTCGAGCCGCGTGGTTGTCGTGGTGGCCCTTGAAGGCTGTCGGCGATGGCGGCGGTCAAGGCTGCGGCCGAGCGTAGCGAGGGCTGTGGCCTTGAGGGCCGCGGAGCCGGCGGCCATACTTCGGGCCGCGACGACCACCTCCCTGACCCGCGCACGCGTAGGGGCTCCGAAAGCTCCAGGAAGTCCGCCCCCGCGGTCACATGCTCAACCCCCGGTCGGGGCCCTTGGTGGTGGGCGATCGGTAGGTGGGTGTCCGGTTGGCGGACCTGGGGGCGGCTGGGCCCTGGTGCGCGGCGTGTGCGCGGGCCTGCTCGCGCCGGGAGTGGGCCAGCTGCGCCGCGGCTGGATCGCGGCGGGCGTGGTCTTGGCTGCGCCGGACAGTGTCGCCGAGCTGGCGGCGGTAGTCGTGCTCAGCTCTCAAGGTGGCCAGCAGGCGGGTGGCGCGCTGGTGCTGGCCGGCGGGGGACGTGGTGGTGGCCAGGGAGCCGAGCTGGGCGGCCTCGACGCGTTTTCTGTCGGCGAAGCCCGGCATGACCTGCTCCAGGTGGGCCGCGATCGCCTTCTCCATCACCGTCGTGAAGGAGGTGCGGCCGGTCAGGAGGCGGTGTCGCGCCTGCAGGTCGGCGGTGTTCGCACACGACGGGGAGGCCTGCCGTGCGGCGTGCAGCGCGGCCTGCTCGGCGCGACCGGCGACCTCGGCCCGGTGAGCGGCACCGGCCAGCGCCTGGGATGCCTCCTGCAGTCGCTGCTGCAGCCGGGTGCGCTCGCCGCTGGGCAGCCGGCCGCGCAGGCCGCTGTTCTTCTCGCGTAGTGCCGCCTGCAGCTGGGTGACGCGCTGTTCGGCGCGGCGGTGCGTGGCTTGAGCGTCCTGGCGTCGGTTGCCGGCGGTGTGGGCCTGGTCCAGGGCGTGGGTGAGGTGGTCGCGTTCGTCGACGAGCTCGGCCTGCACCTGTGTGCGGATGGTAGCGACCTGCTCGGCCTGCTCATGCTCGCGGCGCCGTTGCTCCTCGACCTGCTCGGCCAGCTGCGTCGTCCGCGCGGCCGTGGCCTCGATGCGTGCTTGTAGGTCCTCGTCGCTGAGCAGGCCGTGCGGGCGGTCGGGGCGGGTGACCTCGTTCAGCGCCACGCGGGCGGCCACCACCTGGGCCGCCGCGGCTTCGATGGTCTCCAGTTCGCGGGCCCGCGCCGCGGCGATCGGCTCGGGCTCAGGGGTGAGGAGCCGGTCGGTGCGATCGCCCTGCAGGGTCGCGGCGTAGGCGTCCAGAGCGCGGTGCAGTTCCTCAGCCGGGTTGCGCGGCTCGCCGTGGCGGGCGCGGTCGGCGTCGGACTCCAGCACGTTGCGCGGCAGGTACAGGTGAACGCTGATGCGATCGCGGCTCATCGCCGCGTACAAGGTGTGCGGATCCAGGCCCATGCCGTAGATGAGGGTGTGCCGGCTGGTCAGGCCTTGGGCGGCGGCCACCGTCATCGCGGTCCCATGCGACAGGCCACCGGCGGCGATATAGGCAGAACTCACCCGTTCGACGACCAGGGCCGGGCCGTCGGCGTCGAGGCGGCGCCACTGCACGCTGACCGACCGGTCGGGGTGGATCTCGGTGATGATGCCGCGGTAGCCGTTGAGGACGTCCGCGCGCCGCCCCTTGCTCTTGCGGGAGCGGTAGTCGTTAGCCCGCACTCGGACATGGTCGCCGACCGCCAGCGCCACCGTGCGCCCCCCGGGAAGCCGATACACCGCATCCGGTCCCGACACCTCCCCGGCCTCGCGGCGGATCGCCCGCGCGGCCGCGTTGAGACGCTCTGCCTCGGCGTTCGTTCCGGCCAGCACCAGTACGGCAGCGAGCTCGTCGTGCACGTCGCGGTAGCCGGTGCGCAAGGTGGCCCAGTCGGCCAGCAACGTGCTCAAGGTGTCAGTCGCGTCGCGTCCGGCGTGCACCCGGCCGCCGCGACTCCAGGTGCGCAGCGCTTCGGCGCGGTCTCCGTCGCGCCACTGCTGCAGCGCGTGGCGCTCGATCGGGTCGCGCTGGCGCCGGTTCTCCTCCAAGACCAAGCCGTCGACCTGGCGGTGGATCGCGGCGAAGGTGCCACCGACGCCGATCGCGCGCAGTTGCAACGGATCGCCGATCGCCACCACCTTTGTGCCGATGCGCTGCGCTTCGGTCAGCACGACGGCCAGGTCGCGGTCGTCGACCATCGCGGCCTCGTCGATGACCAGGACGTCGACGCCGTCCAAACCGGGGCTGTCGGGGTCGGTGATGCGGTGGATCCAGGTGGCGATGGTGTGCGCGCCGATGCCCGATTCCGCGGTCAGGTTCGCGGCCGCCACCGCGGCGGTCGCGGCGCCGGCCACCACCAGGCCGCGACTCTCCCACCCCGCCCGGGCTGCGGCCATCAGCATGGTCTTACCCGCCCCAGGAACGCCGATCAGCGCCTCGACGCCGCGCCCGTCGGCCAGCAGACGGTGCAGGGCGGCGCGCTGGGCGGAAGAGAAGGTGATGTCGTAGGCGACCTCGAAGGCATCCAGCGACAGCGCGACGGCCGCGGCGTCGAGAACGGCGGCGCCTTCGTTGTAGCGCTCGCGGGTGAGGTGCAGCACCTGCTGCTCGGCCTCCAGGATGTCGGTGGAGGTGTAGCGGGCGGAGTTGACCAGGTGCCGCGCTCCGGTGTCGGGCAGGCGCACGGCCGGCTCGCAGGCCAGCACCGCATCCGTCAGCGCTTCGGCGTCGGCGCGGTCGGCGATGCCGTCGGGGCAGGCATCGGCCACCGCGGCGAACACATCGGCGCGGGTGACGACCTTGGCGTGAGAGGTCAGGCCACCGTCGGCGCGCCAGATCCACGCGGCGATCTGTTGTGCGCTGGGACGCGGCGGGAGACCTTCGCCCGGGTGCAAACATCCCGCCATCACCGCCGCGGCGTCGACGCCATCGGCGGCACATTGCGCATGCCAGTTCGCCGACAGGTCACCGGCCGCGACGGCGTCACCTTTGGGCTGGCGGCTGGTGGCGCTGGCCACCCGGCGGGCGTGCTGGTGAGCCTCCTCATAGGCGATGCCGCGCTCGGCCAGCAACGCCTTCACCTGGGTGTCGCGCTTGGAGAACCGGGCGCGCAGCGTCTCGTCGACGCCGACGATTTCCCACGCCCCGGTGTGCGCGTCGCGCTCCCAGCGCACCCCGAATGTCTCGATCGTCTGACGCCGGACGCGCGCTTTGAGGAACGCATCAGCGGCGTGGGCGTGGCGAAACAGGTCCCGGCCGCCGGCGGCCACCGCCGACCACCTCCCATCCACGCCGCGCACCATGTTGGCGATCGACGCGTGCGCGTGCAGGTGCGGATCCGGGGTCTGGCCGTCGACCGGGCGGGCGGTTCGGTGCTCCAGGACCCAGCCCAGCAGGCCGCTGGAGGCGATGCGCTCGGCGAGTTCGTCATCGCCCTGGTGGCCGCGCTGGCCGTAGGCGACCCATTCCTGCACCGCGGCGACGGCCTCGACGACGCTCTGGGTGAACATCGTCTGGACCGCCGCGCCGACCTCGGGGCTCGACAGAGCGTGCAGCAGGCTGACGCTTTTGCTGACGTCCAAGGTGAGGTCGTATCCGCGGTTGCCGACGCGTACCCGCGCCTCGCGCCAGCGGCGCGCCTCGGCCAGCTGGTCGCCGTCGTAGACGGCGGCGAGATCCAGGCCGGCCGCGCGGGCGAGTTTGCGCGCGTCCTCGTATGCCAGCACGTAGGCCTCGCCCTTGCGTTGCACGCCGCGCTCCAGCCGCGCCGCGCGTTTGGTCATCGCGTCGTTGCCGCGCACCAGGGCGCTGACCGCCGCGGCGCCGCGCTCGATCGCGGCCTGCTGCAGGGCGGCCAGGAGCGGGGCGCCGGGCAGCATCGCGCGCGGGTCGACGGCCAGTTTCGCCGCCACCAGTACCTCACCGGTGTGCGGGTGGCGACCGTCCATCAGAGCGCGGGCCGCGTCGTGCTGGTCGGCGGTGAGCGGGCTGCCGGGGGTGATGCCGACCTCGCGCAGACCGTCGCCGATCCACATCAAGGGACGCTCGCCGGCCAGCCGGTAGGCCAGCTGCGCATCCGCCTGGAGCTCGGGGACGCATCCGGCGCCTTCGCGTAGCCGATAGTCGACCTGCGCCTGGTCGGGCCCGAGCGTGCTCACCCACGCCACCGCGCCCACCTCCACGCATCCGCCCAGCTCAGCGCCGGTCTTTCGGCCGAAGGCCGCCCGTATCGCAGATACCTTCGTCCAAGTCTTGAATTGATCTTGTAAGGAATTATGACAGATTGTGTTGATATCAGGTAGATCGTAATCAGAGATGGTGATGGCAGTGTTGAAATAGTGGTTTCTGAAAGATCTCGCTTGAAGGTATTTCGTTAGCAGGTCAATGAGCGACTGGCGATCTGGGCGAAAGAACGTGGCCCCTCCTTACGGCCCTGAGAAGGTTTCTTGAAAAGGTCCGCTAGACAGCTAGGCCGCAGGTCAAACACCTGTATGACCGCTAGCGGGCCCGCTAGACCTAGCGGGGGGAGCCGCTAGGAAACGCCCCGTCGTCCAGCGTCCAGGCGGCGGGACGTCGCCTTGCACAGCAGGGGCCAGTCAGTCATCCAGGGCGGCCACCGCCGACATGATGAGGTTGCGGGCGGCCTTGCCGTACACCGCGAGCTCCGCCATCTTCGTGAACACCTTGCCGTACATGGCGATCTCGTGGGGCTGCGTGATCGTCAGATGCCCCGACACCAGTTCCACGGTGACCTCATCGTCGTCGAACATGAAGAACGACTCCGTGGGCCACATGCGGGAGCGGTCGGCTCCGAGGGGGATGATGCCGAGCGACACTGACGGCATCGCGCTCGCGGTGAGCAGGTGACCGAGCTGGGCGGCCATCACCTCACCGCCACCGATGGGAGCGCGGAGAACGCTCTCCTCCAGCACGACCGCAAATCGGTGGTCGCCCTCCTGGACCACCCTCTGCTTGTCCAGGCGCACCTGTACTGCCTCAGTCACGTCGTCGGGGACGCTCCGGCGCAGCATGAGCGCCGTAAGCACCGCCGCGATGTAGGGGCCGGTCTGCAACGGCCCCGGGATCAGCTTGGATGAGTAGATCCGGAATTGCCGTGTCCGCTCCCACAGAGGAAGCACCGCCTCTTGAGCTTGGCGCAGCCCGTTGCGCTCCATGTGCCGCCACTCGACGAACATGCCCTCGATCGTCTCCAGCGAGACCACCAGTTCGTTCGCCTGCTCCAGCGCACCGCAGTAGCGACACCAGATGCGGATGTCGGCCGCGGCCGGGCGCCGGCGGGCGTGCTCGATGCGGCTCACCTTGGAGGCGTGCCAGCCTGCCAGCCGCGCGAGATCACGATCGGACAGGCTGGCTTCTTGCCGAAGGTGGCGGAGTCTCGCCGCCAGGAGTTCGAGCGCCTGCTGAGCGCTGGAGGACGTTGGGCGCACGGGCTCAGGCTGGCCGATAGTCCTCGTGCGGGGTGGCACGCTGCCATACGGCCTCGAATGCCTCCGCCTGCTGCTTGACCACGATGGGATCGGTGATGAGCTCCTCTCCCACCTTGTCACCCACCCCGCTGAAGTAATGAACGAGCAGCGTGCTGCCGTCGAACAGCCAGAAGTCGTTCGCGGGCAACATCAGGTCCGTGGCCTTTTGGCGGGGCAGCCATCGCACATGCTCCCCCGCCCGTATGTTCGGGACGGTGACGTCGTACTCGTACTGGATGTAGGGGCTGATCGGCTCCGATACGACGCGTGCTCGCTGTACTTCAACGCCCCGGCTTACAGCATCGACGATGTTCTGCAGCCATGGCCGCCACCACGAGGAACGGTCATCCAGGTCGATCCTGTGCCCGGATTGCCAGGCGCTGAGGCCGGGATCGTTCAGGGTGTAGCCGTCGCGCATCTCCAGATGACAGGCAGAGCGCTGACAGGCGGTCAGGAGTTGCTTAAGCGTTGCTGTTGCCGCCACCGGCTACCTCCGGGAAGAACTGCATCATGCGCTTGGGGAAGCGGATCAACGTTTCACCCTCGGGCATGTCGCCCACATGCTGGAGAGTGGCGGTATCGGTGATGGTGAAGCCCTGCAGGATGTAGTCGTCGCCGTCCTCCCAGACGGTTGGCGAGTCGCCGTCGGGGCTGTCGGGATCCTTGCCGAGGAACCGGGGTGCCATGAGCCCGGCATGGCAAGGAATGCGAACCGATCTCCAAAGCCCAGCAGGGCTAGGCACCAGATCGGGGATCTTCCTCAAGAACTCGTCCGCGCAGGGCCTCCAGTTCCCGCCCCAGAGCGCCCGACCCGACGAGCATCAGGGCGTGTACCGCGCTCACCTCCCGGGCGGATGCCCATATGCCCGATCCGCGGGCCTGGAACGGGAGAACCTCGATCGAGTGGACCCGGAAGGCGGCCGGGTCCAGGTATCGCATGCCCCCGGTCCCGCACAGGTAGGTCGTGGCGCCTGTCAGCCAGGCCAGGTCGGCCAGGCGTTGCGAACGTTCACCGGGTGCGAGCAGATCGCTGCTGTGCAGGATCCGCCCCCGCCACCCGACCTCCTCCAGCAGCAGGCGCGTGGACAGCTCCGTCACGTCTGCCAGTCGATCCGTGCTCTCGAACGCGGCAAGTACGGGTTCGAGCCCCCTCTTGAACGACGGCCAGTAGGCACTGTGCCGGCAGTGGTCGGCGAGGAGCTGAACGACACGGCGACGGCAGCGGGAGGGATCGGCCAGACGCGCTCCGCGGATGGAGGTGGAGCGACCGTATGGCAGGTGGGTGGAAATGGAGAGCCACCGCGGCTGCCACGAGCCGTCGAGCGAGGCGAGGCGCGCGCGGTGTGGTAGTCCCTATGTGCGAACTGCACGTCGTCCAAGACGATCCAGTAGTCGGCGGCGAACAGCTTGGCCAGCGTCACCAGCCGAGGGAAGAGGTTGGGCTGGTGGATGGCGCACACCTCGCCGTACGGCAGGTCAGGGCGTAAGGAGCCTGCTGTCGAATCCGGCGCGAAGAAGAGCCTGGTAGGCGTCATGGACCTCTCCTGGGACGGGCTGCTCGATGGCGTAGCCGAGCTTGGGGTACTCGATCACGCGCTGGAGGTCGCCGACGAGCATGTCGATGACCAGCTTCGGATCACCGATCGAGCTGACGTAGTCGTCCAGCTCAAGCGGCTCGGAAGCGCACACCACCTCGACCTCGGGCCATACCTTTCGTGCCGTGGCGTAGGCCCGGCGCTCCATGTACGGCTTGGAGATCAGGAGCACCGAACCGGGCCGAATACCCGCATCGGCCAACACCTGGCGGGACAGTGCGACGTTCTGGCCGGTGTTGGTGGCGTTCGGCTCCAGCAGAATCGCCTCGTCGGACATGCCGAGGTCGAGCGCGTGCTCGCGGTAGTGGACGGCCTCGCCTCGGGGGAAGCGCGTCGCGGTGGTGGGGCTGGTGGCACCGGAGAAGACGAGCAGTGGAAACCAGCCGGCGCGGTGCAGGTCGACCGCCGCGCGTGCCACCCCCAGATCGTGGCTGCCCAGACCGATGGCCACGTCACACCGGCTCAGGTCGTGGTGCATCTGGTGGTAGTCCCAGATGGTGTGGGCGTGCTGCCACTGCTCGTCGGTGATGACCTGCTGCTTGACGCTCACCCGGTTGCTCCCTGGTCGCCGTGGCAGAGGGAGGCGGATCTCCCCCCTGGATGGTCCGCTGGATGCCCTCGATGCTGCGCAGTTGGTGCGCGAGCCCGTGCTGCGCGGCCTCGCGCGCGGCACGGTCGAGGATCACCACCCCATCATCCACGGTGGCCCGATCCGAAAGCAGGACGTGCCCGTAAGCCGTCTCCAGCCGGACCCGCTGCATGGGCGCATCGGTGACTGCGGTGGCGCGGGCGAGGTCGATCAGGCGTAGCGTCTCCGAGAGGTTCCCTGCGCCACGGTGGGCCAGAGCGATTTTCTGGTGCGCGACGGACCAGTCCTCGGGTTCACCGAGGCTCTCGAACTCGCGGATGGCGGTCGTCATCAGGCGGGCGGCGTAGTCATTCTTGTCGTTCTTGCTCAGGGCGGTCCCCACCCACAGCCGAGCTCGCGCCCTATCGCGTGGTGAGAGCCGGTCGTCCACCGCCAGCGCCTCATATTCCTTGGCGGCCTCGTCCAACCGGCCCCCCATCTCGGCGACCACCGCCAACGAAAGGTCGAGCTGCGCGATACGACGGGGGATGTCGAGCTGTCCGTAGATCGATCGGGCGTTGAGGTAGGAGCGGCGAGCGGACAATGGGCCGGCGACTGCTCCTTGGTCGCGCTGGAGGTCGCCGAACAGCGTCGTCGATCGTGCGAACAGGTAAAGACCCTTGTCGTCCAAGGCGTGCGGGTCGTAGCGGGTGAGCCATCGGTTCAGCAGGTCGGTGGCGTAGCTGAAGCTCTGGCGGCTGAGGGCGACCACAGCCCGGTCAAGGTCGTCCGTCCAGGTCTCGTAGTCCCAGGCCCGTGGTCCCACCCGGGTGACTCGCAGTCCTTGGTCCACGTCCTGGCCGAGTTCCAAGAGCAGCGTCTCGAACCGCAGGTGAGTCGCCGAATTCGCGCGGGCGAGCGCGGTGTCCAGGATGGCTTGGGTATCCGGACGTGGCCGAGTAGTGGTACCGAGATGGTCCCACTTCGCCACGGTGCGGGGAGCCACGCCGAGGTGCTGCGCGAACACCCGCACGCTCATCCGCAAGGCTCGGCGAAGTGCACGCGCTTCGAGGCCGGTCCACTCATGCACGGTCGTCACGTCGCTGCTCCCTTCCACGGCCATGGAAGCACGTAGAGGTACCGAGGGCCTCCGGAAGTGCGACGCAAGTGCGACAGCGGGTCGTATCCAGCGGGGTCGGGGCTGGCCATGCTCAAAGAGCGGGCCGTAAGCCCCGGCCACGGTAAGGACGGCTACCTTGTGGACACTCACCGAACAACACGATGTGGACGGCCCGATCGTCTACGGGTACCTACGGCTGCATCGTTCGACGCCCGAGCGGCACGCCGCCCTGACGGTAGCCCTCGCCCAATACTGCGAGCAGCACGAACTGCAGCTCTGCGGCATCTTCACCGATCGAGGGGCCGCATCGTCGGACGCCCCGGCCTTCGCCGGCCTGCTGGACGTCCTTCTCATGTCCGGCGCCTACGGGGTGGTTCTGCCCACTACGCACCACTTGGGCGAGAAGCCCGTCGCGACCCGGCGGCGGGAACAGCTGAACGCGATTGGGGCGCGGCTGCTGGTCGTGCGGGGAGCCCTCCGTACCACTGGCTCTTCCGCCGGCCGACCGGTCGTGACTCTGGCCCGCGCCGTTCCCCATGGCCAACTCGAACCAACTCGCCAAGGACCCCATGATGATTGACACCTTCGTCGCACCACCGCCCGGCAGCGAATTCAACCCGAACGTGCCAGCGGTAGAGCGCACCTACGCCGCGCTCGCAGGTGCCGACAAGGACGGCTTCGAGGCCGACCGTGCAGCCGCCAGCAAGCTGAAGGGGGCGATTCCTGGGGTAACCGAGGTCGTCCAGGAGAACGCAGCGGCTATCGCGCGGGCTGTCGCCTCCCCGTACACCTTCGTGAAGTGCTCGATGCAGCCCCGGTATGACCCCGGCGCCGTCGAGGTCGCCAAACTGATACAGGCGCGGGCGCCCCGCTGGGTTGTCCTGTGGCGCCCGTACTGGCGGGTCCTGCAGGCGTGGGAGTGTTCCGACCCGCGGCTATGTCGCACCGTCATGGGGCGCAGCGCCACCGAGCTGTGGCAGCGCATGCAGGAAGCTGAACTTGATCTCTGGCGGGCCTCCCCGCGCGCCATGACCGCGGACCGGCCACCCACCACACCCGTCCAGGGTGGCCGTGAGGATCTGCCAGAGGCGGCCCCGAGACGATCACCGGACCCGGCAGCACCCCGCCGGCCCGGAAGACCTCGGGGCCCCAGACCACGCCAGAAGGGAGCGCATCGTGTTCACGTTCAGTGACGCGTTCCTGGCGGTCGCCGCCGGGTGGCCGTGTTACTTCTCCTCGTCTTGACATGGACAGCCGAGCAGGCTCACAACGTGCGGCCGTCCACGTACTCCGGCGCGGGCCCATGCCCCTACCTAGCGCCCATGCTGCCCCGCGCCACCTACGACCCGCCGCCCACTTCTTCGTGCTTCGTCCCGCCGGCAGGCGCGGGCACGAGCAAACCAGCCGAGGCCGGGCCTACCGCGACGTCATCCAGATGTACGCCGCCCTGGTGCGCAAACACCACCTTGACCACACCAGCCGCGGCGAATGGTACGAGGCCGACCCGTACGTGAACCAGGCGGAAGCGGGCTGACTATGCCCCTGCCCGGCTGGCGTGGACACCCCACGTCAGGAACCCAAAACAGGACAAGGAGTAGAGACATGAGCACTCTGACGCCGGAGGAGACCACCACGGTCGACACGGGAGAGACGTTCGACCCGTTCGCCCTCAACATCGAATTCATCGAGAACACCCCGGCGGCCGACACGGTGCTGATGTGCAGCACCGGCGACAACTGCGGGACCTCCTGCCCGAGCGCCTGCACGACCTCGTAGTCCGCGGGGCGCGGGTCCGCACGGGCCCGCGCCCCCCTCTTCCCCAGAACGGAGCGTGAGTGATGACGCGGTCGCGGCGGACCCTGTACCGGTGCACGGGCGCCGGGATGCTGCGCGCGGCGGTGAACCTTTCCGCCCCTGCCCTACCGCAGTGGCCGGGGCCCGCCGCGTCCCTCGAGCAGTGGCGTTCCTGGCTCGGCCCGATCTGGGCCGATGACACGTTCCGGCGCGCGGTCTCCAGTGCCAGCCTGGACCTGGCCCGCCAGGTGGAGGCAGTCCTGGACGGGCGGTTGTTGAACGCTCGCCGGGCGCGTCGCGCCGCGCTCGCGGTCGCCCGGTACGCCATCAGGTATGAGCACCGGTCCACGCCGTTCGGCCTGTTCGCCGGCGTCTGCCTGGTCGACTTCGGCGAGACATCCGCCGTACTGGTCGGGGAGAACCACGAGACCGTCACCCGAGCCGACCCCCGGGCGCTGGACAAGGTGATCAGCGCCCAGGAGGCCGACGGCGCGTCGATGGCGGCCGTCGAGGTGTGCGTCAACAACCTGGTGTACGTGCGCGGCGGCCGCGTCTTCGTGCCGTCCGAGGGCGCGTCGGAGTTCTCCCTCGCGCTGACGCCTGCGCTGACGCTCGTTCTCCAGGCGGCCAAGTCACCCATCCGGTATGCGGCGCTCGCGGGCAAACTCGCCGCAGAGTTCCCGCAGGTGGAAGGACACCGCCAGGCGGCGTTTCTCGCGGAGCTGCTGCGGCTTCGGCTGCTGCTGTCGGCGCTGCGTGCCCCCGCCACGATCGTTGACCCAGCAGCCGTCCTGCCTGCCATCGTCTTGGACGCCCGCGATCGGGACGCGTGCGTGGACCTACGGCTGGACGCCAAGGTTCGACTACCGGAGACAGTCGCGGTCGAGATGGAAACCGTAGCAACCGTGCTGGCCAGGCTCGCGGCCAATCCAACCGGCACCCGGGCGTGGCGGCGCTACACCGAGCAGTTCGCCGCCCGATGGGGCGAAGACGCCGAGGTCGGCCTGGAGCAGCTCGTTGACCCAGACAACGGGTTGGGCCTGCCTGACGGGTTCGGCTCGGTGTCCGAGCCGCCACGACCGATGTCGCGGCGCGACCGGCTGCTGTTGGATCTCGCAGGGACCGCCGCCATCGAACGCCACCGGACGGTGACCCTGTCCGAGCCGCTCATCGAGGAGCTGGAGGCCGCGGGCGGTTCGCCCGCGGCCCTTGCTCCGCACTTCGAGGTGTGCGCACAGGTCCAAGCCCGTTCCCTCCCAGCGCTCGACCGAGGCGACTTCCGCGTCCGCGTTCACACCGTCTCCAGGGCGGCAGGAACGATGACTGGACGATTCCGGCACCTGTTCCCACAGGCCGCCGAGCAAGTAGCTCTTCCCACGGTTAATCCTGTGGCGAAACTGGCGCAGTTATCGTTCCATCCCTCCCGCGTCGAGGCCGACCTGCTCACGCGCACCCCGCAAGTCCTGCCGAAGCTGGTCAGCATCGGAGAGCACCAGGGCAGCGACGCCATGGTGTTCGTCCCCTCTGATCTGGTCGTGGGTCTGCACGGTAGCCACCTCTACCTCGCGGTGGCCGCCACCGGGGAGCGCCTGGAGCTGCTCGCGCCGACTGCGCTCAACTTCATGTGGAACAACTTCACCCCGCCGCTGGCCCGGTTCCTGGCCGAGATCAGCCGTGCCGCAACTCCGCAGGTGACCTGGTTCGACTGGGGTGCGGCGTGGACATTGCCGTTCACGCCGGGGCTGCACTATCGGCGCAGCATCATCGTTGCCGCTCGCTGGCAGCTTCGGGCCCGCGCCCTGCCCGGCCGTGCGGCGTGCCTGGACGAGTGGGCCGCGCAGTTGCACGCCTGGCGCGGCCGAGCGGGTGTGCCGGAGCGTGTGCTCCTGGCCATGGACGACCAGCGCCTGCTGCTGGAGCTCACCAGGGAGATGGACCTGGACGTGCTCCGTACGCACCTGTGCGGCTCCCCTATCGCGGTGCTCTACGAGGCGCCGCCGCCGGACATGGATGGATGGATCGGCGGGCGGGCCCACAGCATCGTCGTCGCGGTAAGGGCGGGCCGATGAGCCCGCCCACGACGCAGGCTCTGGCCGAGGGCGCGCTGGGGATAGCGTTGATGCACATCGAGCGCGGCAACCTTGCCGCAGCGCGGCCCCTGCTGGCCGAGGCGGTCACCGGTGGCGTCAGCACCGGCTCCAACGCTTCTCTGTTCCACGGCGCCCCGGCCCTGGAGTTCGTGCTTGGCCGTGCCGGGCGCGTCGACCAGACCGTTCAGGCGGCCGTCGACCGGGTCGTGACCGCTCGGCTCGCCGCGGCCCGCTGCCGACGAAAGGCGACCCGGCTCCCGACACTGGCAGAGTTCGATCTCATCCGGGGGCTCACCGGGCTGGGGGTGGTGCTGCTTGCCCGAGCAGGCTCGCCGCCGCCGCTGCTGCAGGAGGTGCTGGCCTACCTGGTGACGCTGGCAGTCCCGGCCGAAGCCGATGCCCAGGTCCTGCCCGGGTGGTGGTCGCCGGACAGCCCCACGCATGAGGAGATCACCGGTGGCCACGCGAACAACGGTGTGGCCCACGGCATCGCCGGCCCGTTGGCGCTGCTATCTCTTGCCGCCCGCCGCGGCGTCCTGGTGGAAGGCCAGATAGGCGCCATCAAGACGTTCACGGCCTGGCTGGAGAAGTTCGGCTCCTTCTACTGGATCACCCTGGACCCGCTCGCCACTGAGGCGTTGCAGGCGCCGCCCCTGCGCCCCTCCTGGTGCTACGGGGACCTTGGTATCGCCCGCACGCTGCAACTGGCAGCCTGCGCGCTCGGCGACGACGCCCGTAGGCAGAAGGCCGAGGAACTCGCCATCGCCGCCCTCACTGACCCGGCCCGCCTGAGCCGGGTCACCGATGCGTCCCTCTGCCACGGCTGGGCCGGGCTGCTGACCGTCACGACCGCCCTCGCCGCCGACAGCCGTACCCCCGACCGGTTCGCCGAGCCCATCCGGCAGACCCGCCAGAGGTTGGAAGCGGGGATCCCCGCACTGTCCAAGCCCGGGTTCATGGAAGGCCGAGCCGGGGCGGTCATGGCGCTGAAGGGCTCCAACGTGACCGGCTGGACCCGCGCCCTGTTGATCAACTGACCCGCCACCACAACCGAGCAGGAGCGAACCGAGGACATGGACTGGAACGACGAGAACCTACCGCTGCCCGACGAACCGAAGTGGTGGCACGCCACCATCCGCTTTCCCGGCGATGCCGGAGCGACCCCGAAGGCTGCGACCGCACTCGCGGCCGCGCTGTCCGGCTGGCGTTTCCACTTCCTGCGCAAGGAAGGCAGTCTCCGGCTGCGCACCGAGAAGCCCGCTGCCGACCTGCTCGATCAGCTCGTCGCCGACGAGGTCGCGGCCGGTTGGGTTGGCGGCATCTACGAACCGGAGATCGAAACCTTCGGCGGCGAGCAGGGTATGGCCATTGCCCACGAGGTGTGGTGCGCCGACAGCCCCGCGGCCTTGGCCGAGACCGGCAGCCCGTACGCCCGCGAGCGGTGCATCCTGCTGCTCTCCGCCATGAACCGCACGGCGGGCCTCGACCCGTTCGAGATCAGCGACGTGTGGGCGACATTCGGCAACCTCCGCCCGGCGATCGACCCACCTCAGGCGGCCTACCAGGCGTCTGCGATCACTGCCATGCGGCGCCTCGTGCACGCCGACGCCGCCAAGCGGGACACCACCGAACCCGGCTGGCCTGACCGCGTCGCCGCGTTCGAGGACGCCGGCCGCCGCCTGGCCCGGCTCGCGACCAGTGGGCAACTCCGGCGGGGGCTGCGCGCGATCCTCGCCCACCACGCGATCTTCGCTTTCAACCGCGCGGCCACACCCGTGGCCGAGCAGGCTGCCGCGGCCTGGCTGGGCTGGAACGTCGCCTTCGGAGACGGCGACCCAGCCACCGTGTCCAGCAGTCAATCCGCACCCGTAACCCTTGTTTTCAAGAGGATGGAGAGCACCATCACTACGACCGACCCCGCCGAGCTGCGCAACATCATGGTGGACAAGCTCACCGGCTCCGGCCACCTGCGCACTCCCGCGATCATCGACGCCTTCCGGGACGTCGAGCGCCACCGGTTCATCCCCGACGTCGAGGTCGTCGCCGCCTACGTCGATGACGCCGTGTCGGTGAAGAACGACCGAGACGGCGAGATGATCTCCTGCATCTCCGCGCCGTCTATCGTCGCCACCCAACTGGAGCAACTGGGCGCAGAACCCGGCCACAAGGTCCTGGAGGCCGGGGCGGCTACCGGCTACAACGCCGCTCTCCTCGGGCGGCTCGTCGCCCCCGGCGGCCGCGTGTGGACGGTGGACGTCGACACTGACCTCGTCAACACCGCCGCGAAGCATCTGGCCGCTGCCGGCGCGTCGAACGTGACCGCGCTGCTGGCCGATGGCGCGGCCGGTCTGCCCGAGCATGCCCCGTTCGATCGGATCCAGTTCACCGTGGGCGCCGGTGACATCCCCCTCCCCGTCCTGAATCAACTGGCCCCGGACGGCCGTCTCGTCATCCCGATGCGGATCCGCGGCAGTATCTCCCGCTCCTTCGCCTTCGAGCGCGACGGAGACGGCGAGACCTGGAAGACCGTCTCCTGCGAGATGGCCACGTTCGTCCCGCTGCGTAAGGGCGTGTGTGATGACGTCCGTACCGTGGTCCCCATGGCCGGGGAGGGCAACGTCCGGCTGGAAACCTACGGTGAGCAGCTCGTGGACCGGGAGGCGATGCGAACCGTCCTGGACGAGCCCTCCCACCAGGTCTACACGGGCGTGAAGCTCCGGCAGGGTTCACCCTGGGAGTGGGTCTATCTGTGGCTGGCGTGCGTCTTGCCCAACGGCCTGTCTCGGGTACCTGGCCGGCGGCCCGGGTTCACCCCGCATTTCGGGTGGGGTTCGATGGCGGCGCTCGACGGCGACAGCCTGGCCTATCTGACCGTCCGCGAAGGTGAAGACACCGTGGGCCGGTTCTGGGAGATCGGCGTCATCGGTCACGGCCCGCGCGCCGCCTCCCTCGCCGAGCAGGTCGCCTCCGCGATCCAGGAATGGGACCGCGACTATGGCAACGACGCCCCGGCCCCCGGCTTCCGCATGGCCACGGCCGCCAACCGCGATCTGCTGAAAGCCGCTGACTCACGCTTCGTCATCGACAAGTCCAACAGCCGACTCGTCATCGACTGGCCGTAGAGGGGGAGCAGCGTGATGAACCCTGCGATCGCCGCCCGTATCCCGCTGGTCTGCCGACCCAAACCCCCCGGGCTTCCACTGGACAAGCGCATTGCAGAGCTCACCGCGCTGACCGCCGAAACACCCGGCGCGGACCACTCCAAGCGAGTGGCCCGCGCCTGCGGTGTCCTCAATTTCTCCGCGCTCATCGCCTCCGACAGCGGCATACCCGACCTGGCAGCCGAACTGTGCTGGCGGCAGCACAAGGTCTTCGCCGAAGCCGAGGGCCTGGACCAGGACATCGCCGTGATGTCGCTGATGCCGCTGGTGAACATCGCCCGGCTCCTGATCCGCGAAGGTGAAGGTAGCGCTGCCTTCGCGGTGCTGCAGCAGTTGTACCGGGCCGCCGAGCAGCGTGGCGCCACCGTCATCCGCGATCACGCCGTCGACCTGGCGCCGTTGATCCAGACCGTCGCGGACCACCGCACGATCTGTACGGAGCTGTGGGTCGCCCTGCTGATCGACGGCGCAAGAGCCCTCGCGAGCGTCGGCCGTTGGACCGAGGCGGCCGAATCCATGGCCGCGCACCGCGGCGTCGGTCAGCGTCTTCTCGACGGCCGCCAGCTCACGATCATGTCGCTAATGGAACAGGGCCTCCCGCAGCAGGCCGCCACCATGATCGACTCCAGCGTTCCTGCAGAGCCCTGGGAGAACGCCGTCGCCGCCATCCTGCGCGTCTACTGCCGTCCTCCGACCACGCCGACACCACAGGACGAACTGGATCATGCGGGGCGGGAAACTCTCGCGCTGATCACCGACCCCGACCCGATGACCGCAGCGTTCCGGACTCGGCTCGCCCTGACCGTGCTCGACCTGACCGCCGACCGACCCACGGCACACGACTCCGACCTGCGGTCCACTGTCATCGGCGTGGCCTGCACGGACGCCTACGCTGCCCGAGAAGTCATGGGGCACCACGGGATGCGCTCCCGCATGACCCCGCAGCAGGAACAGGAAGTCGCCGACGTACTCACCGCCTCGGGATTCGGCGCCGGACACCTCCCAGCAGCCCACCTGGATGCCCTCACTGCCGCAGTCCGTCACGGCGAGGACAGCCTGCGCGCCCTGCTTGCCGAGCTACACGGAGCGGCCTGAGCCGACCACCCAAACAGAGAACAAAGGCCAAAAGTTAGATTGAACAGACTTAGCTAATCGCCGCCCAACTCGACGCTACTACGGCAGCCGGAATCTCCATTCCAGTCCTTGCCGGTGTGGTCAATGGATTCCAGACCATTCTCGAATAAACTCGCTCGAGTCACGGAGCAGATCGTCAACCATTGTACATAGCTCGTCGTATTTCAGGCCACCCATAAAGTGCTCGACAAGGCCGAACAGAGGGAGGTCAACTGGAAGCGAAGCAACCCCGGGAATTATCACACCGTAGTGCACCAGGGTGTTTCGCAACGCCCTTCCGCCCGGCGACAACACTTCCTGAACTTCAGGCGAGAAAAACACCGGTCCCGGTAGCGTCATGCCGTGCTCTTCAGTCAAGTACTTCAGGCTTTCGAGAATCTGGAACAGGGTGATGTATCGAAGTTTGAGCACCGGCACTGGCCACGAACCGTCCGGCAGACGTGGTGTCTCACCCGTCAGCAAGTCCGTCGTCGAGCAGGCCGCTTGCACCGAAATTAGCGCTGCCGCCATATTGGCCGGAACCTTCCCGGCAAAAACACCTCCGTAAAATCTGAGGGACTTCACATCCGAACTCTCCACCTCATGTTCATCCACAAGATCGAGCCAGCAAACCGTGCCCTCGGCCGCGGAATCTGGATCAGGTTGAGCGAAGGCCGCCATGCCCCTGGCCATCTCATGCATTCGTTGTCCCATGGTGGCCAGACCGAACACCTCGGGCGGCAGACCGGAGTTGTAGTGCACCGTATGCGTTGTGCCAATCAAGTGCTGCCGATAGCGCACAATCCCCAGATCATCCCGAAGCCAGTCCAGCAACCTACCGAACCTCCCTCGCGCATCGGCGAAGAAGACGTCGTGGTGCTGCTTAGAAATCAGCCCATAATGCTCGGCGACACCGTCGACGTATCTAGCGGTGTCGAGGAAGAGTTTGTTGGCGTGCCTAGACGCCCTAACGGCATCACCTTCGAGGGATGGCACGGCCGGAAGCTGCCCTGGATCGAACCTTTCCAAGTACTTCCTGCCCTCATAGTTGATCAGGGCAAGGTGTTGCAGAGTGCAGAACATGGGCCAGACAGTCGCCTCAGGACGTCGAACGCAGGCTTGCGCGACCTGCCAGAGGTAGTCGCGGTCCAACGCGAGCAAGCGAAGACCCACTTCACGCGGTATGAGATCCGGCATGAGGAAACCATACGCCAATCACTCCACACAGGACCAACGGTTATGCACCTGCTCTGCTAGCCGGATGTCAGCATTCAGAACGAAACTCACTCTGACACACAAGGCCTTGACGGCTCACACAGTCCAGACCTCGGACGTTAGCGCTAGATTAGCGCGGAGCGAGCAATCTTGTTTTAGGTAAAGCCGTGCGAGGGAGCGGTTATTTGCCCGACGGTTGCTCATTGGTACGTGATACGGAGCGGCACCGTGCACCATCAGCGGGCACTTTAACAGCGACGAATCTGGGCAGTCTAATAGAAACGGATATTCTGCGGCATTGGCCGACACTAAGAATGTATACTTTTAATCTGTAGGTTCAGGATTCGAATCCCTGGCGCCCCACCACTCACATACCAGATCGCTTTTATCCAAAGAGGAACTGCCACCTGGCATCACCTCCTCCATTGAGGAGGAGAATCTCTAGCTTGTCGGTGACGTATCCTGCCGTTGCTTCGGACGTACGAATCCTCTAGTCGCAAGCGAAGTTCGGCTGCACGCGCCCATGCTTCGCGGAACTCAAACTGATCTTGGTATCAATCCCGGGCCGCGATAAATGATTTATCGCGGCCCAGAACCTTGATCGCTTCACGATGGGAGACCGCCCGATGATCGAACTGGGCAATTGGATGACGACCCGACCACCCCGTTACCGATGTCCTTTACTGCGCGCCACAGGCCTCGCTCGTGCCGGTTGAACGGGGGCCGCCCAGCAACGGCACGACACTCTCCGAATCGGCCACCTCGACGATGGCGTGGGCCCGCTCCTTCTCCACCTCGGCGATGATCTCCTCGGCCTCACGCTGTTCCAGTCCCCACCGGCTCATCAGCGGGCGTCGGCCGACCCGCTGATTGCCCTCACTGAGGCTCTCGATATAGGTGAGCCGCGCCGCCTCGTACCGGTCGGTGGGCAGCAGCGGCACCGCGCGTTCCACCTCGACGAGAGTCTCAGCGGGCTGGCACACGTGGTCCTTGGCCAGCGTCTCGGTGGACGGTTGCCGGGTGTTCCGGACGATCCACATGAGCAGTTCGTACGCGCCCGCGAAAGCCAGCGGTGCCAGGGCACTGACCAGCCGCGATCCGAGTCCACCGGACCAGCCGTGCGCCACGTTCGCCGCCAGCGTCACCGCCCCGCCCAAAGCAAGCGCCACCCACGCCAGCACCGGAACACGTAGCCGACGACGCGAGCAGTAGACCATCACCAGCGACGCCATGACGATCACACCGTCAGACATCGCCGGATACAGAATGGCCATGTCGTGCCGCTCACCCAGAGCGATCGCCAGACCATAGAAGTGGTGGTACGAGACGTAGGCGGCCGCGCCGGCGACCGCCAGCAGGACAGCCACCGCAAAGCCCAGGATGATCCGGTCCCCGTACCGATCGCGCTGAGTACGCTCGACCCAAGCCCCTTCGACCGGAACCACCTCCCCGGCAATTTCTGGTGTCGAGGGGCGGCGCACGGCCTGGCTTCCGGGTTGATCAGATTGCTGGGATGCAGGAAGGGGTTCGGTGTTGCGATCACCGAGTTCCTGCCCCCTTACCACTGCAGTCCTGGGCGCAGTTGAGATCGTCTGCTGAAGACCCTGAACTGGCGGTTGCTGGGCTTCCCCGGCATGGGCGTGTGCCGCGAAGTAGGCCCTAATCTCGTTGAGGTGGCTGCGGGCACCGCCTCCCTGCACGCCTATTCCGGACATGAGAGGTCCAACCACGGAGCGTCGAAGCTACTCAGGAGATGGGCGAACGGTTCAAGTCCCCCCTCGGACACCAGATGGGTCCCGAAACTGTGCAGGTCACAGGTTCGGGACTTTGTCATTTCAGCCTCGATTCTGCTTGTGATACCGCCGCTGATACTGATCATGGTTTTAGACCCCTGAAACCAGGGTCGCGAACGTGTCTGCGGCATCCCGCTGATTGCCAGGAAGCACGTGGGCGTAGACCCCGAGGGTCACGACCGCGCCCGTGTGGCCGAGCCGCTCAGACACGACCTTGATCGGTACACCCTTGGCGAGCAGAAGCGTGGCATGAGCAGACTGAAGAGTTCGAGGCGGCTCTCGGCAAGGTCGCGCAGTAGCGGCTTCGGCTGGCGCCCCTGCCCTTTCGTGGTGAGGGGTGTCGTCGTACCTGGCACACCAACAGAACGACGTTCACCGGCCAACCCGCGGCCCCTTTCAACCGTCCTCACCTACCCGTCCGCCACAGCACAGGAGCGCTCGCATGAGAATCGCCGGCTCGATCGTCGTCGCTGCAGTCGTTGCCGCTCTCGCCGGGTGCGGGGCAGGTGCGGACACTGCGGCACCTGTCGTGACCGTCACCGCGCCAGCACCTGTGGAGAAGAGCCCTAAGCCGATCGAGCAGGACGACAAGGAGCCCGATCCCATTCCGGCCGAGGAGAAGGAAGCGGCGGCGGAGAAGAAGGTCCTGCCGGACGTTGTCGGGATGAACCTGCAGGAGGGGCAGGACACCATGCAGGCTGCGGGGTTCTACATTCTGAACGACAAGGACGCCACCGGGCAGAACCGCTTCCAGGTGTACGACCGCAACTGGGTGGTGACCAAGCAGACGCCGGCCGCCGGACGGAAGGTGACGGTCGACACGCTGATCACCTTGTATGCGAAGAAGATCGGCGAGTAAGACGAGTAGTGCGCGGCGCCCCTGCCCTTCGGGGGGCATCATCGTGTCCGGACCCCTCACAGGGGGCGATGAGGACTCGACAGCAGGGACCGGGCGGACATGACGGAGTACCTGTCGTTACGACCACCCCTCACAGGGGTGACGAGGACTACGGCCCGGGGCTGAGCCCCTACCCGCCTAACAACCGTTGCGACCCCTTGAAGGGGCAATGAGGACCCGTTGTGGCGTGCCCGGCTCGTTCACATGGCGTCGTTGCGACCCCTCTTAGGGGCGATGAGGACCAGCGGCAAGCGACGGCTTCGCTACCAGCAGCCGGACACCACCACCGACTACAAGTGCACAGGCCCATTCGACCTCAGCAGCAGCCTGGGACTGTGGGTCCACAGCTTCAACGGCCTGGACCCTAAGGGCACGATCACCGTCAAGCACACCCTGCACGGAGGCACCTATCCCGCGGGCGGCGGAGCTCAAGACCGCGTCACGGTGAATTACCAGTACCAGCCCTGAACCCAACAACGCCCCGCCTGCCCTCCGCGAGGAGGACGAGCGGGGCGCTCACGTGTTCAGGCCAGGCGAAATAACCTCGGCAAACGCACCATCCGGCCGAAATATGGAGAACCGGTATCTCCTCAAGCCCGGTAGCCGGTGCTCATCTGAAGGTGTTCTCCCTCCCGAATGTGAGGAGTCACCCACAATGAAGATCCGCCGATTACATTCCGCTGTACTCGCCGTGGCGCTGGGCGCCAGTGTCCTGGCCAGTACCGCGCCCGCCTTCGCCGCCACCCAGACCAGCGCGGCCGTGGCCGCCGGGGGCTGGCCGACACCGGACTGGTACCTGCAGGGCCCCTACCAGACCCTGGCCGCCTGCGACCTCGCCTACGAGGACGCTGCGCAGAACGGTCAATACACCGGGCTCGTCTACTGTCACTGGTTCCGCGGGGGTGGCCCTTATCTGGCGGGCTTCTACTACGAGGTATACATCCCCTGAGCTTCAACAGGTGTGATGGGCGAGCCCCAGCCACCAGTGCGGCGAGGCACGCCGCACACTCAGGCCTTGGCGGCCTTCTGCAGGCGCATCCACGCCGCGTGCCGGTTCAACGTCTCCGGGGCGACCAGGCGTGCTTCTCATACCTCTGCCAACCGCTGCCGTTGTTCGTCCGTGATCTCAGCCTCGCCGGCCACGATCGCCGTTGACGGCGGGAGCGCGTCCGTCACCTCCTGTACTGCGGCGTCCGCCTCCCCGTAGGCGCGCTGCGCTTTCGATCGGGTCGTCAGGGATCTCATAGTCAGCCATCGGCGCTCTCCCCCGGGGTGTTGCGACGACCGCTAGAAGGAAAGGAGACCAGGCGGGGCGCTTCTCGTTCGGTCAGGTGCGGGCCGCTTTCAGCAGGGCCGTCTTGGCGGCGTGCCGGTCACGCACCGTCGCCCACCACGAATGCCGGTTCATCTTCATCGTCTCCAGCGCGGTCAGCCGAGCCTCGCGTACCTCGGCCAACTGGGCGGCCTGCTCCTCCGTCATGGCCCGCTCCAAGACCTCCTGCGAGGACGGCAGTGCGTCCGTCACCTCCTGGACGCGCGCCTCGGCCTCGTCGTATTGGCAGTTGGTACTCTCGGCCGGATTCGAACCGGCGCCCGCCGCCCGCCGAAGCGGGCGTGTGTCCTCGGCCGCTAGACAACGAGAGCACCGCAGCCCCAGGGTCCCGCCGTCCGGCGGGAACTCCCCAGGGCCACTTCCAGACGTCACCGCAGTGCGCTGGCTACGTGCAGGAGGACGGAGTCGAACCGCCACAGCCGAAGCTTCCGGGTTACAACCGAGTGAGCTCACCACGTGCTCAGCCCCTGCATGTTGAGGTGAGACTACCGAGCACCCTCGACAGCTTCACCTCATTTTCGCCGCCTACCGCTGCGACATCGGCAGATCCGGGCGCGGCTCATGCTCCGCCCGATACCCCGCCACCGCCGCGATCGCCGTCGGGATCAAGGGCTCAGCGGGGGCGCCGGGTCCGGGACAGCAGGGCCTCGGTCGCGCGTCTGGCCTCGGGGGAGGTGAACAGCCGCGCGGACAGGTCGACCATCTCCTGGCCGAACTCGTCCATCCGGGCGCGCATCGGGGCGGTGAGCAGCGCCTTGGCCTCGCGCAGGCCCTGTGGGCTGCCCAGCAGCAGGTCCTCCAGGTACGCGTCGACCGCGACGTCCAGCTCGGCCTCGGGCACGGCGCGGGTCAGCAGCCCGGCCCGCTCGGCCTCGGCTCCGCCGAAGACCCGGCCGGTCAGCAGGTAGTCGGCGGCGGCCCGGTCGCCGAGCCGGGGCAGCACGGTGAGACTGACCGCGGCGGCGGCCAGCCCAAGGCGGACCTCGGTGAGGGCGTAGCTGCTCTCCAGCGACCCGACGGCGACGTCGGCGGCGGCGACCAGGCCCAGGCCGCCGGCCCGGACCGTGCCGTGTACCCGCGCCACCACCGGCTTGGGCATGGTCACGACGAGACGCTGCACCTCGACGACACCCTCGACGATCGGGGTCATCGCGCCGGAGCGCACCGCCGCGAGGTCGGCGCCGGAGCAGAACGAGGGGCCGTTGGCGCGCAGCACGACGACCCGGACGGCGTCGTCGGCCGCGGCCCGCCGCAGCAGTGCGGTCAGCTGGTCCAGCAGCGGGCGGGACAGCGCGTTGCGGTTGGCGACCGAGTCCAGGGTCAGCACCGCGACACCGCGCTCGCGGTCCGCGTCGTACCCGACCAACGCTGGTCCGGCGCCGGTCCCGCCCGTCCCGGCGACGCCGGGGGTCCCGGGGGCGCTCATCGGGGCGCCCTGGGCAGGCCCAGGCCCACGGTGGCGATCAGCTCGCGCTGGATCTCGCTGACGCCGCCGCCGACCGGCAGCTTCAGCTCGGTCTTGAACGCGTGGTCGGTGTCGCGCAGCACGGCGGCGGTCAGCTCGTCGGCGGGGTCGCCGTACCGCTGCACCAGCTGTGCGATCCGGGCGCCGGCCTCGACCAGCCGCTCAGAGTTGTACAGCTTGTTCACCGAGGCGTCGGCGGCGCCCAGCGTGCCGGTGCCGGTGTCGGCGACGATCCGCCAGTTGAGCAGCTCGTTCGCGGTGACGATCGCGTCGAGCTCGGCGAGCGCCCGGCGTACCTCGGGCAGGTCGGCCATCCGGCGTCTCCCGCCCGGCCCGCCCAGCGGCGTCTCGGCGGCCCAGTGCCGGAGCCGGTCCAGGTGTGCCTGGATCTTGCCGGCCGGGCCGACGATGAACCGCTCGGAGTTGAGCTGGCTGACCACCACCGACCAGCCCTTGTTCTCCCGGCCGATCAGCCGGTCCGCGGATACCCGGACGTCGTCGAAGTAGACGGCGTTGACCTGGTGCGAGCGGTTCAGCGTGCGGATGGGCGTCCAGCTGACGCCGGGCAGGGCGGTGTCGAGCAGCAGGATCGAGATGCCCCGGGTGCGCGGCTCCTCGGGGTCGGTGCGGCAGGCCAGCCACAGGTAGTCGGCGGTGTGCGCGCCGGAGATGAACATCTTCTGGCCGTTGACGACGTAGGAGTCGCCGTCACGCCGGGCGGAGGTGGTCAGCGAGGCCAGATCGGTGCCGGAGCCGGGCTCGCTGTAGCCGATGGAGACCTGCAGGTCGCCGGCGAGGATGCGCGGCAGGAACTCCCGCTGCTGCTCCGGGGTGCCGAACTCCTGGAGTGCGGGGCCGACCGAGTAGACGGTGACCAGCGGGTAGGGGACCTCGTACCGGAAGGCGGTGCTGACCACGATCTGGTCGGCCATCGGGCCGAGGCCCCGGCCGCCGTGCTCCTCCGGCCAGCCCAGGCCGAGCCAGCCGTCGCGGCCCAGCCGCCGGGACACCGCCCGGTACGCGGGGCCGAACTCGTCCTCGTGCAGCTGGGCGCGCTCCTGCTCGGTCACCACGCCGGCGAAGTAGGCGTCCGCCTCCCGCTGGAGCTCGCGCTCCTCGGGGGTCAGGTCGATGTACACGCTGGTGTCCTCTCTCAGCTGACCCGGGCGGAGCCGGCCGCCGCGTCCAGGCAGGCCTCGGTGCCGCCCAGGAACTGGCCGAGGGCGAGCCCGCCGGTGACGTACCGGTGCAGCGGGTGGTCGATGTCGAGGCCGGTGCCGCCGTGCAGGTGCTGGCAGGTGAGCAGCGCCGGGACGGCGTCGTGGCAGACCAGGTAGCAGGCGGACGACAGGCTGCGCCGGGCCTCGGCGGTGCGGCCGGCCGCCAGCTGCCAGGCGGCGGCCAGGTAGGTGTTCTCCAGGATGCGCTGCGCCGTGAAGACGTCGCCCATCTGCATGGTGACCGCCTGGAACTGGGCCAGCGCGCGGCCGAACTGCTTCCTGGCCTTCACGTGCTCGGCGGTCAGCTCCATGGCGCGCTCCAGCAGGCCGGAGGCGGTGGCGGCCACACCCAGCAGCGCGGACAGCTCCAGGTGTCCGGCGGCCTCGGCGGCCAGGGCCGGCCCGCCCAGCAGCGCGTGTCCGGGCACCGCCACCGCGTCCAGGGCGATCCGGGCGGTGGGCACGTGGTCGGTGACCGGGTGCGCCGCGACGGCCAGCCCCGGGGCGGCGGCGTCCACCACGAAGACCCCGACGGTGCCGTCCTCCGGTCCGCTGGTGATCCGCGCCGGGACCAGGATCGCCTCGGCCTGCGCGCCGAACGGGACGTAGGTCCGCACCCCGGTCAGCCGGTGGCCGCCGTCGTACGGCTCGGCCGTCACGTCCGTGTCCAGGGCCCGGCCGCCGCCGGGCCCGCGGACCGCGCCGGTCACCAGGGCGCCGCCCTTGGCCACGCTCCCCAGCAGGTCCCGGTGCCCGGTGCCGCCGTACCTGGCCAGGGTGTGCAGGCCGTAGGCCAGCACGGGCAGCGCCGGAACCATGCCGCCGTACCGGGCCGCCTGCCGCAGCACGGCGGCCAGCACCACGGCGTCGGCGTCGGTGCCGCCCAGGTCCTCGGGGAGGAACGCCTCCAGGACGCCGGCCCCGGCCAGGCTGTGCCACGCCTCCTCGGAGTACCCGGCGGCCTCGAACTCGGCCGAGGCGATCCGCTCGTCCGGCAGCCCGCGGGCGAGCAGACCGCCCGTCAGCCCGCTGAGGGTCTCCGCCGTCTCGTCCAGTCGGAAGTCCACGTCGATTCCTCCTAGGCCTCGTCGCCGACCCGCACCGGGAAGCGGACGTAGCCGATGTCGCCGGCGGAGGTGAACAGGCCGCGCTCCCTGGCGTGCGGGGAGTCCGCCAGCTCCAGCGGCGACAGCACCCGCATCACCGGGACGTCGGCGGCCTCCAGCGTCTCGATCAGGGACTTGGCGTCCCGGCCGCGCACCGCCGCGGCGATCCTGGCGTTGATCTCGCGGGTGTCGCGGCGCCGGCCCCCCAGGGTGGCGGTGTCCAGGCCGGACAGGTCCAGGTCGAGGGCGGCGACGGTGCGCTGCCAGAAGTGCTCCTCCAGGGCGGCGATGCTCAGGTACTCGCCGTCGGCGGTCTCGAAGACGCCGTAGGCCGGGCGGGTGAAGACCGCCTCCCTGGCCTCCCGCAGCGAAGCGCGGCCGTCGGCCTGGAGCTGGCCGATCACCATGTTCATGCCGTGCATCAGGCAGTCGGTGATGGAGACGTCCAGGTGGCGGCCCCGGCCGGTGTCCTTGCGGGCGAGCAGTGCGGTGAGGGTGGAGCTGAGCGCGTACACCGCCCCCAGCAGGTCGCCGACGGGGGCGCCGACGCCGAGGGCGGGCGGGCCGTCGAGCTCGCCCATCAGGCCGAGCAGCCCGGAGGCGGCCAGGTAGTTGAGGTCATGGCCGGGTATCCGGCTCAGCGGCCCCTCCTGCCCGAAGCCGCTGATGGAGACGTAGACCAGGCCGGGGTGCCGCTCGGCGAGCGTGCCGTACCCGAGGCCGAGCCGGTCCATGACGCCCGGGCGGAAGCCCTCCACCAGCACGTCGGCCCCGGCCACCAGTTCCTCGGCGCGGGCCAGGCCGTCCGGGGTCTTCAGATCCAGGACGTGGATCCGCTTGCCGTCGTTGAGCACCCGGTAGGTGCCCGGGTGGGTGGAGAAGGCGCCGTCCCTGGCCGGGCGCTCCACCTTGTCGATCTCGGCGCCCAGGTCGCGCAGGCACCGAGTCAGGAACGGGCCGGGGGCCAGTTCGGAGAAGTCGACGACCTTCAGCCCCGCCAGGGGCGGCCCCTGCCCCGGCGGTTCCGGCACGGACGGTTCCGGCACCGGCAGCCCGGTGCCCGTCGTCTCGTCACGCTCCACTTTCCACCCTCCAGCCGGCCGCGATCGACATATCATCGCGACCTTTCGTAAATATATCCGATATTTCGTTATAAAGGCCAGTGGGGTGGCCGATCACACCTGGGTGGTCGGCCGGATCACGATCCCGTTCAGCGCCACCTCGCGGGAGCGGGTCACCACGTACCCGACGGCGTCGGCGACGTCGTCCGCGGACAGCCGGACGATGTCACCCATCCCCTTCCTGCGCTCGGCCAGCACCTCCGGGCGGACGTGGTCGGCCAGTTCGGTGACGGTGGCACCGGGCTCGACCAGCGCCACCCGGACCCGCTGCCCGGCCAGTTCCTGGCGCAGCGACTCGGAGAAGGCGGCCAGCCCGGCCTTGGTCAAGGCGTACACGCCGTTGCCGGCCCGCGCTCCCGCGCCCCGGCCGGCCACCGAGCCGACGTTGACCACGTCGGCCACCCGGCGCGGCGCGGACTCCGCCGCGGCCAGCAGGTGCGGCAGGGCCGCCCGGGTCGTCGCCAGCACGGCGCGGAGGTTGAGGTCGAGCATGCGCTCCCACTCCTCCTCCGGCGCGTCCGCCGCCGGGCCGAGCAGCATCACCCCGGCGTTGTTGACCAGGACGTCCAGCCGTCCGTACGCGGCGACCGCGTCCTCCACCGCACCGGCGGCCCGGGCCGGATCGGCCAGGTCCGCCGGTAGGGCGACCGCGCCGCCGCCCAGACCGGTGATCTCATCGCACAGGTCGCGGAGCCGGTCCTCCCGGCGCGCGACCAGCGCCACCGCGGCCCCGGAGGCGGCGAGCCGGAGGGCGGTGGCCCGCCCGATCCCACTGCTGGCCCCGGTGACCAGGGCGACGGCGCCCTTCAGTTCGTCCGTCACGGTGTTTCCTCCGCCGTTTCCCGGCTTCCCGGATCCGGCACGTCTCAGTCCAGGGACTCGCCGATGGCGGGCACGCTGCGGTAGGCGACCCACCGGGTGATCCGGGCCTCGGCGTCGAAGGTGCCCGCTCCGGCGAAGGAGGACCGGATCGGCCCGCCCTCGGACTCCCGGACGATGCCCTCGATCAGGCAGCGGTCGTCGGCGACGAAGAGCGTCTGGATCTCGTGGAACCACTTCCTGGTGCCGCGCCTGCCCTTGAGCAGCGCCCGCACCGCCTCCCGCCCGATGACCTCGGCCCGCTTCTGGCTGTCCGGGTCGAAGGGCGGGTGGGAGTAGAAGGCGTCGTCGGCGAACAGGTCGGCCACCGCGTCGAACTCGGAGTTCTCCAATCCCCGCACGTAGCCGAGCACCGTCTGCCGGATGGCGTCGCGGGAGGGGTGGGCCGTGGTGCCCGCGGTTCCAGTGGTCTCCGTCATGGTTCTCCTTCCGGGCCGGGCGCGGGCGACCGCGCACCCGCCGGTTCGGGCTGCGAGCCCGGCGTCGTTTCGGGGCTTCGCATGGTCATACGACAAGTCGGAATACATCCGGCGTACCAGGTCGGCGATTGCCGCCTGGAAGCCAGTATTCGGCTGACCGTAAACAGGTAACGGTCAGCGGTTGGCGGGATGGGTGCTCGGCAGCGGGGACACCACGCCGATCCCGCCGTCGACCGGGATCTGCGCGCCGTTGACGTACCCGGCCAGATCCGACAGCAGGAAGAGCACCACCGAGGCGATGTCGTCGGGGAAGCCGCAGCGGCGCTGCGGGACGACCGCCTCCACGGCGCGCACCGCCTCCGCCGGCGGGCTCGGCGTCCCGCCCGAGCCCAGGATCCGGCCGACGACGACGGCGTTGGTCCGGACTCCGTAGGGCCCGAACTCCTGCGCGCAGGCCGTCGCCAGGTGGTGCACGGCCGCCTTCGCCGTGCCGTACAGCCCCAGCCGGGGCGTGTTGGCGGCCCCGGCCAGCGAGCCGATGAACACCACGCTGCCGTGCCCGAGGGCGGCCAGCCGCGGGATCGCGACCTGGGTGAGCAGCACCGGGTGGCGCAGTACCAGGTCGAACTGGCGGCGCATCGACTCCTCGGTGCCGTCGGCCAGCAGCTCGGCGAAGGAGACCCCGACCACGTCGACGATGCCGTGGAGGCCCTCGCCGAACAGCTCCCCGGCCCGATCGAACACGGCCGTCAGCTGCTCCCGGTCGGTCACGTCGGCGGTCATCGCCTCGCCACCGCAGCGCGCCGCGGTCCTCCCCGCGCGCTCGCCGTCCAGGTCCGCGCACAGCACCCGGCCCCCGGCCTGCGCGATCGCGTCGCAGACCGCGCCGCCGATGCCGTCGCCGACGCCCAGCACCACGTACCCGCGTCCGTCGAGCCGGAGCCGGCCCGGATAGTCGGGCCTCGCCTCCGGGGCGTACGGCCCCGGGGTCATCAGAACTCCTCGCAGTACGGCCGGATGTCCATCTCCTGAGTCCACGCGGTCCGGGGCTGTACGGCGACCTGCCAGAACGTCTCGGCGATCTGCTCGATGTCCACCATGCCGTCCGCCGGGCGGCTGTCCTTGGCGTGCGGGAACGCCGAGTTGAGCCGGTCGCCGTCGATCGGGCCGTGCACGATCACGTTCGCGACGTGCACGTTACGCGGGCCGAACTCACGGGCCAGCGCCTGGGCCACCGCGCGCTGCCCGAACTTCGCCGAGGCGTACGCAGCGAGCTTGGGCCGGGCGATCAGGCCGGAGACGGAGCCGGTGAACATGATCACCCCGCCGCCGGAGGCCGTCATCCGCCGGGCCGCCTCCCGGCCGGTGATGAAGGAGCCCAGGCAGTTGGTGCGCCAGACCGACTCGAAGAACTCGGTGTCCATCTCCAGGATGCCGGGCTTCCACTGCGAGCCGCCGGCGTTGTAGGTGGCGATCGCCAGGGTGCCCAGCTCGTCGACGACCACCAGCGACTCGCGCAGGCCCTCCTCGGAGCCGGCGTCGCCGACGACGGCGGTGGCCCGGCCGCCCGCGGCCTCGATGTCCTCGGCGACCGCGGTGACCTTCTCCTTGGTGCGGCCGGTGACGACCACGTGCAGGCCGGCGGCGGCGAAGCGGCGGGCCACGGCCGCGCCGGTCCCCTGCCGCGCCCCCACTCCGACCACCCAGGCCACCGAGCCCTCGGGCGGCGGGCCGCCGTGGACCGGCCACCCGCTGAACCGCTGTGCCTCTTCTGTCGGTGGCGCCATCCTCATGCCCTTCTCTGGTCGCTGCCGCTGCCGATGCGTACCGGATGCGCCGTCCCGTGGAAGGCCCACGGGCGGGCGCTGCCCGGGCCCGGCGGCGGCCACGGCGGGAACCGGCCCGGCGGGGTCAGCCGGTCCACACCCACGCGTATCCTCAAGCGTCACGACTCGCCCTCATCGGCCAATCGTGTAACTTCGTGGAAATCTACGATATTTCGCATACATGCCGCAAGGGTCACCTGTAGTCGAACCCTCTCTTGTCCAACTTCACGCCACGCGCCGATGCCTCCGATCACACCAATGGCGACGCCTATCCGTGAAGTCCTGCGAGATACCGTAACTTCGACGTCGCAGCCTTGCCGAAGCTCCCACCGCCCGGCCCGCCGGCCCGGAGCACCCCGCCCGATGGACGGCCCCGCAGCCCACCCGACTCATTACGGACACCCCCAAAGCATTGGCCAACACCACGAAATACCGTATAGTGCAACAGAAGTTCGCAATAGGGTCATCCGGCTGGCCGTCCTGCCAGCCGGTCCCGCACGCATGACCGCCGTCACCGGCGATGAATCGCCGTGCCCGCCTCGTAGAGCCTGCACGGAGCACACAGAGGAGGCCAGAACTCGCATGGCAACCGATCTCGCGGCGTCGCCGCAGAGCCGGAGCATCGCCGAGGAGGCGATGCTCTACCTCACGTCGCACCACCCCGACCGCGGAGAGATCACCACCGACCCCTACCGGTTCTTCGACCGGCTGCGTGAGCACGCGCCGGTCTACCGGACCGCGCAGGGCCCGATCCTGGTGACGTCCTACGACGCCACCCAGCAACTGGTGAAGGACCGGCGCTGGAGCCGGGAGGAGATGGACGGCAAGGAGGGCGTCACCCCGACGCAGCAGATCTTCCTGGAGAGCCTGGCCTTCCGCGACCCACCCGACCACACCCGGCTGCGCGCCGTCGTCTCCCGGCTGTTCACCCCCCGGGCGGTCGAGCAGAACCGGCAGGACGTCAGCGAGATCGTCCAGGACCTGCTCGACGGGCTGCGCGACCGGGCCGAGTTCGACTTCATCCAGGACTTCTCCTACAAGGTGCCGCTGCGGCTGATCTGCCGGCTCGTCGGCGTCCCCCCGACCATGGAGGACGACTTCCTGGCCTGGGGTGAGGCACTGCACGGCTCGCTGGAGCCGCTGGCGCAGCCCGCCGACGTCGCCGCGCGCCGCGAGGCCACCGCCGCGGAGTGCTTCGCGTACTTCGAGGAGCTGATCAAGGAACGGCGGGCCAACCCCGGCGGGACCGACATCATCTCCCAGCTCATCGGGGCCGCCGCCGGGGAGATCACCGACCTGGAGATCATCGCCAACTGCATGCTGCTGCACTCGGCCGGGTTCAGCACCACCAAGAACCTGATCGCCAACGGCATGCACCTGCTGCTCACCCACCCCGAGGCCTACGACGACCTGCGGGCGAACCCGGACGTGATCCCGTCCGCGATCGAGGAGATGCTGCGCTACGAGGGCCCGGCCCGTAACAGCCTGTGCCGGATCGCCCCCGAGGAGATGGAACTCGACGGCGTGCGGATCCACAAGGGCGAGCACGTGTACGCGATCCTGTCGGCGGCCAACCGCGACCCCGCGGTGTTCGAGGACCCGCATCGGTTCGACATCCGCCGCGGCAACTCACGGCACGCGACCTTCGGCGGCGGCATCCACATGTGCCTGGGCGCGAGCCTGGCCCGGCTGGAGGCCCAGGTGGCCTTCGCCCATCTGGCCGCGGCACCGCGACTGGCGCTGAACACCGACCGGGTCGAGTGGCTCGGCTCGTTCCTCACCCGTGGCATGGCCGGTCTCCCGGTGCGCTGGGCCTGACCGCCCGCGACCACCCGGCCGGGAACGGCCGGGCACCGGACGCTCGACAATGGAGGATTACTCGTGCCGGAATCAACGGGCACCGCGACACTGGTGACGGGCGGGGGCCGCGGAATCGGTAAGGCCATCGCCCTGGAATTCGCCTCGCGCGGTGATTCGCTCGTCATCGCCGACCTCGATCCGGACAATGCGCAGGCGGTCGCCGCGGAATGCGGTGAACGCTTCGGAGTGGCCGCCTCGGCCGTCCGCACGGACATCACGCAGCCGGATGACGTACGTTCTCTCATACAGTTCACGGTCGCCGAGTACGGGCGTATCGGAACCGTCGTGAACAGCGCCGGTGTTTTCCCGTTCGCACCCGCGCTGGACACCACGGACGAGATCTGGAACCTCGTCATCGGCGTCAATCTGACCGGCACGTTCACGGTGTGCCGGGAAGCCGCCCGGAGCATGGTGGAGACCGGTGGCGGATCCATCGTCAACATCGCCTCCGGCGCCGGTTCCATGGCCAATCCGAATCTCATCGCATATTCGGCCAGCAAGGCCGGGGTGCTCGGGATGAGCCGGGCGCTGGCAGCGGAACTGGCCCCGCTGATCCGGGTCAACGTGGTCTCGCCAGGCCCGACCCGGACCGAGGGGACCGCCCGGGCGGGTGCGCCGCTGGACACCTCCAGGATTCCGATGAAGCGGACCGGGGAGGTGGAGGAGATCGCCCACGCCGTCGCATTCCTGGCATCGGATGAGGCAAGTTTCATCACCGGCCAGACACTCCACGTCAACGGCGGCAAGTTCATGCCGTAGCGGCCGTTCCGGGAATCACCGGGCCGGGCGGCCCGGTGATTCCCGGAACCGGCGGGGTCGTTCGCCCCCACTCCGCGCTCGTACCCGGTCACCTGACGAAACGGTCGCTGCCGGGAAGTCCGGAAGATCCACCGCCGTAGCGGACCATGCCCCCGTCGCACGATCCGCGCGGGGCGGTGGATACGAAGAATTCGCGGACATCCGCCTATGCGGTGTTCTCCGGCGATGATTAGGCGCCCTCATCACGGTATCCTTGTCATGCTTCACACCGGCTGGCGCGCCATTCGGTCACCCGTGGCCGACGGCGCCCGGCGGCACCGGCGGCGGACGCGGTTTGCGGCTTTTCTACCTTTATCGCATGTCCGGCATTGATCATCCGATTGTCGCCTTCCGCCCGTTGGGTATCAGGGACGGATGTCGCGCAGCGCCTACGTGTGCGAAAACTGTGAGAGGGTTTGCCAATGGCACAGGCGGCGGAACCGGCCCTGTCCGGGGACACGGCCGCATCCGCGCGGCGCGGACGGCGGTCGCGCGGGGGGCCGGTGGAGGCCGGCGGCACCACCGTGCCCGCGGCGGCCCGGGCGATGGCGCTTTTCGAGATCTTCGCGCGGGAGAAGCGGGAGCTCACCAAGTCCGAGGTGGCCCGCCTGCTGGACATCCCGGAGAGCAGCAGCTCCGATCTGCTGAACACGCTGCACGAGCTGGGCTACGTGAGCCGCACCGCGACGACGCGGCGCTTCTACCCGACCGGCCGGCTGCTGGCCACCGCGACCGCCATCTCCGAGAACGACGCGCTGGCGGCGTTCGGCGCGGAGGCGAGCGGCCTGCTCGCGCAGCGCTCCGGGGAGACGGCCTCGTGCGCGGTGCTCACCGGGGACCGGATAAAGATCGTCGCGGTCTCGCAGGGCGGCCACCGGCTGCGGTACGTGGTGGAGGTCGGCGACACGTTCACGATCAACGGCACCGCGATCGGGAAGGCTCTGCTGAGCGGGCTCGACGACCATGACCTGAGTCGGCTGCTGCGTCTCAAGCCGCTCCCCCGGCTCACCGAGAACACCAAGACCAACCCCCGGGAGCTGGAGGAGGAGGTGCGCAGGCACCGCGAGCTCGGCTGGTTCCGGTCCGTCGACGAGGGCACGGTCGGCGTCAGCTCCTTCGCCGTCTCGGGTAGCGTCGGGGACGAGGTCGTCGGTCTGGGCATCATCGGCCCCTCCGACCGGATCCAGGCCGACGAGAGCCGGCTGCTCAAGATCGTCCTGGAGGTCCGCGACACCGTCTTCGGCCGCGGCGCCTGACCCGCCCAGGCGGGCGGGTCAGGGCGGGACGGTCGTCAGCCGGTGACCTGGATGGCACCGGTGGGACACTGCTCCTCGGCGTCGAGGACCAGGTCGCGCAGGGACTCGTCCGGCTCGGGCCGGAGCACCACGAGCTCGCTGTGGTTCTCGATCGCGAACACCTGGGGTGCCACGAACACACACGTGCCGGTGCAGACACACCGGTCCAGATCGACGCTGATTCTCATCTCACCCTGCCTTGTCTCGCAACATCAGCCCCGCTCCGGAAAACGGCCGGGCGGCGGTTCCACCACGGTCGCGGCGTCCCGGGGCCCGGGACGCCGACGGCCTCAGCGCCTCTTCTGGAGGCGGTGGTAGCCGACGTCCTCGCGGGCGGCGCGCAGCGAGCGGCCGTTCCGCACCGCATCGCGGATCCGCTCCTCGGCGTTCCGGATCTCCTCGGCGACGGCGACCACCTCGTGCACCCGGGACGCCGGGATGCACAGTACGCCGTCGCCGTCGCCCAGCAGCCAGTCGCCCGGCTCGACCCGGGCACCGCCGACGGACACCGGGCCGCCGATCTCCTCGACGCGCACCCGGTCCTTGCCGGTGCGCATCCAGTTGCCGCGGGAGAAGACCGGGTAGCCGGTGCTGACCGAGCGGTCGACGTCGCGGCACACGCCGTCGATGACGGTGCCCTCGACGCCGTTGCGGATCGCCGTGTAGGTCAGCAGGTCGCCCCAGACGGTGGCGTCCAGCCGGCCCTGGTTGTCCAGCACCACGACCTGGCCGGGGCCGAGGTCGTCGATGTAGTCGCCGACCGTGCCGGGATCGCGGCCCACCGGACCGTAGCGCAGCGTCCAGGCGCGGCCGGCCAGCCGGAACGAACGGTCCAGTGGCATGATGCCCAGGCAGTGCCCGGCGATGCCCAGCCGGTCCATCGCGTCGCTGACGTCGGTGCAGCTCAGCGCCTTGAGCGCGGCGGTGGTCGCGGTGTCGGCCGCGGTGGTCGTGGTGGTGCTCATCGGTTCTCCTGCAGCATCGTCTCGTAGCGGGCGCCCATCACCTGGGACACGGGCACGCCCGCCCTCACCTGTTCGGCCATCGCCCGTTCCCGCTCGGCGACCTGCTCGGCGGCGGCGAGGATCTCCCCGGCGCGCGCCGCGGGCAGGAACACCACCCCGCTGCCGTCGGCGATCACCAGGTCACCCGGGGCCACGCCGACCCCGCCGACCGTGATCGGGACGTTCCAGTCACGTTCGACCACGCGGCCCCGCGCGGTGACCGGGACGGCGGCGCGGGCGAACAGCGGCAGTCCCAGCTCGCGGCTCTCGTCGACGTCGCGGCAGGCGCCGTCCACGATCACCCCCTCGACGCCGCGGCCGACCGCGGCCAGCGAGAGGATGCCGCCCCAGCCGGACACGTCGGTCCGCCCGTGCTCGACCACGATGACGTCACCGGGCCCGGACGCCTCGACGGCGGCGGTGCCGAGATGCCGCCCGCTCGGCGGCGTGTCGGCCGCGTCGCCCAGCTGCACCGTGGTGACCCGTCCCGCGATGCGGCGGTGCCCGGTCAGCGGGGCCAGGCCCGGCACGGCCCCGGCCAGGCCCAGCCGGTCCATCGCGTCCGACACCGCGCAGGTGTCCAGCACGCCGAGCCGTGCCACCAGGTCGTCACCCATCCGTCTCTCCTTCCGTCACGTACGCCGTGGCCTCCAGCTGCACGAGCATCCCGCCCGGCAGGTCGTGCCGGATCAGGTGCCGAGCGGGCCGGGAGGCCGGGTCGGGGAACATCGCGACCCACTCCTCGTTCACCGCGGCCCGCACGTCGGCCGCGGCGAACACCGTCACGTGCAGCACGTCCCCGGTGGTGCCACCACCGGCCTCCAGCACGGCCCGCAGGTTGGCGAACGCGTGCCGGACCTGGCCGGGGACGTCCGCCGGCAGCTCGCCGGTCACCCGATCGACGCCGCGGACACCTCCGGTGGCCAGCAGCGGGCCGACCCGGGAGGCCGCCGGAATGGGGTTCGTCCCGTGCTCCAGGCCGGGGACGACGACGCTGCGCCGCCTCACGACTTCCCCTCGCCGGGCAGCCGGTAGACGTCCAGGCTGGTCTCGCCGGCGGCGAGCCTGTCGAAGATCTCCTGCTCGGCGGCCTCGCGTCCGGCCGCGGCCCGCACCGCCCCGGCGGCGTCCGCCGCGGGCAGCACCACGACGCCGTCGCCGTCGGCCACCACCAGGTCGCCGCGGTGCAC
Source organism: Streptosporangium sp. NPDC002607 (assembly GCF_053592655.1). NCBI lineage: Bacteria > Bacillati > Actinomycetota > Actinomycetes > Streptosporangiales > Streptosporangiaceae > Streptosporangium > Streptosporangium sp. NPDC002607. The sequence goes on from NZ_JBSFWD010000001.1 coordinate 300,376, forward strand.
GGTCACGCCGCCGATCCGGACCGGCGCGCCGACCGAGCCGTGGCCGTCCGGGTCCTTGCCGGTGCCGCGGATGCACAGCGACGGCGCGAACGCCGGGAAGCCGCGCTCGGCCATCTGGTCGCCGTCCCGGACGCCGCCGGAGGTGACCAGGCCGGCGATGCCGCGGTGCAGAGCCGCGACCGCCATGACCTCGCCCCAGTGACCGTACTCCAGCGGGTCGGACCCGTCACCGAAGGCCACCACCAGCACGTCGCCGGGCTCGGCCGCGTAGATGGCGCGGTGCAGCCACAGGTTGTCCCCGGGCGGGCTGAGCACCGGCAGTGCCGGGCCGGCCACCCGCATGCCGGGGCGGACCGGGCCGATCGCCGCGGGCAGCGCGCCGATCTTCCCGGCGGCCTCGTGCAGGGTGGCCGCGGGCAGCGCGGCGGCCTCCCGGACCAGCTCGGCGGTGACCGCTCCGGTCGTCGCGGCGGTCACCGGGCCAGCCTGGAGAAGACGCGGCGGGCGTTGCCCTCGTAGATCAGGGCGCGGTCCTCGTCCGTCAGGAAGCCGATGCGGTCGATGGTGTACTTGAAGTCCTCGAAGGAGCGGCCGGTCGCCGGGTTGATCGCGCCGCCGCTGCCGGGGCGCTCGGTGCCGAACAGGCAGCGGTCGGTGCCGACGGTGCGGAAGAGCAGCTCCAGCGAGTGGGAGCTGTGCACGTCGGTGTCGAACCACAGCTGCCGCAGCGCGTCGTCGAAGCTGGTCAGGTCGGCCGGGGCGTCCGGCAGCGGCTCGCCGTTCATCCCGGCGTGCTCCAGGTCGCGGAAGTACTGCGCGATGTGCTTCTTCTTGGTCGCCAGGTCCAGCCACCAGTGCGCGCGCCAGCGGCCGATCTGGTACGGGATGGAGCCGCCGCCGTGGCTGACGATGATCTTCAGGTCGGGGTACCGGTCGAACACCTCGGAGTGCACCAGCGAGGTGACCGCCAGGCTCTCCTCGGTGGCGAAGTGCTCGTCGTAGGTCTCCCGGCCGCGGCAGCCGGCGCTGTGGATCAGCGCGGGCACGTCCAGCTCGACCAGCTTGGCCCACAGCGGATACCAGTACGGGTCGGACAGCCGCGGCGACCGGCCGCCACCCTCGTCCGGGTCGGGGTTGAGCAGCACGCCGACGAAGCCCAGCTCGCCGATGGTGCGCTCCAGCTCGTCGAAGACGATCTCGACGGGCTGCCCGGTCACCTGCGGCAGCCCGGCCATGCCGCGGTAGCGGTCCGGGTGCAGCGAGACGGTGCGGTGGATGAGGTCGTTCTGCAGCTCCACCCAGAGCCGCACGTCCTTGACGACCGGGTGCGAGTGCATCAGCACGAACGGCCGCGGCGAGATGAGCTGGACGTCGGTGCCGACCTGGTCCATCAGCCGGACGCCCTTGTCGGCGGAGGCCGTGATCTCCTCGTCCCGGACGTACCGGTTCAGGTACCACTCCTTGGAGTGCTGGCCGTTGGATGCCTGCAGGACCGTGCGCACCGCGAAGACCGCGGGCGGGGTGATGAGGTGGCCGTGCGCGTCGATGATCACAGGGAGCTCCCGGGTGCGGAGGGGGCGGGCCGCCAGACGAGGAAGGCGAGCCCGATGCCGGTCCCGGCGGGGGTGCGCTGGACCGGGATGTACTCGGAGTCGGTCACGGTCAGGCCGTCGACCGCCCCGGCGGTCATGATCCAGTTGAGGATCTCGGAGTTGCCGGAGCGCAGGCCGGACGGCGGCAGCGCGCGCAGCGCGTCCACGTCCCCGGTCTCCAGGGCGGCCAGCAGCCGCCGGTCGAGGTCCTCGTCGACCGCGAAGTGGGTCAGCCCGCCGGAGGCGACCACGCCGACCCGCTGTCCGCCGGGCAGCGCGGCCAGGGTCCGGCCGATGACCTGCCCGATGTCGTAGCAGCGGCCGGGCCGCGGCACGTTGGGCGGGAAGTAGGTGTTGAGCATGACCGGCAGGATCGGGATCGGCCGGTCGCCGCAGAGCCGGTCGATGACGAAGCCGTAAGCGTGCCCGAAGCCGGCCCGGTGCGGGTCGGTCACCTCGCTGGCCACCGCGACGTCCACGCCCGCCTCGATCAGCCCCTCGATCAGGCCGTCGGCCAGGTCGGCGGCGACCGGATGGCGGTGCACCGCGTCCATTTTGTAGCCTTTGTTGGCTTCCTGGTACCAGCCGGGCAGGTTCGGGTTGACCTCGTTCTTCGGGTGCGTGACGATCTCCGGGCCGTTGTAGACGGCGATCGCCGGCATGTGCGCCCGGCTGAACAGCTCCTCCTGGTCGTCGCCGATGACGACCAGGGCGTCCAGCTCGGCCCCGGCGATGGCCGCGGCCAGCCGGTCCAGCGCCTGCTGCGCCTGCTGCGCCTGCTTCTCGAAGTTCTCCGGCACGGCCCGGCCGGCGTACCGGCCGCCGGTCTCCTCGGCCAGCTCCGCGTAGGACACCACCCGGCCGTCGGCCAGGTACAGCTCCTGCTTGCGGTGGTCGTCCTTGGCGCGTTCGGCCCACAGCGCGGGCTCGATGGCCAGCAGCGGGCTGTGCGAGGTGCCGATGCCCAGCACGATCTCAGCCACTCGTTCCTCCTTTTCGGCCTTGCCGGCCCAGCCGGCCCTGTCGGCTCGTCGGTCGCGGTCCGCCCGCGGACCCGTTCACAGCTCCAAGACGAGCCGGGCGCTCCTGCTGCCGGAGCAGCAGATCATCATGGTCTCGCCGGCCTCCCTTTCCTGGTCGGTGAGGATCAGGTCCCGGTGGTCGGGCGTGCCGGAGATCACCCGGGTCTCGCAGGAGCCGCAGACGCCCTCGCCGCACGAGTACGGCATGTCCACCCCGGCCTCCAGCACCGCGTCAAGGATGGTGGACCCCTCGGGGATGGTCAGCGTGATCCCGGTGCGGGTCAGCTCGACCTCGAAACCGCCCTCGGTGGCCACGTCGTCCTTGCCCGCGAAGTACTCCAGGTGGCGGCGCTCCGGCGGCAGCCCCGCGGTGGCCTTCTCGAACGCCTCCAGCATCGGCACCGGCCCGCAGCAGTACAGGTGCGCGGTGTCACCCACCGCGGCGACCACGGCCTCGATGTCCAGGAAGGCCCCGTCGTTCTCGTCGTCGACGTGCAATCGCACCCGGTCGGGCCGACCACCGGCCAGCCGGGCCAGCTCGTCCAGGAACGCCGCCTGGCCACGAGCGCGCACCGCCAGGTACAGCGTCCAGTCACGGCCGAGTGCGGCCAGCCGACGAACCATGCCGAGCATCGGCGTGATCCCGATGCCGCCGGCGATGAGCACGCTGTGCTCCGCGTCCTCGGCCAGCGGGAAGTTGTTGCGCGGCACGGACACCGTGATCGTTTCGCCCGCGTGCACGTTGGCGTGGATCCACTCCGAGCCGCCGCGGCTGTTCGGGTCGCGGTTGACCGCGACCACGTAGCGGTCGGTCTCGGCCTGGTCACCGCAGAGCGAGTAGCCGCGCACCAGGCCGTTGCCCAGGTGCAGGTCGATGTGGGCGCCGGCGGTGAACGGCGGCAGCGCCGCCCCGTCCGGGCTGCGGAACTCGTAGGAGAGGACCGAGTCGGCCTCCCAGCGCACCGCCTGCACACGGACCGTCAGGGGCTCAGCGGACTGGGACATGGGTGGACACCTCCTGGGTGCTGAGGAAGACCTCGCGCCGCTCGCGGGTGGATTCGGCGATGGCCAGGCAGGTCCGGACGGTCTCCCGGCCGAACGCGCCGTCGTGCTGGGCGGGCCGGTCGTGCACGACCGCGTCCACCAGTTCCTGCAGGACGTCTCCCCGGCCCGGCCACCACGGCGTCTGCGGCACGGCCAGCTGCTCGACGCCGCGGTCGGTGTAGGCGGTGACGCCGTCCGCCGAGCAGCGCAGATCGGCGCCGGCACAGGTGACCACCAGCTCGCCGAAGTGCGGCTGGTGCGGCGGGGGCAGCGGGGAGCGAGCGCCGTACCCGAAGTCGGCGGTGCGCGACCGCCGCTCCTGCTCGGGGGTGAGCCCGGCCAGCCGGAGCCGCGTGGCGCCGTGCGCGGGTGTCTTGGGCCCCCCGCCCTCGGCGATCCAGTCGTGCAGCTCGTCGCTGTCGAAGTGGTCGTAGCCGCTGTACACCAGGCTGGCGACGGCGCCGCCCTCGAACTCGATCAGCGCGGCGCACGCTCCCTCGGTGGGGCGGTCCGGGTCGAGCATGGCGGCGGTGGCGCGCACCGAGCGCACCGGCCGGTCGGCGACGGTGCGGGCGATGTCGACCTGGTGCGGGATCTGGTTGTACAGGATGCCGCCGCCGCGGGCGCTGTCCAGCTCCTCGGGACGGCGCGGCCGGTACAGGAAGTCGGTGTAGTTCCAGAGCGCGATCATGCCGAGCGGGCCGTACCCGCCGGAGCCGACCAGGTCCCGGATGAGCGCCACCGCCGGGTCGAACCCGTGGGTGTGCCCGACGACCAGGACCACGCCGGCCGCCCCGGCCGCCCCGATCATGGCGTCGCAGTCGGCGACCGTCAGCGCCATCGGCTTCTCGACGACGACGTGCTTGCCGGCCCGGGCCGCGGCGACGGTGTGCTCGCGGTGCAACTGGTGCGGCGTGGCCACGTACACCGCGTCCACGTCGGGCTGGGCCAGCAGCCCCTCGATGCCGGGATGGGCCGGCAGCCCCTCCGCGTCGGCGAACCGCTCCCTCAGCGCGGGGTCGGGGTCGGCCGCCCCCGCCAGCCGGATGCCCGGGTGGGTGCGGGCGGCCGACGCCATCACACCTCCGGCGAGGCCGAGCCCGACCAGGCCGAGCCCGAGCGTGCGTGCGCTCATCCGCCGGCCCCTACTCGACCGGGACCGGCCGGCACACGCCGGTCGCCCGGGTCTCCTCGCCATAGGCCGCCATGAACTCGTCGAAGCTCGCGATGGGGGTGAGCTTGCTGATCGCGCGGACGCCGAACGCGTCCGGGTCGGCGACGACGGCCGGTTCCACGCCCTTCTTCAGCGCGTCGGTGAGGTTGATCAGGATCCGCCGCGCGGCGACCACCGCCCGGTCGGAGCTGACCAGGTGCTCGGCGGACCGGTCGATGATGCCGGGGTCGGCGCCGCCGATGCTGCGCGAGTTCTCGGCGAGCGCCCGGTCCTGGTCGTGCACGCCCCAGATGCCGGTGAAGTTGACGGTGCGCTGCATCTCCCGGTCCAGCAGGTAGTCGTTCTCCTTGTTGGCGAGCGGGAGCCAGGTGTCGATCGCGTACCCGTCGGGCAGCACGTACCGGCCGCGTTCCATCCGCGGCGGGAACAGTGCGCCGCTGTTGTAGTAGGTGTCCAGTTCCTCCTGGCCGATGGGCTGGTCGACCCGGTAGCCGAAGGTGAAGACGGTGGTGTGGTTGTCGTCGACCGGCACCCAGGCCCGGCCGCCACCCGCGACGAAGTCGCCCGGCACCCGCGGGATGAGGCTGAACATCGGGAGGATGAACTGGGTGACCCGCCACAGGTATTGACCCTCGTGCTCGCGGCGGGCGCCGTAGACCAGGCCGTACTCGGTCTGCCGCAGCTCGATGTGCGGGGCGGCGTCGCTGGACATCTGCGCGCCGGTCGATTTCTGCTTGGTGGTGTTCTTGTCGAAGTCGCGGTGCAGCCAGCTGATGTGCGAGCTGTCGATCTCGCCCTCCATGCCCTGCGACCAGTTGGTGCGCTGCAGCCAGCGGGCGGCGAACGCGTGCTCGGCCGGGACGTTGGCGTACTCCAGTGCGGGGAACGGCGGCTGCACCTCCTTCGGCCCCATGTAGATCCAGACGACCCCGGCGCTCTCGTGCACCGAATAGGCGGTGATGCCCACATTCCTGCGGATGTCCGGGGCGCCGGGCGGCACGTTGGGCGTCTCCATGCACCGGCCGCCGGTGTCGAACTTCCAGCCGTGGTAGACGCAGCGCAGCCCGCCCTCCTCGTTGCGCCCGAAGAACAGCGGCGCCAGCCGGTGCGAGCAGTACGCGGCGACGATGCCGACCTTGCCGGCGGAGTCCCGGAACGCGACCAGGTCCTCGCCGAGGATGCGCAGCCGCACCGGGGGGCAGTCCGGCTCGGCGACTTCGGAGGTCAGCACCGCGGGCAGCCAGAACCGGCGGAACAACTCACCCATCGGCGTGCCCCGCCCCACCCGGGACAGGGTCTCGTTCATGTCAGTGCGCAGCATGGCGGCACTCCTCGGCGGCTCGGCGGCCCGGGTTCTCCACCCGGTCCGCGTTCCTCGTCAGGTCCGGACTCCTCATCGGGGGTCCCCGGGCAGCTTGTTCCGCTCGTCCTGGCGCAGCACCAGGTCCCACAGCTCCTGGCCGATCGGGGCCTGCTCGTCCTCGATGAGGTGGCCGAGCAGGCCGGCGCACCGGCCGACCAGGGCCAGGCCCCGAGCCAGGTGCAACGGCAGGTCCATGCTGAGCACCATGGCGCCGACCGCCCCGGCGGTGTTGGCGGGCAGCCGCCGCGAGTACACCGTGGAACTGGCCTCGTCCAGGGCCAGCAGTAGCCGCCAGTACCGACCGAAGTAGCCGTTACGTTCGGACACGGCGCGCAGCACCGGGATCCGCGGGTCGCCGTCGACGTGGATGTTGTGGCCGAGCCCGTACAGCGGCGCCCGGGCGGCCCGGCGCGCGGCGGCGAACTCGCGGGCGGTCTTGGCGACCTCCTCGTCCGAGCTGTCCTCGGTGAGGTCCCGGCCGGCCTCGCGGAGCATGACCGCCGCGTCCTGCATGGCGCCGAGGAACACGCTGCCGGCCCCGAGCAGGCCCGCCGCCACCGCCGCCTGCGGCGCCTCGGGGGCACCGAGGTAGGTGAGCCGGGCGGCCAGCGCGCTCGGGGTGAGCCCGTGGTCGGTGACGGTCACCATGATGGCGTTGAGCATGTCCTTCTCGTTGCCCTCGCACCGGCGTCCGATGGTGACGAGCAGGATCATGTCGACGAAGTCGATCTGCCCGATCAGCTCGTTCGCCAGGTCGTGGCCGCGGACGGTGATGCGGTCCGGGGTGGTCTGGCCGATTTCGGTCTTGATCACTGGGTTGCCTCCACGGACCCGGTGGTGACCAGCACCGCGTCCAGGGCGACGACGCCCTGTCCCGCGGGCAGCACCCGCACCGGGTTGAGTTCGAGTTCGTCCACGGCCGCGGCATTGGCCTCGACGAAGCGGGACACGTTGACCAGCAGGTCGACCAGGGCGTCCACGTCGCCGGGCTCGCCGCCGCGCACGCCGTGCAGCAGGGCGGCGCAGCGCGGCTCGTCGACGAGGGCGCGGGCCTGGTCCGGGGTGAGCGGCAGCAGCCGCCGGGACACGTCGCCGAACAGCTCGACCAGGACGCCGCCCAGGCCGAAGGTGACGACCTGGCCGAACACCGGGTCGCGGGAGACGCCGACCAGGACGTCCAGGCCGGCCGGGGCCATGGCCTCCACCAGCACGCCGCCGACCTCCGTATCCGGCCGGGCGGCCGGCACGGCCTCCCGGATCCGGTGGTAGGCCGCGCGGACCTGCCCGGCGTCGGCGAGGCCGACGGCGACGCCGCCGACGTCGCTCTTGTGCGTGATCTGCGCACTGACCACCTTGAGGACCACCGGGTACCCGACGCGCTCGGCGACGGCGACCGCCTCGTCCGCGGTCGCGGCGACTCCGGAGGCCGGGACGGGCACACCGTGCCGGCCCAGCAGTTCCTTGGCCGTCGGCTCGGTGTGCACGATCCGCTCGCCGCCGGACGGCGCGACACCGAGCGGACGCCACCCCTCCCGGTGGGTCCAGCGGCCCCGCTCGACCCAGCGGCGCAACGCCGCAGTGCCGTTGCGAACGCTGCGCACCGGGACCAGCCCGCCCTTGACCAGCTCGTCGTAGCCGGGGCCGAGCCGGTCGCTCATCCACACCGGCAGGATCGGCGTCTCGGTCTCCCGCTGGACCTGGGCGATGGACGCGCCGATCGCCTCGGTCAGCTCCTCGTAGTCGCAGGGGAACGGGTAGAGCACCAGGCCCACGTCGGGGTCGTCGGCGACGGCGCGCAGGCTCTCGTGGCCGATCTCGGTGCGGGTGAGGATGTCGGAGGTGGCGTCGACCGGATTGGCCACCGCGGCGTAGTCCGGCAGCACCTCGCGCACCCGGGCCAGCGTCTTGTCGGAGAACTCGGCCAGTTCCAGCCCGGCGTTGCCGACGGCGTCGGCGCCGAGCGCGCAGCCGCCGCCGGAGAACCCGTACACGGCGACCCGCTCACGCCCGGTGGGCCGCTTGCGGGCGAACAGCGCGGCGGTGTCGATCAGCTCGTCCATGTCGTCGACCTCGACGACCCCGGCCTGCCGGAACACCGCGCTGTTGACCTCGGCGGCGCCGGACAGCGAGCCGGTGTGCGAGGCGACGGCCCGGGCGCCGTAGTCGGAGCGGCCGACCTTCAGCGCGATGACCGGCTTGCCGCGCTCGGCGGCGTACAGCGCGGCGTCCACGAAGGCGGGGCCGTTCTTGACGCCCTCCATGGTGCTGGCGATGACGGTGATGGCGTCGTCGTCGGCGTAGTGGCGGATGAAGTCCGCGACGGTCAGGTCGACCTCGTTGCCGGTGGACGCCCACAGCCCGACGCCGACGCCGCGCTCCATGGCCTGCAGGAAGCAGCGGCCGATGCCGCCGCCCTGGGTGGCCAGGCCGATCGGGCCGGCGAACTGGTCCAGGTGGAACGACGGGGAGAACATCAGGCCGAGCCGCCGGTTCAGGTTGCACAGGCCCGGCGAATTGGGCCCGTAGATGCGCATCCCGGACTCGCGGCCGATCTGCGCCATCTCCGCCTCGGCCCGCTTGCCCTCCTCGCCCATCTCACCGAATCCGGAGGTGAAGACGATGGCGAACCGGGTCCCCTTCTGGGCGCACTCGCGCAGCACGGAGAGTGTCTGCGCGGCGGGGACGACCAGCAGGGCGACGTCGGGGGACTCCGGCAGGTCCAGCACGCTCTGGTAGCAGGGCAGGTCGTGGATGGTCCTCTTGGTCCGGCTGATCAGGTACGCCGTACCGGTGAAGTCCGAATGGTCGAGAAGGTTTGCGACTGTTCGTGAGCCAAGACTGCCCGGGCGGTCCGATGCTCCAATGATCGCCACAGACGAAGGGTTCACCAGCCGGGACAGATCCACCCGTCCGACCAGACCCGTGGCCGCCTCGATACCGACCGCTCCCATGCGCCACCCCGCTTCCATTTTCATGTTATTTCGTTGAATCTTACGAGATATCGCGACTCGAAGGCAATGAGTCGGACTCACCCGGCCACCGGACGGCCCCGCCGGACACACCCAGGCGCATGCCCAGGGCGGACTCCTCGGTCGCGGCGGAGCGCCCGAACTCGCACGAGCAGGCGGGCACGCCCGCCCACGTGACGGTGAGGCAGTGCTCGCAGCTGGTCACCAGCGGGGGAACCGGGCCGGCGGCGGGGTCCCCGAGGAGAGAGCGGGCGCTCATCGCGACCCCGCCCCGGCGGCTGCTGCGTCTACTGGCACGATGACCCCCCCAAGGATCTGCTACTGCGACCTTTCGTGATGCTACACGAAATTCCGTTGCTCGCGAGAGGCCTTGAAGCCGAAGGCCGGCCGCGATGGCCGTGGACGGTGAAACCTGCTTTGACGTGTGGAAAGCCACTCCCAGACCGGTCGGCCGATCCCAGCAGAGGCCCGTTCTCCCACCGGATGGCACTCCCAAGTACGGGATGCCGCGACCTACACCGGGATTACGGGACCTATCTATAAGGCCCAAAGGCGCCACCCCGCGGGGCGGCGAGAACCGGCCCCGGCGGGCGCCGGCCCCACGGGGATCCAGCGCCGGCGGGACGGGGTCACCCGCCGCGGAGCACGGGACCGGTCGCCGCGACTCGGGCGCCGAAACCGGCGCGGTCCGGACGGGCGCGGTCCGGACGGGCGCGGTCCGGACGGGCACAGGGCCCGGCGAGCGCGTCCGGCCCGCCAGGCCGCCCGTATCTGCAACCGACACGCCCGACTACGTCCCTTGCAGGCGTTTTATTACCATTTCGTCAAGACACGTAGTATTTCATCGCTATTTCGGGATACGCTACGGTACGTCGTTACCCAAGACAAGAGTGTCGGTACCACGGCGTACGACCGTCCGCCCGCCGCCGGCCCGTCCCGGAGTGGACAGAGCAGTCCACCGGCCCACCCCGGATCTCGGCCCGTCACCGCAGGACGGACCGGACAGCCAAGCGGGACACCGGATACGGTCCTCCGCAGAGACGAGGCCGCCGCATCCTTGACGCAGTGTGTCCCAGACCATATTTTTGCACGAAATACCGGCATATATTGTGAGATATCGAGATGCTCGATGAAGTATCTGACTGACCGGTAGCCGGACCTCCCGACCCGGTCGGCTCCGGCAACGCGAGGACGCCCGGACGTGTCACCGACACGGCCGCCCGCGACCGCGCCCCCAAAACGACAAGCCACCAGCCGACCATGAGCGCCGTACCGGCGGGCCAGCAGTGCCGCGCCGGTGTCAGGCGACTCCTGATCCCCCCGTCACCGAAATCCCGCCGTCACCCGGCCGTCATCTCCTCCCCAGCGATGAACGGCCTGCGGGATTGATCCGCAGCCCATGAGGAGGCTGAACGATGCGTCCCACCTTGAGGCTGATGGCAGTGGCGATGCCGCTGGCCCTCACCCTGGCCACCGCCGCCTGCGGCGGCGACTCCGGCGCCACAGAGAAGCGAGAGGTCAGCGCCTTCTCCGCCACGGGCGACGACGCCCTGGCCGCGCAGCTGAAGCCCAAGCCACTCGCCGAACGCAAGACCATCAAGATCGGCATCTCGTCGATCGTCGGCTCCTACGCCGCAGTCGCGCTCGCCGACAGCCTCGGGGAGTTCGAGAAGGAGAACATCCAGATCCGGTTCGAGTTCCTGCAGACGCAGGATGCGCTGGTCATGATGACGCAGGGCAACGTGGACGTGCTGGCCACCCAGGTCTCCCCCGGCCTGCTCAACCTCATCGCGTCCGGCGAGGACATCCGGATCGTGTTCCCCGGCGGCGGCCGGCCCGAGAGCACCGACCAGGGCCTGTACGTCAACAAGAGCATCTTCGGCGACAACGGGAAGTTCGACCTGACCGACCTCAAGGGCGTCAAGCTCGCCGGCCCCGGCGGCAACCGCCCCGCGCTGTGGGCCTCGCTGTTCGAGCACCTGAAGAGCAACAACGTCGCCATCGGCCCCAAGGACGTCGAGTGGCAGGACCTGACCTCAGCCGACTCGATCAACGCGCTGCGCAACGGCGCGGTCGGCGCCGCCTACGCCTCGACCCCGTACCAGAAGGTGGTGGCCGGTGACGCGTGCTGCGAGTTCGTCAAGGGCGCGATCGCCCCGACCACCGGTGTCTTCTACATGTTCGACGACCGCCTGATCAAGGACGACCGGGAGACCGGGCTGGCCTTCACCCGGGCGCTGGCCAGGACGACCCAGAAGTACCTGCTCAAGGACTACCGGCAGACCAAGGAGGTGGTCGCCGCCCTCGCCGCGGCGCAGAAGATCCCCGAGGACTCCATCCGCACCACCGAGCCCTCGGCCTTCGAGGCGGACTACAACGTGCACACCGAGAACGCCTCGATCTACCAGGGCTACTACCGCAGCATCGACAGCGGGCTGCTCCAGTACAAGGACGATCTCGGTGAGCAGAACCTCTTCAACACCTCCTTCACCGAGGAACTGAAGAACGCCGGCTGAGCCTGGCGGCGGGGTCCCGCTGCGGCGGGGCCCCTTTTTCACCTATCGGGCACCGGATGACGACGGCAGGGAGCGACCGCCGCCGGCCGGAAGAGCCGAGAACCGGAAGAGCGGAGAAGTCGTGAACGACAGTAGAGTCGCGGTACGCGGCGTGGAACGGGTGTTCGCATCCGGTGGTTCCAGCATCCAGGCCCTGGGCCCCATCGACCTCGACGTCAGGGACGGGGAGTTCCTCTGCATCGTCGGCCCGTCGGGGTGCGGGAAGTCCACCCTGCTGCGCATCATCGCCGGGCTGCTGAGCCCCAGCGCCGGCGAGGTGTCGCTGCGCAGCACCAGCGGGGAGGCCCCGCTGACCTCGGTGGTGTTCCAGGACTACAGCATCTTCCCGTGGAAGACCGTCGAGGCCAACGTCCGCTTCGGCCTGGACATCGCCAAGATCCCGGCGGCCGTGTCCGAGGAGCGGGTCTCCCGGTGGCTGACCCGGCTGGGCCTCGCGGACTTCGCGTCCGCCTACCCGTCCGCACTGTCGGGCGGTATGAAGCAGCGGGTCTCCATCGCCCGTGCCTTCGCGGTGGAGCCGCAGATCCTGCTCATGGACGAGCCGTTCGCCGCACTGGACGCGCAGCTGCGCCAGATCATGCAGGCCGAGCTGCTCGAACTCTGGCAGGAGGACCGCAGGACCGTCATCTTCATCACCCACAACCTGGACGAGGCGATCCTGCTCGGCGACCGGGTGATGGTGATGAGCTCCCGGCCGGGGTGCGTGGTGGCCGAGTTCGAGGTGCCGTTCGAGCGGCCCCGCTCGGCCGACATCCGCCGCAGCTCCGAGTTCGCGGAGCTGGAGGGCGAGATCTGGGACCAGTTGCGGTCCGCGATGGAGCCGCGCTCCCGGGTGTCCGCGTGAGCGGGCGGCCGAAAACCGTGGGGAAGTGAAGAGGTGGGAACGATGACCGACCTGGTACAGACGGAGAAGCGGGCGCGGACCGGCCAGGAGGGCGGTGGCACCGTCCTGCGCCGGCCGGACCTCGCCGAGCGCGACCCCGTCCGGTTCCAGCGGCGCCGGGTCCTGGTCGACAACCTGCTGCGGTTCGGCACGCCCGTCCTCATCCTCGCCGTATGGCAGGCGATCTCCAGCAGCGGGCTGGTCGACCAGCGGTTCTGGCCGCCGCCGAGCGAGATCGTGGTCTCCTTTGTCGAGCTGGTCTCCTCCGGCCTGGTGATCGAGGCGGCGGCCAGTACGCTCCAGGTGCTCATACTGGGCTACCTGGGCGGATCGCTGGCCGGCATCCTGCTCGGCGTGCTGCTCGGCAGCATCCGCAAGCTGCGCACCGCCATCGAGCCGATCATCAGCGCTCTGTACACCGTGCCCAAGCTCGCGGTGCTCCCGCTGCTGCTGATGGTCTTCGGGCTGGGCATGACCCCGAAGGTGCTGCTGGTGGCGTTCGGTGTCTTCTTCATCGTGGTGATCTCCACCATGTCCGCGGTGGCCGGCATCCCCGAGGGCTACCTGGAGCCGGCCCGGTCCTTCGGGGCGAGCCGGCTGCAGACGTTCCGGCACGTGACCCTGCCGGCGATGGTGCCCGAGGTGTTCACCTCGCTGCGCATCGCCATCGGGACCGCGGTGCTGCTGGTCATCGGCATCGAGTTCGTGCAGGGCCGGGACGGCCTGGGCTTCCTCATCTGGAATTCCTGGCAGGTGTTCCTGGCGGACCGGATGTACGCGGGCATCGTGACGGTGTCGCTGATCGGCGTCGCGCTGCAGTCCGCGGTCACCTGGATCGGCCGCCGCGTCGCCCCCTGGGCCCCGCGCCGTTAGCGCGCCCCGCGGACACGGAGAAGGCCGCCGTCCCCGAGAGGGGACGGCGGCCTTCTCCGTGTCCGCAGCCAGGTCAGAGGTCGCGGGCGATGGACTGCTTCATGATCTCCGAGGTCCCGGCGTAGATCCGCAACACCCGGTTGGAGGTGTAGATCCGCGAGATGGGCGTCTCGTCCATGAAGCCCATGGCGCCGAACAGCTGCACGCACCCGTCGACGACCCGGTTGGACATCTCGCACAGCCACAGCTTGCCGACGGACCCCTCGGTGGCGGTGGCGACGCCGCTGCGCACCTTGCGCACCATCTCATGCAGGTACGCCCGGCCGACCTCGATCTCGCTCTTCATGCCGGCCAGCGCGAACTTCGTGTTCTGGAACTCGAACAGCGGGCTGCCGAACACGACGCGCTGCTTGACGTACTCCACCGTCTGCTGGAACGCCAGCTCGGCCTGACCGAGGGCGCGGAAGCCGATCTGCAGCCGGTCCAGCGCCAGCGAGCCCATCATGATCCGCATCGCGCCGCCCTCACCGCCCAGCACGTGCGAGGCCGGGATGCGCACCCGATCGAAGTGCAGCTCGGCGGTGTTGCCGGCCGGGAAACCGGTGGTGGCCAGCTTCCGGCGGGTCACCCCGGCCATCTCGGGCGTGACCAGGAACATGGTCAGGCTGCGCCCGCGCCGCTCCTTCGACGTCTTGGCCACCACGTACAGCATGTCCGCGATGTCGCCGTTGGTGATGTACGTCTTGTCACCGGACAGCAGGTAGTCGTCACCGTCTCGCTCCGCGAAGCTGCGCATGGCCAGCACGTCGCTGCCCGCGCCCGACTCGGTGATGGCCATCGACTGGATGGCCTCCCCGGCCAGGATCCGCGGTGCCCACTCCCTGGCCAGCTCCGGCGACGCGCCGTCCAGGAAGGCACTGGTGGCGAGGTCGGTGCAGTACAGGCTGCCCACGGTGCCGTAGCACTGCGAGCGGGCGATCTCGTAGGAGAGGATGACATTGGCGATGGGGCTCGCGCCGGGGCCGCCGTACTCCTCGGGGATCACCGCGCCCAGGATGCCTGCGCGGCCGGCCGCCCGCCACGCCGCGTGCCGGGACGCGCTGTCGGTGCCCAGCTGGTGGAAGGTGGGCTCGATCTCCTTGTCGAGGAAGGACCGGACAGTCTGCCGGTACAGTTCCTCCTCCTCGTCGAACGGCGCGTGGTAGGCCAGCTCGGGCGCGACCGACGGACCGTCGAACGCTCCGAAGTCAGCGGTCATGGTGAAACTCCTCGGTTGGGGATGTCATCGGACGACACCGGTCCGCAGCAGTTCCTCGGCCTCGGCGCCGGTGTAGCCGAGTTCGGCGAGGACCTGCCGGGTGTGTGCGCCATAGCCGGGGCTGCCGGGCAGGCCGTCGGCCGGGGTCTCGGTACGGGAGAAGGAGACCAGCGGGCCGAGGCAGCCGGTCAGCCTGCCGTACCGGTCGTCGGCACGGTCGGCGAGCAGGCGCGCGACGGCGGGGTCGCGCTCCGCGCCGTCCGGCCCGGCCCGTTCCACCCGCTCCAGCTCTGCCAGGCCGTCGGTGCGGCACTCCTCGGCCCAGACACCCGCCTCCGCCAGGGCGGCGAGCAGATCCGCGGCGGCGCGCCCGGCGCAGGCCTCGTCGAAGCGGGCCGCGACCGCACCGTCCCAGGCGGCGCGCGGCAGCGGCGGCTCCCCGGGCAGCATGACCCGCCACACGGCCAGCGCGGCCTCCTCGGTGCGCGCGGCGATCGCGATCCAGCCGTCCGCGGCCCGGTACAGCCGCTCTCCGGGGTGCACGCCCTGCAGTGCCCCGTCCAGCGGCGGCGCCCCGCGCAGCGTACCGTCGGCCTCCCGCAGCAGGTCGGACAGCAGGAACATGCCGGCGTTGAGCAGGCTGACCCACATGTCTCCGGCCCGGCCCGCGGTCCGGCGCCCGTGCAGCGCCATCAGCACGGCGACCGCGCCGAGTGTGCCGGACACGTAGTCCAGGTAGGGCGTCCTGATCCACAGCGGCGGGCCGTCCGGGCCGCCGGCGCGGCGTTCCAGGCCGAGCAGCGCCTGGATGACCATGTCGAAGCCGGGTGCGTCGGCCCGAGGACCGGTCGGCCCGAACGCGAACGCCTGAAGGGTCACCGCGTCCGGCCTGACCGCGCGCACCGCCTCGGGCGAGACGCCCATCCGCTCGGCCGCTTTGGGGCGCAGGTTGTGCATGACCACGTCGGCGCGGGCCAGCAGGCGGCGCAGCACCTCGGCCCCCTCGGGGGCCTTCACGTCGACCGCCACGGCCCGCTTGCCCACGTGCGCGGCCAGGAAGTGCCGTTGCAGGCCGCGGTTGGGGTCGCCGCCGAGCGACTCGACCTTGAGCACGGAGGCACCGAGGTCGGCGAGCAGCCGGCTGGCGAACGGGCCGGCCACGTAGGAGCCGAAGTCGAGGACGGTCACACCGGCCAGCGGCGGCCCGCCTCCGGTAGGGCCGGTCGCCACCGGACCATCCGTCTCCGCGGGAGCGGGCGCCGAACCGAGGGAGCCGATCACGTTTCCGGTCCCGGTGGTCCCGCCCCGGTCGACCAGCAACCCGTTGGCGGCGAGCTGCTCGTCGTCCAGGAACTCGCCCAGGTCGAGCACGGGCGCCGCGGGCAGCCCCTCGGCCTCGGCCGCGGCCAGGATGCCGGCCCGGTCCAGCTTCGCCACGTGCGCCGCGATCAGCGGCCGATCGCCGAAGTAGGTGTCCGGTGAGGCGCCCACCCGGGGGATGCCCCTGTCTGCCGGGTCGACCGGCACGTCGATGCCGAGGATCCGGTACAGCTTGGCCACCGCCGACGGCACACCCATCACGAACTGCACGTGGCCGCCGTCGGCGCACTGGAAGATCAGGTGCTTGACGTCCTTCGGGGTGACCTTGCCGAACTCGGCGTCCGGCCGCTCGGCCCGCATCCAGAACGGCATCATGAACAGCGCCGCCCCCTGCTGGAGGGAGGCGCCCACCACCTGGCCGCGCCCACTGCCGGCCCGCTCCAGCAGCGCCGCCCACACCCCGAGTGCGGCCAGCATGGCCTGCCCGTAGGTGGGGAACGGCACGGCGAAGTACAGTGGCCGGCCGCTGAAGTGCTCGGCGACCATCCCGGTGCGGGCCTGCACCAGCAGGTCCACCGCAGGTGCGCCCGGCGCGTGCCCGGCGGCGTAGCCGGTCAGGTGCGCCACGACGAGCCGCGGGTACCGGTCGGCGAGGTCCGCGGCGTCGTGCCGCGGGGTGACCGCCGGGTGATCCTCGCCGCCGACCAGGCACACGTCGGCCCGTGCCAGCAGGGCATCCAGCTCGGCCGGGTCCGCCGGGACGGTCACCGACCGCCAGCCACGGTGCGCCGGATAGACCTCGTCGAAGACCTCGTCGCCGGGCGGGGCGACCCGGTGCACGACCGCTCCGGCGTCGGCGAGCAGCGTGCTCACCAGTGCCGCGGCCATCCCGGTGCCCAGATCGACGACGCGCAGCCCGTGCCCCGGCAGCCCGCCGCCGGACGCCGCCGAGCCCGCGCCGCCACGTCCGGGATTCCCGTCGGCGGGCGCCCGGTCTCCGCGCCCCCCGGGGGCGTGGCCGCCGGAGGGGTGCTCGGTGCTCATCCGGTCCTGCCCGCTCACCTGGCCTGGAACTTCGGCAGGCGCTTCTCGGCGAAGGCCCGGCCGGCCTCGCGGAAGTCCTCGGTGAGGTCGAGCCGGGACAGCTGCATCTGCTCGTCCAGCGCGGTCGCGATCGGCACCCACTGCTTTCGGGTCACCCGCACCGCGTCCCGGGTGGCCAGCGGCGGCGCCTTGAGCACCTCGCGGGCCAGTTCCTCGGCGGCCTTCAGGTGCTCGCCCGCCGGGACCAGCCGGTTGACCAGGCCGAGCCGGTGCAGTTCCTCGGCCTTGATCCGGCGACCGGTGATGAGCATCTCCGAGGCGAGCTTCGACGGCATGAAGGTCTTGATCTTGGCCCAGGTGCGCGAGCCGGACATGCCGGTCGTGGTCTCGCTGATGGCGAACTGGGCGTCCTCGGCGGCCACGATCATGTCGCACTCGGCGGCCAGGTGCGCGCCGCCGCCCAGCACGTAGCCGTGCACCGCCGCGATGACCGGCTTGTAGTTGGCCGTCCGGCCCAGCCAGCCCTCGCCACCGGTGCCGCGCAGGTGCTGAGCGCCGCCGACATGGCCACTGCGCACCGCCTCCAGCGCCTTGGCCTTGCGGGTGGCGTCGTCGGCGCCGAACGAGAACGAGCTGTGCTCCTTGACATCGAGCCCGGCGCAGAACGCCCGGCCCTCACCGTGGATGATCAGAACCCAGAGGTCGTCGTCCAGGTCGAATTCCAGCAGTGCGGTGCGGATCTCGGACTCCAGCTCGTCGCTGAGCGCGTTGAGCCGCTCGGGGCGGTTCAGCTTCAGGTAGGCCAGACGCCCGTCGGCGGTGAACTCGATGGTCTTGTACGCGGTCATGCGGTCATACCGTCCTTGAAATCGTGCTGCTGCAGATGCCGTTCAGGTGGTGGGTATCTGGTCTGTGAGCATCCGGCCGCCGGGGGCGGCCCGGACGATGCCGTCGCGCTCCAGGCGGGCGCGCTCGTCGGCGGAGTAGCCGGCCTCGGCCAGCAGGGCGGCGGTGTGCTCGCCGGAAAGCGGCGCCGAGCGGAAGCCATCCGGGTCCGGGGTCCAGCCGGAGAAGCCGATCAGCGGACCGAAGCAGCCGGTGACCCGGCCATATCGGGGGTCCGGCGCGCTGATCACCAGACCGGACCGGTGCGCCGCGTCGTCGGCGAGCATCGCCGCGAAGGCGTCGCCGGTGCACCGCGTCGCCCACACTCCCGCGGCGCCGAGCAAACTCAGAGCGTCGTCGCAGGTCAGGCGGCCTATAGCGGTGCCGATGGCACGGGCGGCCTCCTCGTTCCATTTCGATGGCGGGCCGAGCCCGGTCAGCTCCAGCGCGTCCGAGAGCGCGGCGGCCATCGACTCGCCGTACGCGGCGACGGCAAGCCAGCCGTCCGCAGCCCGGTACAGCGCCTCAGTCGGATGGAAACCGGTACGATCCGCGGACAGCACCGCGGCGCCCGCGATCGAACCGTCCGGTTCCCGCACCAGTTCCCCCCGCAAGAACATCGCCGCGCCGAGCAGGCTGGTGTGCGCGTCCACCGGGGCACCGGTCGCGTCCCGCTCGTACAGGGCCGAGAGCAGGGCGATCGCGCCGAGCGCGCCGGCGCAGTAGTCCACGAAGGGGGCGCGGTACCACAGCGGCTCGTTCCCCTCTCCGCCCGCACGCACCTCGTGCCCGCACAGCGCCTGCATCACCATGTCGAACCCACCGCGCAGCGCACGCGGTCCGGTTCGCCCGTAGGCGGTGGTGTGCAGATACACCAGGCCGGGCCGGCACTCCCGTAGTGAGGCGGCGTCCACGCCAAGGCGCTCGGCGACACCGGGCCGGAAGTTGTGGTGCACCGCGTCGGCCGTGGCGGCCAGCCGCCGCACGATCTCGTGCCCCTCGGGGGTCTTCATGTCGACGACGATGCTGCGCTTGCCGCGGTTGGAGGTCAGAGTATTGCGGATGCCGGTCAGGTTGGACAGCCCGGTCGGCGGCTCGACCTTGATCACGTCGGCGCCGAGGTCGGCGAGCAGCTTGGAGGCGAACGGCCCGGCCACCCAGTTACCCAGGTCGATGATCCTCAGACCGGCCAGGGGTGCGCTCTCGCCGCACCGCACCCGCCGCGGGACCGGCTGCACCGCCGGCGGGTCCCCCGCCACCGAAAGGTCCACCGGCCCAGCCGGATACTCACGCCCGTCCGGAGCGGTGGCGACCAGCCCTGCCGCGCGTACCTGCGGGTCGTCGAAGAACTCCCCCGGTGCCAGCACCGGCTCCACCGGGACTCCGGCCACGGCGAAGGCCTCGACCAGTTCGTCGCGCGGGAAGCGTGCCGCGTACCGGCTGAACAGGTCACGGTCGGCGAAGTAGTTCTCCGCGCCGCGGGCCAGGCTGGGAACACCCCGGTCGGCGGGATCGACGGGGCCGGGGATGCCCAGCACCCGATGCACCCGGGCCACCGCCCCGGGCACGCCGAGCACGATCTGCAGGTACCCGCCGTCCGCGCAGCGCAGCACGAGGTGCTTCACATCCCGCGGCGGCACCGTGTCGAACGCCTGGTCGGGGTGTTCGGCGGAGAGCCACAGGTGCGGCCAGAACAGTGCCAGCCCCTGCTGCATGGAAACCCGCACCCGGCCACCGCGCCCGGTGCGCCGACGTGCGTGCAGCGCCGCCCACACGCCTATCGTGCCGAGCAGGGCGGCACCGTACAACGACGGGGCGAATGCGAGCTGCGTCGGCCGGTCGCTGAACTGCTCGAACACGAATCCCGTCCGGGCCTGCACCAGCAGGTCGACGGCGGGCGTGGGGTCGTTCGTGCCCCGGACGTAACCGCCGATCTCCAGCACGACGAGCCGAGGGTGCCGACAGGCCAGCTCAGCGAGTTCAAGACGCGCCGGCGGCCCCGCATCCGGGTGGTCCTCAGCACCGACGAGGAGGACATCGACCGAGGCCAGGGCATCGTCCATGCCGTTTCCGGCATCGACCTCCGTCCAGTCACGGGACCATGACCGCAGCGCGGGATATCTCTCGCTGAACGGGTCGGGTCCCGTCCGCGCGGCCCGCAGGACGGTCGCTCCGGAGTCGTGCAGCAATCGCGCCACGATGGCCGTCGGGAGTCCACTCCCGGCTTCCAGCACACGTAGTCGTGTGATCGAACCGGGGCGTTGTACGACTCGGCTCACGCCGGACTCCCCCACTCGTTCACTGGGCGACCGTCTTCCCGCCGACGCACCGGCAGCCGGACACCGCGCGTCGACTCACGCATCGACGGCTCTCACAAGAGCCTCGGAACGGCTTCTCTGCCCCAGGGAGTCCACGGCGGCCTTCCAGACATACCAGTAACTTCGATATTTCGTCATACATTACGACACCTCGCATACACGAGCAAGGGTGCCCACAAAACCGCCCAATGGACATAAAACCTGACATCACCCCATGTCACGAGCCCCTCTCACCACGGAGCCGACCGGACGTCCTGCCGCAGCCCGGCAGACCAGGGCCGCTGATGCCGGCGGTCCAGGGGCGGCTCGGCGTGGACCCGGCAGCCACCGTGGACGCCGCGAGAGGCACTGTGGACCTGGCGGATCATGCCGGTCAGTCAGACATGCCGGACGGCCCGGACCGGCGGCGGCCGGTTGCGCCAGGCGTGGAAGCCCGATTCGGAGACGTCCATGACCAGGCAGGCGGTCTGGACCGGCAGGCCTTCGCCGGTCATCACGGCGATGGCCACGAACCGTCTTTTGGGGACAACCGCCTGCTTGAGCAGCTCGCCGACACGTCGGGTGACGGCCGGTTCGGTCTCCGGCTCGGCGATCCGGCGCCGCGCCGCGACCAGCTCCGCGTTGTCAGAAGAGGTCACGCCGGGCTTCCGGCCGGAATCGATCAGGTCCTGCTCACGCCGGTTGCAGATCGTCTGGCCGGCTGATCTGTGGATCGAATGCGACCCCTCGCACGGTACGACCGGCCTTCAACAGGTCCAGGACCTTCCGGCGGAACTCAGCGGGATATCTCCTTGACATGCCGACCTCCGCTGAAAGGGGCAGAGGCGCGGCAGTCAACCAGAGCGACTCCACGGAACCGGGGGCACATCAGTTCTCCGCCAGGACGATCACGCTGTCGTCCTGGGCGAGCGTCAGAGGGTCGGATTTGGGCGGGTTAAGAAGCACCCCGCAGGAAGGCGCCTCCTCACCATGACGCTTGAGACGGTAGCCGATTGCGGTTTCGCCGCGACGCCGTGCGGCCTCGACAACCGTAGCGAAATTCGCTTCTTTCCCCGGAATGAGATAATCAGAGGATGGCTTGAGATAAATCTCAGATCCGTCCGGCTCGAAAAGATGGGTGAACACCGCATTAAGGTGCTTATTCTCCGCCATCTGGGTGAGCAGTAGACTGATGAGCTTCGGAATCTCGCCCGCCCCCTGCCCCCTCCAGTGTTGACTTAAGAACGGAAAGGACCGTATCAGCGGCCGTCCCGGCCGGTGAATCTTCACTACAGAAACCCCCTTATGTGAGGGTTTGTCCTCTTTTGCCATCAGCTATTCACTTGCCTCAGGCGGGGTATCTCCGCAGGCAAGGCGCCCTGTTCCCAACCTGAAATGCACCCTTTGGCAGCGATAAAGCCTCCTCACCTCACCTGCCACTTCACCCCATTTCACGACGAGCGACTACACCGGCTTCGCACCCGACTGCGGGGCGTCCGTCCCCGCCACCCGGACAACATGCCAGGGCCGTGCTCGACGAGTACACGGCGCTTCAGCCGGTTGGGTGGTTAACAACCACAGCTTCCACCATCCGGAATGACCTCAGCCCCTCAATGCGGCGTTCCTGCGCATGAGGGCGGCCTGCCCGCCCCACCTGCATCGCTGAAATTTTCATACCTCCGCTGAATTCTTCATGCCAAGGAGCAGGTCAGCGGTACGGCCTGGGGAAACGTCCTGTACACGCGCGCGAAACAGGCCAAACATGGGAGCGCTCCCATATGAGTGTTTCCTCCATGGAAGGCTTGAAGATGAAGACACTGCGTTTGTGGGCTCTGTCCACAGCGGTCGCGCTCCTGGCGGCGATCGGGGCGGCCGTCACCTCACCCGCGGCCCAGGCGGCGGTCGCCTGTTCCGTGACCTACACCAAGGCCTGGGACAACGGCAGCGGGTTCGGCGCCAACATCACGATCAACAATCTCGGCGACCCGGTCAGCCCGTGGACGCTGCGCTACACCTGGCCCGGCAACCAGCAGGTCACCCAGGGCTGGGGCGGAACCTGGACTCAGTCGGGCCAGAGCGTGACCGTGACCGCCCCGTCGTACGCCCAGGGCCTGGGCACGGGAGCCGGCGTCACCGTCGGCTTCAACGGCAGCTACAGCGGCACCAACACCAATCCCACCGCTTTCGCCGTCAACGGCGTGGCCTGCGGCGGTACCCCGACGCCGACGCCCACCCCCACCCCGACCCCCACACCCACCCCCACACCGACGCCGACGCCGACGCCGACGCCGACGCCCGGCAACGCACAGGCTGTCGTGGCCGCGATGCAGCCCGGCTGGAACCTGGGCAACTCCCTCGATGCCACCGGCGCGGACGAGACCTCATGGGGCAACCCGCGGATCACGGCGGCGCTGCTCGACAACATCAGGGCACAGGGCTTCAACAGCATCCGGATCCCGGTGACCTGGGGTCAGTACCAGGGTGGGGCGCCCAACTACACCATCAACGCGACGCACATGAACCGGGTGAAAGAGGTCGTCGACTGGGCCCTCGCCGACGGTTTCTACGTGATGATCAATATCCATCACGATTCGTGGCAGTGGATCCAGAACATGCCGGGCGACCGCACGAACGTACTCGCTCGGTACAACGCGATCTGGACCCAGATCTCCAGCACGTTCCGGAACTCCTCCGCCAAGCTGGTGTTCGAGAGCGTCAATGAGCCGACCTTCACCGGCAGTTCCGGAGACGCCCAGAACGCGACGCTGCTGAACGAGCTCAACACGTCCTTCCGAAACATCGTGCGCCAGTCGGGCGGCAACAACGCGACTCGGCTGCTCGTCCTGCCGACCCTGCACACCTCGGCCGACCAGGCCAGAGTCGACGAGCTGGTCAGCACGTTCAACGCGATGAACGACCCCAACCTCATCGCGACGGTCCACTTCTACGGATACTGGCCGTTCAGCGTCAACGTCGCCGGCGGCACGCGCTTCGACGCCACCGTTCAGCAGGACCTGACCGGCGCCTTCGACCGGGTGTACAGCGCCTTCGTGACCCGCGGCATCCCCGTGATCATCGGTGAGTACGGCCTGCTGGGCTTCGACCGGCACACCGGCACGATCCAACAGGGCGAGAAACTGAAGTTCTTCGAGTTCCTCGGCCACTACGCGCGTACCAGGCAGATCACCACCATGCTGTGGGACAACGGCCAGCACTTCAACCGGACCTCGTTCCAGTGGGCCGACCCCGAGCTGTTCGCGCAGATCAAGTCCAGTTGGACGACGCGCTCGGGGACAGCCTCGTCGGATCAGGTGTTCAACGCCAAGGCGTCCGCCATCACGAGCAAGACGCTCACGCTGAACCTGAACGGCACCTCGTTCGTGGGGATCCGCCAGGGCAGCACGGATCTGGTACGCGGCACCGACTACACCGTCTCGGGCGACCAGCTCACGTTCACCGCATCCGCGCTCACCCGGCTGACGGGCTCCCGGGCCTACGGCGTCAACGCGACGCTGTCGGCTCGGTTCTCCCAGGGCGTCCCGTGGCGGATCAACATAGTCACCTACGACACGCCGACCGTGCAGAACGCGAGCGGAACGACGAGCTCCTTCGCCATCCCCACCACGTTCAAGGGTGACCAGCTCGCCACCATGGAGGCCAAGTACGCCAACGGCACCAACGCCGGCCCCCACAACTGGACGTCGTTCAAGGAGTTCGACGTCGCCTTCGCGCCCAACTACAGCACCAACACGATCACGCTGAAGCCGGAATTCTTCGCCGAGGTCAACGACGCCTCAAAGGTCACGCTCACCCTCCACTTCTGGAGCGGCACGACCGTGACCTACTTCGTCACCAGGTCGGGAAGCACGGTCACCGGCACCACGACCTGATCGAGCGGGCTCCCCGCCCAGCAGTGTCCCGGCGGGCCACGGTTCAGGAGAACGGATCGTGGTCCGCCGGCATCCCAGGCCATACCGGAACGTACGCCTGCGACCTCATCCGGCCGATGTTCGGCCTGACGTACAGCCGAATGATCATTTGAGGGGCCGTGACCTGACCTGCACGGCGTGCGCCTCGATCCAGTCATCCAGGTACTCCACCACCGTGATCGCGTTCCGATCGACGCGGGCGCCTTCTCAGACCGGGGCCGGCGATGCGAAGACCGCTCCACACGGAGGGTGATCATCGGAGCACGAACGGCGTTTACGGCAGTTTTAGGCGGCCTGATGCATTGTTCTCCTACTACAGCTAGTGGGAGGAAGAAAGATGACCTCTGGGTCGGACGAATTCAGCACCGCGGAAATGCTGGCGAACGAGCCACCCAGGCGCCGCATCCCCCGCTCCGCACTGCTCATCGCCACCACCGCACTCGTCGTGGTCACGGGTGCCGGCGTCGCCACCGCGGCCGCGTTCTCGCCCTCGCCCTCGCCGTCCTCGACACCCACGGCCGGCGACACCGCGACACCGTCGGCGGCCCCGTCCGAGACATCTTCCGACAAGGCGCCGGGACAGGACCGGGGCCGGGGCCACAGGATGGGCTTCGGCGGACCTTCCATCCACGGCGAGTTCGTCGTGCCCGACGGCGAGGGCAGGTACGTGACCGTCGCCACCCAGTACGGCGACGTCACGGCCGTCGACCAGGACTCGATCACGGTCAAGAGCGAGGACGGCTACACCAAGGAGTACGCGATCAACGGCGACACCCGGATCAACCGCCGCGGTGAGGACGGCGACGCGGTGAAGACCGGGCAGAAGGTCATGGTCATGGCGAAGGTGGACGGCAGCACGGCCACCGCCGTCGCGATCCACGACGCGACCATGCGCGACGGGCAGGGCCGACACGGCAAGGGAGGCCAGTGGCACGGCAGGGGAGACCGCTCGCACCACGACCACCAGCCCGGCCAGTCACCGACCTCCTCACCCACGCCGACCTCCTGAGCGCTGGGAATCACCCCCGTCCCATGCCCCCCCCGACGCGGCATGGGACGGGTTACCGCCCCCTGAAGAGAACCGGCGTTGGCCCTGCGCCGACGCCTCGGCCGCCCACCGACGACAGCCCTCGTCGGGGGTGTGATCCGTGGAGACGCCATCGACGGAGGAGAGGGCGGTCCGAACACGCGGTGATCTCGACGCTACGGTTTCGGCGATGTCAGTCCGGTCGTGGGGCCGGGTTGGCGGTGACCGAGCGGAGCAGGGGCCGTGACAACGCGCCCGCCCCCAGCACCCCGGCGAACCCCACGGCGACAGAGGTCAGCAGCGTGACCGCCCCGCTCACGCTCATCGCCGCGTACACGAACGGCAACGCGCAGAACATGCCGATCAGGATGGAACCGCCGCCCATCACCGCGAGGGGAACGAGAGTCTCGGTACGCCGCGCCCGATCCAGCACTTCGAGCGGGGTCCCGGCCAGGCGGAGCAGGGCGTACGCCTGCCGCCGGTCGAGCACCGACGAGGCAGCCGTGATCCCCGCGCTCGCGATCGCCACCAGGAAGGAGACCCCGAGCACGACCAACGTCCCGGTGCGGACATCGTCGAGCAGACGGATGCCCTGCCACTGGTCGTCCACCGGCGAGGTGGCGATGCGCCCCGGCACCAGGCCGGCGAGTGCCGTACGGGCGGTGTCGACCCGCACGGTGTATCCGTCACCCGAGGGCAGGCTGATCGTGAGCGTCCTCTCCTTCGCCCGGCCGGACCCCGACCCGCCGGAGGTCGTGACGTGAGCGTCGACCCCGGCTCCGGAGAGCCGTTCCCTCGCCTGCTCCGCGAGGGCGGCCGCCTGGGCGTCGGGGACCACAAGGCGCAGGCCGGCCGTGGAGGGGGGAGCGCCCAGCAGGTCGGACGACGGGCTCAGCAGCCCGACGAACCCGGCGATGAAGCCGGTCAGTGCCACTCCGCTGACGGTCCGCCAGGCCGACTTCGGGTCGTCGACCAGGCGGCGGCCGGCCAGCAGCCTGGCGGGCCGCCGCGCCGTACGGGTGGTGATTCGGCCGATGACGCCCACCACCCAGGGCCCGACGAGGTTGACGCCGAGGAAGGCCAGCCCGAGCACGCCCGCGACGACCGTTACCGACGTGTTCCGGAACGACAGCGGGACGGCGATCAGGATCACGAACAGCGCGACCACCCGGACGAACCGCATCGCGGGCGGCGTCTCCCGTTTCGCCACCCCGAGCGGGCTGACCACCACCCGCCGCAGCCCGACCACCGCCGACAGGCCGACCAGCAGGGGTACGGCCAGCAGTACGCCGAGCGCGGGGAGGATTCCGGGCCACAGGTCGGCGGCGAACCACGACCCGCCGGCCATCTCGATCCGGCTCAGCAGCGGAATGGCCGCGCCGTACAGCACCAGGCCGAGCACGGCCCCGCCGAACGCCGTGATCACCGCCTCGGCGACCGTCATCATGACGACCTGCCACGGCGTCGCCCCCACCAGCCGCAGCGCGGCCAGCCGCTGGTCCCGCCGCGCCACGGTCAGCCGGGCCGCCGCGCCCCCGAACACGAGCAGCGGCACGACCATCAGCACGCTCGCGATGAGCGCCATGATCTGGTAGACGACGGTCTCGTCACCGGCCCTCCCCGCGAAATCACTGATCTTCGTCGGCGGCGTGGACGTCAGCGGGTGGTCCGTCCGGGAGACCGCCATCGCGGGGTCGGCGGCCGTGCGTCCCACAACGGCGACGAGCTCGTCCGGGTACAGCAGCCCGTCGTCCCCGATCGTGCCCGCCACCTTGCCGGGGAGGCGCGCGGCGAGCTGCCCGGCCGGCAGTTCCCTCATCAGCTCCGCGAGCCCCGGCGACACCCACACCTCACCCGGCCTGGGCATCCGGCTCATCCCCGGCGGCCTCACCCCGGGAGCGTCCCGCAGCGGCGCGACGTCCACGACCGTGATGCTCAGGTCCCGGACGTAGTCCTTGGCCGTGGCCTCGATCGCGACGGGCGTCCCCGTGGCCTCCACCGGGTTGCGCCACGCCTCCCGGTCGGCGCGCGCCGCGAAGGCGACGTTGGCGGCCAGCGCGAACATCAGCAGCGCCGACGAGATCGCCACGGCCGCGGCCGTCAGCCCCGTCCCCAGCATCGACTGGCGTCCGCCGCCGCGGAGCAGCCGCCAGCTCAGCTCCAGCAGGTTCCTCACGCGTTCCCCCCGGACAGCGCCTGGGGGTGGTCCTGCCTCTGGCCAGGGGCGAGGATCATGCCGTCGCGGACCTCGACGACCCGGTCGCACCACCGGGCCACCTCCGGGTCGTGGGTGACGACGACCAGGGACGCGCCGTTGTGCTTGGTGGCCTCGACCAGGATGCGCATGATCTCATGGCCGGTGGCCTGGTCGAGGGCGCCGGTGGGCTCGTCCGCGAAGATCACGGCGGGGCGGGTGACGAGCGCGCGGGCGATCGCGACCCGCTGCGCCTGCCCTCCGGACAGCTCGCCCGGCCGCCGCCCCTCCATCCCGCCCAGTCCAAGCGGCCCGAACCACGCCCGCGCCTCCGGTACGGCCCGCCCTCGCGCCGTCCCGCCGAGCATCAGCGGCAGCGCGACGTTCTCGTCCGCCGGCAGTTCGGGCAGGAGCTGCCCGAACTGGAACACGAATCCGAACCGGGTACGGCGCAGCGTGCTGCGAGCCCGCTCCCCCATCGTGTCGATCCGTTCTCCCAGCAGACGCACCTCTCCGGAATCCGGCTTCATGATGCCCGCGAGACAGTGGAGCAGAGTGGACTTCCCCGACCCGCTCGGCCCCATGATCGCCAAAGCCTCCGCGCGGCCGATCCCGACATCCACCCCCGCCAGGGCGACGGCCGGTCCGAACCGTTTGACCAGGCGGTGGCCGGAAAGCACGAATTCACTCATGCCTCCGACCCTGGCCTGCCCGCCCTCTCTCCCGGATCGGCCGACCGGCTGATCGTCCATGTCCCGCATCGGCCGAAAGTCCACCCTGGTAAAGACGCCGCCCAGGTGCGGTGGCGGCCGGAAACATCACCGGCTGAAAGGCCACGCCGCCGGTTGGGACCGGGATCAGCGGAACGTCACTTCGCCCGCGGCGGTGGCGACGCCTATCCGGTTCCAGGCGTTGATCGCGGCGATCGTCCACAGCAGATGGACCAGTTCGGTGTCGTCGAAGTGCTCGGCGGCCGCGTCGAGGACCTCGTCGGGAACGCCCTTCTCCGCGATCAGGGTCACGGACTCGGTCAGTGCCAGGGCCGCGCTTTCGGCTTCGGTGAACAGTGGGCTCTCACGCCAGGCCGACAGGGCGTCCAGACGGCGCGGGTCCTCTCCCGCGTCCAGGGCGGCCCGGGTGTGCAGGCCACGGCAGAACGCGCAGCCGTTGAGCTGTGATGCGCGCACCCGCACGAGCTCGACGAGGGCCGGCTCCAGTCCCTCGCACGCGGCCGCGTCGAAGACCGTCATGACGGAGTGGACATACGGTGCCGTGGCGTGCACGTTGACGCGCGGCTTCATCGGGCCTCCATCGGGCGGCGGCCCTGCACCGAGTAGATCACGCACGAGCCGGCCCGGAAGCCGGGGTCGGCCAGCAGGACGCGCACGTCGGCGAGTTGCCGGTCGGTCATCCCCTCCTGGACGAACTGATCACGCAGGTGCCGGGTGTGGTGGGCGACAAGGTGCACCCCCGGGGAATCCGAATGCCACAGCTCCAGCCTGGGCAGCGGATCGATGTCGACCAGGCCGGCACGGCACATCGCGGCGGCTGCGTGGCGCCCCCACGCCACATCGGCGCCCGCGCGGGTCATCAGGCGGATCTTGGCCTCCATGAACGTCTCGTAGAGCCGCCGCGCGGCGGGGTCGGGCATCAGCAGCGCGGGACCGTAGGTGATGTCGAACTCGTCGAGTTGGAGCACGCCGCCGGGTTTGAGCGCGCGTACCAGGCGGTCCAGCACGGCGAGACGTTCGGGCAGGTGCAGCAGGACCAGCCTGGCGTGTACGAGGTCGAACTCGGCTTCGGGCAGCGGGTCGCGCACGATGTCGTGGCGCAGGATCTCAAGGCCGGGGACGGCGGGAATGCGCTCGGGCTTGATGTCGGTGGCCACCACGCTCCCGGTGGGACTCACCCGCCGAGCCAGCCACACCGCCACACTGCCGCCGCCCGCCCCCACCTCCAGACACCGCCACCCCGGAGCGACCCCGGCCTGGGTGAGGCGGTCCGTGGTCATCGGGTCGTAGGCGCGGGCCAGGCAGCGGTGCTGGTCGAGGGCGTGCTCACCGTGATTGTCGAAGACGTAGCGCGACGCGCTCGTCCCGGCGGCGGTGACGGTTGGGTGCATGGGTCACTCCTCGGTCGGTATGAGAGAGCCGGGGACGGCGGACTCGGCCGCGATGCGGGCGAGGGTGGCGGCGCAGACCTTGCCGGTCGGGCCGAGCGGCAGTTCGGGCAGCACCACGAACCGTTCAGGCAGTTTGCGCGGCTCCAGGCCACGCTCGTCGCGCAGGTAGGCGGTCAGTACGGCCGGGGACGGCGACGGGACGCCGTTCTTCGGGGCCACACACGCGCACAGGCGCTCACCCAGGTCCGGGTCGGGGACCGGCACACAGCACACGTCCGCGACATCGGGGTGGGTGCCGAGCTCGCGCTCCACTTCGAGCGGAGAGATGTTGAGCCCGCCCCTGACCACCACACGCCGGATCCGGCCGACGACCCACAGCGTGCCGTCGGCTTCCAACCGGCCCAGGTCGCCGGTGCGTACCCACCCGCCCGCGGCCCGGTAGCGGTCGTCCAGCTCGGGTGCCGCCACGTGGCACAGCGGGCTCATCGGTCCCAGCGCCCAGATCTCCCCGATCTCCCCGGCGGGCACCGGTCGCCCTTCGCGGTCCCGGACGGTCACCTCGGTCACGTCGGGGTCGGGGCGACCGGCCAGCCCGGGACGCCACCGGCCGGGGTCGTCTCCGGTATGGCAGTTGACACCGTCGGTGGACCCGTAGACGTTGACGACGGGCCGGTCGAACCGCCGTACGCAGGCGTCCCACGCCTCCTGATGCAGCGGCGCCCCGCTGGCGATCACGGCCCGCAGGGACGACAGGTCCGCGTCGGCGTGACCGTCGAGATCGGCCATGCGGCGCAGCATCGTGGGTACGCCGAGCAGGTGGCTGGGGCGGTGCCGCTCGATCGCGCGCAGCGCGGCGGCGGGGTCGTAGCGGGACAGCAGCACGAGGGTGCCGCCGTGCCTGGCCAGGGTCACCGAGGTCCCGCAGGACCCGAACGAGGACGCCAGGGAGACCAGCAGCAGATTGCGCATCGGCTCCGGGCCGAACCGCAGCGCCGCCAGGTAGTTGCCCCGCCCGCCCGCCATCGCGTTGTGCGAGTAGGCGACCATCTTGGGCTCGGCCTCCGAGCCCGAGGAGACCAGGATGCGTGCGGGCGCCTCCGGGTCGGGGCGGGTGGGACGCCAGCGCCGGACCTCGTTCGCTGCGGGACGGTCCAGGCCGCGCGCCCCTGTCACGGGCCGGCCGAACGTCCACAGTTCGCGAAGGTGCGGCATCTCGCACCGCCGGTCGCGGGTCGCCTCGACCGTGGCCGGGACGGTGATGAGGGCTCCGGCCCGGGACCTGGCGAGCAGGGCGACGACGTCGCGAAGCCCCCGGGCGTCGGGAATGGGCAATGCCACGGCGCCGATCGCCGCGATCGCGAGCTCGGCCACCACCGCGTCGCGTCCGTTGGGCAGCAGGACGCCGATGATGTCAGCCGAGCCCCAGCCCGCCCCGGACAGGGCGGCGGCGGCGCGGCGGACCCGGATATCCAGCGCGGCGTAATCGAGGGTGCCCGCCTCGTCGATGACCGCGGGGCGGCCGGGCGCCGTCCGGACATGCTCACCGAACAGGGTGTACAGATCCCGGCCGGGGCACAGTCCACGCGCGGTCCACTCCACGCGCAGCCGTCCGGGAACACGATCGGTCAGGACGATGCCGTTGGCGGAGGTCCAGGGCGGCACATTGACGGGTCTCATCGGGCGTTCTCCAACTAAAGGGGCGCGGTTGCCGGGACGAACGTCCACGGCGCGCGGCTGTAGACGGCCTCGCCGCCGATGTCGAGCGCGGCCGAGAACGCGGGGTCGGCGGCCATCTCGGCCAGCTCGGTCACCACGGTGACGGCGCCGGTCCTGCCCGGCCACCGGGCGGGTGAGCAGGCGGGCGCGGCGCCGATCTCGGTGCCGGTGCGCGTGGCATCCCCCCTACCGTGCGGGACGGTGGTGTCGCGGATGAGGCGGGCCGCGTCGACCAGGGCCGTCTCGGCGCGCACCCCCGCGCCGGTGCGGGCGCGGGCCAGCAGCGCGGCGACGATCCCCTCCGCGCTGATGAGCCCGCCCAGCACATCGGTGAGGGTCAGCAGGGACGGCGCGGGCGGCTCGCCGGGGCCACCGACCAGGGCCGCCACTCCGCAGTACGCCTGCACCAGGTAGTCGGTGCCCAACGGCTGGGGGTCGGGCAGGAGGTCCGCCCACCCCCCCGCGTGCGCGTGAACCAGGCAGGGCCGCACGACGGCGAGGGCCTCATGGTCCAGGCCGAGCCGGGCCGCACGGCCCGGCGGCCAGTTGTGCAGGAACACGTCCGCGGTGGCGACGAGCCGCAGGGCGGCACGACGGCCAGGCGCGGACTTCAGATCGGCCTCGACCACCCGCTTTCCCCGGTTCAGCGCCTGGAACCTGGCCGAGCACTCTCCCGCCATGGGCGGAACTCCCCGCATGGGGTCACCTCCTGGCGGTTCGAGCCGGACGACCTCGGCGCCGAGCAGGCCGAGCAGGTGTCCCGCGAGCGGGCCCTGCACCCTGCTGGTGGCCTCCACGACCCGCAGCCCGGCCAGCGGGGCGTGGTCATGTGGACCGAGTGGCGGAAGGGCGGACGCCGGGGGGGTGACGGCCCGCCCGCGCAGCCGCCACGGCGACGCCGGGGCGGGGGGAAGAAGACCGGGGGCGTCGGCGGCCCGCACCGGCAGCACGCTGACGCCGCTGCGCTCGGCCACGGCTCGCACGGCCCGGTAGTCCAACGCGGCCGCCGCCGTCCCGAGCGCGGCGGGCAGTGGGCACGTCGCGGTGGCGAAGCGCTGCTGGAACGGTGGCCAGCCCGCCGCGACCGCGGCGGGGCCGGCACCCAGTTCCGTCCAGAAGCGCCTCCAGTCCTCGGCGTCGAGCGTCTCGATCTCGAAACGCACGCCGTCCGCCGAGCGGAAGGGCGGGGCACCGTACCCCGCCGGCCCGGCCGGGCCGGGTGAGCCGAGACCGGGCTCGGCGGTGGCCGCCGCGACGTACTGGGTGAGGGCCAGCAGCGCCGCCTGGGCGGCCGAGGTGGCCGCCGCCAGGGCCGGCCCACCGCGCAGCAGGGCCAGCACACCCGCGCTGACCGCCTGGACCGCGAGCACCCCGGCGCACACGGAGACGTAGTCCACGCGCAGCGGTCGTGGCCCGCCGGCGGCCCGCCCGTGGACCTGCATGATCCCGCAGGCGGCCTGCACGTCGCGTTCGCCGGCCATGGGCACGGCCACGGGCCCTGACCAGCCGATCCGGCACTCGGGCAGCGCACCGCCCATCGCCGCGAACGGAAGGCGGGTGACGCCCAGCCACCCCGCGGGTGCCCCGTCCGGCGGCGACTCGTTCCCCGTCTCGACGGCGCAGCCCAGCGCGCGCAGCCGCCGTACGGCGACCCGCAGCGCGGGTGAGTCGCCGAGCGCGCGCACGGCCGTCCCCGCCAGCGGCCGGCCCGCCGCCACCCCGGACCGGATTACGTCCACCGGCCCGTCCCGTGGGTCTCCCGCATCTCGCCGAGCCGGTCGCGCAGAGCCATCCGGCGGACCTTGCCGGTGCCGGTGCGCGGTATCTCATCCCAGGTCAGCACCACGGGGTCGGCCAGCCGCGGCAGATCGGCGGTGGCGCGCCGCCACGATCCGAGATCGAGTGCGCCGTTCTCGGTGACCACGACGGGCAGGGAGGGGCGCTCGGGAACGCTCAGGATGACGCACTCCAGCACCTCGGGGATACGGTCGTCGATGACGTCCTCCAACTCGACGCAGCTTCCCTCGGGGATGGCGTCCACCTCCCGATCCACGAAACGCATGCCGCCGCTGCGGGTGAGGGCGCCGACGTCGCCGGTGTTCCACCACTCGCCCGCCCGCTTGTCCTGCCAGCGGCTCTGCTCGCCGACGTATCCGAGGCACAGTGCCTTGGTCCGGCAGTACACCAGGCCGGTGGTGCCTCGCGGCACCGGTCGCAGTGTCTCGGGATCCACGACGCGCAGCCGGGTGCGGGTGGGGATCGGATGACCGAGGTCACGGGTGGTGGGGTGCCGGTCGTGCGCGGTGGCCATGGCGCGCCGGGTGAGGAAACGGAAGGTCAGCGGACCGGTCTCGCTCTGCCCCCAGCCCTGCAACCACACCGGGCGACGGTGCCGCGTGGTGTGCAGGAAGGCGCGCACGGTGGGCGGGTGCATGGCGTCGAAGGTGCTGATGTAGAGGCGGACGCGCTCGAACGGACCGCCCTGCTCCTCGGCGTGGCGCTGCCAGCGCACATAGGTCGCGGGCAGTGCTTCGAGGGTGGTGGGCCGATGCCGGTGCAGGAACGGGCCGGCCTCGGCCCAGTCGGGGGCGCAGACCGCCAGGAGTTTGGCGGGGGCCAGCCACAGCACGCTCGCGGCCTGGGCCAACGCGCGGCCGTGCGCGAAGGAGATCGCACTGGCCACGGTGTCGCCGGGACGGCTGCCGAGCACCGGCCAGCGGTGCGCCTCGAACCCGGCCAGGCGACGCATGATCGTACGGGTGGAGTGGACGACGAGTTTGGGCACGCCGGTGGTGCCGGAGGTGTGCATGATGGCCAGCGGGTCGTCGGCGGGCGGGCGGTACGCGGGCGGTGCGGCATGGCCGCGTACATCGTCGATGGACAGGGTGCCCTCGGCCGCGCCGTCGACGAGCAGGGTCCTGGTGGCGAAACAGGTCAGGTCGGTGCCGGCCTCGCGGCTCGACGCCAGCAGCGCGGAATCGGTGACCAGGAGGGCCGGCTCCAGTCGCTTCAGCAGCGTCTCCAGCACGTCGGGGGCCAGGTTCGCGGAGA
The DNA here is from genome assembly GCF_053592655.1 of Streptosporangium sp. NPDC002607. NCBI lineage: Bacteria > Bacillati > Actinomycetota > Actinomycetes > Streptosporangiales > Streptosporangiaceae > Streptosporangium > Streptosporangium sp. NPDC002607. The sequence goes on from NZ_JBSFWD010000001.1 coordinate 334,715, forward strand.
GCGACGCGGGCACCGCGCCGATGCGCGCCGCCGCGCAGTTCAGCAGCACATAGTCCCAGTGGTTGCGCTTGGCGATGGCGACCCGGTCTCCGCGCCGCACCCCGGCGGCTGCGAGCCACCCGGCGACATCGCGGACGAGCCCGGCCAGGCCGGGAATGTTCAGCGCGGAACCCAGCGCGGGCGCGATGTCCAGCGGCCGGCTCAGGTGCACGGCCGTGGCGTGGCCTCGGTCGGCCAGATCGTCGAACAGGGTGCCCAACTCGATGGGCTTGGTGAGGAGTGCCATCTGCTCGCCTTCCGGTTCGGGGATGGGGGCGGGAAGCCGCGGCGCGGCCACGGCGGACGACCCCGGTCAGCCGGCGGGCGACAGGTGGGCGAGCACCCGCGCGGCGGCCCGCGCGGCGGAGGCGACCGCACCCTCGCTGCACGGGCGCAGCGCCGTCCAGTCGCCCGCGTACTCCACCGCCGAGGCCGGACGGGCCTCGAACGCGGCGCGCAGTTCGAGGGCACGCGGTGTCGCCTCGGGCAGGCCGTACCGGAACCGGTGCACGTGGGCGGAGGTGACGCACGCGGCCATCCCGGGCACGAAGTGTTCGGCACGGGCGGTGAGGCGGTCCTTCACCTCCTCGTCGGGGGCGTCGATCAGTTCGGCGGTACCCCGGGGTGAGGCGACGAGCGACACCAGGCCACGCCCCGCGGGCACCCGCCCGGGATGCTTGTGATGATCCACGGTGATCACGTTGACCAGGGGGTCCTCGGCGGCGGGGACGAGGGTGGCGAAGCCGCGCCGTACGCCCGTGGGGGCCATCGGCCGGTCCAGGACCAGGGTGAGACGGAGCATGGGCGCGTAGCCGCACGCATCCCGGTAGGCGCGTTCGACCGGCGGGGCGTCCGTGTGCAGGCGTGCCGCGACGGGGGCGGGCACGGCCAGTACCGCCGAGCGCGCGGTGACGGTACCGCCGGGCGACTCCAGCCGGACCTCGCCGGAGTCCGCGACCACCCGGGTCACGGTGTGCCCGGTGACCACGTCGAGCCGCGCGGCCAGCGCGCGAGCGAGGGTGTCCATGCCGTCGCGGTAGGTGTGCCAGCCGTTCGTGCTGCCCGAAGCCACCAGATGCGCGGCGAACGGGGCCGCCGCGGCGCGCTCGGGATCCCACCCGAAGAATCCGGCGACCAGCGGTTGGATGAGGTAGTCGCGAAGGTCGGGGTGATAGCGCCTGACGAGGTCGGCGACGGTGGCGGAGCCCAGTGGGCCGCGCTCCGGGCGGTCAGGGTCGAGGTCGCCGAGCCGGGCCAGGCGCGTCTGGAAGCGGAGCAGGTCCACCCGCGCGCGTGGCGGCAGCCCCGCCCCGGTGAGCAGTCCCAGCGGGCGACCGGCGTGTGGCCTGGATCGGCCGCCACGCCACACGGCGAGCGCGTCGCGCACCCGGGGCACGGCCTCGGGGTCGGCGTCGAGACCGAGGGCGGCGATGAGCCTCCAGGTGGCCGGGTAGCCCGCGGCTGAGGGGAGCATCTCGGCCCCGGTGTCGATCAGACAACCGTGGGCGCGCAGGGTGCGCATCCGCCCGCCGACCGCGTCGGCGGCCTCGAAGACTCTTACCGAGCACCCCGCCTCGGCGAGCGCGTAGGCGGCGGCCAGCCCGGCGGGACCCGCGCCGACCACCGCGACGTCCAGTGCGGAGGTCATGTGGCGGTGCCGGCGAGCAGGGGGGCGGCCAGGTTCGCGATGACCAGCAGGATCACCGTGACCCGGTGGGCGCGAATGGCGATCCGCCGGGCGCGCAGGATGTCACCTCGCACGGAGCCGATTACCAGGTGGGTCGCGCGCATGGCGAGAACCGGCACCAAGACGATCGGTAACCACCAGGGTGCGGCGCCGAGGAGGGGTCCGACGACGATGAGCAGGCCCGCGGCGGCGGTCATCACGGTGATGAACGCCGTGTTGACCCCGGCGGGCACCAGGGCCGCGACGGTGACGCGCCCGGCGCGACGGTCGCCGTCGATGTCGTGGGTGTTGGAGTAGAGCCCGAACAGCATCGGCCCGAATCCGAACAGCAGGGCCTGCACCAGAACCAGTTCGGTCACCTCGCCGGTGAGCAGGCCGTACGGCACCAGCACCCAGCCGACGCCCAGACCGATCAGGAAGATCTCTTGAAATCCTCGGTAGCTGATCTTCAGTCCCCAGGAGTACTGCACCGACGCCACGACGCACACCGCCGCCAGCACGACCGCCCACGGCGGGCGGTGTGGCGCGGCGGCCACCGCCAGCGCCCACAGCAGCACGCCGAGCGCGGTCGCCGCCCAGGCGAAACGGAGCGCCTGCGCCTCGGTGAGGGTGCCGGCGACCAGCGGTTTCCTGGCCAGGCGTCGCTTGGCGGCATCGGCGCCGTAGTTGGCCGCGTCGCTGCCGTCGCGGTAGCCGGTGATGTCGTCGAAGCCGACCATGGCGGCCACCACGGTGACCTCGGCGAGGCAGATCAGCACCAGTAGGCCGATGACGCCCGGCTCCCACCGGCCGGCGGGGGCGAGCAGCGTCCACACCAGTGGCAGGCCGATGTAGTAGTCGTAGACGTCGAGCTTGGCCAGGCGCGCGTAGGCCCCGAGGGTGCCGCGTGCGGTCGCGGCCGGAGCGGACTCCGCTTCCCTGCCGGTGAACTGATCGGTCATCGTGCTCCCCGGGTTTCGTGGGCGAAGGCGCAGACGGTGTCGGCGATGTGTTCCAGCTGGATGTCACTGAGGTGCGGATACAACGGCAGGGCGAGGTTGCGCCGGGCGGCCGAGGCCGCGTTGGGCCAATGTGTGTCGCGGGGCGCGTGCGGCGCGAACGCGGGCTGGGCGGGAAGGGTCCGCGGGTAGTAGACGTGCGAGTCGACGCCATGTGCGGCCAGGTGGGTTCTGAGCGCTTCGCGGTGGGTGGCCAGCACCGCGTAGACGTAGTGGCAGCGGCCGTCACCGCCGACGGGAGGTGCCGACACCCCGAGGGCGGCCAGGGAGGCGAACCGGGTGGAGTAGTAGTCGGCGATATCCGCCCGGCGCGCCAGCCGTCGGCCCAGACCGGCCAGCCGATGCGTCTGGAAGGCGGCCATCACCTCGTCGAAACGGCTGTTGTGCCCGATGCGGTGGTGGACGAATCGGCGCGTGCCGTCCTGGCCGTGATTGCGCAGCATCCGCACGCGCGTGGCCAGGTCGGCGTCGTCGGTGACCACCACACCGCCCTCACCCGGCATCCCGAACGTCTTGACCTGTACGAACGAGTAAACGCCCGCGTCACCCCAGCGACCCGCGGGACGTCCCAGCAGCGTGCCGCCCTGCGCGACCGCCGAGTCCTCCAGCAGGCGTAGGCCGTACCGGTCGGCCAGCTCACGGAAGCGGGGCATGTCCGCCATCGTCGAGAACATGTGCGCCGGCATCAGCGCCTTGGTACGCGGGGTGATGAGCGCCTCGGCGGCGGCGGGGTCCATGGTCAGCCGCACCGGGTCGACGTCGGCGAAGACCGGCCGGGCACCGATGTTGACGACGGTCGCGGCCAGTGGCGCGCAGCCGAAGGCGGGCACCACCACCTCGTCGCCGGGGCCGACCCCCATGGCGTTCAGCACCAGGGTGAGGGCGGCCGTGCCGCTGGAGCAGGCGACGACGTCGCCGGCACCCAGCCGGTCGCGCAGTTCCCGCTCGAACCGGGCCGTGTGCTCGCCCAGGATGAATCTTTGGGGGGCGGCGGTGCCGATGGTGCGCACCGTCTCCAGCAGTGCGTCGCGGTCCTCCTCGAACAGGTCGGGTGGGAAGAAGGGGATGGCCGTGGTGGTCGGGGCGGTCACCGTCGTCCTCCCGCGTAGAAGTTCTCGATCTCGTCGCACACCCGGTCCACCTGCCACTCGGCCAGGTCGGGATAGAGCGGTAGCGCGAGGGCTCTCGCGCAGGCCGCCTCGGCGCGTGGGAAGTCGCCGGGGGCGTGTCCCAGATGCGCGAAGCACGGCTGGAGATGCATCGGAACCGGGTAGTAGGTTTCGGACTCGATCCCCTTGGCGGCCAGATGCGCGACGAGGGCGTCGCGATCCCCGGCCTCGATGAGATGGACGTAACAGACCCGGTTGCCGCCGGGGTGCGGCGGGACGGCGCCGGGAACCGCGTACACCCCCGGGACACCGCGCAGCCGGTCGTCGTAGCGCGCCGAGAGCTCGTCTCGGCGGACGATGTCGGCGTCGAGGCGAGCGAGTTTGGCGAGCAGGACGGCGGCCTGGATATCGTCCATCTTGCTGTTGAGGCCGGAGAGCACCGTGGGGTTGGCGATACCGGGAAAGTGGTCCAGGGTGTGTCCGCCGCGACCGTGGTGGCGTAGCGCCCGCGCGGTCTCGGCGACGGCGTCGTCGTCGGTGAGCAGCGCCCCGGCGTCGCCGATGGCGCCGAGGGTCTTGGTCGGGAAGAACGACAGCACCCCGCCGACGCCGAGCAGCCCGGCGTGCGTGCCGTCCAGGCGCATGCCGATGGCTTCGGCGCTGTCCTCCAGGACGGTCAGCCCGTGTCTTCGCGCCACCTCGTGCACGCCCCGCATGTCCGCGAGGCGGTCGAACAGGTGTACCGGCATCACCATCCGGCTGCGGGGGGTCACCACGGCGTCCACGGACCGCGGATCGATCCCGTACCCGTGCTCCTCGATGTCCGCGAAGACGGGCACGCCTCCGGCGAGCACCACCGAGCCGGCCGTGGCGATGAAGGTGTAGGCGGGGACGATGACCTCGTCTCCGGGGCGCAGCCCGGCCGCGCGCAGCAGCAACACCAGTGCGTCGGTGCCGGAGTTGACACCGACGACGTGTCTCGCGCCGGTCCACCGGGCGAGCGCCCCCTCGAACTCCGCGACCTTGGCGCCGTGCGAGAACTTGCCCCGGTCCAGGATGTCGACGCAGTGAGCGCGGATCTCGGGCCACAGCTCATCGAACGATGCGGCCTGGGTGAAGAAGGGGATGGGCGCGGACTCGGTTCGCGCCGGGGATGTCGCGGGAGGAGGGAGGGGTCTCTCCATGGCTCTCTTCCTGTGCGGCATGGTCGGGGAGATCAGGTCCAGAGAGCACGGCGGCATGGCTCGGGAGGCCATGTGTCGGTTTCGCGCGTCCGGTCGCACCAGCCGTGGGCTGTCCGGGGCGCCTCCGGGCAGCCGCACGGCGGGCGCGCGGCGGACGCGTCTGGGTCAGCGGCCCAGCAGGGGGATGTCGTTCTTGCCGAGGTGGTAGTCGCGAACCGCGTCGATCAGCTCCGCCACGGAGAGCCGGCCGGTGCCGTCGGTGTCCAGCTCCCGGAACGCCTGGTCGGCCACGTCCGGCTCAAGGCCGATGGCCTCGAACCACTTGGTCATCTCCGTCTGGCTGACCTCGCCGTCGCCGTCGCTGTCCAGGACGTTGACGATGGCCTGGATGGTGGGGCCCACCACGCTGGCGAATCCGGCGTCGCCCTTGCTGATGATCTCCTGGTTGGCGGCCTGGATGAACTGGCCCTTGTCCATCTGGGGGGTGCCCGCGGCCCTGGACAGGCGGTCGAACATGGCCAGGTAGACCTGCCTGAGCTCGGCGCCCTTCGGGGTGCCCTGAGCGCCCAGGCCGGTGATGATGTCGTCGGCCTCGGTTTCGAAGTCCGAGCGCTCGATCACACCGTCGCCGTCCGAATCCCAGAGACGGAAGCGCTCTTCCAGACGGCTGCTCTGCTTGGTGCCTGCGGCCATTCCAGTCCTTTCCCGAGAATTTTGGGCAGCCCAATGAATGAGCGCCCGGGATGAGCAGAGTCGGCAGCAGAATTCCAACCCCTGGAATTCACCACTCTCCGCAACGGAGATATAGCCATGCGTGACGACTCGTAAACACAGGATCAAGAAAGTCCCACGGCTTTACAATGGCGAGGGAACAAAAAAGGGGATAGCTGGACATAAATCTGTTGTCCGCTGATATCTAAATATCGAGGATCGGCCAATTCTCATAGCCCGATCACCGTGAAATCACGCACGCCGGCACCGGGCTCATCCATGCCCCCGGGCTCGCCCTGCCGGAACACCAGCGACATCTCAGGTGCCAGGTTCAGATCCCGGCCGGTGACCATCGGATCGGCATGGATGAGCACGTTGTAGTGATTGGGGAAGTGGCAGCCGTCGAACCCGAGCAGCACGCCGATCCGGCGCCGGCCGATCCAGACCTCGTCACCACGGTCGAGCACACCCGCCGTGGCGATCTCGACGAAGCCGAGAAAACCGACACGGTCGATCCTGGCTCCGGCTGCGGTCTCGGTGTGGTCGGTGACGACCAACTCGTGTACCTCCCCGGCTCGCACGCACCGGCTTGCGTACGGTTCGAGTCGCATGCCCCGGTCCGTCCGACGGTGGACCAGCAGCTTCACCAGGGTCGCGGTGACCTCGCGCTTGGGACCGTCCTCGTCCGGGTTCACACCGTCTCCTTTCCGGTGGCCGCCAGCCGATAGACGTCCTCGACGAGACGTAGGGCGGGCAGCCCGCCGTCACCGTCCCCCGCACCGTTCCGGATCCGCCCTTCGAACGCGCGCAGCACCCCCACGTACTCGTGCCACAGGGAGTTCTTGAACCCCGGATGGCCCGTCAGCATGTCGGCGTAGAGCGTTCGGCCGTCGGCCAGCAGGACCTCGATGTCCTTGCGCTCGCCCGGATAGGACCAGTCGAGCAGCACCCGCACCGACGCCGCCCCGGCGCGCAGCCCGATGTCGGCCCGCCGATCGGTGTCCGCCGCGTCACGGGTGATCCGCGCGGACACCACCTCGGCCGGCCCCAGCAGCGACTCGACCAGATCGAACGCGTTGGGGCCGTTGTCGGCGACGCATCCGCCGCCGCACCGCCGCGCGTCCAGGTACCAGGTGTCCGCACCCGCGTGCTCCTCGATGCGTTCCAGGTAGCGCACCGTCAGCTTCTCGACCCGTGCCCCGGCGAGCCCGGCTCGCAACCGCCCGACCGCGTGGTTGTACCTGCGGTGGAAGGCGGTGAACAACGGGGCGTCCCCGCGCGCGGCCAGCCGCGTCAGCGAGACGCCCTGCTCCGTGTCCAACGCGAGCGGCTTCTCCACGCACACGGCCACTCCGCGCTCCAGCGCGTCCGCGCACACCCGCGCGTGCGCGTCGTTCGGCACGGTGACCACCACCGCGTCCGGACGTGCCTCGTCCAGCAGCCGCAGATGGTCGGTGTAGCCGGGCACCGAGCCGGTCCGCGCGGCCAGCACCGCCGGATCGCGGTCGCACACCGCGCTCAGCCGCAGCGTCGCCGAGCCGCGCAGCGCCGCGAGGTAGAAGCGGGAGATCACACCGAGACCGACGACCCCGATCCGCAGCGGGACCGTCATCGCTCCGCCAGGACGTCCGGTACGGCAAGACCGGCATGTGCCGCGACCTCCGCCAGCTCGGCGTATACCGTCGCGTCCAGCGGGACTCCCGTACTCAGGTGCTCCTCGGCACACCGGTGTTCGTGCCATCCGGGGTAGCGCACCGGCTTCGCCCGGTCGACGGGCGGGCAGGCCAGCAACGCGCCGAACAGGGCGTTCGCGTCGGCCTCGGCCCCCTCGCGCAACGCACCCGGCGCGACGGCCGCCACGAAGAAGCCGATGTCGTCGTCGCGCCCGCCCGGTCCGCCGTCACCCGCGAGCGCGTCGGGATGCGCGCCCAGCCCCGCGCCGGGCACCAGCGCGGCCAGCACCTCCACCGCGATGCCCAGCCCGAACCCCTTGTACTGCCCGGCCTCGCCCCCCAGCCACATCAGATGTGCCCGCCCGGCGTCGAAGGCGGCGGGGTCGGTGACGGAGGCGCCCCCGTCGTCGCGGAGCAATCCTTCGGGGACGGGTCGCCCGGCGCGGGCGGCCTGGCGGATGCGGCCGGTGGGGGCCGCGGTGGTGCTCATGTCGAGTACGAACGGGGGATGGTCGCCCGCCGGGGCGGCCACGCTGAGCGGGTTGGTACCCAGCATCGTCACCGCACCACCGGGTGGCCTGGCGATGCGCTGGCCGCCACAGTTGCTGGCGACCAGTCCGATCATGCCGCGGCTGACCGCGCGCAGCGCGTGGTGCCCGGCGCAGCCCAGATGGGTGGCCCCACGCACGGCCGCCACACCGATCCCGTACTCGGCGGCGCGTTCGGCCGCCACGTCCATCGCGACCCCGGCGACCCACAGGCCAAGCGCCCGGTCGGCGTCGATGAGCACGGCCGCGCCGCGGTCGGCGACCGTACGGGGCTCGGCGTGGGGGTTGACCCGCCCCTCGTCGAACAACGGCAGATAGAGCCGGGTCAGGTTGACCAGGCCGTGCGAGTTCAGGCCGGTGAGGTCGCCGTAGCAGAGCGCCCGCGCGGCCTCGTGCGCCCGCTCGGATGCCAGGCCCCGGGCGGCGAACACCGCCGAGGTGAAACCGAGCAGGTCGGCGTGGCGCACCCGTACGGTCCCCGGCACCGACGACGCGGGCTCGGGGTGTGGTCGCGCGGCTGACAGGGTTTGGTTCACGGTCGTCCGTTCGTGTCGTCGGTGAAGGCCAGCAGCAATCGGGCCACCGCGGCGGCGAACTCCGCGAGCTCGTCGACTCGCGCGAACTCGCCGTCGGCGTGGGCGTTGTTGGCGGCGAGGTCACCGGGTCCCAGCACCACGGTGCAGGCCCCGGCGACCTCCGACATCCAGATGGCGTCGCAGGTGAAGGCGGGCTCGTCGGACGGCCACGGCACGATCCCGGCCGCGTCACGCAGGAGCGCGTGCATCCGGAGGTCACGATCGTCCAGGACGGGCAGGCCGTGCTTGAGCCACTCCAGCCGGGTGATGACGTGCGCCTCGGTGGCGGTTCTGGCGAACAGCGTCGTGCCGGCGAAGGCCGTGACGAACGCGTCGAGACCATCGTCCAGGGCGGTTCGCAGGTCCCGCTCCAGCCGCCGCCCGGCGGCGGCCGAGGCGTAGGCGAGGTTGAGCAGTAGCGACCCGCCGCCATAGACCTTGTTGTGCAGGGTGCCCGTGTGCAGGCCCGCCACGCACACCGCGCCCTCGGCGGTGTGCCGATCGAGCGCCCGGCCCAGGTGCTGGGCGAGAAAGCCCAGCAGGACGCTGGCGTTGTGCCCGTGGGCGGGGTGGTCGTCGATGGCGTCCATCCCGTCGACGACCACCCGTGCGGTCATCGCCGCCGTGCCGCGCGGCAGGAACCGCAGCCGGGTGGGCTCGCAGAAGACGTTCAGTCGCCCGGTGTAGCCGCGCTCCACCAACGGCCTGGTGCCGAAGACGCCCATGGCACCGCCTTCCTCCCCCGCCACGGCCTGGATCAGAATCCCGATGTCACGGCCGATGGCAGGGCGCAGCGCCCGCGCGGCGCGCACCCCGGCGAGCAGTGCCACCGCGGGCCCCTTGGCGTCGATCGCGCCGCGACCGTAGAAGCACTCGCCGTCGAAACGGACGGGTTGCCATCCGGCGACGGTGTCCAGGTGCACGTTGAACATCACGGTGCGGGCGACCGGCAGGGCGGGACCCAGCAGCAGCACCAGGCTGGGCTGGTGTTCGAGGAAACCGGGGATGTCCAGCGCCGCGCGCACGGGTGCCGGGACATCGGGACGGTCAAGCTCGGCCCTCTCGGCGGGCGCATGGTGTACGCCGCGAAAGCCGACCGCGGCGGCGGCGCGGAGATAGTCGGCCTGCGCCTCGCGCAGCCTGGGCACGGGCGCCTCCGGGCCGGTCTCCAGCGGACCGGCGGTGGGCAGCCGCAGCAGTCGCAGCAGCAGGTCGCGGTCGGCCGGGGTGAGCGGGATCGAGGACACGGCGCGGGCGGGCGGAGCGGTCATCGGAGCTCTCCGGCCGGTGCGGCGACCTGGGCCACAAGCCGTTCCAGCGCACGCCCGTACGCCACGAATGCGGCGTGGTCGCCACGACCGGGGTCACCGGGCGCCGCGTCGGTGCTCGCCGCGGCGAGGTGCGGGCGCAGGTGCAGGTGCGGTTCGATGGAGAGCGCCCCGGTGTAGCCATGGGCGAACAGCAGGCGAAGGCATTTCGCGACCTGGGCCTCACCGGTGCCCGGCGGGACGAAGCCGACTCTGCCCTCCGGGCCGGTCACCGCGTCCTTGACGTGCACGTGCACCACGTGCTGGACGACGGCGGCCAGCATCGGCGCCGACGGGTATCCATACGCGACGCCGTTGCCGACGTCGAACAGCAGCCGCAGCGCCGGACTGCCGATGCCGGTCACCAGGTCCAGCATTCGTTCGGCGCGATCGCCTGCCCAGCCCGTGCAGTTCTCGTGCGCCAGCAGCAGCCCGGCGTCCTCGGCGCGCCGCGCCAGCTCACGCAGCCGCCGATGGGCGCGACGGCCCCATTCGGCCTCGGGCAGACCGCCCGAGGGGTAGGACATGACGCGCACCAGGCGGGTTCCCAGAACGGTGCAGCGTCGGGCAAGGACGTCCAGTTCGGCCAGGTCGAGGGCGAAGTCGCCGGTCACGGGCCGGGACCAGTCACCGATCTTGGAGGCGACGCAGACCACGGTGACGCCGGCCGCCCGGATGCGCTCCGCCGAGTGGGCGAAGGTGGCCTCGTCCAGCCTCGCGATGGGAAGGCCGCCGATCGTGCGCAACTCCAGGTGCTTCCAGCCCAACTCGTCCAGAGCGGCGAGTTGGCCGGGCAGATCGGGGGCCGCCTCGTCTCCGATCCCGGCCGGCACGACTCCGCCCGGCGGGGCGGGCGTGTGCTCAGCGGACGCCGTGGACACGCCGGACCTCCTTGTGCTGGGCGGTGTCCGGCTCGTGCGCGGTGCACAGATCCTTGGCCTCGTTGAGTAGCCGGACGGCGTCGATCTGCACCGGCAGCGCCCCCGGCGCGGAGGGAAACCGGGCGTAGCGCGTGTAGGCGCTGCGGACGAAGGCGGACAGGGCGTCGTCGGCGAACGCCGAGCAGGCCTGATCTCGGCCCTCGATCACCACCCGGAGCTGGGCGGTGTGGTCCGCGTCGCTGCACGGATAGTGACCGATGAGCGTCGCCCCCTCGAAGTCCAGGGTGATACGGCGCTCGCGCACGGGCGAGGTCAGGTCCGAGTCGATCTCGGTGCGCACGCCGGAATGGTGGTCCAACCGGAGCCTGGCGCGGCCCAGGCGTGGCAACCGAAGCTGGTCGGTCACCATGTCCGTCCAGGAGGCATCGGCGATCCGGGCACCACCGGCCAGGGTGAGCACCACGGCGAGCGCGTGCGGCATCTCGACGTCGAAGGCGGTGGGGTGGCCGGGGACCGTCGCGCTGCGGGTGAACCGGGGCTTGTTCTGCACCACACGGATGCCGCGCAGCCTGCCGAACTCCTCCGAGTCCACCGCCGCACGCAGGCGGTGGGTCAGGGAGCTGTGCAGCCAGTGGGTGGCGACGGTGATGTCCAGGCCCCAGCGTCGCCTCGTGCGTGCGATGGCCGCCAGGCCCATCAGGTCCAGGGCCAGGGGCTTCTCGATGATGATCTTTCGGTAGCCGAGCTCGGCCAGCCGCTCCAGCATGCCCGAACGAATATGCGGCGGGGTGCACAGGTGAACCACGGTGCGGTGGGGTGGAGTGCGCCCGGCAGCCTCCTCCAGGGTGCCGACCGTGACCACGCCGGCGACATCGGGGGGAGGCCGGAACGGGTCGTGGACGATGACCCGCCCGGGGGCGAGCAGGCCCGGGATCGCGGCGCGCACCCTGGACAGTGCCGGCAGATGCAGTCCTTCTCCGGCCCTGCCCATTCCAAGGATGAAGGTATGCAACATGATGCATCAGCGCCTTTCCGAGTTGCCTGTCACATAACTCCGAAACATGTTTTCCCGGGTACATGTCAGGCGTTCGGCGGAATCTTCATTCGCATGGTTCGACGCCACCGCGAGCACCCCGCAAACCGTGCTGCTCCACTCACCGCGTCGGGCTGGATGCCATCGAGCGTCAGATATCGAATATCGGATGTCGGGTGCCAGGTGAAGAAACGTGTACGTGGGACCGGGCCGCCGTGATGGGGACATGAATAAAGAGCCGACCGGCACCCCTGAACCCGAAAACCTGGAATTTCGCGCGATCGGGCCGCCGGCCTGTGCGGGTGGGAATTTTCCGGGTGACCTCCGCCCCCGATCACCGGTGGTCATGATTTTGACGGTCGGGTCGGCAGCGAGCCGGACGTGCCTACCGGGCGAACCCGGACCACGTCACGCCGTTCACCTGTCGCGATCAGGCTGTGGAGAAGCTGGACTGTCCGCCGGGCGGGGCGTGCCAGCCATGATTCGGCTCGACCGGAACACCGGGGCCAAGGCAGAGCGGACCCGCGTGGATGAAGACCTTGGAATCGGTCAGGTTGATCAGCAGATGCGCGGTCGGCGGGAGCCGTCTGCATCCACCGGCGGGCAGGTCCCGGTACCTGCCGAGCTCCTCCAACTCGGTGGTGAAGACGATGACCTCGCCCTCGGCGGCCGCACCCGGCCCCGCCCAGGCGAGAACGGCCGTGGCCGACACCGCGATCACCCCCAGAACAGCACCGAACAGCTTCATTCGCCCCTCCTGGATGGTCTTGAAGCATGCCACGAAAGATCTCGGTGCCCCGGCGTCGTCCATACGGAACCACCGACATCGGCCATCATCAGGTAATGGAAAGTAATGTGTCAATCACTCTGGGTAATGAAAATCCGAAGCCGGTCGACCCGGCGAACGTGCCGGCTCCGCGCGCCGGTCGAGCCGTACGGTGACCGTCTGCGAGCCGCCGCCCCGGCCTGCCAGTCGTCCGAAGGCGAGGGTGAGGCTCGCGCCGGTCGTGGCACTCGTCAGGAGCGGGTGTTCGCCGAGCACCTCGGCCACCGGCCGGTCCCAGGTCACGATCAGCTCGTCCAGGTCGCGCCGGGGATCCGACACGGTCAACGTGGCCGTACCGTCGCCGCGCTCCCTGACCAGGACCGCGCACGGGGCGGAGGCGGCCAGGCCGCCGACGGCTCCGTCGTTCCAGAAGTTGACCGCGGTGATTCCGAGAGACGGGACCCGGACGCCCTGCTGCCGGGCGGTGTTGGCGAGCACCCGTGCCCAGCCGGGGTCGGCGGCACGGGCCCGGGTCTCCGCCCGGCTCGCCCCCGGCAGGAGAAGGTAGACGTAACCGGCCGAGTCCGGGTCGACGCCGTGGTCCAGCCAGAGCGTCACGTAGCTCCGGGTCACCTGGCCTGCCGTGCGTTCCTCGCGCAGCGTGCGCAGCCGGGTGGGACAGGGCAGGACGTAGCCGCCGTGCCCGGCCAGATGTGCCCAGCCCTCCCGGTCGTCCACGGTGAGGGGCGCGCCGGTCCTGCGGTTGTCCACGACGGTCTCGACCACCGCGCCGTCCTCGCTCGTGATCCCGGCCCCCAGGCAGAGCACCGCGTCGTCGAGGAAGAACCACGACTTGAAAGCCTCCATCGTGCTCTCGAAGCCGTTCAGGTGCTGGCCGACCGTCGCGTAGGTGCCGTCGGTGGCGCCGCCCACCCAGCGGGCGGGCGAGCAGGTGTCGCCCCAGGCGTTACCGGCGCCGTCGGCCAGCCGCCGGGTGGAGACGGTCGTGCCCGGCAGGCGGTAGGGGTCGACGGTGGGCCAGAAGGAGTCCGAGTACTGGTCGCCGTGCCCCTCGCCCCACCAGTAGAGCATCCCCGAGCCGGTGTGCCAGCCGCGCCGGTTCTCGCCGTTGCCGTGCTCGTAGTGGCCGATCCGGTACGAGGCCATGCTGAGTCCCGCGCACCAGGCCGGCCTGCGGTGAACGGCGCGGGCGCTCATCGCCGTCAGCCGGTGCCCGAGCGGTTCCTCGGCCGCCGGGATCGCGTCGTCGTCCAGGGCCGCGGCGAGGCGGGCGTGAAACCCCAGGTCGCTCCTCTCTGCCGCGTCGAGCATGGGTCTGGAGGTGTCGCGCAGCGCCCACCCCTTGACCATGCCCTGCCAGCGGACCCGCTCGGCGGCGGAGGCCGCCTCCCCCAGCAGCAGGACCGCCGCGGCGATGTCGCGTCCCCTGCGGTGGTCGCCGTACGGTTCCCTGCCGATCCCCCGGCCGCTGACCAGGTCCATGCAGAAGCCGTCGTGGACGAACGGCGCGAACGACTTCTCGACGCCGTCGAAGACGACCTGCCTGTTCGGATCGGTGATCTCCCATGGCGAGCCGCGCAGCACCGCGAACAGTGTGGCGAGCCCGGACAGCAGCACCACCCCGTACCCGCCCTGGTAGGGGACGGAGGTGTGCTGGATGAACGAGCCGTCCCGATAGAACCCGTCGCCCTCGAAGACGTGGCGGAAGACCGGGGAGAGCGCGGAGGCGGCCGACGCGGCCTTCCCGGAGTCGGAGCCGAGGGTGGCGCGGAGCAGCATCACCGTGCACAGGTCCACCCGGTTGGCCCCGGTGCTGGTGCCCTCGTAGTCGTTCAGGCGGCACTCGGGGAGAAAGTGGTCCACCGCCTCCTGGAGCGCCCCGCTTCGTGGGTCTGTCAGGTGCGGACCGATCAGCACGGCCGCGTCGAGGAGCTTTCTGGGAACGCCGATCTGCCAGTTCCACCAGTTGCCCGCCGGGTCGGCGCCCGCGGCGTACACTCGCCGCCGGTAGTGGTCGATGCCTTCCGCGACGGCGACGGCCAGGTTCGCGTCGCCGGTCAGCCCGGTGCCCGGCAGCGCGTACGCCCGGGCCATGGTCCGCAACCGCGCCGGAGTGTCGGTGAAGGAGGGGAACGCCAGCCCTGGCCAGAGCCAGGTGTCGGCCGGTGCCATGGTGTCCCGGTACAGGGCGGCAGTCGTCCCCAGCCTCGCCAGCCGGGCGCGGTACGGCTCGGCGGTCGGGTCGAATCCCGAACCCGTCGTCACCTCACGCCAGCGGCGGCGCAGCAGGGCGAAGGAGTCGTCCTCCGCGGGCACGGTACGCGCCGGAACCAGCGCTCCAGCCGCGGCGGCACCGCCGAGCTGGAGAAATAATCGCCTGGAATATCCGCTCACATATAGATTGTGAGGCGACGGTCACCGCCGCCCCGGATGCTAAGCCGTACCGCCTCATGCGCTCGGGCACTCCGGACTTCCACCGGAGGCCGCCCCACCCGGGCATGAGGGCGCCTCGCCCGCGGCCTGTCCCGAGCGAGGCGCCCAGCCCTGGCCGACGGGCTGTCAGCAGCCCTTGGTGATCTTCTTCAGGTGGTAGCGGGTGACCCAGAACTTCTTCTTGCCACTCGTCTTACCGTTGGTGATCAGGCACTTCGTGGTGGTCTGGCCGCCGCCGGCCCTGAAGTGGAGCTTCGCCTTCACCTTGTGCGAGCAGTGGTTGTTGAAGTAGACAGTCGTGGAGTCGTTACTACCCGTGCCCCAGGAATAGTTGGCCTTCTTTCCCGCGGGCTTGGAGCAGGCGATACTCGCCCTCTTGACGTCCAGGGTTCCGGCCGTGTCCGCGGACTTCGCCGCCACCTTGGCGGCGGGCGCCGCAGCCTGGGCCGTGGCGGACATGGCGGGCGTGACCATCATCGCGAGCGCGACACCGGTCGCGGCCACCGCAGAGGTCAGTTTCCGGTGGTTCATGTTCTCTCCTTCTCGTCGGAACGCGGTTTTCCGGGGTGCGGTCAGTGGGACGGAGATGTTTTCCGATGCGGGCGCGCTTCCATCCACGGATGACGTCCGTGGATGGAAACGCGGCCCCGAGTCCTCGCGGCCCCCGTAGGCCCCGCTTCCTGCGTGGATCGCGAACACTGCGGGAATCCACGGAAGCGGTAAGGCGAGGAGTGGCCCCGACTATGCCGGTGTGCCGCGACCGGCGGCAAGGAGGATCCACCGGATATGCGGCCAAACATTGTCCAGACCCCTCTGGACAATTGACGGCGCAGGTCACAGCCGTGTGCTCTGCGGATCAGATCCGGGCCGCACGGCGGCGGACGGCCGGCAAGGGTGACTTCCGGTAATCTCCTCAGGTTTTGGGTGTACTGCCAAAGAGGCCGCGTCTGGGACGTGAGGATGTCCGTACGGCGGTGTCGAGCAGGGGGTGGATATGGCGGAGTCACCGAATCCACGGGACGGGGAGCCGGGGACACGGCGGGGGCGGAAACCGGTCCGGCCCGATCCTGAGTCCGGTCCTGTCGCGCTGCTCGCGCACCGGCTCTGGAAACTCAAGGAGGAGGCGGGCGACCCCTCCTTCGCCGAGATGTCGTCCCGTCTGGGCGCGGCCGCCTCGAAGTCGTCGCTGGCCGCCGCCGCCCGGGGGCAGGTGCTGCCGAGCTGGGAGACGACGTGGGAGTTCGTTCGGGTCCTGGCGGTCGACCGGCTGAGGCAGGACCCGGCCGAGGCCGAGCGCGAGTGGCGGGAGCACTGGGAGCGGGCCAGGAGCACCGGCCGGGAGCCCGTCCCGGCCGGGGCCGAGACCGGATCCCGGGGTGTTCGACGGTCGCGCGTCAGGAAGCCGGTCGTTCTCACCGTGCTGTCCGCCCTGGTCGCCGGTGGCGCGGGCGCCCTCATCGCCTTCGTCGCGTCGTCCGACGGCGGGGAGGAGAAGCCTGTTCCGCAGGCCCCCCTGACGCAGGCCGCCTCACCGCGCGACGACTCCGCCTTCGAGGGGGACGTCACGCATCCGGACGGGACCGTGGTGCGGGGCGGGACGCACTTCACGAAGGTGTGGAGACTCCGCAACTCGGGGACCATCCCGTGGCACAGGCGCTACCTCGACCGGATGAACGAGACCCCGTGCCATGCTCCCGAACGGGTCGCGATCGAGACGACCGCCCCCGGTGAGACCGTCGACATAGCGGTGCGCGTCCGCGCCGCCGACAGCCCGGGCAGGTGCAAGATCTACTGGAAGATGACCAACGAGGACGGGGCTCCACTGTTCGCCGGGAAAAATCCGATATTTCTGGATGTCACGGTGAAGTGATCGTCCACCTCGGAGAGCTTCACGGGTCGGACCCGGTGCCGGAGAGGGGTCGTGGCGGGCAGGACACCGGATCTTCGGGGACCACCACGAGCCCGTCCGGCGGCTGCGGTCAGTCCGGCCAAGGCCGGGGTGCCGCCCCTCGGCCTCCGTCGGCCAGATCGAGAACGTCCGAGGCGTGTCGATGGCATTGTTCAGCACGGCGGGCTCGCCGGTCAGGACGAGCGCGGCGAGTGCCGCCTCGGACAGCTCACCGAGGTCCTTTCCCAGTGCAGGACCGCGGGCTCCGGTCAGGTCGACGACCAGACCCGTGCCCCCGCGCGCAGCCGGACTATCCGCCCGTCACACCTGGGCATCGCGGTTCCTCTCCGGGCTTCCCCTGCCGGGCGCGGGAGACCGGTGCCGCCCGGTGAAGCGCCGCCTGCCGCGCGGCGCCCGGTTCCGCCGGGCCGCCCAACCATGATCGGGTACGCCACCCGGTGGCGCCAGGGAATCGGATACGGCGCCCGGGGAGCCGTGATCCGACGGGGGTCAGAGGTCCACGTCGTGGGAGGCGATCACGTGGACCCCCTCGGGATGCCGGCCCGCGGGAGTGACCAGGACCCGCCTGCCCTGCTCCCGGTAACCGTGTTCGGTCAGCCACATCAGGGCATACGGGCCGAGGTCGCTGAAATCGATCGGGGAGTCGGGCGAAAAGAGGTCCTTGCCCGACGAAGTACCGCCGGTGTCGCCTTCGACGATCGACAGGGTGTAGGTGGTCATGGCAGCCCCCGAGCCGTAGTTGTCCTCGGGGTGCTCCATACCCGGTCACCCGGGTTCTGCTCTCGGCTCCCGGTTTCCCCGTCCCGGACGCCGACCCCGGATGCCGGACATCAGGCGGCGCCCGCAGCTCGGCTGCCACACATCACCCGAAGCACCACTAAAGGCAATATAAAGGATATATAGGTATATAGTGGACAGAAATTTCCCTCCAGGAGGAGTCCCCCCCGCAGCACATGTGGTTGATCGCGAAGAGCGGCCCGGCCCAGGCCGAACCGGGTCATATCTCCGGCGCCGCCGCCCTTCCCGATCGCTCCTCCGACACGCTCACCAGCAGACCCGGAAGCCATGTCATGAGTCAGGACAGCGCCAGCCCGTATGTCGACTTCGAGATCGACCTCACCCTCGAGGAGACTCGCCGCCGCGCCGCCGTCATGGCGGCGCTGGAGCCGGACTGGGATCCGCCGGGGGTGCTGCGGGCCGAGGAGGAGGCGTACGACCTCCTCTACTCCGGCCTCGACAGCCGGCAGCAGGAGATCTACGACATGCTCGTGGCCGCCGGCGTGCTTCCCCCCAGGGAGTCCGGCCGTGCCGCTTGACCCACACGCCGACTTCGGACGCAGGGCGTGGGTGCCCTGCCCCGGCTGCCAGGACCACCGCGACTGCGACGACTGCCTCGGCGGCCGCAACTGCGGGGAGCACTGGCGCTACCTCATCGGCAACACCGGAAGCCTGCTGCACCTGCAGTGCCCGGGATGCACCCACCTGTGGAACCACGAGACGGGCTTCGGCGCGGGCGGCCGGACCACCTCCGGCTGACCTGGCCAAAGGTGTCAACGTCGCCCACGTGCGCGACGAATGCGAGCGGGTCAACGGCATCCTGCGACAGCTCCCCGACCGGGACTATCACTCGCCGACCGAGGCCGGCAAGGCGTTCGGCGAGGTCGCCCGGCGTTATCTGGAGGGGGTCTCCTACCCGGCCCAGCGCGAGCACCTGGTCGCGGAGGCCAGGGCCCGGGGAGCTCACCAGGTGGTGGTCGACTCGCTGCTGATGATCCCGGAACGGGAGGACGCGGTTCTGGTGGAGCTCATCGAGTTGGAGTAGACGGCTCCCCTGCCCGGGTGGGACGTTTCGCGTCGGCACCGGGCCTCCCCACCCGCGTTCGTCGCGGGCCGATCGCATGCCCGACGGGCCGTTCGGGGCGCCCCTCCTGAGGCGGGAGACCGTCGTCCCCCGGCGGGCACGGAAAAGACGGAGCTCCAATTCCCGGAACGGGGTCCGAGGCCGAACAGCCGAACCCGGGAAACGCATTCATATCAAGTTGTTATGGAGCTTGTACCAATCCGGAGTGTGAAAGGTTTTCGCGATCACTTGCCCCCTGCGGGACGCCCGGCCGGAGACCGGAAAGCCCAACGGAAGGTGAACAACGGGCTTGCTCTGGAAAAAGGGCAGTTCACCAAGGGGCACGGAAGGTCACCCGAAACCCAGAGATGACGGCACATCTCTA
The DNA here is from genome assembly GCF_053592655.1 of Streptosporangium sp. NPDC002607. Lineage (NCBI taxonomy): Bacteria > Bacillati > Actinomycetota > Actinomycetes > Streptosporangiales > Streptosporangiaceae > Streptosporangium > Streptosporangium sp. NPDC002607. The sequence continues at coordinate 353,814 of NZ_JBSFWD010000001.1, forward strand.
GAGAACTACTGGTACGGTCCATCGACAGGATGCCAGCAGGTGGGGGCAGTCCGTGTTTCGGACAGCCCATATATCGACTTAGGTGTTATTTATAATCAAATAGCCATAAGTACCAATTACTAAGCCCTTTACCTTCCCAATAGATCACGGTCAGTCTAATATTTGGACCTATGTCATGGCGTGCATCAGATTTCCCAGATGGACAGGCTGGGTCCTATGGCCGTGGCAGTGCTTCCTCCAGGCATGATTCCGAACAGGGATCCGACTGGCATCCCGAACGCCTCCTGTCATTCGATTGGCGGAAGGTCATTCTGTTCACGGCGGTTTTAGCGATCATCGCCGCCTCCGCGATCTGGCTCGCGACCAGAGAGCCCTCCGGTCCGTCCCTCGCGGCGAACCCCACCCCCGACTCCTCGGACGCCGGCTGGGAGAAGGCCGTTTCCTCGCCCTCACCGACGCCGTCCTCCTCACCCCCCACCCCCGGACCAACCCCGAAACCCGCAAAGAGCGGTAGGTCCTCTCCTCGCCCCGAGGCGACCGGCACGGAGAAACCCCCCACGGAGAAGCCCCGTACGGAGAAACCCCGGAGCGAGACGGAAACCCCCCCGCCCGACACCGACTCGCCGGCCGCGTCCCGCCCGCCTCAGCTCACCGTCAAGGAGGCGTACGGCATCCACGGCCGCTACCAGCGAGGGCTGTCGGCCGCCCAGAGCAGGAAGGACCAGGCCGCCATGGCGAAGCTGGAGCACGGGCTCGCGCTGGAGATGACGCGGGCCGGCTTCAAGACCGCCGAGATGGAGAAGAAGTCGCTGGCCTCGGGGATATGGCCCAACCCGCAGATGTGGATCCCGCGCCACGTGAACGGCACCGCCGACTGGTTCGTGGCGGTCTCGTACGAACCCGGTGTCGCCCGGATCGTCGACGTGATGAGCTCGGCCCCCGGTGGCTGGCGGCTCGTCGCCTCGGCCGCCGACACGCGTGCCACCCCGGCGCGGTTCCCCAAGATAGCGACCGACGCCGAAGGCTACGCGACGAGCCTGCCGGAGAACGCCACCGGGCTGAGCGCGACCCCTCGCCAGATCGCCCGCGCACACCTGGCGAGTCTGGAGAACGCCGAGGTCGACGCACGGTTCGACGAGGGGCCGTGGACCAGCGAGGCCGCACTGTTCTGGCAGCAGGAGCGGGCGCAGCTGGGACAGGCCGACTGGAAGCTCACGCTGTCGTACCGGCTTGAGGGACCGGTACGCGCGCTCAGGACCAGTGACGGGGGCGCCCTGGTCTGGTATGGAGCCCGATCCACCGAGGTCCGCGAAGCGGAGCGGGAGGGCGCGACGGTCAAGCTGAAGGGCTCGGCCGCCGTCCGCACCCGCGGTAAGGCCTTCGCCCACTCGGTGAGCGCCACATACGGACGCATGTATGTGACATATGTCCCCCCTGCCGGCTCGAACGAGCCCGCTCGCGTGCTGGGCGAGTGGAGCGACGTCCTGGAGAGCCACGGCGACTGACGTTTCACCGGAAGAAAAGGAACATTCATAATGACACCCTCACGTAAGCCATCACGCGCGACGGTGCTCACTGCGAGTGTCGCGATCGGCGTCTTCAGCGCCGGCGCCGGGCTGGGAACCGTCATCGCCGTCCGCTCCGACCCCGGCGGGGGGCAGGTGATGCGGCTGGCCGCGGGCACGTATCTCCTCGACGACCAGGCCAAGGCCTGGTCATCGAGCGCGTCTTCCGGCAGTGATCAACCGGTCCCGCTCTCCGGCGCCGACGCGGGCAGCACCATCGCGGGCGGTGCACGCAGGGGTGACTCCACGGACCCGCGGGTCTGTCTGACCACCACCACCGACGGGCACGCGGTCGAGGCATCGGGGGAAGGCTGTGTCGCCCTCCCGGTCCTGGCCCTGGCCGCCGCCGCAGCCCCTCTCGCACAGCGGCCCGGAAACCCCAAGAGCACGCCGACCCCGCCACCGCCCAAGACGACCACGGCGGCGAAACCCTCGACGAATGCCCCGGCCCCCAAGGCCACCTCTGCGCCGGTGCAGCCCGCCCCCAACCCGGGGCCGGTGCAACCCCCGGCTGCACCACCGGTGGGGAATCCCCAGCCCGTCAAGCCCCCGGCCCCTCCGGCGCCGACGCCGACGGAGAGGGTCAGCGGAAACATCTCGCAGAGCGAGAGCGAGAGCGGCAGCGTCATCGAGCACCCCGCGGAGAAGAAGATCGAGGTGGTCTCGCCGCCCAAGCCTGCTCCTGAGGCCGGCAGGACGAAGTCCTCGGGCCCCTCACTGTCATCGCAGCCCCAGCCCCCCGGCGGGAACCGAACCTCACAACCGCAACCCCCCGGCGGGAACAAGCCCTCCCAGCCTCCCGGCGGGAACCGAACCTCCCAGCCACAGCCCACCGGCGACAACAAGTCACAACCCCAGCCTCCCGGCGGCAACCGAACCTCCCAGCCAGGGGAGACGGCACCGCACACCCGGCCGACGGGCACCCTGCGGCCGGCGATCCGGTCGGGTACGGGCCAGCCGATCGTGCCCTCCGGCGATGTCAGGCCCCCCACGGCGCCCGTCGTCGTGCCCCCCGCGACCAGGCCGACGGACGACGCGGGCGCGCCTTCGCCGAGGAAACAGCCGTCGGCCCCGCCGAGAACGGTGACGCCGACAGCGCCCGGTGGCAGCCTGAAGCCTGTCCAGCCGCAGCCGCAGCCGTCCGCCGGTCCCGGCGAGAACGCGTCGCAGGGTCCCGACGGAACCGTGCTCATGCCGGCCACGCCGCAACTCCCCGGCGGCCAGAACGGCGTCTCGCTGCCGGTCTTCGAGGACCCTGAGCTCCTGCGGCGAGCCTACGAGGCCCTCGGGCTGGACAGGGGCATGCGCTACACGGACGAGAACGGCGTGTGGGATCTCAACATCGCCCCGCCGGGCACGCCACCATGCCGCAACTACACCGCCGAGGAGCTCCAGGCGCTGAGCACGTCCCAGGGGCCGAGCCCGGCCCAGAGCGGCCAGACGATCCCCCGCGACTCGTGCCTGTGGCCCGCGTTCATCCGCTGGCTCTACGCGGAGCCCGCATCCGGTGAGGTCAGCAACTGGACCAAGTTCACCGGCCTGCCCCAGCGGAACCTGGAACTCGTGGTGACCGACCCCGCTCCCGTGCCGCTTCCCCAGCCGGTGCCCGACCAGGTACAGCCCGATCCCGGTCAGTCCCTTCCCGGCCAGCCCGATCCCGGCCAGAACCTTCCCGGCCAGAACCTTCCCGATCAGAACCTTCCCGATCAGCCCGACCAGGGCCGGCAGGTTCCCGCACAGCCCGATCCCGGCCGGTTGAGCCCGGCTCAGCCGGGCACCGGAGACGGTGCCCCCTCACAGTGGGGGCGCGGCGAGAACGACCGCAACCGGACCTCCCCCTTCCAGCCTGACCAAGGCCAGGTCGAGCCGGACCCGGTCGGATACGACGGCCAATGAGCACACCCACCGGAACCGGGCGTTTCGCGCCCGGCCCCGGCCAGGGGGCGGCCTGGGTGCGCGAGCACGGCGCGCACCTGATGGACTACGCCGCCTCCCGCCTCGAATCCGGCCGGGCACGCGCGGCGGTCGTCGCCGCGCTGGCGGCCGGCCGGACCGAGGCCGCCCCCGAGGGCGTCACGGTCCGGGGACGGTTGCTGGCCGCGCTGCGACGTGACTGCCGCACCTCCACCGGCCACCGGGAGCGGTACGTGCCGGGTTCGGGGCCCGGCATGCCCGATGCCCTGCTGATCGAACGGGTGTGGACGATCGTCGACCCCCTGGGCACGGAGACGCTCAGGTTGATGTACCGCCACGCGCTCGGCATGGAGGATCTCCCCCACGTGCTGGGAATGCCCGCCGACGAGATCGGCAGGCTCGCCACCCGTACCCAGGATCTGATCGAGACCCTGGTGAGCGGGCTGGACGCGCTCGCCAACGGGCGGCGTACCTGTCCGGAGCTCGCCCCGCTGGTGGAGGCGGTCTTTCCCGGCGTCTTCCCCACCGGTAGGCCCGGTGGGCAGGCATCCTCCGTCATCGATCCCGACGACGCCCGGACGACCCTGCTCTCCCACATGATCAGGTGTTCCGTGTGCACGCGGCCGATCAACATCCGCTACACGGTCCCACAGATGATCTCCCACCCGCCGGTCGCGCCGCTCTCCGCCGAGGAGCGGCAGCGGCTCACGGACTCGCTGCCCCCGGAGGCGGTCCCGCCCGCACACCCGGCCCGCGGCGGGTCCGCGCTGCTGCCCGCACCTCCCGCCGAGGGCCGGTCCTCCGTCCTCCCCGCTCCTCCGGCCGGGAGCGGTGTCCCCGCCGCTCCGGTACCGCCGGCCGTGGCACTGCCCGCGCCCAGGGTCGGCACACCTCCCTATCCGCCGGTGGCCTCGAAACCGCCGGCGAAACCATCGGCGAAACCACCGGCCACGACGTCAACGGGCACGGGGTCGGCGAGTACGGTCACGCCACCGGCCGGCGGGCCGGCGGCGGGCGCCTCCGATCCCTCCGGCCTGCCCCCGCTGCCCGCCCTGCCACCCCGCAGGACCCGGCCGGTCCGCCCACCGTCCGCACCCCCCGTACCCGGGCACGACACCCCGCTGTACGACGCCCTGCTCACCCAGGCATGGGCGCGCGAGGTCCTCGCCCAGAGCGAGGAGATCACCGGCACCATCCCCAGGCAGGCGCCACCCGCCTCTCAACCTGTCGCCAGGGCCGAGCCCGTCGTCATCGCGGGGCAGGCGTCCGTCGAGATGCGCGACGACACCCAGGTGCCCGCGCTGCGCTTCCACACCGAACCCGACGACCGCCCCGACGAGGAGCGGATCGAGATGGGGATCCGCGTGCTGGAGGCGCTCAGCTGGGCCGGTACCCGGATCAGGAACATGACGATCAAGATCGTCATCATCGTCGTGGCAGGCGCGGCCGGCACCCTGACCGGAATGAACCTTCTCGGCCCCGCGATCGAGTCAAAGGAGCCGGCCAGGTCGCTGCAGGCGTCCACCAGCCAGACCACCCAGGCTCCCCCCACCACGGACGCGCCGGCGCGACGAGACGGACTCGCCTCTCGCCTGCGGGTCCCGCCCGTGGTGACGCTGGACGAGTTCGGCCAGGGAAGCATGGTCCTCACCGTCTCGGGAGAGCCGTTGAAGTGGCGGATATCGGCTCCCGGCCTGGCCGTGAGCCCTTCCGACGGCACGTTGCGGGAAGGGGTCACGCAGGTGATCAACCTGCGGGCCCACCGGATCCGCAACTGGTGTGGTGCCCCCGCCTCCGTCACCGCTCCGCTGACCGTTCACGGCCTCGACGACTCGATCAGTACGACGGTGCGCTGGCGGACCTGCTGACAGCCCCGTACCCCTCCCTGCGAAAGGAACTTGGCAATGACAGATACCTCCCCCCATATCCAGACATCACCGCCCGCTCCGGCCGAGCAGTTCCATGAAACGGTCCCGCTCACCGCAGAACACCTGCTCACCAACCGCCGTCCTGAGCCCGCCGGAGGATGGCGCCGCCTCGTCTGGCAACTCTCCGGCAGGCGCATCATCCCCGCGGAGTCGGCGGCGGAGCTGGAACGGCGCACGCTGATGGCGCAGGCACAGACCCCCGTCGCGAGCGGGCACCACCGGATCGCGGTCATGAGCCTCAAGGGCGGGGTGGGCAAGACCACGACGACCGTCGCCCTCGGCAACACCCTGGCCTCCCTGCGCGGCGACCGGGTGATCGCGATCGACGCCAACCCCGACCGCGGGACCCTGGGCCTCAAGGTCAAGTCCGAGACGGCCGCGACCATCCGCACCATGCTGGCCGAGGCCCCCCACATCCTGCGCTACGCCGACGCTCGTGCCTTCACCTCGCAGTCCCCCGCCCGGCTTGAGGTCCTCGCCTCCGACACCGATCCGGCCGTGAGCGAGGCCTTCAACGCCGAGGACTACCGCACCGTCGCCGGTCTCATCGAGCGCTACTACTCCATCTGCATCACCGACTGCGGTACCGGCCTGCTCCATGGGGCCATGGGCGCGACGCTGGAGCTGGCCGACCAGATCGTGCTGGTCAGCCTGGTCGCGGTGGACGGGGCGAGCTCTGCCGCCGCGACGCTGGACTGGCTGACCGCCCACGGCCACGCCGACCTGGTCAGGAACGCCATCGTCGTGCTGAACGCCGTGGAGGCCAAGTCCGACGTGGACCTGGACCTGCTGGAGCGCCACTTCACCTCCCGCTGCCGCGCGGTGATCCGTATCCCCTACGACCCGCACCTCAAGGAGGGTGCCGAGGTTGACCTGGTCCGCCTGCGGCCCACGACCCGGGGCGCGTACCTCCGCCTGGCAGCGGCGGCCGGGCAGACGTTCAACCAGCGCACCGATCGGAGCCACTAGTGCGCCATGTCGCCGACGATCCCGGGCTGAACTGGGATCTGGGCCCGCCGCCGAACGCTCGGCGCCGGATGATCATCGTGGTCGTCTCGATCGTGGGGGCGATCCTGCTGGCGGCCGCGGCATGGCAGCTCCTGCGATCCGAACCCGAAACCGTGAGCGCCTCCGTACCCGTCGGGAACGCCGGGGACACCGTCATGCTCGCCCCGCCCTCCGGTTACGAGGGCGCGGCCGGCTACCCCGTCGGATTCCCCCGCAGCGAGGTGGGCGCGATCTCGGCCGCCGCCGCCGCGCTGGAGGCGGCGTGGACCCTGGACTCCGCACAGGCCGAGCAGGCGGCGCTGCTGTACGCGGCACCCGAGCAGCACGACGCGGCACGGGCCGGCGCCCGCGAGGCCGTCGCCGGATGGCGCGAGATCCTCGGCCTTCCCAAGGACGGGGCGCTACCCGACGGCGCCGCCATGCGGACACGGACGGTCGGCGTCCAGTGGAAACCCCGCGGCCAGGATCAGACGCAGGTCTCGGTCCTGGTCCAGGTGACCGCCACCCGGGGCGTCGGGGACACCGAACCGACCTTCTCCAACTCGTACGCCATCAGCCTGCTCATGCGCTGGCAGCCCGGCATGCGCGGCGCGAACCAGGGGGACTGGGTCAACATCCGCGACCCCCTGGCAACCTCCGTGCCGCCGGTCGCCCTGCCGGGCACCCCCGAATTCACCACCGCCGGCTGGAGACCCATCTCCGGCCCAAAGCCCACCCCATAGATCCAGGAAGAGCCATCAATGCCCCCACGTAGCTCGTCCCGGCGAGTCAGCTTACTCTCCGGCCTACTGCTGGCCGCGGTATCCGCGACGACAAGCGCGGTCATCGCCCAGCCGTGGGCCGCCATGGCGGATCCCGCCGTGAGCACCACCTCAGGCCCGATCCAGGAGGCGCTCCCCCAGCAGGAGGCCGTCTCCGAGATCGTGATCCCCTCCGTCCAAAGGGAGAGCTCCCCGCCCACCCAGACGAGACAATCCCGCCCCGCCGAGGCCCCCGTGGCCCAGAGGGAGAGCCCTCCACCCACCCAGACGAGACAATCCCGCCCCACCGAGGAGAAGCCGGCGGAGGAGCCCAGGAGTTCCACCGGCGAGACCGAGGAGACCGCGCCGGTCTCCCGTAACAGCCCCGGTACGAGGAACGCCGCGCCCGCCCCACAGGAGGAGGTCCCCGCCGAGGAGACCACGGCGGCTCGGCAACCCGCACGGACCAGGACCACCGCATCGGCGGACCCGGTGCTCTCCAGGACGCGTCCGACCGGGGAACCACCCGCGAACACCACCACCAAGCGCACCACCGAGCCGACGACGCCCCCGAAGCCCACCCAGACGCCACCAAAGAGCACGCAGCCCACCAAGCCCCCTGGGGGCACCGAACCGTCGGCCACCACGTCGAACCCGCCGTCCGCGACGCCGGCCCCCTCCGACACCCCCGCGCCGAAGCCGAGTGAGACGGCCACCAGCCCGGCCACCAGCCCGGCCGCGACCCCGCCGGCCACCACGGCACCGGCCAGCACCCCCAGTCCCACGAGGCCGACACTCCCGAAGCCGACACTCCCGACGCTCCCGAAGCCGACGCTCCCGACACTCCCGAAGCCGACGTCGATCCCGCCGAAGGCGACGCCGAAGCCCTCGGCGAGTCAGCCCACCATCCCCACCACGCCACCGCACACGCCACAGCCCGCCCCCGCGCAGACCGGCGTCTACGAACCCACCCTGCTGAGCGAGTGGGTCCGTGACAACCAGCCCCAGGCGGTGAACTCCTCCCCACGGACCGTCGTGCCGCCGCCCTCGTTCAAGCGCTCCTCCTCGGAGGTGTGCGACCCCGCCGACATCGCCTCGTGCTGGAGCCTCGCGCCCTGGCGGAGCCGTACCGCGGAGTCTCCTGACGCCCTGCCGGTCTCGAACCAGGGATCGTCGCCGTCGAACGCGCCCCGCTGGGTGTTCGCACCGCCGCCCCAGTCCGCCCAGCCGCTGTTAAGCCCGATGAGGACGGCGGCCCCCAGCCCGACGACCGTCGGCTGCTGGAGCTTCAGCCCCTCCAAACTCTGCGCCAGGTCCTGGGAGGAGTGATCATGATCACCAGATCCCACGTGCGGGTGGCCGTACTCAGCATGGTGGCCGCGCTGGCGGTGAGCACTCTCAGCGCGGCCCAGGGAGAGGTGGTCACGGCGGCGCCCTGCGCCCCCGCCACGACCGGCGAGGCCAGCGCCGCGCAAGCCCTCAACTGGGGCACACCGTCCTGGTGCGCGGAGTTCGACGACTACCTCAACGAGTCCGACTGGGTGTTCTACGACTCGGCCGGGCACGCGGGTAACGGCCGCCGCTCTCCGCAGCAGCTCTACCTCGGCAACGGGGCGCTCTACCTGTACGGCCGTGAGGACGGGACCACGGCCGGGCTGGCCGCCCGTCACGACCAGGCCTACGGGCGCTGGGAGACCCGCATCCGCCTGTACCCGGGCGCCGGGTCGTACCATCCCGTCGCCCTGCTGTGGCCGAAGGACGGCGGCGGCAACGTGCAGAGCTCCACCGGCGAGGAGGTGGACTTCCTGGAGGTCATCGACGACCCGAACAGGCAGCGGCCGAACTTCTTCCTGCACACCCCGCAGGGACAGGAGCAGGCCCACGCCAACATCGACATGACCACCTGGCACACCTACGCGGTGGAGATCACCCCCAACAGCGTCGTCGGCTACATCGACGGGCAGGAGTGGTTCCGCTCCGGCAACGCCACCCGCAGTTCGATGTCGGTCTGCCTGCAGCTGGACTGGTTCCCGGGCCAGGGCAGCTCGGGAGAGGCGTGGATGGAGGTGGACTGGCTCCGCATCTACCCGTCCGGGACGGGCGTCGCGGGCTGACCCCATCTCGGTAGGGCCGGAGGGCGCGGGACATGGGTCCCGCGCCCTCCTCACGTTCCCGGGCAGGCTGGTCCACGGGGAAACGGGCGGCTGGAAGGTGCTCAGGCGAGCTGGGCGCCCTGCAGCCCGGCATAGGCGCCGCGCAACCGCATCAGCTCGTCGTGAGTGCCCACCTCCTGGATCCCGCCTTCGCGCATGACCACGATGCGGTCGGCGCCGCGGATGGTCGACAGCCGGTGAGCGACGACAAGGACCGTGCGCCCGGCGACCAGTCGGGTCAACGCCTCCTGGATGAGCGCCTCCGAGCGGGTGTCCAGGGCGGAGGTGGCCTCGTCCAGGATCAGCACACGCGGGTCGCGGATCAGGGCGCGGGCGATGGCCAGACGCTGGCGCTGGCCGCCCGACAGACGGGCGCCCCGCTCTCCGACGACCGTGTCGAGGCCGGCGGGGAGCCGGTCGATGAACTCCAGCGCGTTGGCGTCCTGGAGCGCCTGCCGCACCCTGTCGGAGGGGACGTCGGCCATGCCGTAGGTGACGTTCTCCCTGATGCTGCCCTCGAACAGGATCGACTCCTGCGGTACGACGGACAGGAACCTGCGGTAGGTCCGCAGGTCCAGCGTCTCCATGTCACGCCCGTCCAGCAGGATCCGGCCGGAGTTGGGACGCACAAAGCCGATGATGAGGTTGAGCACCGTCGACTTGCCCGCTCCCGAGGGGCCGACCAGCGCGATCGTCTCTCCGGGGGCCACCGTGAGGTTGAACCCGGTGACCGCGGTGCCCTCTCCGTAGGAGAACTCGACGTCGCGGAACTCGATCTCGCCGCCGACGGAGACGACCTGCTCCTTGCCCGCGTTGTGCTCCAGGTCGGGCGCCTGGAGCACCTCGCCGATGGATCGTACGGACGCCAGCCCCTTGCTGATCACCGGGGTGAGGCTGAGCAGGGAGGTGACGGCGGAGGTGAGGGTGGCGAAGAAGGTGGTGAGCATGACCACGTCGCCCGCGGTGATGGGGATGACCTGGTAGTAGGCGACGAACGCGGAGCCGGCGAGGAAGGCGACACCGAGCGTGTTGAGCAGGATCCAGGCCAGCGCGCCGAAACTGCCGTTGAGCAGGTCCAGCCGGAGCCCCTTGCGCAGCACCTTGGTCAGCGTGCCGTCGACGCGGTGCAGGGCGTCCTGTTCCAGGCCGTGCGCGCGGGTGATCGGGATGAGTGTGGTCATCTCGCCGACCCGGGTGGACAGCTGCTCGACCTCGCGGCGGAAGCTCTCGTTGTCGTCGCGCAGCCGGGTGCGCATCCGCATCACGAGCAGCGCGGCGGCGGGTACCACCACCAGGAAGACCGGCATCGCGGCGGGCACCCGCACGGCGATCACCACCAGGCCCCCGGCCAGCATGGTGAGCGCGGACAGGCCCATGTCCGCCGCCTGCTGGCTGGTCTGCTCCACGCTCTCGACGTCCCGGATGACCTTGGTCTGGAGTACGGCGGCGCTGACCCGCGAGTGGTAGCCGATGGAGAGCTGCTGCATGCGGCGGCAGAGCGCGGAGCGCAGGTCCGTCCCCATCCGGCGGATGGCTCCGTGCAGGCAGCGGACGTAGAGCAGGTGGAGGGGATAGTTGAGGAGCAGCAGGACGAGCAGCACGCCCGCGTTGACCCACAGGTGCGCGATCGGGCCGTGACCGACCACGATGTCGACGACATTGGCCGTGATCAGCGGCAGCAGCCAGGTGGGGCTGTGCTTGAAGAGGAAGGCGAAGACCGCCACGAGCAGCCTGAGGCGGTCCTCCCGGAAGAGGTAGGCGAGCGTACGCATTGGATGCTCACCGCGGTAGCGATGATCGAGAGCGCCAACCACAAATCCCCCAAATAATGGTAGATCTCCGGTCAATCCTCTCGTATCGAAATTTCGCCCGCGTGACAAGCCCGCGCGTGCCGCCGCCGGACCACCCCGCCCGTCGCGAGCCGTTCAGCCCCTCGCTGAGGGAAGCCTCATCTCCAGGAGCTGGCCGGGCCAGTCGCCGACCTTGAAACTCTCGGTCCTGGTGAAGCCCTGGCTCTCGTAGTACGCCACCAGGCGGCCGTCGTCGCCGCCGTAGCAGTCGACCCGCAGCAGCGCGACCTCCCGCTCGACGGCCTCGGCCCTGGCGCGCTCCAGCAGGGCCGAGCCGACCCCGCGACCGTGGAACCGCTGGTCGATGACCAGCCCCTGGACGTACAGCTCGGGCTCGGAGGCGGGGGTGACGTAGGGCATCGCGGACCCCACGACCAGACATCCCGCGGGCCGGCCGCCGAGTTCGGCGACGCGCATCCCGCCGGACGTCGCCCATGAGGTGACACTCTCCACACGGGCCGCGTCAGTCGAGAACGGTTCGCTGCCCCACTGGCCGGTGCGCCCCTGGGAGATCAGCCACGCCACCGCGCTGTCGAACATCGCCAGGACAGCCGGTACGTCGCCGAGGTGCCCGTCACGGATAATCACCGGCGGATCGTAACAGGACATGCACCCCTATACGGGATATGCCGCGTAAAGGATCTCACCGCGCCGGAAGATCAGTACACTCGGCGACGGCCGGAGTACGGCTCCTTGGTCACGGGCGCATGCCGTGGCCCCTTCCCCCCCGGGAGTCACGTGAGCAGCGGAGTGATCGGCGCGTTCCCCGAGCCGCCCCCGGTTCCACCCGGCCGGCGCTCGTTCCGCCCTGGTCGCAGGTGGCTGTGGTGGCTGGTGGCCGCCGTCACCGCCGTGCTGCTCGTGGCGGGCGGGACCGTGGCCGGCGCGTACGTCAAGCTGACCGGCAACGTCAAGCACGTCGAGGTCACCGCGGAGGACCTCGGACGCCGGCCGGCCAAGGTCGCGACCAGTGCGATGAACGTCCTGATCGTCGGCTCGGACCAGCGCAACGGCAAGAACGCGAGGTACGGCCGGGTGGCGGGCGAGCGGACCGACACGATCATGCTCGCGCACATCTCGCCGAAGCGGGACAACGCGATGGTCATCAGTTTCCCACGCGACTCGATGGTCCAGCTCCCCGCCTGCCGGGCCAGGCAGGGGCTGCCAGGGCAGCGGCCGCACCTGGGCATGATCAACGAGTCGTTCAACTCCGGCGGCATCACCTGCACCTGGAAGACCGTCGAATCGCTCACCGGCATCCACATCGACCACTTCGTGAAGGTCGACTTCACCGGTTTCAAGGACATGGTCGACGCGGTCGGTGGCGTGGAGATCTGCGTGCCCGAGGCGATCGACGACAAGAAGGCCCTGCTCCACCTGTCCGCCGGACGTCAGAACCTCGGGGGTGAGCAGGCCCTGGGCTACGTACGGGCCCGCTACAGCCTGGGCGACGGATCGGACATCGGGCGCATCCAGCGCCAGCAGATGTTCATCGCCTCCATGGTCAAGAAGGTCATGAGCGGCGAGACGCTCACCGACCCGGCCCGGCTCTTCGGCTTCCTGGACGCGGCGACGAAATCGGTCACCACCGATCCCGGCCTCACCCCGGGCGTCATGAAGGACCTGGCCACCAGCGCCGAGGGGCTCGCCGCCGGGCAGATCCACTTCATCACCACCCCGTGGCGCTACTCGCTGGTCCACCCGGGCCGGGTGGAGTGGGTCGAGCCGCAGAGCGGCAGGCTGTTCCGTATCGTCGCGACGGACCGGGCGATCGCCGGCTCCGGGGTCAGGGGCGGCCAGTCCAGGGTGCCCCGATCGAAGATCCAGATAGAGGTGCGCAACGGAACCATGCGGTCCGGTCTGGCCACCCTGGTAGCGGTCCAGTTGGAGGAGCGGGGCTATCACGTCGCCAGGATCGGCGACGCCCTGCGCAAGCCGTACCCGGCGACCACGATCGCCTACTCGCCGAACGGCACCGCCAAGGCACCCACCCTCAGCCGGGACCTGATCGTCTCCACCCCCAAGCCCGTCTCCTGGGCGACCACGGGAAGGCTCATCCTGACGATCGGTGACGACTGGAAAGGCCTGAAGCCGCTTCCCCACAACGACAACGAGAGCCTGAAGGGTTTCGACGCGACCCACGACTCGTGCACCGGCGCCTGACCGTTCCCGTCAGATGGACTTCGAGACGAGCCGTACGGGAGGGACGCCGAGCAGGCCATGATCGACCGGCTGCCATCGGGATGCCGCGAAGGCCCCGGCGGCTTCCTCCCGATCCCGTCTGAGCTGGAAGCCATTTCCCTTCACCATCAAATGAGCATAAAAACTTGACCTGGCTTTGCTGTCCGATTAATACCAATAACCTATAAATAGTCCTAAGTATGCATTTATAGGAGTAAAGACCCTTTCGAGGGGGAACGTCAGCATTGCGATATCCACGTTCGATCCAGGGCCGCATGACCCTCACCGCGCTCGTCCTGTTCATGCTGGTGCTGGGGATCGGCATGTTCGCCATACAGGATGTTGTGCTGGACAAAGTGTTGACCGACGCCACCGACACGGTGGCCGAGGCCGCCGGGAAGGCGGTCCAGAGCGTCGAGAACGGGCCCGCGAACGCCGTCGTCCTTCCCACCAGCCACATCTCCCTCATCCAGGTCGTCGCGGCCGACGGCCGGGTGGTCGCCGCCAGCCCCGCCATGAAGGGGAAGCCCAGGATCAGCGAAACACTCCCTACCGACGGCGACCTCCGGGTGAACGGGACGTCCTGCATAACCTTCCCCACGGGGCGACAGACGTGCTACATCATCGTGGGCTTCCGGATCGATCACTCCCCCTACGGCAAGGTGATGGTCTACGCGGCGGCACCGGAACCCCAACTGCTCCGTACCAACGTCCTGGAGATCTCACTGGCGCTTTTCGGCTCCGTGCTCCTCGCGCTGCTCGGCTGGGGCACCTGGCAGCTCGCCGGTCGCACCCTGAAACCGGTGGCGCGGATCCGCGCCAAGATGGCCGAGATCACCGCCACCGACCTCAGCCGCCGGATGCCCGTCCCCGATTCCGAGGACGAGGTGGCGCAGCTCACCAAGACCGTCAACGCGACCCTCGAAAGACTGGAGCGGGCTGTGGAGAACCAGCGCCGCTTCGCCTCCGACGCCTCCCACGAGCTGCGCACCCCGCTGACCGGGCTGCGCACCAAACTCGAACTGGCGATCTCCGATCCCGACGCGGAGGATTCGCGCACGACCATGTGCTCCGTGCTGGCGGACGCAGAACGGCTCCAGGCCATCATCGACGACCTTCTATTGCTCACCCGCCTCGACGCCGGCGTGCAGAGTACATCGGAGCAGATCAACCTCTCCGAGCTGGTCATCGCCGAGGTGGAGCGGTGGCCCCACCGGCACGAGGTGCTGTTGAAGCTCGCTCCCGACGTCGTGGTGCGAGGCAACCGGCTCCAGCTGACCCGGCTGCTGACCAATCTGCTCACCAACGCCGACCGGCACGCGACGAAGGAGATACAGGTCCGGGTCGGAAACGAACGGGGCGAGGCCGTGATGGAGGTCATCGACGACGGGCTCGGCATCCCGGTCGGGGAGCATGAGCGGATCTTCCAGCGGTTCACCCGCCTGGATTCGGCGCGCAGCCGCGACGCCGGGGGAACCGGCCTGGGCCTGCCCATAGCCAGGGACATCGCCCTGGCACACCAGGGCAGGCTCTATGCCACCGACCGCGCCACCGGCAACGGCGCCCGAATCGTCCTCTGCCTCCCGCTGTCGACCGCCACACGCCGCTGAGGGATCCCTCCGACGGGTTGGCGGAGAGACCACCCCGGTGATCACGAGGTGCGGTCCCTGCGGAGATGGCCCGCATCCGCCATATGTGAGAATCAGGCCATGCACAGGGTCGTCATATTCGCCATGGACGGTGTGATCCCCTTCGAGCTGGGCATCCCGCCGCGCATCTTCGGTATCGCCAGGAGCCCCGAGGGCGAGCGGCTCTACGAGGTGCTCACCTGCACCGTCGACGGCGCCCCGGTACGCACCGACGCCGACTTCTCGGTCGCGGTGGACCACGGAGCCGAGGCCCTGGCCGGCGCGGACACCGTGGTGATCCCCGCCACCCACGCGCTCGGCCCCGTCTCCACCGAGGGACGGCTCACCAGGCCCATGGCCGACGCGATCGCGCTCATCCGGCCGGGCACCCGCCTGGTCTCGATCTGCACCGCCGCCTACGTGCTCGCGGCGGCCGGACTGCTCGACGGCCGCCCCGCGACCACCCACTGGAGCCACACCGAGCACTTCCAGAAGCTGTTTCCCCAGGTCAGGGTCAACCCGGACGTACTGTTCGTGGACGACGGGGATGTGCTCACCTCCGCCGGAGTGGCCGCGGGGATCGACCTCTGCCTGCACATCGTCCGGCGCGACCACGGCACCGAGGTGGCCAACCGGGTGGCCAGGCGATGCGTCGTGCCGCCGTGGCGCGACGGCGGCCAGGCCCAGTTCATCGAGCGCCCGCTTCCCGCGCCGACCGCCACGACCACCGCGGCGACCAGGGCCTGGGCGCTGGAACGGCTGCACAAGCCGCTCCCCCTCAGCGAGCTGGCCGCCCACGCCCGGATGAGCCGCCGTACCTTCACCCGGCGCTTCCGCGACGAGGTGGGCCTCAGCCCCGGACAGTGGCTCATCCTGCAGCGGGTGGAGCTGGCCCGGCAGCTCCTGGAGAGCAGCGACCTGCCGGTGGACGGCATCGCCCTGCGGGCCGGGTTCGGCACCGCGGCCTCGCTCCGCCAGCACCTGCAGGTGGCCGTCGGCGTCTCGCCGTTGGCCTACCGCCGCACGTTCCGGCCCGTGGAGGCCGCACCGGGTTCGGAGCCGTCACCGGCTGCGTGACCACTCCTCCTGCAGGCGGGCCGCCGCCTTCTCCGGGGTGATCCTGCCGTGGGCGACATCGAGGATCACATCGCCCTCCGCGCGCTCCAGGAACACCTCGTCGGGGACGTTCAGCGAGCCGCCGCCCCGGATGAGTTCCTGGAGCGCGGCGTAGCCGTCCTTACCCTCCGGGGTGGCGAAGACCGACGATTCCACCTTGAAGTCCGCAGCCGCGGGGGCCATCGTCAGGTCTCCGGCCCAGCTGGAGACGCCGTCGCCCACGGTCAGGAATTCGATCAGCGTGGCCGCCTCGGCCACGTGCCCGGACTTCCTGGGGACGGCCAGGCCCACCTCGGCCGTGCTACGGACGGCCGGCCTGGCGTCCGGCAGGAGGGGGGGGAAGGGGCCGGCGCCGATCTTCTTGACGGAGAACTTGCCGGTCCTGCGGTAGGACGTGGACAGCATCGAGCTCTGGCCTGAGCCGTCCACCAGGAACAGCGCCTTGCCGGAGCGGAAGAGCTCGGCCGGGCCGTCGCCCCTGAGGGCCAGCGTGGACCTCGCCAGTATGCCCCTGTCGAACATCGCCCCATAGGCGGTCAGGGCCGAGACCATCTCGGCGCTCTTCCACGACTTTCCGCCGGCCAGCAGGTCGTCGGAGAGGGTCGGGTGGGTCTGGCCGGCGATGGTGAACAGCAGTTCCTCCTGCCGGCGCGGCTCGCCGGAGAAGACGATCGGCTGGAGGTCGGGGATCTCCTTCCTGACCCGCATGACGATGGATTCGAGATCGGCGACCGTCTTGGGGAAGGACTCCCCGAGCTCGGACAGGAGAGCCGCGTCGTAGTACATGACCGCGCCGGCGGTGGATCCCATCGGGACCGAGTAGAGCGTGCCGTCCTTGGCGACCTGCTCCGTCTGCTTGACCGCGACCGGGTCGAGTTCCCCGAGCAGGTCGCCGGAGATCTCGTCCTTCCAGTCGGCGACCGGACGGAGCCGGTTCTTGACCGCGCCGGTCATGGTCGGGATGTGGATGCCGACGACGTCGAGCGCCTCGCCGCCGTCGAGTGCCTTGGGCAGCCGCTTGCGGTAGTCGGCCTCACCGAAGGTGCGCAGGTCGACCTTGATACCGGGATTCGCCTCCTCGAAGGCGGCGAGCGCCGCCTTCAGCCCGGCCTCGGGCGGGGAGAAGGTCCAGTACTTCAGGGTGACGGGCCCCGCGGGCTTCTCGGTCGGCTTCTCCGTGGGCTTGGAAACGGACTGCTCGGCCGGTTTCCCGCCCTCGGCCGCCCCGCCGGCACCGCAGGCGGTCAGCCCCAGGGCGAGGGCTGCGGTCATGGCGAACACGCGAGCTGTACCACGCATGCATACCTCCAAAAGGATCACGGTGCGGGTGACGGTGTTCAGCCCGGCGAGTCCAATCATGGTGTAGATCGTGAAAAAAGATCTTATGTGCTCCTCTGCCGCGACGACGGCCGCTAAAACCCCGCTGCGCCCCTCAACCCTGCCGTGTAACCGCGCGGCGAACCCCGGCGACAACCGGACGGGCGGCTCTCAGCCCTCGACGATCTCGTGACGGAGGTGCTCGCGACTGAGGTCGAGGAGCATCCTGACGTGGGCGTCGGCGAGACGGTAGTAGATCATCCGGCCGGACCGGCGATTGGCCACGATGCCCGCCGTCCGCAGCAGCCTCAGGGCGTGCGACACGGCGGTGTCGCTGACCTCGACGGTCTCGGCGAGATCGCAGACGCACAGCTCACCGGCCTCGAGCAGCGCGTACAGCAGCTGCGCGCGGGTCTGGTCGCCCAGCAGCCTGAACAGGTCGGCGAGCCGGGCCGCCTCGCTCGGGGTGACAAGGCGATCCCGTGTCGCCGCCACCCTGGCCTCGTCGGGCTCCACGGTCACGCACGCGTCCAGACCGGCGACGACTTCCATGGGCGAACTCCTGAACAGATACTCAAATGATAACGACTATCGTACCAAGTCGCCCGGACGGCGGCGGGTCCCGCGAGCCCGGCGGGACGGTCAGTCCTGCTTGGCGCTCAGTGGCTGGGCGATGTCCTCCAGGCTCCTGCCCTCGGCCTTGACCCCGAGGAAGAGCTCCACCAGCCCTGCGATGATCATGAGGGTCGCGCCGATACAGAAGGCCAGCGCCGTGTCACCGGGTCTGCCGCTCTTGACCAGGTTGGCGAAGACCAGCGGTCCGGACACGCCACCGGCGAAGGTGCCGATCGCGTAGAAGAACGCGATCGCCATGGCCCGGGTCTCCATCGGGAAGATCTCGCTGACCGTCAGATAGGCCGCGCTCGCCCCGGCGGAGGCGAAGAAGAGCACGACGCACCAGCAGGCGGTGAGCGTGACCGCGGTCAGCACCCCCTGGTCGAACAGCCAGGCCGTGCCGAGAAGGAGCACCCCGGACCCGATGTAGGTGCCGGAGATCATGGGGATGCGGCCGACCGTGTCGAACAACCGCCCGAGCAGGAGCGGGCCGAGGAAGTTGCCGACCGCGATGACCGCGAAGTAGTAGCCGGTGTGGGTGACGATGCCGAAGAAGGTCGACAGGATCTGCGCGTACCCGAAGGTGATGGCGTTGTAGAGGAACGCCTGACCGATGAAGAGCGCCAGGCCGAGGACCGTGCGCTTGGGGTAGCGGGCGACCATGGTGTGCGCGATCCGCCCGAAGCCGATCGACGTGCGCTGGTGGATGGTCATCGACCGCGAGGGCTCGTCGAGCGGGATGCCCTCCTCGCGCTCGATCCGCTTCTCCACCTCGTCGACCAGCCTCTCGGCCTCCCGGTCGCGGCCGTGGATGAACAGCCAGCGAGGGCTCTCCGGCACGTGTCTGCGGACCAGCAGGATGGCCAGGCCGAGCACCACCCCCATCCCGAAGGCGACACGCCAGCCGATGTTCAGCGGGAGGTTGTCGAGCAGCGGCACGGTCAGCAGCGCGCCTCCGGCGGCGCCGAGCCAGTAGCTGCCGTTGATGATGATGTCGATCCTGCCGCGATGGCGGCTCGGGATGAGCTCGTCGATGGCCGAGTTGACGGCCGCGTACTCGCCGCCGATGCCGAAACCGGTCAGGAACCGGAACAGGAAGAACCACCAGACGGAGAAGGAGAACGCCGTCGCGGCGGTGGCGACCAGGTAGACGGCCATCGTGATGATGAACATCTTCTTCCGGCCGAACCTGTCGGTGAGCCAGCCGAAGAACAGCGCCCCGAGACACGCCCCCGCCACGTAGAGGGCCGCGGCCTGCCCTGCGACCTGGGCCTGGGTGATCGCCAGGCCGCTGCCCTCCTTGGCCAGCTGGGCGGAGAGGTTTCCGATGATCGTCACTTCGAGGCCGTCGAGGATCCAGACGGTGCCGAGGCCGACGACGATCATCCAGTGCCATCGTGACCACGGCAGCCGGTCCAACCTCGCAGGGACCTTCGTGGTCACGGTCCCCGTCTGAACGTCGCTCACGACAGGAGCGGTTACCCCCGCATAACCGGCTTATGCCGGTGTGAGACGCGCCGTTTCATTGGTCCTCAGCTGCACGATCAGGACAAATCCCCACCTTTTCGATACATTGCGCGAGCATGGGGACATAGGGAGACTTAATCCTGTTTAGGGAGATCAATGAAAGCCCGGATCACGGGCGTCGCGACGTATCTGCCGGAACGGACCATGTCCAGCGCGGATGTGGAGCGGCGGATCGAGGGCTACGTGCCCTACGGAGGCGTCGTCGAGAGGCTGACGGGAATCCGACGGCGCCATGTGGCCCGCGATGACCAGCAGGCCTCGGACCTGGCCGCCGAGGCGGCCCGCGGCCTCGACCACTCAGGCGTCGACCTGCTCGTCTTCGCGTCGGCCTCGCAGGACATGGTCGAGCCCGCCACCGCGCACATCGTGGCGGCCAAGCTGGGACTCTCCTGCCCGGTGTTCGACATCAAGAACGCCTGCAACAGTATGCTCAACGGGATCCAGATCGCCGAGGCGCTGATCCTGTCCGGGGCGCACCGCAAGGTACTGGTCTGCTCGGGCGAGATCCCCTCACGGGCGATCCGCTGGCGGGTCAGGGATCGCGCGCAGTTCGTCGACTCCTTCGCGGGCTACACGATGTCGGACACCGGAGCCGCGGTCATGGTCGCCGCCGATATGGAACGCGGCATTTTCTACCGCGACTTCGCGGCCGACTCCACGGCGTGGGCGATCGGCACCCTGCCGGGAGGCGGTTCGGCGCATCCTCGCGACCCCGAATACTCCTACTTCCGCGGCGACGGGCGCAGGTTGAAGGAGGCGTTCGAGATGATCGGCCCGGACATCTTCCTCAACGCGCTCAAGCGCACCGGCCTGACCTGGGACGACTTCGCCATCGTGGCGGTACACCAGGTGGCGCTGCCCTACCTGCGCTTCCTGGCCCAGGTGCTCGACATCCCCGCCGACAGGCTCGTGGTCAGCCTGCCCGAGCACGGCAACTGCGCCTCGACCACGCTACCGCTCCAGCTCGCGCTGGGCGGCTGGCGGCCTGGCGACCGGGTGGCGCTGCTCGGGCTGGGCGGCGGGATCAGTACCGGCGTGATCCTGGCGGAGATGTGATGGACCTCTGGGTGATCATCCCTGCCTACAACGAGGCCCACGGCATCGAGGCGACGCTGAGGGCGCTGGCCGAGCAGGACGACCGGGACTTCACACTGCTCGTGGTGGACAACGCGAGCACCGACGGCACCGCCGAGATCGTCCGGCGGCACGGTGTCCAGGTGATCGTCGAGACCCGGAAGGGCACGGGCGCCGCCTCCGACACCGGCATGCGCCACGCCATCGCGCACGGGGCGACCCATCTGGCCAGGACCGACGCCGACTGCCTGCCCCGCCCCGACTGGGTGCGCAACATCCGGCGGGCCTTCGGCGACGGGCTGGAGATGGTCGGCGGCCAGCTGCGCCCCCGGACCGACGAGTTCCGGCTGAAGTTCTGGGAGCGGCACCTCATCCCGTTCGTGGTGGAGGTGGCGGCCACCTTCGGGCGCTTTCGGCCCGGCAACAGGGACCCGCGCTACCTGGGGCCGTACGTGATGATGCCCGGCGCCACCCTGGCCATCACCGCGGAGCTCTACGACCGCGCGGGCGGCTTCCCCAGGACCGCGATCGAGGAGGTCCACGAGGACCGCGCCCTGGTCAACCGGGTGCGCATGCTCACCGCCGCGTACGGCTCGCGCCGCGACGTGGTGGTCTTCGGCTCCGTGCGCAGGCTCAGGGCGTACGGCCTCGCGGGCACCCTCGCCTGGTATGCCGACCACCACTACCGCCCAGAAGTGATCGACGTCCGGTGAACCACGAGACGCGGCTCTACCTGGCCGCGCATCCCTTCGCCTACCCGCTCCTGCGACTGCTGGCCAGACTCGGGCCGGTGGTGCGGGTTCCCGGGCTGGGCGTCGTGGTCAACGACGCCACCGTCGCGCGGGCCGTGCTGATGGACGAGCGGTTCCGCAAGGACGGTCCCGGATCGCCCGGCGACCTGTGGACGCCCGTGCTCGGCCCCTCCGTGCTGCTCAACATGGAGGGAGCGGGCCACCTCGCGCTGCGCAGGAAGCTGATGCCGCTGTTCACCCCCGGGTACGTCTCGGCGCTGGTGGACGACGTGCTCCGCGGGCCGCTCGACGACCTCTCGGCGCGGCTGGGACGCGGCGAGGCGGTCGACCTGGTGGACGCCATGCGGCTGATGGCCGGAGCGGTGATCTGCCGGGTGATCGGGCTGGGCGAGGTCTCCGAGGCTCGGGCCAGGGAGCTGTTCGCGGACGGGGAGCGGGTCGTCTCGATGGTCTCGCTCCGCTCGCGGCGGCTGTCGGATCGGCAGGTGGCGGCCGCCCGGCAGGTGCTGGACCGGATCGGGGACATCGCGCAGGCCGCCTATGAGGCCGCCGACGAGTCCACGGTGATGGGCCGGATGCGGGCACAGGGGCTCTCGCCCGCCGAGGCCAGGGGAGCGGCCGGGGCGTTCTTCCTGACCGGTACCGAGACGGTCGCCACGTTCGTCCCCCGGCTCTTCGCCCTCCTGCACGACCACCGGACCCCGGTGGACGACCTGGACCGGATCATCGAGGAGGCCATGCGGGTCACCACGCCGACCCCGCTGATGCTCCGCTCGGTGTCCACCGCCGCGCGCGTCGGCAAGGCCGCGGTGCGCCCCGGTGACCGGGTGCTGATCGTCACCCACAACTGCGCCAGGGCGTACGGCCCGTTCGATCCCTCCCGCCCCCACCCGCCCGAGCTGCGCAGGCTCTGGTTCGGCGCGGGCCCGCACTTCTGCATCGGCTACCCGCTGGCCCTGGCGGAGATCCGGGCGGTGGCCTCCGTCCTGCTCTCCCACCGGGTACGCGTCCTGCGACGGCGCGCGGCCAGAGGGGTCCTCATTCCCACCTACGAGCACCTGTGGGTCAGTGCCACATGAACGACATCATCAACGGGATCATGGCCATCGCCGGGCGGGAGCCGGGACGGACCGCCATCGTCGACGGCCGAGGCCGCGAGATCACCTACGGTGAGCTCGCCCGCCGGGTGTCGGCGGTCCGCGACGCGATGGGCGGACCGTCACCTGAGGACGGGATGCGGCCCGGGGACGGGGTGCTGTTCGCGGTGCGGCCCGGGGTGGACGCGGTGACGCTGGCGCTGGGGGCGGTCGCGGCGGGCGGGACGCTCGTCCTCGCGGACCCCGGGCTGGCGCCCGACGTGCTCGCGGCCCGCATGGCCGCGACCCGGCCCGCGTGGGTGATCAGCGAGTCCCTGCTCTACACGCTGAGCGGCCCGCTCAGGAGCCTGGCCCGCCGCCGCGGCCTGCTCCTGCCGAACCTCGCCGATCCGCTTCCCGGCCGGCCCGTCCGCCACCTGTACACCGGCCCGTGGCTGCCGGGGGTTCCCCGAGGGGCGCTGCGGCTGCCTGGGATCCTCCGATCGCCGTCCGGCCCGTCCGGGCCACGGGCGTACCGATCCGACCCGGACCAGCCGGCGGCGGTGATCTTCACCTCCGGGACCACGGCGCGCCCGCGAGGGGTGGTGCACACCCGAAGATCGCTCGCGACCGGGCTGGAGATGTTCAGAAGCGTGTTCCCGCTCGGCCCCGGCGACATCGTGCACACCGACCAGCTGATGCTCGGCCTCCCCGCCCTGCTGGCCGGGGCGACCTGGTCACTGCCCGGAGGCGGGGACCTCGCCGCCGAGCTGGCCGCGAGGCGGGCCACCCACACCTTCGCCGTGCCGGTGCACCTGGACAGGCTGCTGCGCCAGACCCCCAGACTTCCCGGAACCCTCCGCTACCTCCTGCTCGGCGCCGCCCCCGCCCCGCCGGGCGTGCTCCGGCGCGCGATCGAGGCCGGCCCCGAGGTGCTGTCCGTCTACGCGATGACCGAGGCGCTCCCCATCGCCATCGCGTCGGCGCGGGAGAAGCTGGCCCAGGCCGAGGGGGACCTGCTCGGGGCACCGCTGCCCGGTGTCGGCGTCCGGATCGCCGAGGACGGTGAGCTGTTCGTCTCGGGACCCCACCTCGCGCGGTGCTATCTCGGGGAGGAGCCGTTGCGCGAGATCGCCACCGGCGACCTGGTCCGGCTCGACGCCGGTCGGCTGGTACTGCTCGGCCGGAAGAAGGACATGATCCTCCGCGACGGCGTCAACATCTATCCGGGCCTGTACGAGTCCGGCATCGCGGCGCTGCCCGGGGTGGCCGAGGCCGCGATCGTCGGACTCGCCGACCCCGACACCGGGGACGAGGAGGTCGTGCTGGCCGTCGTGCCCACCGGCGGCTACGACGAGGGCCGGCTGCGCGGGGCACTCCCCGAAATCATGGACTCGGCGGCCCTGCCCGACCGGATCGAGCCGCTCGACGCCTTTCCCCGTTCAGGGCGGGCCGACAAGCTCGACCGGGCCGCCCTGCGGGACCTGGTCGCCCGCCGTGACTGAGCATCGGGACCGCCCGCATCGGGCCGGCACCGATCCCGGGCCGGGCGGCAGGGCGTTGCGGGTCGCGGTGACGGGGGCCTCGGGGTTCGTGGGAGGCGCGGTCTGCCGGGCGGCCGTGGCGGAGGGCTGGACGGTGTTCGCCTTCGGCAGGCGGTCCGGAGTGGACGGCGGGCACGTCGGCCACGCGCCGTACACACCGTGGGATCTCCTCGGCGGGCGACCGGAGCCGCGGGAGGTGGACGCGGTGATCCACTGTGCCGGGAGCGTCACGGACTGGGGGCCGGCGCGTGACATCTGGGCGGCCAATGTCGACGGCACCCGCAACGCGGCCGCGGCCTTCCCCGGCGCCAGGTTCGTGCACGTCAGCACGGCGAGCGTCTACGACCCGTTCCTGCCGACCGTGATGGCCACCGAGGAGGCCGCCCCGGTCGAGCGGTACGCGAGCGCCTACGGCGCCTCGAAGGCCGCCGCGGAGAGGTGTCTGGAGCGGGCGGTCATCCTGCGACCGCACGCGGTCTACGGCAGGGGGGACACCACGCTGCTTCCCCGAGTCCTCGGCGCGGTCAGGGGTGGCAGGCTTCTCGCGGTGGGCGACGGACGCCAGCGGATCAGCCTGACCTCGGTGGACAACCTGGTCCTGGCCTGTCTGCTCGCCGCCGCGGGCCCCGTCGACCACGGTGTCTTCAACGTGACCGACGCCGAACCCGTCATACTCGACGACGCCCTGCGCTCGATCCTCGCGGAACGCGGCATCGACGCCGAACCGTACTATCTGCCCCTGAAGCTGGTCGACCCCGTCGCGGCCGTCGCCGAGGCCGCCTTCCGGCTGCTCCGGCGCCCGCACCCGCCCCGGCTGACGCGCTACGCCGCGGGCCACCTGGCCGTCGAGCGGACCCTCGACATCACCGCGGCGCGCGCCCGCCTCGGCTACCGGCCGTCGGCGACGTCGTTCGTCGGCTCCTCCGACTGGTGAGCGCGGGATTCGAACATGGCGGCGGCGGCCTGGTAACGGATGAGCCCGTTCCTGGCGACGAAGACCACCCCCGCCATGAGCAGGCCGAGCGTGAAGAGCACGCGCAGGCCGTTTCTCAGGAAGGCGGTCAGCGCGTCGAATATCACGAGCACGGCGGCGACCGGCAGGCCGCCGGGGCTGGTGGAGTCCGGCAGGTAGATGTTACGTAGCGCGGACATGGCGATCGCCAGCGTGAACATGCTCCCGGCCATGCCGATACCGGCACCGATCAGTGCGGTGCACCGGTCGCGGGCCAGGAAGACCCCGGCGGCGATCAGGGCCGGTGACGTACCCGCCAGGACCCACCTCAGTGAGATCAGCCTGTCATGGATGTGGTCGATCTTGGCCACGGCGGAGGCGGGGAGCACCTCGGCGACGGGATGTGTCCTGGGCAGGCGGGAGGCGGCTTCCAGACCGCCGCTCCGCAGCCGGTGTTTGACCAGTTCGTACATCGGGGCGAGGTCGTAGCCGATGCTGCTTGGTATGCCGGAATCCGCGCTCAGGACCGCGACGAACCGGCGGTGCGCCAGCCTGTTGGTCTCCACCCAGGCGGTGACGAAGTCATCGTCGACCTGATCCCCCACCGCGTTGTGGACAAGCCCCTCCTCGGCCGCGACACCCAGCTCGCGCAACCTCAGGGTGATCTCGTCGGCGACGCGACCGGTGACCGCGTCCCTTACGTCCGGGTGGCGGGCCAGCGGCGCCATGTTCCTGAGGTAGCCGCCGGGGTCCGCCACCTCGTTCGCCGTCCAGAACGCCACGAGGGTAAGGGGCGCGAGAAGGCAGCCGAGCGCGATCAAAATCGAGCTGATCATTTTACGCACGGGACCTCCTAACCGCTTTACCTGGAAATCCCCTCGTTTGCCAGTCAAAATCGATTACGTGTCCTTTTTGACCATAACTTGGAGGTCAGCGTCATCCCGACGGCGCGATCTGGTTTACAAACCTTGACCGACCACCCTCAGCGCGTCGAACAACCACATAGCCCATTCAACTGGAAACCGTTACTAACCTGCGACGTATTGGGGTGACGGACAGGAGATGTAGGGCTATGGCCGATAACACGGGGCGGACAGGCGTCGGATCGAGTCTGGCACTGACACTGGGCTCGGCCGTTCTGTGGGGCCTGGCCCATGTCTGGGCGGGCCGCCGCCTGACGGGCGCCTTTCTGATGGGCATCGAGCTGACCCTCGCCGGAGCCGCCGCGATCGCCGTGCTGACCGCGGGGCCCGCCCTGCTCGCCCTCGCCGTACAGCCCGCCTGGCTCTGGGCCTTCGCGCTCGCCGCGATGTTGCTGGCCGCCGTGGCGGTGGCCGTGGTCATACACTCCTACCTGCTGGTGCGGCCGGAGTCGTCATCGCCCGCGGCCCAGTACCTCTCAACCGCCGCCGTCGGCCTGCTGTGCGTGCTGGTGACCGCTCCGATGATCTATGTGGCTCGGCTGGCCTACGTCTCCCAGAGCGTGGTGACCTCGGTGTTCGCGGAGAGCATCACGCCGATGCCGACGGACCCGTGGAAGGGCATGGAGCGGATCAACATCCTGCTCATCGGCGCGGACGCGGCGGCCAACCGGGTCGGCGTGCGCACCGACAGCATGACCGTGGCCAGCGTCGACACCCGGACCGGCGAAACCGTGCTTTTCGGCCTGCCGAGGAATCTGGAGAAAGTCCCGATGCCGCCGGGCCCGGCCCGCGAGCGATTCCCCTTCGGCTTCGAAGGCGAGCCGCCTTACACACCGGGCATGCTCAACGAGGTCTACCAGTACGCCGAGGACTACCCGGAAATGGCCCCGAAGCTGGGCAAGAGACACCGCGGCCCCTCGCTGCTGAAAAGGACGATCGGCGGCATCCTCGGACTCGACATCTCCTATTACGCGATGGTTGACATGAGGGGGTTCGTGGAAATCGTCGATGCGATGGGCGGCGTGCGGATCCGCATCAAGGACCCCATCGTGTACGGCAGGCAGAACGAGGGCCGGATCGAGGCGGGCCGGCGGAAACTCTCGGGCGAGGAGGCGCTCTGGTACGGCAGGTCCCGCACCTTCAGCGACGACTACGTACGGATGAGCCGCCAGAAATGCCTGCTGAACGCCGTCGCCAAGCAGGCCGACCCGGTGACGGTGTTCAAGAGCTTCGAGAGGCTGGCCACCGCCACCGTCGAGGCGATCTCCACCGACATACCGCGGCAGCTACTGCCCGACCTGGTCGAGCTTTCGGAGAAGGTGAAGAACTCCAGGATCAGGAGCCTCCAGTTCGTGCCCCCGCTGATCTATACGGGTGCGCCCGACTACCACCTGATCAGGCGTGAGGTCACCGCCACCCTGGCGGCCCCGCCCGCCGGGGCCGACGCCGCCGTGCCCGCCGTGCCGACGGGGAACCGCGGCAGGAACGCCGGGGAGCGCGCGGGGGCGAGCGCCGTCGTCCTCGACTCCGCCTGCGACTGACGGACGGCAGATCAGCGGGTAACGGCTGATGAGCGACACACCCGGCGCGTTGAGAGCGCCCACGAGGGCCGGAATGCTGTTATGGAGTGATTACTTAGAGTCACCATGGAGGTAAGAGGATGAAACGCCGCCTGGCCAGCCTGAGCCTGCTCACCGCGGTCGCCGTACCCGCTGCTGGATGGCAGCCGGCCTGGGGTGATCCGGTCCCCTCACTCTCAATCTCCCTCGACGACGGGACGAGGGACACCACTCCCGGCGCGGAGAGCACGTACACGCTCCGTATCAACAACCAGGGAACCACCCGGTTGAGGCACATCCTCCTGGTGCAGTCCCTGCCGCCGTCGATGACCTTCGTGAAGGCGGACGCCGGGGGCCGCGTGGAGCAGGGCAAGGTGGCGTGGACCGTGAACGTCCTGCCCAGGAAGGAGACCGTCGTCCACCTGAGCGCCCGGGTCGGCGCGGTCGCGGGGGCGCAGGTGCGGGACCTGGCGACGACTGCCTGCGCCCGCAGGAGCGCGGCCGGCCCCGTGCTGGTCTGCGCCACGGACGTCAACACCGTGGCTTCGCCGGAGACGACCGACTGGGTCCTGCCGATCTCACTGGCCTCCGCCGCCGCGGCCGGGCTGGCCACCGCCGGGTTCCTGCTCCGTCGCCGTCGCCGCCGGGCCCAGCCGGCCTGACCCGCGCGAGAGTCCTGGTCCGACGTTCCTCATCGGAGACCGTCCTGACGGCCTCAGCCTCCCGGTCGCGCGTTCGCGACCTCCGTTGAGGAACGGAGCATCAGGGCGTCCCGCGCCGGCGACACAGCCGCGGGGCCAGGCCGAGGCCGAGGAGCAGGAACCCCGCCAGGACCGGTCCGAGCGGCAGGCCCGTGAACGGCAGCGCGGGACGGCCCGGTCCCGCGCAGGGCCCGCCGACGGGACAGGGGATCGGCAGGGGCCGTTCCCAGGCCGGCCCGTACGACGGCGCGGAAGACGGCTCAGGCACCCGCGCGGGCGAAGGGATCCGGGCGGGCGACGAGGTCCGGACGGGCGAGGGGATCGGCACCAGATCGGAAGCGGGCGGCGACGCCGGTTCCCTGCCGGGGACCGGCGCCGACTCCGGTACATGATCGGTGACGGCCCCCGGTTCCGGGCCGGGGCCGGCCTCCGACGCCGGTGCCGGTGCCGGTGCCGGTGCCGGTGCCGGTGCCGGTGCCGGTGCCGGTGCCGGTGCCGGTGCCATCCTCACCGGCTCCGTCCCGCAGTCGGGATCGGTCGACCCCGCGGAGCAGTTGGACTCGGGCTTCACGCCCACCACCTCGTCGCGCAGCATGGAGTCGCCCGAGGGAGGGTCGCCCACCGTGACGCGGTAGGTGATCGTCACCGCGGACTCCGCCGGAATGTCACCCCGCCAGTCGAGCACCGGCTCGGCATAGCTGACGGTGCCCGAGGAGGCCTCCACATCGCCGAACACCGCGTCGTCGAGCACCCCCGACAGATCGTCCGTGAGGCGGGCTCCGGGGTACGCGATCCGCCCCGGGTTGGTGACCGTGATCGTGTAGGTC
Source organism: Streptosporangium sp. NPDC002607 (assembly GCF_053592655.1). Classification (NCBI taxonomy): domain Bacteria; kingdom Bacillati; phylum Actinomycetota; class Actinomycetes; order Streptosporangiales; family Streptosporangiaceae; genus Streptosporangium; species Streptosporangium sp. NPDC002607. Next base: position 382,764 of record NZ_JBSFWD010000001.1, read on the forward strand.
ACGGTGTCACCCGCCCCGGGCTCCTCCGGCGTGAGCGTCCTGCCGATCGTCACACCCTCCACCGCGACCCGCTGCGCACAGCCGAGGCTCGCCCCGGGAACGGGCTCACCGAGACTGGCCGGTCCCGGCGCCGGGCCGGGGCAGTTCGTCCCGCCCCCGCGAGCCTGGACGGCGCTGTCCAGCACCCGGTCCCCGGTGTCGGGGGTGTTCACGGTCACGCTGTAGGTGATCGTGACCGTCTCACCCGCCGGGATGTCGCCGGTCCAGGCCAGCTTCGACGCGCCGTACGAGACGGTTCCATCCGTGGCCCGCGCGTCGCCGTTGTAGATCGCGTCGTCGAGCACCCGGGAGAGTTCCCCGGTGAGCGCGGCCCCCTGATAGGCGGCGGTGCCGACATTGCCGACGGTGACCGTGTACGCGACCACCTCGCCGGGATCGACCGTCTCCCGGTCCGCGGTCATGAGGACGTACAGCAGCGGCAGGCCGGGCGCGTCGAGGTTGCCGCAGGCGGGATCGGTGGAACCGGCCTCGCAGTTGGAGCCCTCGCCACCGACCAGTTCGCCGGAGAGCCGCAGGTCCCCCGCCGGAGGGTCGTTCACCGTGACTCCGTAGCTGACCGTCACCGTCTGACCGGCGGCCACATCCCCCGACCAGGTCACCCTGGACTCGGCGAAGGAGACCGTCCCCGAGGTGGCCGACTCGTCGTGGTCGAAGTCCGCGTCGTCGAGCACGCCCGACAGGTCGTCGGTGAAGGTGAAGTCCGGCCGGTCGTCGTCACCGGTGTTGCGCAGTTCGACGGTGTAGGTGATCTTCTGCCCGGGCCTGGCGAGGACGGGCGAGGCCGTCTTGGTGATCTCGACCCCCGCCTCCTCCACCTCCGCCGGAGCGGGCAAGGACCTCCCGCCGGACTTGGCGGGAACAGGCGAGACCGTCCTGGTGGCCCCGGCCCCCGCCTCCACCGCCTCCACAGCCTCCACCGGAGCGGACAGGGCTCTCTCGCCGGCCTCCGATCGATGCGGAGACGTCACGGTGGCCGGGTGGGACGGCGGCGTCTCCGTCCCGTTCCGGGGCGGGGCGGACACGACCAGCGGCGTCGCGAGCATCGCGAGCGCGACCCCCCACGCGGCGAATCCGTCGGCTCGCCGCTCGGAAACGCGACGTGACCGGGTATCGGTACCTATCACCAAAGCCCCTTGCTGACCCCTTGTCCACGATCCCGCCGGGGGGCTCAAGATCAACCGACTCGGGGTGGGATACCCGGGCGGCCGGGGTCTCACCGGAGTCGACGGCAAACATCTGCCCTACCCGTACCCAAGGCCGTCGCCGAGTCCGTACAGGAGGGAGCGAAGCGGTAACGGCGGATCTTCAGCACCGGTCATGACATGGCAGGTGTTTTCCCTCAGACCCCACATCCGTACTTGTCATGAGAGACCACTTTCATCCGTGTTCGCAGCGCGGACACCCTCCCAGCCCGCTCGGTGATACACGTCACGCGCCCTCGCCCGCCGTGGCATGATGGTCCCCCGCAGTAGTTGCAATGATTTTCATAATCAGATTGGATCGTCGTCGTGAGGGTGGCATTCGTCGGCAAGGGCGGCAGCGGCAAGACGACTCTGTCGGCGCTGTTCTCGAGATACACAGCGAGCCGGGGCGGTCCCGTCGTGGCCGTCGACGCCGACATCAACCAGCACCTGGGCATGGCACTGGGAGTGGCCGATGGTGCGCTGCCAAGACCGATGGGCTCGCACCTGACCGAGATCAAGGAGTACCTGCGAGGTGACAACCCCCGCATCTCCTCGGCCTCGGCGATGGTCAAGACCACCCCGCCGGGGCGCGGCTCGCGACTGCTCCGCCTCGACAAGCGGAACGACCCGATCCACCGCGGATTCGCCGCCGCCGCACCCGAGGGGCCCCTGCTGATGGTCACCGGGCCGTTCAGCGAGGATGACCTGGGAGTGGCGTGCTACCACTCCAAGGTCGGCGCCGTGGAGCTGTATCTCAACCATCTGCTCGACGGCGCGGGTGAGTACGTCGTGGTCGACATGACGGCCGGGGCCGACTCATTCGCCTCGGGGCTGTTCACCCGCTTCGACATGACCTTCCTGGTGGCCGAGCCGACCCGCCAGGGGGTGAGCGTCTACCGGCAGTACCGTGACTACGCCGCCGACTACGGCGTGCCGATCGCGGTGGTGGGCAACAAGATCCACGGCCCCGGGGACGTGTCGTTCCTGCGCGAGCAGGTCGGCGACGACCTGCTCGTCTGCCTGGAGCACTCCGCGGCGATCCGCGCGATGGAGCAGGGCCGCCCCTTCACCCTCTCCGACCTTGAGGTGGCCAACTCCCGGGCTCTGGGCACGCTCCTCGACCATCTCGACGCCCAGGAGAAGGACTGGGACCGCTTCGGCCGCCAGGCCGTGCGGTTCCACCTCCGCAATGCCGAGGCCTGGGCCAACAGGGCCACGGGCGAGGATCTGGCGGCTCAGATCGACCCCGACTTCGTCTTCGGGCCCACGCGAGTGTCGCTCTCCCGCTAGATGGAGCGATCACCACGCCCGACCTAGTGTCTGATTGATCCCCTTCCGAGAGGAGAACGCAGTATGTCGCTGACCGTTTCGAACGATCTTCTCGACCAGGCCAGGACCGGTGAGGTGGACGACGCGGCTTTTGTCACCTGCGTCAGAGACTCACTGCCCTACGCCTGGTCGCTGATCAGCGACCTGGTCAAACAGCGTGAACATACCGGTGCCGAATTCGCCGACAACACCGTGCCGCCGCCGGACGAGGCCGCCCGCGGCCAGCTCCTGCGCGCGCTCGCCAGCGACGCCATGCGTGGCGCCCTGGAGCGGCACTTCGGGGTGCGGCTGGCCTTCCAGAACTGCCACCGGGTCGCGGTCTTCGACCCGGCCGCCACCGGGGCCCACGCGGAGTTCATCACCGCCAGGTCTCAGATCCTCAACCAGACGCCCGAGCTCGTCGACTGCTGACGGCGGCCTCACTCCGAGGCCTTCCTTCCCCGTGCCCGCCGCACCCGGCGGGCACGGCCGGAGAGCCTGGGCAGCACCTCGGCTCCCAATCGCCTGATGTTCTCAAGGGTGCGGGCGCCCTCGCCCGCGCCCTCCACCATGAGGATCAGGTGCCGCAGGCCGGTGACCTCGGCGGTCCGCTCGATCCTCGCCACGCAGAGATCGGGCGAGCCGACCGGATGCGTCCCGCAGAGGAAGTCCACGTACTCCCCGACGTCGCGCGCCGGCCGCGCCCGCCCGTCCACCGGTACGTATCCCGCGAGACCCGGCTCCAGCCAGCGCGGCATGGCCTTCCGCATCTCCCGCACGGCCTGATCCGTCGTGTCGGCCACATAGCCCACGGCCGCCGCGACATGACCGGGCGGTGACAGCGGGCCCGCCGCCAGCGCACCGTAGTCGCGGATCATGGCAGCCTTCTCCTGATCCCCGACATGCATGCCGAGCAGCATCGGCAGCCCGCGCTCGGCTGCGATCAGCACGGTCGCGGGAGAGGTACACGCGACGATCGGCCTGATCCGGGCCGCCGGCACCATCGGCACCTGCCTGAAGTTGAAGAACTCCCCGCTCGCGGAGAGCGTGTCACGCGAGAGCGCCTCGCACAGCAGGTCGAGCGACTCGCGGAAGCCGCGCTCGAACCTCGCCAGGCCCGTGCCGAACACCTCCAGGTCCACCCACGGCCCGCCCCTGCCCACCCCCAGGGCGAACCGGCCCCCGGAGACCTGGTCGAGGATCGCCGCCTGCTCGGCCAGATCCACCGGATGCCGGGTGGACAGGACGCTCACCGCCGTCCCGACCCTGATCCTGGCGGTGCGCCCCAGCGCCACACCGGCCAGCGTCGCCGCCGACGGGCAGACACCGTACGACATGAAGTGGTGCTCGGCGATCCACGCGTCATCGAATCCCGCCTCCTCCGCGGCCACGACCGCGTCCACAGTGTCGCGCAGCACCTCTCCCGGTTGCCGGCCGGGAAATCCCGCCGCGACCAGGAAGACTCCGATTCGCACTCTTCGATGATGTCCGATGTCCGCCGCTAGCCGAAGAGGTCGAGCTGGCCCTCACCGGCCAGTGGGTTGCGGTGCCTCTTGAGGTGGCGCCAGCGGGGCAGATCGTCCAGGTACGACCAGGACAGGCGGTGGTGCTCCGTCGGGCCGAGCTCGGCCAGGGCCGCCTGGTGGACCGGGGAGGGGTAACCCGCGTTCTCGGCGAACCCGTACTCGGAGAAGCCCAGCGAGGCCATGTAGGTGTCCCTGCGGACCTTTGCGATCACGGAGGCCGCGGCCACGGAGACACAGGACAGGTCGCCCTTGACCTCGCACCGGACCGGCCAGGGTGCGCCCAGATAGTCGTGCTTGCCGTCCAGCACGACCACGTCGGGCCGGACGGGAAGCCCGGCCAGCGCCCTCCTGGCCGCCCTGCGCAGGGCCTCGGTCATCCCGAGCGCGTCGATCTCCTCGTGGGACGCCTCGCCGTACCCGATACCGGCCGCCCAGGCGGTGATCTCGGAGACCATGGCGGCGCGGCGGGCGGGGGTGAGCAGTTTGGAATCGGTGAGACCGGCGGGCGGTTCCGACAGGTCGGTGACCACGGCGCAGACCGCCACCGGGCCCGCCCAGGCTCCGCGCCCGACCTCGTCCACCCCGGCGACCAGCTTGGCACCGCCGTCGTTCAGCAATCGCTCGAGCGCGTAGGAGGGAGGCATGCGCCGACGTTACCGGCAGGGGAGCGCGACCGCCTCCCGGTGTGCCCGAGGGCGTCATCTGGGCACGGGCTCGACCGCCTCCAGGTCGGCGGCGAGGAGCCTGGCGGCGACGTGGACGGCCCTGAGGGTGACGGAGACGGCAGGGCGGTGAACGCTGGAGGATCGGGCGACGGCGTGGACGGTCCGGCCGACCTGCGGGCCGGGCAGCCGGCGGACGACGATGCCCCGGACCCCCGCGGCCAGCGCCAGAGCGGGAACGGCCGCGATGCCGATGCCCTTGGCGACCAGGCCGATGATCGTGCTCAGTCCCTCGAACTCCCAGGGCACCGGCCGGTGGCCACCGACGTCGGCCATCAACCGGTCCACCGCCAGCCGGGAGGGCTCGCCGTCCGGGGTGGCCATCCAGGGCTCCTCCCTCAGCTCGCGCAGGTCGACGGGGATGTCGGGGGAGGCGAGCCGGTGCGTGCGCGGCACCACGAGCACCAGCGGATCGCGCAGCAGCGGGAAGACCCGCATGGTGTCCGGTTCGCGCATGCCGCCGTACCAGTCGTCGATCAGGGCGATGTCCACCTCGCCCGACTGCACCTCGCGCATCCCGCGCCCCGAGCGCCCCTGCCCCATCCGCAGGGTGATCTCGCCGTGTCGGCGGAGCGTCCTGGTCAGCGCGGGCGCGAAGGCCACCGCGGCGGTGGGGAAGGCGGTCACGGTGACCCGTCCCGCCGGGGTGACGGCCTGGGCCGACAGGTCGGACTCGGCGCTCTCCACCATGGCCAGGATGCGCTCGGCGTGCTCGACCAGGCGGCGCCCCGCGTCGGTCAGCTCCGCGCTCCTGGCGGTTCTGTCGATCAGCGCGGTCCCGGCCTGGCGCTCCAGCGCGGCCAGCTGCTGGGAGACCGCCGAGGGGCTGTAACCCAGGGATGCCGCGGTGGCGGCGATGCTGCCCCGGCGGGCGAATTCGCAGATCAGCGCGAGTCTCCGCAAATCAAGCATCAGCTTTCCTTATGCCCACCCGCGAGAACCGAAGCTTGTCCTTACGCCCCTACCTCATCAGGGTTGGGAACGTTCCGCAACGAGGGAGGGAACCTCACGATGAACGTCACCCTTTCCGCCACCCTGGCGGCCAACGAGGACATCGAGCGAAGACGGCTCGCCGGGGAGCGCGTGCTGCACCTGGCCTTCGGAGAGGCGGGGCTGCCCGTTCATCCGGCTCTGCGCGAGCGGCTGGCCGCGGCGTCCGGGCACAACGGGTACGGACCTGTCGCCGGCGCGCCGGTGCTGCGCGAGGCGGCCTCCGGCTACTGGTCGCGGCGGGGTCTGCCCACCGACCCGGAACTGGTGGTCTGCGGCCCCGGGAGCAAACCCCTGCTGTACGGCCTGCTGCTGGCGATCGGCGGCGACATCGTGCTGCCGATGCCGAGCTGGGTCAGCTACGCCGCCCAGGCCGACCTGGTCGGGGCGCGGTCCCTGCTCGTTCCCGCGCCCGATGGCGAGGGTGGGGTGCCCGACCCCGAGCGCGTGGCGGCGGCGGTCACGCACGCCCGCGCCCAGGGACGTGACGTGCGTTCGCTGCTGGTCACACTGCCCGACAACCCCAGCGGCACGCTGGCCGGGGCGCCCACGATCCGGCGGATCGCCGAGGTCGCCCGCGAGCTCGACCTCACGATCATTTCCGACGAGATCTACCGCGACCTGGTCCACTCCCCGGCCACCGGCTTTCTCAGCCCCGCCGACGTGGCCCCCGAGCGGACCGTGATCACCAGCGGGCTCAGCAAGAGCCTGGCCCTGGGCGGCTGGCGGATCGGGGTGGCCCGGCTCCCGTCCGCGGGACTGCGTGACCGGCTGCTGGCGGTCGCGAGCGAGATCTGGTCCAGCCCGGCCGCACCCGTCCAGCAGGCGGCGGCGTACGCGTACACCGAACCGCCGGAGCTCGTCGAGCGGATCGGCGAGAGCCGCAGGTTGCACGGCACGGTGGTGCGGGCGGTGCACGAGCGCCTCGTCCGCGCGGGCGTAAGGGTGGACGCGCCGCAGGGCGGCTTCTACCTCTATCCCGACTTCACCGGGCTGGACTTCGCGTCCTCCGCCGACCTGTCGGCGTATCTGCTCGACCGGCACGGCGTCGGGGTACTCCCCGGCCACGTCTTCGGCGACGACCCGGCGGCCCTGCGGGCGCGGGTGGCGACCAGCCTCCTGTACGGCGAGACGACGCGGCGTCGGCTGGCCGCGCTCGGTGCTCCCGACCCCCTGGGGCTGCCCTGGATCTCGGCCTCGCTGGACCAGTTGAGCGAGGCATTGGCCGGCCTGCGCGCCGCTCGGCGGCCACCCCGCCCGCAGGTACGCGCCCCGCTCGCCACGGCCCCCGCGACGGGGTGAGATCGCATCGCGACCCCCGCGTCGGCGACGCGCGTTCCAAGGGTGGATTTAGCACCTCTGGCCTGGTCTTTCTTACCGCGGAGAGCCCTGGGGGCGGTGCTTCTCATGATGCTCGCCAAGATGTCTCGTGTCGTTTGGCACCAGGAAGGGGAAAGAGCCCTCATTATGTGCTCATGCCCGCTTCTGTCACCCTGTCCGGGCGCCTCTTGCGCCTGGAACCGCTCAGCCTCGCGGTCGTCGACGACCTCGTCGCCGCGGCGAGTGAAGACCGTTCTACCTACGGCTTCACTCGCGTCCCCAATGGCCGGGACGAGATGGTCTCCTACGTGGAGGCCGCTCTGGCTGAGCAGGCGGAGGGCCGCACGATGCCCTTCGCCATCCGGTGGCTTCACACCGACCGCGTGGTCGGTGCCACCCGTCTCATGAACCTGGAGTACTGGCAGGGTCCCATGCCCTGGCCTCCGGGCACTCGTGGGGCGGTGGGCGATGTCCCGTCCGTGGCGGACATCGGTTACACCTGGCTCTCCGCCTCCGCGCAGGGGACCGGTGCCAACCGCGAGAGCAAGTACCTGATGCTCTCCCTCGCCTTCGAGACCTGGCAGGTCCACCGCATAACCCTCAAGGCCGACATACGGAACGTACGATCCCGGGCCGCCATCGAAGCCCTCGGCGCGCACCTCGACGGTGTGCGGCGGGCGGAGAGCCGAGGCGCCGACGACACGGTCCGAGATACCGCGTACTACTCGATCCTGAGCGACGAATGGCCGATCGTCCGAGAACGGCTGCGCGCGCGGATGGGCCTGTTCGAGGCCGCGTGAGACGCCCCTGGACAAGGGGTAACGCAAGGAGAACCAGATAAACCGACAAAAGCCATATAACGGTCAAAGCTCACTTTAACTACTTAATGGAACAAAAGGCCCGCCCGGGGCTCCGGGCGGGCCAGGTACTCGTCTGATGTCGTACGCGGGTCATGGGAGGCGTTCGTACGCCGCGCCACCGAGCGGGTCACGAGGTGGGATTACTCCTCGCCGTCGACCTCGTAGATGTAGCGCCACTTGCCGCACAGTGTCCGCTTGGCGTCGTGCTTGTCCCAGTAGCAGACCCTGACCTGCAGGTTTTCGACCTCTTCCCGAACGAAGTGGAAGGGGGTGTAACCCTGGGAGCCGCACTTGCGCGCCCAGTAGTAGCTCTCCTCGCCCTCGTGGTCCTCGACCTTGAACTGGACGTAGCCGCAGAGCCAGCCCGGCGAGTACTTGTCGTAGACCCTGCCCTGGACGTGGACGCTGTCGTCGTCCTCGGTCCAGACGCGACCCTTGGCGCTGGCGCGGGAGTCGTCGTAGTACTTGGAGTAGTAGGAGCCCCAGAACTCGTCGTAGTCGCTGGAGGCGGCCGGGCCGGCGGTGGAGGTGGCGGCCGAGGCCGGAGAGGCGAGGGCCGGAACACCGATCGCGATGACGGCGGTGGCGGCGGCGAGACCGAGGAGTTTGCTGATCGAGCGGCGCATGATGGTTCTCTCCTTGAGGGGGCGGCTCCCGACTTCCTCTAGGAGCCATGGCTCATTGATAGGCTCGCCCGCCTTCATCACGCTTACAGCGCCTTTATCCATACCTGCAATCCGCCGACATGTCGGGCATGGCCGCCCCCGTATGGGGCCATGCCCGACAGCCACAGCATTGTGGACATGACTCAACAGCCGATTAACGTGCGATCAACGGCTCGGCGAACGGACAACCCTCTACTTACTGAGTCAGCAGGGGAGGATCTATCATTTGGCCATAAAACTTCCCATCGGGCGGAGATTCAAGAAATGGCTGTTCAGGGCAGCGGAGACGGATTACGGTTCGCCGTACTCGGTCCTGTCCAGGCCTGGCGTGACGGATCCGAACTCGACCTGGGCACCCCACTGCAACGTTCCATCCTGGCGATGCTCCTGCTGAGGGAGAACCGGGCGGTGACGCCGGCCGAGATGATCGACGCGATCTGGGGGGACGACGCCCCGCCCCGCGCGCTCGGCGCCCTGCGCACCTACGTCTCCCGGCTGCGCGCGGTGCTGGAGCCGGACAGGTCCCCGCGCACCCGCCCCGAGCTGCTCACCTCCGTCGGCAGGGGGTACGCGCTGCGGCTGAACGGGATCGTCCTTGACCTGGTCCTCTTCGAGCGCGGCATCGCCGAGGCCGAGGTCGCGCGCCGCGCGGGCGACCTGGCGAAAGCCGCGGAGAGCCTGCGTGCGAGCCTGGCGCTGTGCACCGGCGAGCCACTGGCCGGAGCCGTCGGCCCCTATGCCGAACACCAGCGCGACCGGCTCACCGAGCGCCGGATGAGCGTGCTGGAAGTCCTGATGGACCTGGACCTGGAGCTGGGCAGGCACGCCGACGTGCTGTCCGAGCTGATCGCGCTGACCGCCGACCATCCGCTGCGCGAGCGACTCCGCGCCCAGCTGATGCTGGCCTACTACCGCTGCGGGCGCAGGGCGGAGGCACTGGCCGCCTTCGCCGAGACCCGCGCCACGCTGATCGAGGAACTGGGCATCGAGCCCGGCCCCGACCTGACGAGCATGCACCAGCGCATTCTCACCGACGCCCCGGCCCTCGCGCTCGTCCCTGCCGACCGACCCGCACGGCTCGCGCCCGCCGAGGCCGCACCGGCCGCCCCGGATCGGAGCCCGAAGCCGGAGCCGGAGCCGACGAGAACGTCGGGAACGCGGGGAACGCCGGTGGTCCCGGAACTGCCGCGCCCCGCGCAGCTTCCCGCCGCCGTGAACGACTTCACCGGGCGCCGTCAGATCATCGCGCGGCTGCGCACGCTGCTGTCGGCCCAGGAGGGCTCCGAGGGCGTACCCGTGGCGGCCATCTCCGGCATCGGCGGCGTGGGCAAGACGGCGCTGGCGGTGCATGTCGCCCATGCCATGCACGACCTGTTCCCCGATGGCCAGCTCTACGCCGACCTGCGCGGATACGGCGTGGAGCCGACCGCGCCCGAGTCCGTGCTGGCCGCGTTCCTGCGTGGGCTCGGCCTGCCCGCCGACGCCATCCCCGACGGCCTGGCCGAGCGTTCCGCGCTGTTCCGCTCGCTCCTGGCCGACCGGCGGATGCTCGTGCTGCTGGACAACGCCCGCGACGCCGCGCAGGTGGGCCAGCTGCTCCCCGGTTCGGCCGGGTGCGCGGCGATCGTGACCAGTCGCGGCAAACTCGCCGACCTGGCCTCGGCCCGGCTGATCGACCTGGACGTCATGGAGCCGGAGGAGGCCCTCGCGCTGTTCGGCACCGTCGCCGGCACCGAGAGGGTGGAAGCGGAACGCGCCGCCGCCATGGACGTGGTCGCCGCCTGCGGTTTCCTGCCGCTCGCGGTGCGAATCGTGGCGGCGCGCCTGGCCGCCCGGCCGTCCTGGACCGTCGCCTCCCTGGTTCCCCGGCTGGCCGACGAGCGCCGCCGCCTGGACGAGATGCGCGTGGGAGACCTCGCGGTGGAGGCGACCTTCGCCCTCGGGTACGGCCAGCTCAGTCCGGCTCAGGCCCGCGCGTTCCGGCTGCTCTCCCTGCCCGGGGGCCCGGACATCTCGATCGGGGCCGCCTCCGGGCTGCTCGCGCTGGAGGCGATGGACACCGAGGACGTCCTGGAGTCCCTGGTGGACGCCAGCCTGCTTGAGGCTCCGGCCCCTGGCCGTTACCGCTTCCACGACCTGCTCAAGCTCTTCGCCCGCCGGGTCGCGGAACGGGCCGAGAGCACGGCGGAGGGGGACGGCGGTCAGGACGGCGGGGAGCGAGGCGGGTCCGGGGTGAGCGTGGCCATCGGCGGGGAGGGCGCGGCGGCGCTGGCCCGGCTGCTCGACTTCTACCTGGCGTCCGCGCGCTCGGCGCACCGCCTCGCCTACGAGGGCAGCACGATCGCCGACCAGCTGGGGGTCACCGGTACCGGCCACGCCTTCGCCTCCGCCGACGAGGCTGTGGCCTGGCTGTCGGTGGAGGCGGAGTCGCTGTTCGCGTCGATCGCCCAGGTGACCCGCGCGAACCAGGCCGAGGCACTGCTGCCGGGGGCCGACCTGCTGCTCGCCATGGAGCCGCTGCTGGAGTCGGGGAGCCACGGCCGCGAATTCGAGAGCCGGACGCGGGAGATGCTGGCCGCGGCGCGACGGCTCGGTGCCGTCTCCAGCGAGCTGCGCTGCCGCTACGTGCTGGGCCGGGTGCTGTTCGGCACCAACCGGCTGGCCGAGGCCGAGGAGGAGTTCCGTGCCTCCCTGGAGCTGTCGGCCGGGGGCGATCGCATCGTTGTCGGCGAGGTACTGAACGCGCTGGCCGTCGTGGCCGGGCGCCGACGCCGCCACGTGGAGGCCCTGGCCTGGTTCAGCTCGGCGCGCGAGGCGTTCAGGGAGGTCGGAGCACGGGGCGGGGAGGCGCTGACACTCAGCTACTCCGCCCGCGACCACCTGTTCCTGGAGCAGCCGCAGGAGGCGATCGCCGCCGCCGAGCAGGGGCTGGCCCTGTTCATCGAGATGGGCTCCAGCGCCGGCACCGCCAGGGCCCGCTACCACCTGGGGATGATCCTGTCGCGGGTCGGCCGGTTGAACGAGGCGGTCCACCACCATGCCGAGTGCCTCGCCTTCTTCCGGGCCAGCAGGCAGCGGGTCTGGGAGCAGCGGGTCTGTTCCCGGCTGGCCGAGACCTTCATCCACGCGGGCCGCTTCACGGACGCGACCCGTCACGCGGAGCAGGCGCTTACCGTGAGCCGGGAGATCAGCCACCCGTACGGTGAGGCGCAGGCTCTGTGGGTGCTAGGCAAGGCGCTCAACGGCCTCGGCAGCACCGGCCGCGGGCGCGACTGCCTCGAACGCGCCCACGATCTGTTCAGCAGGCTCGGCGCGCCCGAGGCCGAGGATCTGCGCCTTCTGCTGGAGCGCGACCAGGTCGACAGCTGATCCAAGATCATCATAAAGATCATCGTCAAGCCGCGTCATCCAAACGTGGTTGATCACTGGCATACCCCTCGAAGTCGGTCCGCGGTCCGGAATGAGCGTGGAAGCCCGGCCGGCCGCCTGGCCCCGGGCGACGTGTAGGGGGCCCGGTCATCCGGTACGTCGCCCGCGGGCCGGCCGCCTCACTGTGGCAGCCGGCCGGACTTGGCACGGACTCTTCACCCCCCGAGTCCGTGCCCCACGCCCAGAGCTTCCCCCACCGGGTTTGACATCCGATTGACAGGCAATAGCGGCGATATCCACAGCCTGTGGAGAATCACCCTGTGGATATGTGGAAAAACCCCTCGGCAATCAGCGGACGGAGCACGGCAGGGGCCTTGGCCCGCAGGTCATCGGGGTCCTCGCCGGTGAGTTCCGCGATCGCGTCGAGCAGCGGGGCCAGTGGATAGTCACCGTCGCAGACCCCCGCGAGGGCGGCTTCCACGGTCCCGACCCGCGTGCTGCGGCACAGCCTCCCGGTCTGCCTCAGCACGATCCGCGCCGGGTCCTCGGCGCCGGGCGGTCCGCTCCGCTCCTCCAGCACTCCCTCGGCGACCGCCAGTCTGGCGCCCAGCAACTGGGCGTCGGTCAGCCGGTGCGCCGTGGTGATCGCGCCGAGCACCTCGTCCACGTATCCGCCGACCGGCAACTCCACCGGCAGGCCGTACTCCTCCACCCGCACGACCGGGTCAAGGCTCCCGGAGTCGTGCAGCGTGATCCAGCCGAAGCCGATCCCGGTGACGTTCTCGGAATCGAACCAGCCGAGCCAGTCGTCGTAGAGCTCGCGGTAGCGCGGGGTGCCCTGCTCGGCGGCGTCCCTCAGCCACAGCTCGACGTACTCGGCGGGATCCTGCACGTCACGCTGGACCGCCCAGCCGTCGCAGCCGGTCCCGGCGAGCCAGCCGCCCACCCGGTCACGCCAGTCCTCGCCGTCGACGTGCAGCCAGTTGGCCAGCAGGTGGCAGGTGCCGCCGGGTGCGAGGTGGCCCGGCGCCCGCCGTACGAGGTCGCGGCAGAAGTCGTCGGCGGGCAAGCCCGACTCCCGGTAGGTGAACCGGCCGGCCGGGGAGATCACGAACGGCGGGTTGGAGACGACCAGGTCGAAGCGTTCGCCCTCGACGGGATCGAACATGGAACCCTGCCGCGCCTCGACCCCGGTGATCCCGGACAGCGCCCAGCTCAACCGGGCCAGCTCCAGCGCGCGCGGGTTGACGTCGGTGGCCGTTATCTCCTCGGCGCGGCCGTTCAGATGGAGCACCTGGACCCCACATCCGGTACCGAGATCCAGCGCACGCCCGACCGGGCGATGTGAGGCCAGCTGGGCGAGGTTCGCCGAGGCTCCCCCCGCGCCGACGACGTGGTCCGGGCGCAGGGCGGGGTCGCCCGGCCTGACCTTTCGGTCGGAGACCAGGTAACCACCGGTCTCCCAGGGCTGCAGGTGAACCGTGGAGGTGACCCGCCCGCCCTCGACGGTCACCAGTCCCGCGGCGGCCAGTTCCTCCAGCGGGAGGCCCGCCGGTGCCCCTCGCGCCTCCACCGGGGCGCCGAGCCACCACAGCCGGATCAGGGTGCCGAGCGGGTCACCCTGGCCGGTGACGCGCAGGGCGGGCACCGTCTCCTCGCGGGAGAGCGCGGTGGCGGCGACGTCACCGAGTCGCTCGCGGACGCCGTCGATGGTGTAGCCGGTGTCGAGCAGGAGCTCTCTGAGCCGGTCCAGCAGATCGTTCACCGGGCAATCCTCGCACCGGGCACGTCCGGTTGCCCCGAGTGATGCGACTGTTACCCACCGGGGTAAGCATTCTGCAAGCGGACTTCAACCGGGAGGCGGTACTTCTTGGTAACTGCACCATCCGTTCCAAAGGATCCGTGATGCTGATCCCCTGCTTCGCCTGTGAGTCCCGTTTTCGCCCTGATGAGTATTTTCGTGCCTGCCACGACTACTGCCGAGGCAAGGATCTGGTCGCCTGGACCTGTCCGCGATGTGGCAATCAGGATGAGTTACGAGTCTTCCCCGGAGAGCTGGGGTTCGGCTACGCCAGGCGCGGCAGGTTCGACGTCTCCGACCGGGTACGCGTGCCCGGCCTGCGGCGCCGGCGTCAGGACCTGCGACTGGACATCTCGCTCGACGAGGACGTCTGGCGGGTGTCGACGCGGATGCGCCAGTTGGCGGGCACGCGCTGAGCCCGCTCCGGCCGGGCAAGAACGGTGACGGCGGTCAGGAGCCCTGCTGCCGCAGGCTCTGCCAGGCCGCCTCACAGAGGCCGCCGATCTCCTCGGAGGTGGGCTGGTGCGCCCCGGCGAACCACAGGCGGCACATCTCGGTGGCCGGTCCGAGCCAGAGCACGTAGCACATCGTCGGATGGACGGGCTGGAGCAGGCCCTCCCTCATGTGCGGGCGCCACCAGTCGGAGACCGTTCTGAAGAACGCCCTGCGCGACTCCGACACCTCGGTGCCGCCCGGCTCCTCACGCCTGGGCGGCCGCTCACTGATCAGCAGGTGGGCGCGCTCGCGATGCTCGCCACACCAGGACATGTGCAGCGCGACGATGGCCTCGATGCCCTCCCTCGCCCCCTCGTGGCGATGGAGCTCGGCGAGGAACGCGTCCTGGTACATGCGCAGGGTCTCGGCGTACAGGACGCCGAAGACATGTTCCTTGCTGGCGAAGTGGTGATAGAAGCTGCCGACGCTGACGCCGCTCTCCTCACGGAGGCTGGCCAGCGTGGTGGCCGAGACACCATCTTGGCTGAATCGTCGTAGGGCGCCCTCGACGATCCTGGTGCGGCCGTCGCGTCCGTTCTTGGCAGTCTTCACGACTCCAATGGTGAGGCACCAGAACCTTATTCCGCAAACTGTGCGGGAAACAGCTTGGACCACGCCGATCATACCGCCTTGATCGCGACACCGCGCCACCACCCCGGAGGCCCCGCCCACATGCCCGCGTCCCGGCGCGGGGCCCTCAGCGCAGGATTCTCGCGGTCACCTCCACCGTGCCGCAGGAGGCGCGCATGGTCGCCTCAGGCCACATCTTGCGGATCATCGCCAGCACCGTGCGGTTGTCTCCGAGCACGTCCATCCCCACCGTCCCGGCCCCCCGGACCGCCGCGCGGCGCATCAGCGCACGGACGAGCCGGGAGCCGAGCCCCACTCCCTGCCACTCGTCGCCCACCACCACGGCGATCTCGACGTCGGTCACCTCTCCTTCTCTCCGGTAGCTCATCGCGTGCCCGACGACGAGGTCCCCGTGTACCGCGAGCAGCGCGTCGCACCGTTGTTCGTCCACCGCCAGGAGCGCCCTGACGAAGCCCGCGCCGGGACGGCTCACCCCGGTGAAGAACCGCCGTGCCTGCGTCCGGGGCGACAGCCCCCCGAGGAAGCGACGGACCCGTTCCTCGTCATCCGGCCGCGCGGGCCGGATCTCGACGGCCTCCGGCATGGCGTCCACGGGCACGGGCGGCGCCGAGGCCTGGCACGGCGACGCCAGCTGAGTTCGCATCATGGACTCAGATTCTCGCGAGAGAGCTGAGTATGTCAAGTAGACTTAGATGAGCGTTGGAGGTGGCGCCATGGCGACTTACGATTCGCACATGAGTGAGGCGGCTCCCGGCAACCTGCCCCTGCGGCCGGAGAACTGTTCCATCGAGCGTGCCCTCGGCATCGTCGGCGAGAAGTGGACGTTCCTGGTGCTGCGCGAGGCGTTCAGCGGGGTACGGCGCTTCGCCGACATGCAGGCCGCCACGGGAGCACCCAGGCAGGTGCTCAGCGCCAGGCTGGCCCGTCTCGTGGAGGAGGGGCTGCTGCGCAAGGTGCCCTACCGCGAACCCGGGCAACGGCAGCGCGACGAATACCGGCTGACCCAGATGGGTCTCGACCTCTACCCGACCCTGGTGGCCCTGATGCGGTGGGGCGACAGGTATCTCAGCGACCACGAGGGGCCGCCGACACTCCTCACCCACCGTGGCTGCGGCGCTCCGATCGAGCAGCACTTCCGCTGCGCAGAGGGGCACGAGGTGTCCGGCCCGAGAGAGGTCACCCCGCTTCCCGGCCCCGGCATGCGCCTCAGCCCTCCAGCCCCCGCGTCTCCAGCCCCCGCAGGCAGTGCCGGAGGCTGAGCACCGAGATCAGTGCCGCACCGCCGAGCAGCACCGCGACCGCCGAGGTGCGCACCAGAAGGTAGGTCTCCAGAGTCTGGCTGAGCAGCAGCCACAGGCTCAGCGCCGCGTTCAGCAGTTGCGCGCAACCCCACAGCACCGACTGCGACACGAAGAAACGGCGCATCCGCGGGTGCTCCGTCACCTGGTCGGGCAGCGGCACGAGATCGGCCACCACCCGCCGGATCAGCGGCCGCCGCAACGGCGCGGTGAGCAGGAAACCCATGCTCACGCAGAACACCCCGAGGCAGGGCTGGAGGAAGAACACGATGGGGTTGCCCGTCGCCACGGTCAGCACCACCCTGACGGTGATCGTGCCCGCCGCCAGCATGAGCGTGCCGGGCGCCTCACTCCGCCTGACCAGTCGCCAGGCGACCCCGCCGTAGACCCAGAGCGCCGCCACCGCGAGCGCGACGTGCGAGTTGGTGAAGATCAGTGCGACGTAGAAGACGAGAACGGGAAGCATCATGCTCTCGAACACCCTGGGGGCGGCATGCCGCAGCAGAGCGCCGAGACGGGGGAGTGCGATCGGAGCCGTGGGAGCGGGCATGAGCACAGTCATCAGGAGCAGGCTCCGAGGGTGGTGGAACGTCCCGGGGGATATTTCAGCCGACCATATGCGATGTCCGAAGTGTCCATGAATTTTTCCATGACATCCGGCGATCGCGCGGTTCCGGGCACCTTACTACGCCCGCAGGCACCCCCCGCCACTCCCAAACGCGCACTCGGAGGACGGGGCGGCACTCCCGGTGCCTACTCTTGAGAGCGTGTACCGGTTTCTGCTGACTCCCCGATGGCTGGCTCTGCACGTGGTGGTGTTGCTGGTCATCCCCGCTTTCGTGCTGCTGGGCCAGTGGCAGTTCGGGCGTTTCACGGAAAGATCCACCAGCAGCGACCAGATCACCCGCAACCTCGCCACCGCCCCCGTCTCCGCGGAAGAGCTGACCTCGCCCGGCGGCACCGTCTCCGTGCAGGACAAATACCGCCCCGTCACGGTCGACGGCAGGTACGACGCGGACGCCCAGCTCCTGGTCAGGCGCCGCACCCAGAACAAGGTGGTCGGCTTCTACGTGCTGACCCCGCTGATCTCCCCGAACGGCACCGGTGTGCTGGTGAACCGGGGCTGGGTCAAGGCGGGTGCCACGGCCGACGCCCTCCCCGAGGTCCCCGCCCCGTCCTCGGGTGAGGTAACTGTCACCGGCAGGCTACGGCCCACCGAGACCGAGGAGACCTCGGGCATCCGGGACCGAGCGGGCCTGCCCACGGGCCAGGTCCTGCTGATCAACACCGAGGCGATCGGCAGCCGCCTGCCGTACCGGCTTCTCGGCGGGTACGTCGAGTTGACCGGGCAGTCGCCCGCGGCCACCACCGCGCCGGAACCCGTCCCGGCGCCGGACGTCGGCGGGGGAGGCGGGCTCAACCTGGCGTACGGCGTGCAGTGGTGGCTGTTCATCGGGATCGCGATCGGCGGCTGGGCACTGCTGATCCGCAGGGAGGCCGCCGACCTCAGGGCCGCGGCCACCGCCGCGCCGGCCACGACCGGCGGTCCAGAACCCGGCGACCCCGCCGAACTCCCGGACGCCCCCGAGCGGACCGCACCGGCTGAGCGGGCCGGCACCTGACGAAGACCGCCTGAACACCGGCACCCGGCTGCAGACCCGGCGGAAAGCCGCGGAGCCTAGCCGCCGACGAGGTTCAGCAGAGTGCCGGCGCCCAACGCCAGACCCGTGGAGAGCAGGCCCACCCCGAGCGCCAGCAGGAACCCCCGTACCCCGCCGAGCCGCTCGCGCGGCACGGGGCGCCGCCCGGCCTCGAACCAGAGCGGGCGGGGTTCGAACAGCAGGAACAGCAGCGCGCCGGCCTGCCCGACGGTGAAGAGCCAGAGCCAGGCCCACCGGTTGCCCAGCCTGGGCGTCGAACCGAGCATGATCAGGGAGGCGAGCACCCAGGCTCCGAGCACCCACACGCCACCGACGGACGCAGGCACCTTTCTGACCCAGAAGGGCACGAGCTCCCATCTGCCGGAGTCGTCCGGCTCGGTCGCCCTGATCCGGCTCCGGCCCAGGTCGCCCCCGAGATCCGCCCTCGTGTAGGCGGGCCGTTCCGCCAGGAGCGCCTCCGGGCCGATCTCGCGCCAGATCAGCGGGCCCTGGGCCCAGCGGACCCGGTGGATCGCGCCGGACTGCTCGTCGTACCCGAGGAAGGAGACGCGGTCGGCCGCCGCCGCGGCGCGGAGCTCGGCCCGCGTCCCCGGCCGGGGAGTGAGGCTCAGCACGGTGACCAGGACGCCGAAGAGCAGGACGAGCAGAAGCACCGTCCGGATGGTCAGCCCGAGGATCCGCCAGCCGCGCCGGACTTCGACCGCTTCGGGAGCCATACCTTATTTACTACCTCATGGTCATGTGTTGACCATCGCCATACCGAAAAGGAGTGCCACCGCGATCGCGAACCCTCGCGTGCCGTCGATTCTGGCCGGTGCGGGCAGCACCTCGTACGGTCCGCGCCACAGGGGATGGGGCTCCAGCAGGACGTAGAGCAGCGAGCCGCCGGTGAGGAACATCCAGAACCATGCCCAGCGGCTGGCGTAGCGGGGGTTCGGCCGGGTCAGCATGAGCAGCCAGGCCAGCACCTCCGCCGCCACCGCCACCGGGCCGAAGGGTTCCCACCAGCGCCCGTAAGCGGGCGAGCCCATCAGACCGCCGAAGCCCTCGGTGCGCACGATCTCCACGCCGGGGTCGGCTACGGCGCGTACCTGGGCCAGGAAGGCCCCCTGGCGGCGCTCAAGGGCCTCGGGGACCAGCCGGGTGGTCTCGGGGTCCCAGACGTCGTCGGGCTGGTCGAAGCGGGCCTGGCTCCAGGAGAGCGGCCCGTGCGACCACGTCAGCGTGCCGTAGGCGGGCCAGTTGCGGTCGTAGACGACCTTGGTCACCCCGCCGTCCCGCAGGTCCGAGATGAGCTCCGAGGCGGGCCGCAGGGGTGGCGCCTGGTTGAGGTGGACGACCACCGTGGAGATCGCGAGCACGAACAGCAGTGCCAGGCGCACGACGTGCGGTATGTCGCCCCGTGCCGGAACCACCACTCGCATCTCTGCCCCCGTCACGCGAGATCCACCGCCAGACAGGCTAGCCGGTGGTCCTGTAGGACGCCGGTAAGAGACGCCTTGGGAGACAGAGATACCAACCGGAGACCTTGCGGCTTGAACAGTGTTATTCCAGCGTCATACGGTTGACCGTGTGACTACGCCGCTGCTCCCCGACCCCGAGCCCAGGCGGCGGGACTATG
Organism: Streptosporangium sp. NPDC002607; assembly: GCF_053592655.1. Classification (NCBI taxonomy): domain Bacteria; kingdom Bacillati; phylum Actinomycetota; class Actinomycetes; order Streptosporangiales; family Streptosporangiaceae; genus Streptosporangium; species Streptosporangium sp. NPDC002607. Next base: position 402,235 of record NZ_JBSFWD010000001.1, read on the forward strand.
TGATCATTTCGGCCGATGACCACCTGATCGAGCCGCCCGACATGTTCGACGACCGGCTGCCGGAGAAGTACGCCGAGCTGGCTCCCAAGGTGGTCGAGACCGACTCGGGTCACCAGGTCTGGCGCTACGGCGGTGCCACCTACCCCTGCGCCGGGCTCGACGTGGGCGCCGGTCTGCCCCGCGAGCAGTGGACGCTCGACCCGGTGCGGTTCGAGCACATGCGTCCCGGCTGCCACGACATCGAGGCCCGGATCGAGGACATGGACCGCGCCGGCGTCTGGGCCGCGCTCTGCTTCCCCGGCATGCTGGCCGGGCAGTCGGGCATGGTCTTCGCCAAGACCCGCGACCAGGAACTCGGCCTGGCGATCCTGCGCGCGTGGAACGACTGGCACGTGGACGTCTGGGCGGGCACCTATCCGGAGCGGATCATCGCCTTGCAACTGCCCTGGCTGACCGACCCCGAGATCGCCGCCAAGGAGATCCGCGACAACGCGGCGCGCGGTTTCAAGGCGGTGCTCTTCCCCGAGTTCCCCACCCGGCTACGTCTGCCGTCCATCCACAGCGACCACTGGGACCCGTTCTTCCAGGCCTGCGAGGAGACGGGCACGGTCGTCTGCCTGAACGCCGGCGCCGGCTCCTGGGCACCCGTCCCCTCGCCGGACACCCCGATCGAGGCGATCACCACACTGATGCCGACGAGCGCCATGTTCGCCTGTGCCGACTGGCTCTGGTCGGGCATCCCGCTGCGCTTCCCCGCGCTGCGGATCCTCATCGTGGAGGGGGGAGTGGGCTGGCTGCCGATGCTCGCCGAGCGGGCCGACTACGCGCTCGACCACCCGGTGGCCGGCGAGGCCTCCTGGGAGGGTGGCCTGAAGCCCAGCGAGGTCCTGCGCAGAAACTTCTTCTTCGGCACGCTCAACGACCACGCCCTGTCCGGGGTGCGGCTCGCCGTCGGGCTGGAGCACGTGCTGCTGGAGAGCGGCTACCCCCACTCCGACTCCACCTGGCCCGACACCCAGCAGGCCATCGCGACGAACCTGGGCAGCCTGCCGCCCGCCGACATCGCCCGGGTGGCCTACGGCAACGCCGCCCGCCTGTTCGGCCACCCGCTGCCCTCTCGCGCCTGGCTCAGGATGGAACAGCTCTGACCCGGTCACGCTCCCAGTCGACGTAGCGTCCGCCCTCGCCGAGCAGGGAACTCATCAGCCACAGGAAGACGCCGAAGTCGTCGGCCACTCCGATGAGAACCAGGAAGTCGGGGATGACGTCGATCGGCGAGATGATGTAGAGCACGCCAAGGCCCATCATGGCCAGCTTGCCCTTGCTCATACCGGGGTACTGCCCGCGCATGACCGCGCCGATCATCCTGGGGAGGGCGCGCAGGCGAGCGCCGAGACCGGGCGAGCCCGGCTTCGACACATTCCTGTACGTCTTCCACGCCTGTGCCGCGCGCGCCGCCTTCGCCATGGGGATTCCTCTCGGAAGCACGTTCGCCTGGTGGCGTATTACCCCACCACCTCACGATATAACGCGTGATTTTCCGATACGGTTCCCGAACGCCCGCCGCGACCGGGACGATCACACCCCCGCCGCCGCTCCCGTCCATCCGTTCCCCGATATCACCAAATATCCCGAAAAAATAGCGTCAGCGCATCGCCGGGTGCTGGAAGGGCCGCTCCTCCTCGATCTGGGCGGCCACCCGGATGAGCAGATCCTCCCGTCCCGCCGCGGCGACCAGTTGCACGCCTACCGGCAGACCGTCCGCGGTGCGGTGCAGCGGCAGGGAGATCGCGGGCTGCCCGGTGGCGTTGATCGGCGAGGTGAACGCCACCGCCTGGTTGGTCAGGCCCCGCGAGAGGCTGACGTCGTCCGCGGGCAGCCGGCCGAGGCGGAAGGGCGCCACCCCCAGGGACGGCATGAGCAGCAGGTCGTGGGATTCCCACCAGGCGGCCATCCGCCGCCGGAACCCGTCGATCCAGTCGCGCGAGGCCAGGTAGCCGACCGCACCGAGCTTGCGACCCGCCGCGCCCAGGATCCGGTTGCGTGTCTCCACCTCGTCCAGCTCCACGGGTCTGCCGCGCCAGCGCCCGATGTCCTCCAGGTCGGCGGCCACGTGGGCGGCGACGACGGTGCCGAAGTGCGTGGCGAAGCCGTCCTCGGCGAGCGCGGACGGTCCCCCCGGCTCGACGTCGTGCCCCAGCGCCGCCAGCAGCCCGGCGGCCCCGGTGACCGCGGCCACCAGGTCCGCCTCCGGCGGGACGGTCCCGTCCGGATGTTCGGTGAGGAAACCGATCCGCAGCCGCCCGGGGTCGGCTCCGACCTCCTCGGCGAGCGGGCGCCGCCAGGCGGACGCGCCGTACGGATCGCCCGGCATCGTTCCCGCGACCACCTCGAGGGTCGCCGCGCTGTCCCTGACCGTACGGCAGAGCAGGCCCGCGGCCGAGAAGCCCGCCCAGGGCTCGCCCGCCGACGGCCCCGAGCTGACCCTGCCCCTGCTGGGCTTCAGCCCGACCAGCCCGCACATGCTCGCCGGGATCCGGATCGATCCGCCGCCGTCGCTGGCCGTGGCCACCGCGACCATGCCCGCCGCCACCGCCGCCGCGGATCCCCCGCTCGACCCGCCGCTGCTGTAGCGGAGGTCGTACGGGTTGCGGGTCGGGCCGAACGCCACCGGCTCGGTGGTGATCGCGGTGCCGAACTCCGGGGTGTTGGTCCGGCCCAGGATCGTGAACCCCGCCCGGCGCAGCTTGGCCACCGCGTAGCCGTCACGCTCCGCCGAGATCCCGTCGAGGGTACGCGATCCCGCGCGGTACGGCTCACCGGCCATGCCCCAGCCCAGATCCTTCAACAGTGTCGGCACCCCCGCGAAGGGAGCGTCGAGCTCGACCTTGTCCGCCTCCTCCAGTGCCCGCTCGAACCTGCGATGGACCACCGCGTTGATCGCGCCGTCACACGCCTCGATCCGCGCGATCGCCGCCTCGGCGAGCTCTCTCGGAGAGACCTCTCCCTTCCATACGGCCTGCGCCTGTCCGAGCGCGTCCAACTTCAACAGGTCGTGCAAGAGTCACTCCTCGGCGGGGGCCAGATCTCGTACGGCCTGCGTGATCGGAACCTCGCCACCGGGGATGGGGGCGAGAACCGGGGTGCTCAGACCGTTGCGCACATACTCCCTGATCCTGGCCCTGCACGTGGCGGCGTCGCCGTGCACGATGAGCTCGTCCACCACCTCGTCGGGGATGGCCTTGAGCGCCGCCTGCCGGTCACCGGCCGCCCATGCCTCGTGCATCGGCCGCAGCACCTCCCCGCGCCCCAGCCAGTCGTGGAAGGCCGCGTAGACCGGGACCGTCAGATAGCTCGCGAGCATCCAGCGCCCGAGCTCGCGCACCTTCTCCGCGTCCTCGCTGACGCACACGAACAGCCGGGCGATCAGCTCGGTCTCCTGCCCGACCTCGGCCCTGACCTTCAGCACGTCCTGCGGCGAGAGCCAGTTGGTGATCGCACCGTCGGCCTCGCCGGCGGCCAGGTGCAGCATTCGGGGGCGGAGCGCGGCGAGCACGATCTTCGGCGGGATCTTGGGGGCGCGCTCCAGCTTGAAACCCTTGACCTCGAACGTCTCGTACCGCTCGGTGACCTTCTCTCCCGCGAGGGCCTTGCGCAGGAAGCGCAGGGTGTCTCTGGTCCTGGCGAACGGCTTGACGAACGCTCCGGCGTTCCAGCGCTCCACGATGGCCGGGGAGGAGGCCCCGATACCCAGGACGAAGCGATCGGGGGCGAGGTCGGCGAGCGTCGCGGCGGACATGGCGAGCAGGCCGGGCCCCCGGGTGGAGACCGGGACGATCGCGCTGCCGAGCCGTACCCCCGGCGCCCATTCCGCGGCCATCGCCAGGGGCACGAAGCCGTCGACGCCGTTGACCTCGGCGGACCAGGCGTCGGTGTAGCCGAGCCCGGGGAGTTCGGCGATCAGATCCTTGGAACCGGCCAGTGAGCGGTCGTAGAAGGGAACCGTCATACCCCAGCGTGGGCCCGTAACCATCGTGCCGCCTCCATGTCAGTGGTCGCCGCCCCGGGACCTTCCCCCTAGAACGACATTCTGATGTAGCTTGCCGCACCCGGCTGGGGGGTCGTCAATAGGTTGACTGTACCAACCAGACGGTATGCCCCGGATGTAATGATCTATATCGACTCCCCGCTTACCCTCTCATTACTTTCCGTATGATGTTAGAAACCTTGCGTGACGACGCATCGATGGAGGAAAAAACGACAGGGCCTGCTCGGCGCGGCGATCCTCGCGACCTGTATCGCGGTCCCCGCACCGGCCGCGCCGGCCGTGCCGCCCTCGCTCTCGGCGCTCTCGACGCGCTCGACGCGCTCGACGCTCTTGACGGCGGGCGGTGCCGGCCCGCCCGCCCCGCGGGTCGTCCAGCACGTCAGAAAGCCGATCTCGGCCTCCAGTCGCTCAGCGCGCCCGGAACCCGAGACGGACCACTCGACGGCAGGCCCCCAGGCGAGTTGGGAGCCCGGATATCCGGCCATGCCGCCACCCGAGATGAAGGCCGAGCCCGACTACCCGACAGCACCTCCCCGGGTGGACTGGGAGCCCGAGGATCCGGTCGCGTTTCCCGCCGAGGTGAAACCCGAACCGGACCATCCGAAGGAACCGCCGGAGAAACCGGGCTACCCGGCAGACATTCCGATCAAGCCGGAACCGGAGCCGGATTCCAAACCCAAGCCTGAACCCAAGCCCGAACCGACACCCGAACCTGAACCCGAACCGACACCCGAGCCCGAACCGGAGTCGCCTACGCCCGCCCCACCCTCACCGCCCCGGCCCCTCCCGCCCGCCTACGTTCCCAAGGCCGCTGTCACGCCGACACCACCCCGGACCCGCCCCCCGCGGCCCGCACCGGTGACGCGTCCCAGCGTTCCTCCCCTCCTGCGGCAGCGACTGGTGCTGGACCGCTACGCCGAGCGGCGCGAGGGCACCGACCGCAGGCTCGTCCTCCTGGTGATGTTCACCGGCGTGATCTCGGTCACCGCGGTCGCCGCCCTCAACCACCGGGGCCGCAGATAGCGCGGACGGCACACGACCGGACGACGAAGCCCGCCGGGAACCACCGGCGGGCTTTTCCGATCCCGGACGCGCCGAACTACGGCTGGGCGGGAAACTGGCCGTCGATCTGGTCGTACTGCCGCTGCGCGGCCTTGAACGCGTCAGGCCCGACGGCACCCGGCCCGCTGAACGGGTGGCTGATCAAGATGATGAAACACACCCCGATGACGACCACGCCCACCCGGACCAGATCGGCGACGATCGACGGGAACGTGGGCCGCACCCTGAGCGTCCAGGGCAGCGCGATCACCAGCAGCCCGGAGAGGATCATCGAGATCACGAAGATGCTCTCCAGACCGGTGCTCGCGTCGTCCCCCCTTACCGTTCGGGCGTGGGAGATCTCGGAGATCCGGTCGAGCGCGTCCTGCTGGAGGTTCTTGCTCGCGTCGCCGATCGGCTGGAGCCGGAGCACCGAGGCCCGCATGTCGGCGAGGGTCTGCCCGGGGAGCGGGGACATCTCGCTGCCGGCCATGAGCGGCCAGTCGAGGTCGATGCTCTGCGCGGTGTACTGGCGGATCTGGGTCCTGACCGGCACCGCCTCGGGGATCGGCGCCACCGACCAGTACATCTCGGTGAGGCTCTCGGCCTCGGCCTGGACGTCGGTCTCCGTCGCCCAGAGCCCGTCCCGGCACAGGACCGCGGCGTAGGCCAGCACCAGCAGGTAGACGGCGAGGGCGAGATTGGCGGAGAAGTCGATGGACGACGAGCCGTGCCCGTCGTCATCCCGCCCCTTCCTCCTCAGCACACGGAACGCGATCAGCAGGATCGCGACGGACAGCACCACCAGCACGGCTACCCAACCCATGGGACTCCCTTGAATCCGTCATCAAATCAACCACTCAGGGTAATCAGATCGACACGATGATTCCTGGAGTTCCGCCGGTATTCACTCGCGAAGTTCGTGAACTCCCGCGATGAAGTCACGGGCGACCCCGCGCAGGCCAGGCAGGTGCGAGAGCCCCACCAGCCGGTCCACCAGCGGCACGGTGAGCTCGATGAACCGATATGTCCGTCGGCATCCCTCCGAGTCGTCGTGCACCCAGAACAGCACGACGCCCATCGACATCAGCCAGAGCAGTTCGGGCAGCTCGGCCCGCAACTCGGCGTCCATGCGGTCGGAGGATCCCTCCACGACCCGCCGGTAGATCTCGATCGACGCGTCCCTGGAGGGCGAGGACTCGGCGCTGAACGGGTTGAGCGGGTTGCTCGGCTCGGCCGCGTGCTTGAAGAACTTCACCGCGAACTCGTGGTACGGCTCGGAGACCCGCACCCACTCCCGCAGCACGCCCTCCAGCCGTGCGGCGAATCGGTGCTCGGTGGCCAGCAGCTTCTCGCACGCGGCCTCGTGCTCGGCCTGGGCCCGGTCGTAATAGGTCTGGACCAGGATCTCCTTCGAGGCGAAGTAGTAGTAGGCGTTGCCCACCGACACCCCGGCCTCGGCGGCGATGGCCCGCATCGTGGTCGCCTCGTACCCTCGCTCGCGAAAAAGCCGCAGGGCCGTCTCCACGATGACCTCACGGGTTCTGTCTGATCCACGGCTTCTCGGGGGCGGCTCGGCCATAGAGCACCTGTCACCTATCGCTCGGAGCTGGGAGAACGGGCTCGTCTGGTCTCTCTCCACTGGACGAACCCTAGATCATCCGTCCCGCGTCACCAGGGAGAAGCCCCAGTCAACGACCCTAGGCGCGCCACATTGCCCCCGCCACTCATATCAACTATTGCCACCCGGCTCTCGCCTCCGCGTGCCTCTGGCGGTAGCGACCCGATCATGCCGAGCACCGTGCGACCCCTGTCTCAGCAGGTCATCGAGCCGCACGATGATCCCCATTACCGGGCAAAATTCACTCTTCGGGAGGGATCATCCGGGTTCGGGGGTGGGATTGATCCATTTGGCGGAAGGGCTCCCGCGACAAGGGATACATAATGGGGACACGTCCCTGTAGACAGTGGGCTGCCCGGTTCACCGCCGGAGCACTGCTCGCTCTGCAGATATCTTTCATCGCATCGGCCCGGGACGACAGTGCGACCGCGGAGAGCGGACACGCGTCGGCCACCGTCACGATCGTGAGCCGGCCGATCACGGCCGGCCCGGCGGAGGCACGCCGGTCCACGATCATCGGGACGTACGACACCGGCGCCCTGGAAACCGCCGGGCTCTACCGCCGGACCGTCCACCAGGAGCCCTCCCTCCAGGGGAGGGACATCGCCACCGCGGGCACACCGCCGGAACAGACGGCCCCCCTGATCCTCGAGACCACGGGACGGACGCGGGCCGCCGCCCTGGCGGGCACACCACCGGAACAGGCGACTCCCCCGATCATCGAAGCCGCGGCGCGAACGCGGGACACCGCCACCGCGGACGCGCCATCGGAACAGGCAGCCCCCCTGATCCCCCAGAGCCCCCGGGAGACCCGGGCCTTCCAGCCGCAGTCCCTCCCCGAAACCTTCGCGGAGCAGGCACCCTCCGCCCCCGAGAGCCCGACCGAGGCCCACCCTCCTCAGGCGCAGCGGGCCAAGCAGCGCCAGCCGGTGCGGCTGGCGCAGGCGGACGCCAAGCAGCGCCTGCGGGCGGCGGGCCTGACCTGGAGCTCCTCGGGTAAATGCGCGAACCGTCGCGGACGGCACTGCACCTCGCTGCAGGCGGTCCGGGCCGCAACCGTCTCCGACGTGATCGAGCTGAAGCGCCGCAGCGGTTGTCCCCTGGTCGTCACCGGCGGCACCGAGGTGGGCCATGCCCCGGGCCCCTACAGCCACTACATGGGCTACAAGCTGGACATCAAGCCCAACGAATGCATCAACCGCTACATCACGAAGAACTATCCGTCACAGGGCATACGAGGTGACGGAGCCCCCCTGTACGGCGAATCGGCGACCTCGGGCACCCTCTACGCCCGCGAGGCGGACCACTGGGACATCCTCTTCCGCTGACTCGCGAGATCCCCCTCCCAAGCGCCGGGTTCCACCGCCTCCGGTGCCCGCCGCTCACGCGAGCGCCGCGAGGGTCGTGCGGCGACATCCGATGCCGCCGCACGACCGGGGAGGTTACCCGAACTCGGCCGCGACCAGCTCGGCGATCTCCGCCGCGTTCAGGGCGGCGCCCTTGCGGAGATTGTCGCCACAGACGAACAGGTCGAGGGTGTTGGGGAAGTCGAGCGCCTGGCGGATTCGGCCCACGTAGGTGGGGTCGGTTCCGACGACGTCCGCCGGGGTCGGGAAGACGCCGTTGGCCGGGTCGTCCATGACGACCACGGTCGGAGCGGCCTCCAGGATCCGATGGGCGTCGGCGACGGTGATCTCACGCTCGAAGGTCGCGTGCACGGCCAGCGAGTGGGTGGTGATCACTGGGACGCGGACGCAGGTCGCCGAGACCTTCAGGTCGTGGATCCCAAGGATCTTCCGCGACTCGTTGCGGAGCTTGATCTCCTCGGAGGCCCAGCCGCCGTCCTTGAGCGAGCCCGCCCACGGCACCACGTTGAACGCCACCGGTGCCGGGAAGGGCGACTCGGCGTCCCCGAGCCTGTTCTGCAGGACCTTGCGCACGTCACCGGCGGTCTGCCCGACCGTACGGTCGCCCGCCAGGGCCTCGACCTCGTCGTAGAGGCGGGCCGAGCCCGCCACACCCGCGCCGGAGACCGCCTGGTAGGAGGCGACCACCAGCTCACGCAGGCCGTACTCCTCGTGGAGGGCACCCATCGCGGCCATCATCGACAGGGTCGTGCAGTTGGGGGTGGAGATGATTCCCAGCGGCCGCTCGCGCGCGGCCTCGGGGTTGACCTCCGGCACGACCAGCGGAACCTCGGGGTTCATCCGGAAGGTGCCCGACTTGTCGATGACGACGGCACCGCGCTCGGCGGCGATCGGCACCCACGTCGCGGAGACCTCGTCCGGCACGTCGAAGATCGCGATGTCGACGCCGTCGAAGACCTCGGGAGTCAGCTCCTGGACGACGAGGTCCTCACCGCGGACCCTCAGGACCTTGCCCGCCGAGCGGGCGGACGCGACGAGCTTGATGTCTCCGTAGACGTTCTCGCGGCCGGAGATGATGTCCCGCATCACGGTGCCGACGGCGCCGGTCGCGCCGATCAGGGCAAGGGTGGGCTTGCGGCTCATCGCCCGGTACCTCCATAGATCACGGCTTCAACCTGGTCGGCGTCGAGGTCGAACGCGCGGTGCGCGGCGCTGACCGCCGTGTCCACCTCGTCCTGTCCGACGATCACCGAGATGCGGATCTCCGAGGTGGAGATCATCTCGATGTTCACCCCCGCGTCGGCGAGAGCGGCGAAGAACGTCGCGGTGACGCCGGGGTGCGAGCGCATGCCCGCTCCGATCAGCGAGACCTTGCCGATCTGGTCGTCGAAGAGCAGCGACTCGAAGCCGATGCGCTCCTGGATCTTCTTCAGCGCGGTGAGCGCCACGGAGGCGTCATTCGTGGGCAGCGTGAAGGAGATGTCAGTCCGGCCGGTCGTCGCCGCCGACACGTTCTGCACGATCATGTCGATGTTGACCTCGGCGTCGGCGAGTGTTTTGAAGATCGTCGCAGCCTCGCCGACCTTGTCGGGCACCCCGACAACGGTGATCTTGGCCTCGCTCCGGTCGTGCGCGACGCCGGAGATGATCGGCTGCTCCATCTCTGTTCCTTCGCTGTCGGGGTCGGAGACGACCCACGTGCCTTCCTTGGTGCTGAACGAGCTTCTGACGTGGATCGGCAGGCCGAAACGGCGAGCGTACTCAACGCAGCGCAGGTGCAGGATCTTCGCACCGCAGGCCGCCATCTCCATCATCTCGTCGTACGAGATCTTGGGAATCTTACGGGCGGTCGGGACGATGCGGGGGTCGGCGGTGAAGACGCCGTCCACGTCGGTGTAGATCTCACACACGTCGGCGTTCAGGGCGGCGGCGAGCGCGACCGCCGTGGTGTCCGAGCCTCCCCTGCCGAGCGTGGTGATGTCCTTGGTGTCCTGCGAGACGCCCTGGAACCCGGCCACGATCGCGACCTGGCCGTTGTCCAGCGCCCCGCGTATCCGGCCGGGCGTCACGTCGATGATGCGCGCGCGGCCGTGCGAGGAGTCAGTGATCACGCCGGCCTGGGAGCCGGTGAACGAACGCGCCTCCTGACCGAGGTTGGCGATCGCCATCGCCAGCAGCGCCATCGAGATGCGCTCACCCGAGGTGAGCAGCATGTCAAGCTCCCGGCCAGGCGGGAGCGGCGAGACCTGCTGGGCGAGGTCGAGTAGTTCGTCCGTCGTGTCACCCATGGCGGAAACGATCACCACGACGTCGTTGCCGGCTTTTTTCGTCGCGACGATCCGCTGAGCGACCCGCTTGATGCAGGACGCGTCGGCGACGGACGAACCACCATACTTCTGAACAACGAGCGCCACGAGATGTCTCCGAAGCAATCTAGGGCTGTGGAGTTCACAGTCTACTGGCGCCCTAGCTGGGACCTTCTGATGTGGCTCAGTATGTGGACGATCACACGGTTGTGCGCTCCTCGGCGACATCAAGCCGGGTATGGGCGACAAGGGCCTGAAGTGCCCGCATCGCCGCTCCGGCGTGGTTTCCCCAGGTGTTGAAATAGGAGTACTGCCACCACCAGAGAGCCTCCAGCGGGCGACCCGCACTGTGGTGCCGCAGACCGTGCAGGAGGTCGGCGGCCACCGCCGTCAGGTCGTCGGAGAGACGGTACGGAGTGACCCCGGTGTCCTTGTAGGGGTCGAAGACCTCGGCGTAGTCGTCGACCGGCCCCAGCCGCTCGGCCAGAGCCGTTCGGACGGCGTCGACGTCCGGGTCCTCGCCCAGATGCGGTTCCCAGTTGCCCGACAGGATCACGTCCTGGCTCGCGCCGAGCTGCGCGCCGGCCGAGCTGACCTGCGCGACCTCCACCAGCAGCAGGGGCAGGATGGCGTCGCCGCCCTCGCCGCCCGCCAGGCGGGTCAGGCCGTCGATGTAGTTCTTCGCGTGCTCCGCGATCCGCTCCGCAAGAGCACTCCACGCGTCATCAGACATCAAGGAGCCTCCTTCCCTCGAACGCGCGGCCCAAGGTGACCTCGTCCGCGTACTCGAGGTCACCGCCTACCGGCAGACCGCTGGCCAGTCGTGTCACTTTCAGTCCCATCGGCTTGACCAGACGGGCGAGATAGGTCGCCGTCGCCTCCCCCTCAAGGTTGGGGTCGGTGGCGAGGATCAGCTCGGTGACCTGGCCGTCCGCCAGGCGGGTCATGAGCTCTCTGATGCGCAGGTCGTCGGGGCCGACACCGTCGATCGGGCTGATCGCCCCGCCCAGCACGTGGTAGCGGCCTCGGAACTCGCGGGTCTTCTCGATGGCCACGACGTCCTTCGACTCCTCGACGACGCAGATCACGTGGGGATCGCGCCTGGCGTCACGGCAGATCCGGCACTCCTCCTCCGCGGCGACGTTGCCACAGACCCGGCAGAAGCGGACCTTCTCCTTGACCTCCAGCAGCACGTGCGCGAGCCGTTTCACGTCGGCCGGCTCCGCGGCCAGCAGGTGGAACGCGATGCGTTGCGCGCTCTTGGGACCGACGCCGGGGAGCATCCCCAACTCGTCGATCAGGTTCTGGACGACCCCTTCGTACATGACCTAGAACCCGGGAAGCTGGCCGAGCCCGCCCCCGCCCCCCAGCCCCTGCGCGAGGGGACCGAGCTTCTCCTGCTGCAGGTCGGCCGCGGCACGCACGGCGTCGCGGATGGCCGCGATGACCAGGTCGGCGACGGTATCCGCCGTCTCCTGGGGGTCACCGGGGTCGATGGCCTCGGCGCTGATCTCTAGTTCGAGCAGCTCGCCCCCGCCGTTGACCGTGGCCACGACCAGGCCACCGCCCGCGGAGCCCTGAACCTCCGCGTCGTTCAGCTCCTGCTGGGCGCTCACAAGCTGCTGCTGCATGAGCTGAGCCTGCTCCAGCAGCTGCTGCAGGTTGACATCCCCTGGGTTCACCGTCGTTGTGCTCCTCATTCGTGACATCGGTCGTCACGAGCCTACGGGTTCTGAGCCGGGTGTTGTACTGAAGCGAGCACGGGTTCCCTGCTGACGGGGATTAAACCTTCGTCGGGTCCCGGGCCCCCTCCAGACGTCCGAGACCCGACATGACACGCCCCGGAGCGGCCGCACACGGCGGCGTGTGATCGAAAGGTAACCGTCCGAAGGTTGCACACACGTTGCGATCGTCCGCTCACTCTTCGCGTGCCCTCTTTGATCGAACGGGTTGCGTGCGGGGTTCTGAGCCCCGATGCTTCCGCCATCGGCTCTGTTCCGGGGGGATATGTGTCCGACAGCCAGATGAGAGCCGTCCAGACAGCCGATCTCGACTCCTACGCGTCACGGCTGCGGCGCCTGCACGAGGCCCTGAGCAACGGTGAGCAGCCGGTGGCCGAGGGACCCAGAAGCGTGATCTCCTCGTCGTGGCGGCGGTCGCTGGACGCCGGGATCGACCTCGAGACCAGGTCGGCCCCGCCGGCCTTCGAGGGCCAGGACGTCCGGGAGGTCCGTTCGGCCCACCCGATGAGCGGGCTGCTGCCGATCATCACCGGCACCCTGCTGGGAGCCGCCGCCGAGGGGGACCAGATCCTGCTCATCGCCGACGCCGAGGGCAGGGTGCTCTGGCGGGACGGCGACCACCGGACGATGGAACGCGCCGACGAGGTGGGACTGGCCGCCGGCTTCGACTGGAGCGAGCAGGCGATCGGGACCAACGGCCTGGGCACCGCGCTCGCGACCCGGCGGCCCCTCCACGTCTTCTCCTCCGAACACCTGGTCAGGGCACTCCACATCTGGTCCTGTTCCGCCGCGCCGGTCATCGATCCCGACAGCGGCGGCCTGCTGGGCTGCGTCGACGTCAGCGGCACGACGCGCGCCATGCACCCGGCGAGCGTCGCCCTCGTCGAGGCCGCCGCGCGGCTGGCCGAGAGCCACCTCACGCTACGCATGCTCGAACGTGACGAGCGGCTCAGACGCCGCCACGAGAGACAGGTGAGCGCGCTGCGCGGCGAGCCTGGCGCCCTGGTCACCGCGACCGGGCGGATCATCGCCGGTGACGACGCATCGCAGTGGGGTCACCGCATCCGCCTGCCCGAGGTGGGCCACCGTCTGGTCCTGCCCGACGGGCGGAGTGCCTTCCTTGAACCGCTCGGCGACGAGGGCTTCCTGCTCCGCCTCGCGGGTCCGGCGCGTGACCCCGTGCTGACCCTGTCCCTCCTCGGCACCGAGCACCCCTCGGCGTACCTGGAGGGGGTCCGCCTGCCGCTCTCCCTGCGCCACGCCGAGATCCTCGCGATGCTCGCCCTCAACCCCCGGGGAATGACGGCCGCCCAACTCTCCTTCCATCTGTACGGCGACGCGGGAAATCCGGTGACCATCCGTGCCGAGATCCACCGGCTCCGCATCCACCTCGGCCACACCATCGCCGCCAGGCCGTACCGCTTCACCTGTACGGTCGAGGCCGACTTCCTGGAACTCAAGCGGCTGCTCGCGGCCGGCGAGACCGCGCCGGTCGCCCGCGCCTACCGCGGCCCCCTGCTGCCCCGCTCCGAGGCGCCCGCCCTGCGCCGCGAGCGGGAGGAACTGGAGGGCCAGGTACGGGCCCGCCTCCTGCGGCGGGGCGACCCCGACGACCTCTGGGCCTACACCGAGACCGAGCACGGCAGGAACGACATCCAGATCCTCGAACGCCTCGCCGCCACGCTGCCCCGCCACGACCACCGCGCGGTGACGGCCCGGATCCGCCTCAGCGGCGTCGACCTGCCCTGAGGTCCTCGCCATCTGGAAGGCGGGATTCCCGTGCCGCCACGGGTGCGGCGGGTTTCCCGGCGACCACTTGCAGGGCGGACGCGCGCCGTCGACCGGTCTGAGACCTCCGGGACGCGGGTGGGAGCGCGGCGTGCAGCCCGTCAGGTGTGGTCGATCTCGCCGATGATCTGGCCACCCAGCTCGCGCTGGATGAGGGCCATCCCGGTGAGCGCGTCGACGTCGGCGTCCGCGTCGTTCAGCGGGTCGACCTCGTCGGCGTCGGGGGCGGCGCCGCGGTTACCCCGGGCGGGCACCGCGTCGGGCCAGGCCGCCTTGGTGCCGGTCTTGGCCACGGCCCTTGGACCGGCCTGGGCGGCGGCCTTGGCGGCCGAGCGGGCGGCGGCCAGACCGGGACCGGGGCCGGAGATCGGCGGGGGAGGCGAGCCCGGGTCCTCCGGCATGGGGGCGTCCGGCCAGGACTCGTCCGTCGCGGGCGGGGTCTGACGCGCCGGGGCCTCCCGCTCCGCCTGCGGCGCGGGCGGAGCGACGGGGGCCTGCGCCTGACGGACGGGCGCCTGTGCCTGCGGCTGCGATGGCTGGGGGGTGGGCTGCTGGGGGGCCGGGGGCTGTCTCGGTGCCGGCGCACGGCCCCCGCCCGACGGAGCGGGCCCGTTGCCGACGACGGCCTCGACCTTCCAGGTCCCGCCCAGAACCTCCTGCAGCACCGCCGCGACGACCGCGTCCTTGCCGCCCCCGGTGAAGTTCTTCATCGCGCCGACCTGCGCGAACCCCAGGGTTACGATCTTGCCCTCGACCCCGACGACCTGGGCGTTGGTGTTGACGTTGGCCCACACGACGATGCTGCGCCGCTTGAGCGCGGCGAGCACCTGGGGCCACGCCTGCTGCACGGCCCCGCCCCCGGAACCGGGCGCGACCGCCGTGTCGACCGGCGCGGGCGCGCCGGGAGCCTGCTGAACGGGCGCCTGGGCCTGCTGCCCCGTAGCCGGTGCGCCGGGCCTGACCGCCACCGGCCAGTCATCGCCCTGGGCACCGGGCTGCTCGACGGGTGCCTTGACGGGTGCCTTGACGACGGGCGGTGCGGGCCGCTCCGCCTGTGGCGGGGGCGCCGCGTGGACCACCGGTGCCGGTGCCGGAGCCGCGGCCTGCGGAGCGGCGTGCACGACGACCCCGCCCCGCTCCAGCCGCTCCAGCCGTGCCAGCAGCGCCGTCTCTCCCTGCGCCGCGCCGGGAAGCAGGATCCTGGCGCACATCAGCTCAAGGAGCAGCCGGGGCGAGGCCGCACCACGCATCTCGATCAGGCCCGCGTTGAGGATCTCCGCGGCGCGGGTCAGCTCGGCCGGGCCCATCGAGGCCGCCTGGACCTGGAGCCGCTCCAGCTCGTCACCTGGCCGGTCGAGCAGCCCGCTGGTGGCCGCCTCCGGCACGTTGGCCAGGATCACCAGGTCACGGAAGCGCTCCAGCAGGTCCATCGCGAACCGCCGGGGGTCGTGGCCGCCCTCGATCACCCGGTTCACCACCTGGAACACCAGCGAACCGTCGCGGCCGGCGAAGGCCGCGACCACGTCGTCGAGCAGGTCACCGTCGGTGTAGCCGAGCAGGGAGACAGCGCGCGCGTACGTGATGCCCGCCTCGTCCGACCCGGCGAACAGCTGGTCGAGGATGGAGAGCGAGTCGCGGGCCGAACCCGCGCCCGCCCGGACCACCAGCGGGAGCGCGGCGGGCTCGAACGGGACGTTCTCGGAGGTGAGGATCTCCTCCATGAGCGTGCGCAGCGCGGCCGGCGGGATCAGCCGGAACGGGTAGTGGTGGGTCCTGGACTTGATCGTCCCGATGACCTTCTCCGGCTCGGTGGTCGCGAAGACGAACTTCAGGTGAGGGGGAGGCTCCTCGACGAGCTTGAGCAGCGCGTTGAAACCCTCGCGGGTCACCATGTGCGCCTCGTCGATGATGTAGATCTTGAAGCGCGACGACACCGGCGCGAAGAAGGCCCGCTCGCGCAGGTCGCGGGCGTCGTCCACGCCACCGTGCGAGGCGGCGTCGATCTCGATGACATCGAGGTGGCCGGGGCCGGTGGGCGCCAGCGCCACGCAGGACTCGCACTCCCCGCACGGGTCGGGGGTCGGGCCCTTCTCACAGTTCAGGGAGCGGGCGAGGATGCGCGCGCTGGACGTCTTGCCACATCCCCTGGGCCCGCTGAACAGGTAGGCGTGGTTGATGCGCCCGCTGCGCAGCGCCTGGCGGAGCGGATCGGTGACGTGCTCCTGACCCTTGACCTCGGCGAAGGTTCCGGGCCGGTACTTGCGGTACAGCGCAAGACTCATGCGACGATCCCACCTGCGAGGGGTCCTGAAACGAAAGACCCCTCGCACACCCGCCAGAGCCCGCTTATCCTTGCTGCCTTCCGGCCCTGGGGAGGTTCACAGGATGACGCCGCGCGAGGGGTCGACCCTCAGTCTAGCCTCAGATCCGAGTGCTCGGGGTCGGAAATCCATGGTCCGCGCACCTCGAAAGTTGGGTAAGCTTCTCCACGGAGGATTCGCCTAGTTGGCCTAGGGCGCACGCTTGGAAAGCGTGTTGGGGGCAACCCCTCAGGAGTTCGAATCTCCTATCCTCCGCCTTCTCGGAAGGGGCGGCCCGCGTCGGCGGGCCGCCCCTTCCGGCGTTCGGGTCTCGGTTGGCCTTTTCCGGGGGTTCTTCCCCCCACCCGCCGACGCGGTGTCCACGTCCCGGGGAGCATCGGCTGCCGGGGCCGCCCCGGACCGGAATACGGCCGGCGCTCCACGGCGGCGCAGAACCGGCCCGAAGGTGCATGCCGGCAGCGAGGCCGGAGCCAGCGCCGCCACGGCGGCCCATCGGCGGTGACGGCGGCGATGCGCGGGTCCATGCCCAACTCGCCGTAGATGTGCACCAGGTGGGTCTTGACCGTCGCCTCGGTGATGAAGAACCGCCTGGCGACCTCCCGGTCGCCCGTGCCGAACGCGCGAAGCGCCGTTAAGTTAAAGGCGGCCATGCTAGCGTGATCACGCCCATATTTGCTTGTTTGGGATGATTGATAACCATCTCCTGAGCAGTCAGGCGAGAGCCCTTGAAGATCACTCGTTGGGTCGCGGGCGGCATGACCTTGGCCGCTGCGGCCGCCTTCACCCTGGTGTCCGCCGGTCCCGCGCAGGCCTTTCCCCAGGGCTCCTGCGGACATTCGTACCGCAAGGTAGCCAGCTATCCCATCGCAAAAAGGGCAAAGGACGGGAAGGCGTACGGCACCGTCACGCTGTACCACAGCAGCACCGCGCACCGGAAATGCGCCATTGCCCGGGTGGCGGGCTCCTACGTCGGACAGACGAGTTATCTGTACGTTGCGCTCTTCGTGGACAGGAACGGGAACAAGAAGTACGACGGCCCTGACACGGGGGTCGCCGATGGCAGCGCGCGCTACAAGTGGTTCGCGGGCCCGGTGTACGTCTCCGCCGACCGCCTGTGCGTCCAGTTCACCGGGGCGATCAGGATCGGTTCCAAGCCCGTCGTCCACGGGGGCACACCAGAAGGCAAGTGGATGCACTGCGGTTAGACACCACTCACCGCCTCTGACCCGGTGACGGGGAATCCTCGACCTGGAACGGCCACCGCGTGGTGCATGGGACAGAGCCGGTTTTCCCGTCGCCGACACCGTGGGAACGTCCGCCGAGCCTCAGGGCGTCGAGCGGGAGACCTGTGCGGGCATGTCAGGCCCTTCTCGGGGCAGGGGAAGCGCCCCAAGCGGATCGAAGGGACGTCGGGCGATGGATTTCAAGGACGATGTCCAGCTGGACAGCTCGCAGGTCGAAAGCCGCGGCCGGGGGAGGGTTCCCGGTGGAGGTCTCGCGGTCGGCGGCGGTGCGGCCGGAATCATCGCGCTCATCCTCGCGCTGGTGTTCGGGATCAACCCCGGAGACATCACCGGCGGGTCCGAACCGGCCCCGGTCGGCCCGGGCGCCGACCTCTCGGCGCAGTGCAAGACCGGGCGGGACGCCGACCAGAACGAGGAGTGCCGGGTGGTCGGCGTGGTCAACAGCATCCAGGAGTACTGGCCGAAGGCGGTCGAAGGATACGAGCCCGCCAAGACCGTCATGTTCTCCGGCCAGGTCGGCACCGCCTGCGGTGCCGCCGACGCCTCCGTCGGCCCGTTCTACTGCCCGGCCGACCGCCAGGTCTACCTGGACCTCGGCTTCTTCAAGGAACTGGAGAGCAGGTTCGGCGCCAAGGGCGGCCCCTTCGCCCAGGCGTACGTCATCGGGCACGAGTACGGTCACCACGTCCAGCATCTGCTCGGTACCGACGCCAGGGTCCAGGGTGACCGGCAGGGCCCCAAGAGCGGCTCGGTGAGGCTGGAGCTGCAGGCCGACTGCTACTCGGGCGCCTGGGCCAAGAACGCCTACGAGACCGGCCTGTTCGAGAAACCGTTCAGCGGGACGGACATCGAGGAGGCGCTGAGCGCCGCGTCCGCCGTGGGCGACGACAGCATCCAGGAGCGGACCCAGGGCCGGGTCACCCCCGAGGGCTTCACCCACGGCACGTCCGCGCAGCGCGTCAAGTGGTTCACCACCGGCTACCGGAGCGGCGATCCCGGCAGGTGCGACACCTTCTCCGGCGGCATCTGAGAACTCCGGCGGCGCCTGCCCAGGACGCATCCGAAAGACAGCCTCCGAACTGCGGCGATGAAGATCGGACAGGCGAGAGGCCGGATTCTCTCCTAAACTACGTACTGTGATCTTCAAGCTGGTCGGCGATGGACGGCCCTACCCCGAGCACGGTCTCTCGCATCGCGAGTGGGCGCAGATACCGCCGCGACAGGTCCGGCTCGACACGCTGATCACCACGAAAGCGGTGCTGGACCTGCACTCCCTGCTTGCCAAGGACTCCACGTTCTACGGCGACCTGTTCCCGCACGTGGTCCAGTGGCGCGGCGACCTCTATCTGGAGGACGGCCTGCACCGGGCCCTGCGCTCGGCCCTGCACCAGCGCTCGGTGCTGCACGCCCGGGTCCTGGAACTGCCCGCGGAGAACTGAGGCCCCGGGCGGGATTTGCCGGGCTCGCGAAAGGGATGGAGCGGCGGGGAAAGACGACAGAACGCGAAAAGAGGCTCCCGCGACCGCGGGAGCCCCTTCTGTGTGGCGGTGGAGGTGGGATTTGAACCCACGGATAGGTTGCCCCATCACACGCTTTCGAGGCGTGCGCCCTCGGCCACTAGGCGACTCCACCGCGGAGCAGCCTACCGGATAACCGCTATTGCTCGCGCATCCGGCGAGCAGTGAAGAACTCGGTGAGAACCGCCGCGCAGTCATCGGCCAGGACACCTCGCAGCACCTCGGGCCGATGGTTGAGGCGGCGGTCCCTGAGCACGTCCCAGAGCGACCCCGCCGCTCCGCCCTTGGGATCGACGGCGCCGTAGACGACGCGATCGACCCGGGCGAGCACGGCGGCTCCCGCGCACATGGTGCAGGGCTCCAGGGTGACCACCAACGTGCAGCCGGTCAGCCGCCACCGCCCACACGCCTTCGCGGCCTGCCTCAGGGCGAGCACCTCGGCGTGTGCGGTGGGGTCGGCCGAGGCCTCCCTGTCGTTTCCCGCACACCCCAGCACGGAGCCGTCCGGGCCGATGACCACCGCACCGACGGGCACCTCGCCGCGGGCTCCGGCTTCGGCGGCCTGCGCCAGGGCGAGCCTCATCTCCCCGACGTAGTCCGTCAACGCAACCGGTCGAGCTCGTCGGCGAAGGCCAGCCGCTCGGCGATCACCGAGAGCGTGTCCCCGGGGAGCGCGCCCTCCTCCATGCTGAGCTCGACGAGCTCGTCGGAACTCAGTCCGAGGTCGTCCAGCAACTCGAAGTCGCCCGCCGGCCGCACGCCCAGGTCGGGTGTGTCCTTGTCGACCGCCACCCCGGCAAGCTCGGTGAAGAGCTCACCGAGGCCGTCGGAGAGCCCCGCGTGGGCATCGGACAGGAAGGTGCGTGGCTCCAGGTCGCCCTGGTATCGGACGATCGCGAACCATTCGTCCTCCACCTCCACACACAGAAGAGCAAGCTCGTCGCCGTTGAGCCCCAGATGCTCCTGAACGGCGTCGCCGAGATCGTCGACGATCTCGGCCTCACTGAGGTCGACCTCCGCGCCTTTCCAACCGTCCGGCGTACGGACGAAGGCCGCGGAGAAAACACTGTTACGGGGTGGTCTGGAGGGCATGGCCGATCTCCCGAGGTCAGCCGAACACAGAGTCGATGGCGCGTTCGAACGGCTCGGAGAACCCCAGCCGCGCGGCGATGCTGGACAGGACGTCCTCCGGCAGGAGGTCGATGTCGCCAGAAAGGATGCCGAGCTCCATCTCGTCGAGCCCCAGGTCCGCGAAGATCGACAGGTCCCCCGCGGGGAGCGCCGTCTCCTCGTCCTGAAGAATCGCGTCGAGTTCGTCCTCGTCGGGAACCGGCACGTCCAGGTATTCCAGCGCCTGCCGGGCGAGCGGGAAATCCCAGGACGCGGCGATGTCGGACAGGAAGACCTCGACCCTCTCGCCGAACACCCGTAGCGCCACGAAGAACTCATCCCCAACGGCGACCAGGCCAATCGTGCCGTTCATGCTCGGCTGCTGGCGCAGGGCGTGGATGAGGCCGTCGAGGTCGGAGGTGAGGGACACGGGGAGCGTCTCCGCCTCCCAGCCGTCGTCCTCACGGTAGATCACGATGGCAAAGTCCAGCGAGTCTTCGTCTGACATGGCCATCCCCACCGAATGCTTTCTCTACGGAGGTCAATGCTTTCAGAAGCGGGACACGGACGTGGGCCTCTCCAACCAAATTGTGATCAAATCCGAGTGAGCGGGTGATGTCGAACAGGTGCCGCCCGCCCGCCCCCGGCTTATCGCCTGCCGAGTGTCCAGGATATCTTTGGCCACCATGGAAACCCTGGTCGTCGACCATCCCCTGGTGGCCCACAAGCTGACCGTGCTGCGGGACGCCGGTACGGACTCCCCCACTTTCCGGCGTCTCGCCGACGAGTTGGTGACCCTGCTGGCCTACGAGGCGACCAGGCACGTCCGCGTCACCGAGTGGTCGGTGCAGACGCCCGTGGCTCTCGCCAAGGGCGTGCGGCTGGCACAGCCCTGCCCGCTGGTGGTCCCGATCCTGCGCGCGGGACTGGGGATGCTGGAGGGCATGACCCGGCTACTGCCCACGGCCGAGGTCGGTTTCCTCGGGATGATCCGCAACGAGTCCACGCTCCAGGCGGAGACCTACGCCACCCGGCTGCCCGACGACCTCTCCGGCCGTCAGGTCTACGTGGTGGACCCGATGCTGGCCACCGGCGGCACCCTCGCCGCCGCGATCCAGTTCCTCTTCGACCGGGGCGCCGACGACGTGACCGCGCTCTGCCTGCTGGCCGCCCCCGAGGGCATCGCCCACATGGACGAGGTCTTCAACGGCAGCGGCAAGCCGATCCGCCTGGTGACCGCGGCCCTGGACGAGCGCCTGAACGAGCACGGCTACATCGTCCCCGGGCTGGGCGACGCCGGAGACCGCCTCTACGGCGTCGTCTGAGCACTCCCCGGCATCGCCGCCGGCCCGAAGGTTCCGGGATTTCAGAGCCATCCTTTTCCCTTGAAGGATGGTTCTTCTACTCGCCGATCGTTACACAACGCGGTCGAGCGGGTACGAAGAGTCGCGAAGACATCTCTTCTGTGTCCCCGGTCCGCCGAGGCCGCGGGCGCACACCAGGGAGAACCATGAGCGAGCGAATCATCCCGGACACCGAACCCGACCCTTACGCGGACTTCAGCGCCGCGCTCAGGGACGAGTTCTCCGAGGTCCATCCGGCGACCACGGTGACCCGCTGCATAGAGGCGGCTCACTACGGAGCGCTGGAGGTTGTCGGCCACGCCCATCCGACGCTGGTCGAGCGGATCGCCCGCAAGCACCTCGAGGTCCTCGCACTGGTCGCGAGCGAACGCGGGTGACGGGTCATGAGGGGCGCGGATGTCCGGGAGGTGTGCCCCACGGGGCCCTCGCGCAGGATCCTCGCGACGCGTACGAGACCGAATGAGCCGATGCGCTTTACCGCGGCATGGCCCTGGGTAATGTATATGGCGGGTGCAGTGGGTGAGTGGTAGTGGGAGGCCAACGTGCAGGTCAAGAAAGTCCTATCGTATAGCGCTGTCGGTTTTGTGGCGTTTTTCCTGTTCACCCGACCAGGTGACGCAGCCAACGCCGTAAGGGGTGCCATGGACACGGTTTACACGGCGGCCGATTCTCTGGCCCAATTCGTCTCACATCTGTCATGAGGCTAGTGACCCACGGGGACTCCGCCCCCTCGTCGGTCAACCGCTACCTACTCCCCCACGAACACCAGGTCATCATGGTGCGGCGCCACCCGGCCGTGCTGCTTCGCGCGGTCGCCGAGGTTTTCGGCGGCCTGATCCTCGCCGGACTGCTGAGCAAGTGGTTCGGCGACCAGGGCGGCGGTGGCGTACTCGTCATCGTCTGGTGGGCCTGGCTGCTGTTGTTGATCCGCTTCGTCTGGAAGGTCGCGGAGTGGTCGGTCGACTACTTCGTCGTCACCTCCAAGCGCATGCTGCTCACCACCGGCTTGATCACCCGCAAGGTCGACATGATGCCGCTCGGCAAAGTGACCGACATGAGTTTCCAGCGCTCGATCCTCGGCCGCATGCTGGGCTACGGCGAGTTCGTTCTGGAGTCGGCCGGTCAGGACCAGGCTCTGTCGAGGGTCAATTACATTCCATACCCGGAGACCCTCTACCTGGAGGTCTGCCAGATGCTCTTCCCAGGGGGCAATGATTCGGATGATTAGCGCCTTATGTCCATATTGACAGCAATGACATAGTGGCTGCCCACACTCCCCGGTGAGGATTTTTCACGCGGGGTTACCCGATTCGACTGCTTCATGCAATCATGGCGGGAACATTGACCATCCCCCGCCCTGAGAGATCAGATGCCGAG
Source organism: Streptosporangium sp. NPDC002607 (assembly GCF_053592655.1). Taxonomy (NCBI): domain Bacteria; kingdom Bacillati; phylum Actinomycetota; class Actinomycetes; order Streptosporangiales; family Streptosporangiaceae; genus Streptosporangium; species Streptosporangium sp. NPDC002607. Next base: position 425,081 of record NZ_JBSFWD010000001.1, read on the forward strand.
TCAGGGAACCATCGGTGACCGCGTCCGCGGACTGCGACTGAGTAGGCGCATGTCCCAGGCCCAGCTGGCAGGGCCCGACCTTTCCGACAGCTACGTCTCCCTCATCGAGTCCGGCAAGCGGACGCCGACCCCCGTGGTCGCCCGTCTGCTGGCCGAGCGACTGGGGTGCACCACCGAGTTCCTGCTGCACGGGATCGAGCCGCGCCAGCGCATCGACACCGAGCTTGGCCTGCGCCACGCGGAGTTGGAGCTTCTCCACGGCGACCCGTCCGTCGCGGCGGACCGTTTCGGTGAGATCGTCAAGGTCGCCGGCGAGGAGAACGCGATGCTGGCCGCGCACGCGCGACTCGGCCGCGCACGCGCACTGGAGGCCCAGGGCAGGGTCGGTCCGGCGTTGGAGGCGTTCGAGCGACTCCGCCGTGAGGCGGCCGCCCACCCCGAGCGCCTGGCCGACCTGCCGCTGACGGTGGCGCTGAGCCGCTGCTACCAGCGTGCCGGAGACACCCCTCGCTCGCGCGACCTGGCCGCCCACGCGCTCAGCGAGGTCAACCGGCTCCCCCTGTCGCAGGGCGAGATCGCCGTCGAACTGGCCGCCTCCCTGATGGAGACCGAAACCCCCCGCGGGCCCGGCTCGCAGGGCATGTCCTACGTCCGGCACGTCCTGTCGACCAATGGCGTCCCCACCGCGGTCAACCGCACCGCGGAGATCCACGCCCTCTGGCGAGCGAGTGTCGCAGCCTCCGGCAGAGAGGACTCGGCACTGGCCGTCCGCCTCGCCGACGACGCGATCGCGACCGGGCGCCCGGCGCGGATGGCGTCGCAGCTCGCCCTCATCGCGATGGACTGGGCACGTCTCGCCGCCTCCACGGACGGCGAGTCACTCGACGAGGCCCACAAGCTCGCGACCAGCGCCGGCAAGGTCTTCGCGGCGTTCCCCGAGCGCATCCACGAGTACATCAGGAGCATCGTCGTGCTCGCCCAGGTCCGGCTGGCGACCGGCGACGCTCAGGGCGCGGCGGATCTGGCCGGAACCGCCCTCGACATGCCGGGCGGCCAGGCGGGTGCCATCGGGGCGACCGCGCAGCTGGTTCTCGCCCGGACCGCGCTGGCCCACGGCCGGAGCGACGTCACGACCGCCCTGGACACCGCCAAGCGGCTGCTGAACGGCGTCCGGTACGAGCTCTCCGGCCCTGACCGGGGGACCGCGCGGGTCTGGCGTGACCTCGGAGACCTGTACGGCCAGGTCGGTGCGCGTGATGACCAGGCCAGCGCGTATCGTAGGGCTCTCGAAACCGCTGGGGTGCGCGACGCGCTGGTGGGCGTGACCGTCGACTCGGCTCTGGTCCGGTAAGACCGGTTTCGCTAAGGGAGTTCCAGATTTGTTTTCGCACCTCTGGAATAACTAGGGTCTACCAGTCATTGATTCATAGGATGATTGGTTTCTCCGGAGGAGGCGGACGGTGAGTCTGCGTACGGCGCAGCGAGCATCCCTCGTCGACCAAGTGATCGATCAACTCAAGGAGCAGATCACTTCTAACTCCTGGCAGATGCACGCGAAGATTCCTACCGAGACCGTACTCGCCGAACAACTCGGGGTAGGTCGCAACACCGTGCGCGAGGCGGTGCGGGCGCTCACACACGCCGGCCTGCTGGAGTGTCGCCAGGGTGACGGGACGTACGTTCGCGCCACGAGCGAGCTCTCCGGGGCCATGCTGCGGCGGCTACGCTCCGCCGAACAGCTTGAGATCCTGGAGGTGCGGCGTGCGCTGGAGGTGGAGGCCGCCAGGCTCGCCGCGACCAGACGCACCGATGCCGACATCGCCGCGATCGAGGCGGCGCTGACCGAGCGGGACAACGCCTGGGAACTGGGCGAACCCAACGCGTTCGTCGAAGCCGACCTGGCCTTCCACATCGCGGTGGTCCGTGCCACCCACAACCTGGTGCTGATCGAGCTTTACGAGGACTTCTCAGCGGCGCTGCGCGCCAGCATCACCGCCGCGGGCACCTCGCTGAGCAGCACCCTGAACACCACCTACATCCCGCACGACGCCATCGCCCGCGCCATCGCGGCCGGTGACGCCGCCGCCGCCGAACACGCGGGACACGCGTGCATGGAGCACATCCTGATCGCCCTGACCGAGGAACAGGAACTCTCCGCCTGACCCCTCCTTCCCATGACCTCTCACAGTGCGGGGCCGCACTGTGAGAGGACCCCTGGACAGCGAGACGGCCGGCGTGGGAAACGTCCCGGCAGGTGCCCAGATCCCCCGGCGCGCCGGGCATGGAGGCGTTCAGGTCAGGCGCAGGGACATCACCAGGTAGCGGAAGGCGGGGTCGGCATCGCCGGGAACCTCGGTGATGAGGGCCGGGCGGCTCGGCGACTCCATGTTGAGCCGGACGAACTCGGTCTCGACACCGTTCAGGCCGTCGAGCAGGAAGTGGGACTGGAAGGCGATCTGAATGTCGTCACCGGACAACTCGGCGTCGACGACCTCGGTGCCGCGGCCGATGTCACCGCCACCCGCCTGGATGAGAACCTGCCCCTGGCCGAAGGAGAGCCGGATCGGGGTGTTGCGCTCGGCGACCAGCGCGACCCGCTTGATCGCGTCGACGAACGGGGCCACCCGCAGGTCGGCCCGGATCGACCAGTCGTCGGTCAGCCGCGCGCGGTAGTCGATGAACTGCTCGTCGAGCAGGCGGACGGTGGTGGCCCTGCCCACGCTCTCGAAACCGGCGATGCCCTCACCCAGCGCCACGGAGACCTCGCCTCCGCGCAACGATCTGGCCACCTCGACGAGCACTCGCGCGGGCACCATGGCGGCGGCCGCGGTGCCCGGCCGCTCGGGGCGCCAGCCGAACTCCCTGGCCGCGATGCGGTAGCGATCGGTGGCGGCCAGGGTCACGTCGTCGCCGGAGATGTCGACCCGGATGCCGGTCAGCATGGGGAGGGTCTCGTCGCGGCTGGCCGCGGGAGCCACCTGGCCGACCGCGGTCGCGAAGATCCCGCCGCCCACGGCGCCGATCTTGGGGGGCATCTCGGGGAGGGAGGGGAAATCCTCAACCGGCATGGTCAACAGGCCGAACTCCGCGCTGCCGCAGGTCAGAACCGCCTCGGAACCGCTGCTGGCGACCTCCACCACGTCGCCGGGCAGGCTGCGGGTGATCTCCGCGAGAATCCGGCCCGGAATCAGTGCCCTGCCGGGCTCCGCCACGACAGCCTCGATCGAGACGCGGGCGGAGACGTCGTAGTCGAAGACCGACAGCACGAGATCGTCCCCGTCGGCCTCCAGAAGCAGCCCGGAGAGCACGGGGATGGCCGGTCGGTTCGGCAGCACCCGGGCCACCCAGGCCACCGCGTCGGCCAGGACATCACGGTTAACCCGGAACTTCACCTGATCATCCCTTCGTCCTGAACAGCACCGCCACGTGCGGAAACCGTCCTTCAGCACGTTATCCGCTAGGACCGACAGAACAAGGTCCGGGCCTGGGAAAGTCAGCCCCGGGCCGCGTTGAGATAGGTCAGGACGGCGAGCACGCGGCGGTTGTCGTCATCGGAGGGGACAAGGTCAAGCTTGGCGAAGATACTGGCCGTGTGCTTGCCCACCGCGCTCTCGCTGAGGAACAGGCGCTGGGAGATGGCCGCGTTGGAGCGGCCCTCGGCCATCAGCTCCAGCACCTCGCGCTCGCGCGGGGTCAGCGCGCCGAGCGGCTGGTGACGGACGGTGCTGGCCAGCAGCTTGGCGATCACCTCCGGGTCCATCGCGGTGCCTCCCGCGGCGACCCGGCGGACCGCGTCGACGAACTGTTCGGCGTTGAAGACCCGGTCCTTGAGGAGGTAACCGACCGCCCCCGAGCCGTCGGCCAGCAGTTCGCGCGCGTACAGCTGCTCGACGTGCTGGGACAGGACGAGCACCGGCAGGCCGGGGACGGCCCTGCGCGCTGCCAGCGCCGCCTGGAGCCCCTCGTCGGTGAACGTGGGCGGGAGGCGCACGTCGACCACCGCCACGTCGGGCCGGAGCTCGATCAGCGCCTTCATCAGCTCGGGCCCGGATTCCACCGCCGCCACGACCTCGAAGTCGTGCGCCTGGAGCAGGTGGACCAGGCCGTCCCGCAGAAGGTAGAGGTCCTCGGCGATGACGACTCTAAGGCTCATCGACCCAACCATAGGCGGGCCGGCACGACCTCCGCCAGCCGGCGCCGGCTGGAGTGCATGGCGGGGATGATCATGCCCGCGGCGTACATGGAGAGGCCCAGGGCGATGTTGAAGACGATCAGCGGCCACTGCAGGGGCTCGGGCAGGTAGAGCGCGAGGAACCAGCTGAGGTGCTCGGTGTCGATGATCTTCATGACCATCGTCACCAGCCCCTGCGGGAAGAGCGGTAGCCAGCCGAGCCCCCAGCAGATCCCGACGATGACGGCCTTCCCCCGAGGTAGCGGCGTGCTGTCCCGGCGCTTCTCGGCGAGCGCGTTGGGCAGGTCGAACGTGGCGGTCGTCGGGCCACCGCGCGGACTGCTGACCGCGAGCACCCCGTCGAAGGCCGCCAGCCTGCGCTCGATGCCTCGCAGGCCACTGCCCAGCGACGGGTCGGCGCCTCCCGCGCCGTCGTCGGTGACCACGACGCGCAGCGCGTGGTCATGGCTGCTGATGTCGATCGACACCCGCTCGGCGCCACCGTGGCGGGCCGCGTTGGTGAGGAGCTCGCTGATCGAGAAGTAGGCGGCAGACTCGACGGGCGAGTCCGGGCGGGCGTCCAGGTCCACGGTGACCGTGACCTTCAGTGGACTGTCCAGCGCCAGGGCGCGCACCGCGTCACCGAGGCCGCGCTCGGCCAGGACCGGTGGATGGATGCCCCTGACCAGGTCACGCAGCTCGACGAGCGCCGTGGAGGAGGCCTCCCTGACCTTGCCGAGCAGGGCCTTGGCGGCCGCCGGGTCCTTGTCCATCAGTTCCTCGACCGCGCCCAGCGTCATGCCCATCGCGACAAGCCTCGCCTGCGCACCGTCATGCAGGTCGCGCTCGATCCGCCGCAGCTCGGACGCCTGGGAGTCGACCGTCGCCAGGCGCGCCTGGTCGAGCCGCTGGACCCGCCCCGCGAGCACGGACTTGGCCGTGGGGGAGAGCAACAGGTGGTTCCACCAGGCGTACCCCCGCAGCAGGTGGGGCAGCGCGATCAGCGCGACCGCGGCGGCGCCCCCCAGGAGCGGGGGCACGACCGCCGGCACCGCGGACCGCGACGCCAGGACTGCGCCTGTGGCCAGGGTGAGGGGGAGCAGCAACAGAGCGGCCGCGACCACCGGGTTGAGGAACAGCCAGAGCCCGTCCCGCCAGGTGGCCGGGTCGCCGAACATCCACTTCCAGCGGTTGTTCCAGTCGGGCCAGCGTGGCGTCTTGTAGAGCTGGCGCTCGTGGCGGTACCACCCGTCGGGCTGGGGTCGCGCCGGCAGCGGCGGCGGCAGGTAGGGAACCGGCACCGTGGTCCCGAGCCAGGTGCCGGTCAACCTCCTGGCGAACGCCGTACGGTACCTGATCAGCCAGGCCGTCGGAGGGAACACAAAGATCATCCCCAACCCGAACGTCAGCAGGAACGCGAACAGGGTCAGTGCCACCAGGGCGATGTCCACCAGTGCCATCGCCCCCAGGGCCAGTGCCTTGCCGACCGCCACCGCGTACGTCTTCATGTGTCAAGTCTCGATGATGTCTCCGGATGTGCCCAGTGGTGGCGGACGCCGTCCGGGAGTGGAGGTAGCCACACCCCTGCCGGGTGCCTGGCCCGCCCCCCACCTGGGGTCCAGGTGGATTCTCCCCGCGCGGTGCGACTCCTAGCGTCGGTTGGCATGAAGGTCATCGAGGTCAGCAACCTCCGCAAGCAGTACCGAGACCAACTGGTGGTGGACGACGTCTCGTTCACCGTCGAAGAGGGCGAGATCTTCGGCGTTCTCGGCCCCAACGGTGCCGGCAAGACGACCACCGTGGAGTGCGTCGCCGGCCTGCGCGTCCCCGACTCCGGGACCGTCAGCGTGCTCGGCGGCCTCACCGGCACCGAGCTCAGGGAACAGCTGGGCGTCCAGCTGCAGAGTTCCACGCTGCCGGGAAAGCTCAAAGTGTGGGAGGCGCTCGACCTGTACGCGTCCTTCTACCGGACCCCCGCGGACTGGGTCGAGCTGCTGGAACGGGTCGGGCTCGCCGACAAGCACGACACTCCCTACGGGAAGCTCTCCGGCGGCCAGCAACAGCGGCTCTCGATCGCACTGGCCCTGGTCGGCAACCCGCGCGTGGCGATCCTGGACGAGCTGACCACGGGCCTGGACCCGCAGGCCCGCAGGGACACCTGGGAGCTCATCGAGCGGGTGCGCGATGACGGTGTGACGATCCTGCTGGTCACCCACTTCATGGAGGAGGCCGAGCGGCTCTGCGACCGGCTCGCGCTGATCGACTCCGGCCGGCTGGTCGCGCTGGACAGCCCGTCGGGCCTGATCGCCAAGGTCGGCGGGCAGCAGACCGTCAGGTTCCGGCCCTCCCAGCCGTTCGACGACTCGGTGCTCAAGGCACTGCCCGAGGTCACCGAGATGAGGCGGAGCGGCGGGCAGATCACGGTCACCGGTACCGGTGACCTGCTGCTCGCGATCACGACCGCCCTGTCCGCCGCCCATGTCGTACCCGCCGACCTGCGCGTGGAGCAGGCCAATCTCGACGACGCCTTCCTGGGCCTCACCGGAAAGAAGCTTTCCTGATGAACAAGATGATCCTGACCGAGCTCAAGCTCTTCCTGCGGGACCCCGCCGGCCCGATCTTCGCGATACTGCTCCCCCTCGTGCTCCTGCTCGGGCTGGGCAGCACCGCCGGACTTCAGGAGACCCCTCCCGAGATGGGCGGGGAGCGGATCATCGACACTCACTTTCCCACCATGATGGTGATCCTGGCCGTGGTGACGATGGCACTGACCACCCTGCCGGCGGTGCTGGTGAGCTACCGGGAGAGCGGCGTGCTGCGCCGGATGTCCACCACCCCGGTCAACCCGGTCCGGTTGCTGGTCGCCCAGGTCGTGAACAACCTCGCGGTGGCGATCATCGCCACCGTCCTCCTGATCGGCCTCGGTGGCCTCGTTCTCGGCCTGACCCCGCCCAGGAACCTCCTGGCCTTCGCCGGGGTGTTCGTGCTCGGCACGGCCTCGATGTTCGGCCTGGGGCTGCTGATCTCCGCCTTGGCGCCCAGCGCGAAGTCCGCGCCGGGCATCGGCTCGCTGCTGATGTTCCCGCTGCTGTTCATGTCCGGGATGTGGGTTCCCAGGGAGTTCATGCCGGACCTGGTGCGGCAGATCGGCGACTTCCTGCCGATGGCGCCGTTCGCCACGGCGCTCCGCGACACGTGGGCGGGGCACGCGCCACAGCCGCTGCACCTGGTGGTGGTGGCGGTGACCCTGCTGGTCACGGGTGGACTGGCCACCCGACTGTTCCGGTGGGAGTAGCGGACAGGGTGTGATGACGATCCGCTGTGGCCCGTCCCTCGCGTGGGGCAGGGACGGGCCACGGCTTGTTTCCGCCTTCTTTCCCGGGAAGAGTTCGACGTACTGGGCGGCGGGAGGCTGACATGTCACTCTTGAGTGATGCTGATCCTGGCGCACGTAAGTGACGTCCACATCGACGGTTCCCCCCGCAGCATCGACAGGACCCGATCCGTCATGCGGCACCTGGAGAACCTTTCCGGCCCGCTGGACGCGGTCGTGGTGACCGGCGACATCGCCGACAACGGCCTGATCCAGGAGTACGAGATCGCGCGCGAGCTGCTGACCACACGCCATCCGACGATCATCTGTCCAGGCAACCACGATGCCCGTTCGGCGTTCCGCAAGGTCATGCTCGACGAGGACGGCGACGGGCCGGTCAACCAGGTTCTCCGGCTCGACGGGCTCACCGTCGCGTTGTGCGACTCCAGCGTTCCCGGCCGGCCGGAGGGCTTCCTGGAGGACGAGACGACCGCCTGGCTGCGGGACGTGCTCGCCGAGAGCCCGGACACCCCGGCCATCATCGGTATGCACCACCCGCCGGTGTCGCTGGGCATCCCGTACGTGGACGCGATCCGGCTACGGAACCCGGAGCGGCTGGAGGAGATCGTGCGGCGGTACCCGCAGGTGGCGGCCGTCATCGTCGGCCACGCCCACACCGCGGCGAGCACCACCTTCGCCGGCCTGCCGCTCTCGGTCGCTCCCGGCGTCGTCTCGACGCTGCTGCTCAACCAGGAACTCGACATCCCGGTCCCGGTCGACTATGACCTGCCGCCGCAGATCGCCATCCACGTCTTCGACGACGGCCGCCTCGTCACCCACGTCCGCCCGGTCCTCTGACCTCGCCTCGGCCCGAGTTCCAGGAGGGGGCCGGCATCGCCATGGCCACCGCACCGCTCTCCGCGGCGCTTGCCCCGGTCACCCGGGACACGGCCGCGACCGCGGACGCCTACTTGGCGGCCCCCCTGTTACCGCTCAGTTCCGCCCGTACGGGCCTGGGTTCCTCACCCGTGCGGAGGTCGTAGGCGTCGCGGGCGGCCATGATCTCGGGCATGTGCTCCTCGGACCAGCTCTTGATGCCCTCCATCAGCGTGACCACGCTGTGGCCCAGCGCGCTGAGTTCGTACTCCACCCGGGGCGGGATCGTCGGGTAGACCGTGCGGATCACCATCCCGTCGCGTTCCATGTTCCGCAACGACTGGGTGAGGCTCTTCTGGGTGATCCCGTCGAGCCTGCGGCGCAGCACACCAAACCGGACCGGGCCGTCCCGCAGGGCGTCCACCAGCAGACAGGTCCACTTGTTGGCAATCGCCTCCAGCACCTTCCGCGAGCCGCACTCCCGGAGGTAAGCGTCGACGGCTCCACGTTCTCGCAGGCCAGAAATAGTTTCCACAAGGTACCTATATATCTCAAAGGTGCCTTCTTACCAAGAGATACCGGCATCGCGGACGATTGATCTCGACGAACTTCCCCGCAGAGGAGATCACGATGCGTGCCATCACCCAGTCCGCCTTCGGTGACCCGTCCGTACTCGGCACCGCCCAGGTCGACCGGCCTGAACCGGATCACGGGCAGGTCCTGATCAGGGTCGGGGCCGCCGGGGTCAATCCGGTCGATGGGGCCGTCCGCTCCGGCGCCTACCCGCTGCTCGGCTCGCCGCCCTTCGTTCTCGGCTGGGACGTCGCGGGCACCGTCGAGTCCACCGGACCCGGCGTGTCCGCGTTCGCCCCCGGTGACGAGGTGCTTGGCCTGCTCGCCTTCCCCGGTGCCGGCAACGCCTACGCCGACTACGTGCTCGCCTCGCCCAACGAGATCGTCCACAGACCGGCCACCCTGTCCGTGGAGGAGGCGGGCGGACTCCCGCTGGCCGGCCTGACCGCCTGGCAGGCACTGGTCGGCATCGCCCGCCTCGGCGAGGGGGAGCGGGTGCTCGTCCACGCCGCCGCCGGAGGGGTCGGCCATCTCGCCGTCCAGATCGCCGCGTCTCGGGGAGCGCACGTCACCGGTACCGCTCGGACCGCCAAGCACGACCTCCTGCGCGAGCTCGGCGCGGACACGCTGATCGACCACACCGTCGCCGACTTCGTCACCGAGACCGAGCCGGTGGACGTGGTGTTCGACCTGGTGGGTGGCGATTACGGAGAGCGTTCCGCCGCCGTGCTCAAGCCCGGCGGCGTGCTCGTCGGCGCGGTCGGGGGCAACCTGGGCATCACCGGGGAACGCGCGGCCGAGCTGGGGGTGCGGCTCGCGGTGGTGAACGTGCGTCCCTCGGCGGCCGACCTGTCGCGGCTGGTGGCCCTGGCGGAGTCGGGCCGGCTCAGGGTCCACGTGGACCAGGCGCTGCCGCTGACCGAGGTGGCCAAGGCGCACGAGCTCCTGTCGACCCGCCGCACCACCGGAAAGATCGTCCTGATCCCCTGATCCCCGTGACGGTCCGGTCATGGGCACCGGGCCGAGGTCGCCAAGACGGCGTGTCGGCCTCTTTCCGAAAGGGATGTCACAACGATGCGTTCGCTGCCCTTTCCTCCTGTACCGGCGAGTTCGTGGAGGTAGTTGGATAGTGGCCATGACGCCGCACCCGGATCTCCTGCGAGTGCTCGGCGAGGTGCGCGTGCTCCTCGCCCAGCCCGACAACGACTTCGCCTGGTCCTCCTGGGAGAACACGGACGCGGCTCTGGCGGAGATCGACGCCGCGATCGCCCGGATCGGCGCGGACGGCCGGCTCCCGCCCGGGCTCGTGACACTGTTCGCACCGACCGGGCAGATCCAGGAGGTCGCGAGCTCCAGCGGCTGGGACGACGCGTTTCTCGTGCTGGCCGACCGCTTCGATGCCGCGCTGGAGTAGGGCATCGACACGGCCGGCTCCTGCGGACTCGGTACCGTCCTTGCCTCGGACATGGGGCCGGGCGACGGGGTGAGGCCTTTTCACGGCTTGACGGCGATCTCCTCCGCACCGTGCCGGATCCGGACGTGCCCGTCGCAGTTCCTCGACACAAGCCGCCGACCTGCACTTTCTCCCGTTTGTTGCCGGTGACGGGTTTCCTGGCGCCGCCCCGAGTGGTTCTCCGAAAGCGGGCGGTCGTCTCCCGGGCGCGGGGAGTTCGTGGCTACGCTGAGGAGATCGAGGTCAGGTAGAGGGTCACGATCGTCTGCCCCCCCTCGGCGTCGAAGACGTCGAACGCTCGCACCGTGCCCTGCTGCAGGGTGTCGGTCAGGATCCTCTGCGGGTGGTCGACGGCATGGCGCAGCACCACCGGATAGCGCCCGCCACGGCCGCCCACTCCGATCGAGAACTGATCGTCCTTGGGGTCGTACTCCAGGTAGGCCAGCGGTAGCTTCTCGGCCCCCAGCAGGTCCCCGAAGTCCTTGCTCATCACTTCGATCGTCACCTCGGCGCCCTCGTAGTTGCGCGTCATGGTGTCGAAGAATTCACGCCACTCCTCACGCACGAGTTCCGACCGCTGCTGGTTCATGTGATGGCTCCCTCCCGCTCAAAGCCCGTAGGCCGCGTGGTCCCCATCCTTGGCGATCCCGAGACCATGCCACATCACCCGATCGAGTAGGAATCCCCCGTCGGGGCAGCAGCATCCCGAACGCCATACGGCCGCGGCTCCCGGCCTTGACCATGCCGCCGTACCGGGTGACACCGGTCTTGACCAGCACCCTGTAGCAGCGCCGGCGGCCACGGTGCCGCTCACCCGCTCTCATCTGTGAGACTCCCGAACTTGACTGTCTTACCCTTGGTCGCCTGGGGCGTGGAGGGCTGCGGGAGAATGGCGGGCGTGAGGGTTGGCGCCGTTGTGAGGCCGCTGGTGAGCGGGGCGACCTATCGGCAGGGGGTCCACCTGCTGCTCGGCGGGGTGCTGCTGCTGCCGTACATCCTGGTGGCGGTCCTGTTCGCGCAGATGTTCACCGTGCCGGACGCGCCTTACGGGCTGCTGCTGCTCGTGCTCGCCCTCGCGGTCGTGATCGGCGTGGTGCCGCCGTTCCTGCGTGGGACGAGGGCACTGGAGATCACGGCCGCGCGTGCCCTGCTCGGCGTCGAGCTTCCGGATCCGACCGGGACGGCGGAGTCCGGACGGGAGGCGTGGGAGACCCGCCTGCGGGCGGCCCTGTGGTTCGCCGTTCACCTGGTCGCGGGCGGGGTCGTCGCGCTGCTGATCCTCATTCCCCTGGTGATGGGTGTGACGTTCGTCGTCCAGTGGTTCGGCATCACGGGAGGCGCGCTGGACGGGCTGCGAATCGGGCCGCTGGACGAGCACGACACCGGGTGGCTGTCGCTGCTCGGCGTGGCCACGCTCGCCGGGGTCCTGTACGCCGTGGCGGGGCTCGGGGCGCTGGCGGCCGTCATGGCGCCGGTGCTGCTCGGACCCTCGCCGGCCGAACGCATCGCGGCGCTGGAGGCGCGGGCGGCCCGCCTCGCCGAACGCAACCGGCTGGCCCGCGAGCTGCACGACTCCATCGGGCACGCGCTGACCGTGACGATGCTGCAGGCGTCCGCCACGCTGCACCTCCTGGACACCGACCTGGAGTTCGCCCGCGGCGCGCTCCAGGCGATCGAGGAGACCGGGCGAGCCGCGACGGAAGACCTCGACCGGGTGCTCGGCATGCTGCGCGAAGACGAGCGGGCCGACGAACTGGGCCGGCAGCGAGCCGCTCGGGGGGCCAACGAGCGAGCTGGTGCGCGGGTCGGCGGGGCGCCGCACGGGCTGGGTGACCTGGACAGGCTGGTGGCGCATTCGCGCGGAACCGGCGTCGAGGTGGACACCGAGATCGAGGGCTCGGTGGACGACCTGCCCGCCCTGGTGTCCCGGGAGGGATACCGCATCATCCAGGAGAGCCTGACGAACGTGCTCCGGCACGCGGGACCGGTTCCGGTCGCGCTGCGCGTCGCCGTGACCGGGCCTACGCTGACGATTGAGGTGTCCAATCCCGTAGCCGCCTCCCATCCACGGCGCGAGGGCGGACGCGGGCTGGAGGGCATACGCGAACGCGTCACGCTGCTCGGCGGCACGATGACGGCAGGCCCCGACGGCGCCCACTGGCGCGTCTCGGTTCGACTGCCGGCACTGGAGGGAGAGGCATCGTGACGCCCCCAGCGGGGGAGACGAGCTCGTGACGAGGGTTCCGGTACGGGCGCGCGTATCGTGACGGCGGTCCGGGTATGGTCACTGCTTGCGGAGAGGGAGGGGCCGTGACGATTCGGGTGGCGATCGTCGACGACGAGGAACTGATCCGGGTGGGGCTCCGGGTGATCATCGACGCGCAGTCCGATCTGGAGGTCGTCGGGGAGGCCGCCGACGGTGCCGAGGTGATGGCGATGGTGGCCCGCACCCGGCCCGACGTGCTCCTCATGGACGTGCGGATGCCCGCGATCGACGGCATCGAGGCGACGCGCCGGCTGCTCGGCGCGTCGAGCGAGCCGCCACGCGTGCTGGTGATCACGACCTTCGAGAACGACGACCACGTGTACGAGGCGCTGCGCGCGGGCGCCGCCGGGTTCATCCTCAAGCGCACCCGGCCGCCGGAGGTCGTGGAGGCGGTACGGGTGGTGGCACGCGGGGAGTCCCTGGTGTTCCCGGCGGCGATCCGGCGCCTGGCCGGCGCGTACGGCCTCGGCGGGATCGACGGGTCGGCCGCCGACCGGCTCCGCCGTGCCCGCCTGACCGAGCGCGAGGAGGAGGTCCTGCGCCTGATGGCCACCGGCCTGTCCAACGCCGAGATCGCCGCGCGGCTGGTGGTGGGGGCCGAGACGGTCAAGACCCACGTCGGCAACGTGCTTGCCAAGCTCGGAGCCCGCGACCGGACCCAGGCCGTGATCGCCGCCTACGAGTCCGGTTTCGTCAGCCCGGTCGGCTGACCGTCACTCCGGACCTTCCCGCCCTCCGGAACCTGCCCGCTGTCCCGGGACGGCCGGCCGTTCGGGACGTGCCTGCCGCTCCGTGCTTCCGGGAGTGCTCCTGGGCACCCGGCCCCGTGGGGTGCCCAGGAGCAGGACGGGGGCGGCCGACCCGGCGTCAGGCGGGGATGGACCGCATGGTCGGCATGGCCCGCTCAGCCCTGCCTTCCGCAGGTGCCGCAGACGCCGCGCCGCCGCACCTGGTACCCGTAGGTGGCGACCGCGAGCGCGACACCCCACAGCGGCCACAGCGCGTGCGTGGCGGCCAGGACCGGGCTGTAGCCCGTGAGATGCCCGCTCTCGGGGGAGAAGATCATCCCGAGGCCCCCGGAGATCACGATGGGGACCACGTACGCCGCCGGGATCACCGCGAGCCTGATCGGGACGCGGCGGCCGGCCAGGCCGATCATCCAGCGAGGGAAGACCTCGCCCCAGCGCTGGATGAGCCCGAGGGTGAGAATCGCGCCGGCGACCGCGAACGTCCCGAGACCGGCGCCGGCCCACACAGCGCCACTGTCCCACAGGTCGCGCAGCATCTCGTCGCTGATGCCGAGCGGTACGCCCGCCAGCCAGGCGTAGCGGCTCACGGAGTAGAGCAGGGGGATGACGACGGCGACGATGGTGGCCCGGCGGCCCCACGCGGCGATCCGCAAGCGGTCGGCGCCCGAGAAGTCGCGGCCGCGGCCGCAGCGGGCGCAAGCGTCCCGGCCGCGGCGCTGCCAGGAGAGCACGGTGCAGGCGGCGAGGAATCCACCCAGCATGCACCACACCTGATTGCCCAGCGACCAGGTGAACACGGTCCCGTAGTCGATCCCCCGCGGCCAGCCGAAGGGGGCGCCGAGGATGAGCATGGGCGCGTACCCGGTGAGGGCGAGGACGTTCACGGTCGGTACGAGGACCAGCAGGGCGGCGGCGACGGTCCAGCCGAAGCCGAGCGGAAGGGCCCGGCCCGCCCGCGACGGCCGTACCGCGTGCGGACCGGCCATGGCGAGGCAGGCGACCGCGGTGGCGAGCAGGACCAGCGCGAAGAGGGGCGCACCGACCTCGGGCGGCAGGTCCCGCAGTGGCCCCGCCCGGCCTTGCGGGTCGTTGCGCCCGAACGGGAATCCGCTGCCGGTGATGGTCCAGATGAGCGCGACGACACCGTAGACGGCGGCCCAGATCGCCGCGGCGTAGCCGATCCATCCCGAACCGGTGCCCGGTGACCCGGCGATGGCCGATGCCTCGGCAGTGGGGGCGGGTGCGGTGGTGGCGGAGGGCGGCTCAGGGATGGACGAGGGCGCGGTGGCGGCCTGGTGCCGCGTCGGCGTCGCCGGGTCCCCGACGGGTCGGCCATCCGGGGTGAAGGATGAGGATGACAAGGTGCCCTCTTGGTGAGAAGTGCGTGGAATCTCGCACTCCCATGCTCGTCCCGGCCGTGCCCGGACGACTCCCCCCGCGATGGGAACCCGGTCCCCCACACGGGGGATCCGCAGCCCCGCGAGCGCACGCGACTCGCGCCGGTCCGGCGAAGCGCACGACGTCCGGCGCCGCGACCTGGTGTGGCGTGCCCGTTCCCGAGCCCGACAACCCCCGGGCCGCGATCTGCCGCCACTGCCGATCGGTGCGCGGCCGCCACCAGGCCACACCTGCCCTACTCCGGCCCCGGGATTACCGCTGATCGTTGTTCCCCGAGGCCGTATATCACCGCACACCCTCGTCGACGGCGCCGTCGTGCGGCAGGCGCGGTACCGCTACTGATCCGGCCTGCTCACCGTCCTTAGGCTACGAGTCACCGTCGTTCCGCCTGTTGTCGGCGAGCGAGCCCGCGCCTGCCCAGCCGCCTTCCCGCCATCGTCCAGCATGAACCCCGCCTTGAGGGCCACCACCAGCGTCCCCATGCTGACCAGCCCGTACACGATGAGTGCGCGCTCGACGACCCACACCAGCTCATACACCGGGCTCAGCACCGTGGAATCACCCAGCTGCACGGCCCACAGGCCCATCACACCGCCGGGCAGCACGAACACCGCGACCCAGCGCAGCCATCCGGACAGCAGCACGAGCCCGGCGCCCGGCAGGAAGTACACCAGGTGCCACAGCGCTAAATCGAAGATCCACAAGGGCGCCACGGCTGGCCAGCGCCACCAGCATCAGGACAGGCCGTCTTACCTTCCGCCCGGGGACGCAGGCACGCAGGAACGCCGCCGGCGCCACCCAGAAGATCACGCTGTGGAGTGCCGGCACGTCGATGCGCACGATCCGCCGCACCTCGTTGGGCACGATCATGAAGCAGATCGTCGCGACGCCCAGGACGGTCACACCGGTGGTGGTCAGGTCATCGGCCACCGGCCTGGGCTCCGGCTCGACGTTCCTGTGATGCCCGTGGGCGACGGAACGCGTCTCGCTCAACGCAGCTCTCGCCGCGTCCAGGCTCGCCGCCAGCCGCTCACGCGCCTCCGCCGGCCGCCCGGCCGCCAGCACTGCTTGGCCACCTGCGACGATCCCCGCCAAGCTGGCGCCCACACGCTCGTTCAGCTGCCTGGCGAATGCCAACCGCTCGCGGATGACCTCGGCAGCCGCAAGCCCGGCCCGCGTCCGCTGAAGATCAGTGACCAGGTCCGCGAGCCGCGCCACAACGAAGAGCGCGAGCCCCACGAATGCCGTCTGCCCGACCGCCAGATACAGCGCCTCGGGCACTGGTGACGTAGGCGCGGCTGCGGCGGGCCGCCGTCATCGCAGATCAGCGGTTGGACTGTGGTCGTGGACCCGAGCCGCAAGGTGAAGCGGACCACGCACGGGACGCGGTTCAGGCGGGCTCTTGTCCGGCTGGCGTGCGAGTGTAGGTGAGGATAAGTGCGCCACTGCCCAGCACTGTGTGGTTGGTGAGGTGCCAGATGCGCGGGTCGAAGGCGGCGTCGCGGCCGAACAGCGGGATGCCGATGCCGGTGGTCAGCGGTGCCAGCTTCACGATGAGCTGGTCGATCTCCGAGTACAGGGTGCCCGCCAGTGTGCCTCCGCCGACCAGCCAGATGTCCTTGCCGTCCTGTTTCTTCAGCTCACGCACGACGTTGACGGGGTTGCCGGAGACGATCTGGACGGCCGGGTCCGGGCTCTCGGACAGGGTGCGGGAGAACACCAGGTGGCGCAGATGCGGGTAGGCGTCGGTGAAGCCTGCCTTGAGCCCGATCTCATAGGAGTGCCGCCCTTCCAGGATGGTGTCGAAGTGGGTGCCCGGGGCGGTGACGCCCAGGGCCTGCCGGGCCGGGCCGGGCAAGGTCTCCGGGTATTCGGCGATGATGTGCTGCGAGTAGTCGTCGGCAATCGGCCAGAAACCGTCGGGACCGGTGGGGTCGGCGCCGTCGGGACCGGCTATGAAGCCGTCCACGGTGGAGGCGATGTAGTACACAAGCTTGCGCGTGCTCGTCATTGGTCCAACTCTCATATCAGTGATCTATCGAAGCCCTGGTCCCCGGGATTCGGGGGTCAAGTACATGAGACAGCCGCAACAAGGAGGTGCCGCGAGTCAACCCTGGACGGCGTGCCCGCCACCGGACAGGGGCCACCCGCGAGCGCCGCTGCGGACTGAACTCGCCGTCGGCGGACGCACGGGTCTGGGGGGCGCGGCTCGGTCGCAGCGCCTTAGGTGGGCCTGCTGAGTGGACAGGTCGGCGGCTGCGCCTGCTTGCTACCAGAGTCCGCTTCCGTCTCAAAGCCTCGGTCTCATCCCGGCGAAGAGGGCTTCGAGTATGCGATCGACGTAGTCGTGAGTCATGGGCTCCTGAGTGATCAGGAGTCTGAAGTACAGGGGCCCGGACAGGATCGCCATAGCCAGGTCGAGATCGAAGTCGGGCGAGACCTGCCCCTGCTTTTGGGCTGCCTTGAGACGGATGATGGTCTTGTCCGCCTGCGGGCGGATGAAGCGTTCACTGAGACCGGCGGCGACCATGGGATCGTGCTGGGCCTCGCCCACCAGGGCCCGGTACAGCGGGCCCCACGGTGGATTACCCAGCAGGTCTACCGCTGCGTAGATCTGGCGGCGCAGGTCGGCCATGACATCGCCGGTGTCGGGGTAGTCGAGGGCGGGCTCGTTCAGCGACAGGAGCGAGTCGAGGAACAGCAGGCCTTTCGAGGGCCAGCGGCGGTAGATCGTGTGCTTGCCGACACCGGCGCGGGCCGCGACCGCCTCGATGCTGAGCTTGGCGTAGCCGGACTCCTGGGCCAGGGCAAGCGTGGCCTTCATGATCGTCGTGGTGCGGGCGGCGGCTCGATCGGGGTGGCTGGTGGTCATACCGCCATCCTATCGGCACGACACGTGCCGTTTTGACAGCGCGGTGACGCATACCCAAAATTGCCGCATTCGTCCTCGGCGCGGTGCGTACCGTTCCAGCGCTTGCGACGAAGACCCTGAACGTTCAGGAAAGAAAGCTGTGCTCGATTTCCCCGTTCCCGCCATCGAGGTAACAGACCTCACCCAACGCTCGGGTCCGTACTCGCCGTCGACGGGCTCAGCCTGAGCATCCCCGCGGGGATGTTCTACGGCATCGCCGGCCCCATCAGCGGCTGACCGCCACCCTGCTGCTCCGGTTCGCCGTCACCGGCGTCCAAGATCGGGCACCGACGACCTGCGCGGCAGCACGGCGGCTCTCCCGGATCCCACGGACGAGCGAGAGTCGGACACCCTTCTGCCGCCCTTCCGATCGCCCCAGAAGATTTCGATCTGACCGTCGTCCAGAACGTGTACGCGAGCGGTCTGGCTGGCGATCGCTTCGTGCAGGGTCCTGAACAGTTCTTCGGCCGAGTCCCTGAGAGGGCGGTTCGTGAGTTGATGCCCGCTATATCGCATTGTGATCAGATGCATCTGTAGCGCTATGCCTGGCTGCCGGGCTCGGATGTGCCGGGATAACGGCGTAAGCGACTGTCCATGATCACACGGAATTGTCCACCGAAACGCGGACCCTACAGGTCCGCCTAGTGGGGGGCCATGTCGACGAAGCGGCTGTAGTGGCCCTGGAAGGCCACGGTGACCGTGGCGGTGGGGCCGTTACGGTGCTTGGCCACGATCAGGTCGGCCTCACCGGCCCTGGGCGACTCTCGCTCGTAGGCGTCCTCCCGGTGGAGCAGGATGACCATGTCGGCATCTTGCTCGATGCTTCCGGATTCGCGAAGGTCGCTGACCATGGGCCTTTTGTCGGTTCGCTGCTCGGGGCCACGGTTGAGCTGGGAGATCGCGATCACCGGGACCTCCAGCTCCTTGGCGAGCAGCTTGATGGCCCGGGAGATCTCCGAGACCTCGTTCTGGCGGCTCTCGGTCTTCTTCGGCGAGGACATCAGCTGCAGGTAGTCGATGATGACGAACCGCAGGTCGTTGCGTTGCTTGAGACGGCGGCACTTGGCCCTGATCTCCATCATCGACATGTTGGGCGAGTCGTCGATGAACAGCGGCGCCTCGGCCACCTCGCCCATCCGCCGGGCCAGCTTGGCCCAGTCGTCGTCGGTCATCGTGCCTGAGCGCATGGCGTGCAGTGCCACCCGCGCCTCGGCCGACAGCAGGCGCATCGTGATCTCGTTACGGGACATTTCCAACGAGAACACCACAGTCGTCATGCCGTGCTTGATAGCAGCAGATCTGGCGAAATCTAGCCCCAAAGTCGACTTACCGATGGCCGGACGGGCGGCCACGACGATCATCTGGCCGGGGTGCAGGCCGTTGGTGAGCGAGTCGAGGTCCTGGAATCCAGTGGGGACACCGACCATCTGACCACCCCGGCCTCCGATGGCCTCCAACTCGTCGAGGGCACCCGGCATGATGTCGGCCAGGGGGATGTAGTCCTCGGAGGTGCGGCGCTCGGTGACCTTGTAGATCTCCGCCTGGGCGCGGTCGACGAGGTCGTCGACCTCCTCGTCCTGGCCACCGTAGCCGTAGGAGACGATGCGGGTGCCCGCCTCGATCAGGCGGCGGAGGATGGCCTGCTCCCGGACGATCCTCGCGTAGTAACCGGCGTTGGCCGCGGTCGGCACGACGGCGGTCAGCGTGTGCAGGTAGGCTCCGCCACCGACCCGGGCGACCTCGCCTCGCTTCTGCAGCTCATCGAAGATGGTGACGGCGTCGGCGGGATCACCCCGGCCGTAGAGGTCGGTGATGATGTCGTAGATGATCTGGTGGGCGGGCCGGTAGAAGTCATCGGATCGCAGGATCTCGACCACGTCGGCGATGGCGTCCTTGGAGAGCAGCATGCCACCCAGGACGGACTGCTCGGCCTCGATGTTGTTCGGCGGGGTGCGCTCGAAACCTGGCTCGAAGACCGGTGGCTCTGCGATGCTCACCGAACACCCCCTCTTTCGAACACAGTTACGCTATCTCTATTTTTAGCCGACCGGTGTGACAGTTTCGCGGCTCGGCGCCCCGACTGGCAACGCGGGCTGTCGACAGAGGTGTGGATAAGCTGTGCACTTCTTCCCCAGAGGTGTGGGCAGCCTGGGGACAGTCCTGTGGATAACTGTTGTCCACAGCTGTGGATACCTTTCTGACCAGGGGAAATGTAATCCACCGCCTGTGGAGAAAAGAAAGTTGGGGCGACACGCCGGGAGTCGCCTTAGATGTCATGAGCCGACCGGTTCATCCTGCTGAAGATCCACCGGGAGGTAAGAGGCACAATGGAGCTGTGACTATTACGCCTCGATTCGGCCGCTCTGGTCGCGACCATGACAGGCAGATCCTGCGGCTGGCACTGCCCTCGTTCGGCGCCCTGGTCGCCGAGCCGCTCTTCCTGCTGACGGACACCGTCATCGTCAGCCGCCTGCCCGCCCCCGCGCTCGGCGCCCTGGGGGTGGCGAGCACGGTGCTGAGCTTCCTGGTGGGGATGTGCGTGTTCCTGGCCTACGGCACGACAGCGGCGGTGGCCAGGCAGATCGGGGCGGGCGAGACCGGGCGGGCACTGCGGCAGGCGGTGGACGGCCTCTGGCTGGCCGCCGGGGTGGGATTGGCGATCATCGTGGTCGTCTGGCCCCTGGCCCCCTGGCTGATCCACCTGATCGGCGCCGAGGGAGAGCTCGCCCGGCAGGCGGTCACCTACCTGCGGATCAGCCTGCTCGGCGTTCCCGCCATGCTGGTGGTACTCGCGGGCACGGGCGTGCTGCGCGGCATGCAGGACGCCTCGACTCCGCTGCTGGTGTCGGTGGGATCCTTCGCGTTGAACGCGGTGCTCAACGTCGTGTTCGTCCTGGGACTGGGCTGGGGGATCGCCGGCTCGGCCTGGGGCACGGTGCTGGCCCAGGCGCTCGCCGCCGCCGTCTACCTCGTCCTGATCTTCGTCCGTTACCGTGCGCCGTTCCGCCCGGACCCGGCGGGCGTGCGGGCGGCGGGCTCGGCCGGGATCGCCCTGATCATCCGTACGGCGTGCCTGCAGACGGTGCTGGCCGTCTCCGCCACGATGGCCACCCGGATGGGAACGGACCAGATCGAGGCATACACCGTCGCCATCAGGATCTGGATCCTGATGGCGTTCGCCCTGGACGCGATCGCGATCGCCGGACAGGCGATCACCGGTCGTGCCCTGGGTGCCGGCGACGTGGCGGGAACTCGCGCGGCGACCTGGAGGATGGTGATCTGGGGAGTCGGCTCCGGCGTGCTGCTCGGCCTCGCCGTGCTGGTGGCCAGGCCGTTCATCCCCGGTCTGTTCGACGCGAGCCCGGCCGTCGCCGCGGAGCTGCTCGACCTGCTCTGGGTGGTGGCCGCCCTGCAGCCGATCGCCGGGGTGGTGTTCGTGCTGGACGGTGTGTTGATCGGTGCCGGGGACCAGCGCTACCTCGCCTGGGCGGGGGTGTGGACGACGATCGCCTACCTGCCCGCCGCGTTACTGGTGGATCTCTGGGGCGGTGGCCTGGTGACGCTCTGGCTGGCGTTCGGGCTGTGGATGACCGCCCGGCTGATCACCCTTTCGACGCGCGCGTACGGCCCGGCGTGGCTGGTGGTCGGCGGCTGAGCGGGCGGGTAATCCGGGCGTGACACTGTGGTGTCCACGACGTGACCGGATAGCACTTGTCCCAGGTGACCCCCCTACGGCACTGTGAAACAAGCCCGACAATAAGGGTATTTAGCCCACCACGATTGGCCAGGTCGTGCCCGAAGGTCCTCCCCCGTCGATCGTGCGCCGTATGCCACCAAGCCATGCCACAGACCGGTGGACCGGTGCGCGCCACGGCCTGCCCATGGCCTATCGCAGAGCCGACCTCGTCGTCCTCGGTATCGGCGTCATGATCGGTGCGGGCATCTTCAGCCTCGCCGGCCGCCAGGCGGCGACCATGGCCGGGCCTGGCGTGATCCTCTCCTTCATGATCGCGGGAATCACCAGCCTGCTGGTGGCCTTCTGCGTCGCCGAACTGTCCTCCGCCATGCCTGCCTCGGGAAGCGCCTACACCTTCAGCTACGTCATCTTCGGCGAGGTCTGGGCCTGGGTGGTGGGCTGGGCTCTGGTCATGGAACTCCTGCTGGCCGCGGCGACGGTGGCCCGCGCGTGGTCGCTCTACGCCGCCCAGATGCTCACCGACTTCGGGGTACGCCTCCCCGACGTGGTCGCGGGGATGGTCGGCCGGCACACGGGTTTCGATCTTTTCACGCTGTTCATCCTGGTGATCCTGACGGCCGTGGTGGCCCTGGGCGCCCGCGTCGGACTGCGCGCCCTGTGGATCATCGTGATCGCCAAGCTGCTGGCCGTCGGCGCGGTCATCGTGGTCGGCGCCCTCCACTTCGACCAGCGCAACCTAGCGGCCATCCCGGTGCCGGCGGTGCCCGCGGAGAAGGCCGAGGAGGCCCTGCACTCCCCGCTGATCGGCATCGTCTTCGGCCAGACGGGCGCCTTCGGCTGGTTCGGCATCTTCGCGGCCTCGGCGGTCATCACCTTCGCGTACATCGGCTTCGACGTCGTGGCCACCGCCGCCGAGGAGGCCGAGGACGCCCCCCGCTCGATCCCGCAGGGCATCATCCGCGCGCTGGTGATCACTACGGTCATCTACATCGCGGTCGCGCTGGTGATGGTCGGGATGACCCCGTACGACAAGATCGACACCGCCGCGCCACTCGCCAACGCCTTCCGCGACGCCGGCGAGGGCTTCATGGTGCACGTCATCAACATCGGAGCGGTGCTCGGCCTCACCACGGTCGTCCTGGTGCTGCTCGTCGGCCTGACCCGCGTGCTGTTCTCCATGGCTCGCGACGGGTTGATGCCCCGCTCGCTCTCCAAGATCAACCGTAGCTACCACAGCCCGACGAGGGCCACGCTGGTCATCGGATTCCTGGCGATCCTGCTGGCCGAGTTCGTGGACGTGTTCACGCTCGAACCGCTGGTCGTGATCGGTGCCCTGTTCGTGTTCATCTCCGTGGCCGGCGGAGTGATCAGGATGCGGCAGACGATGCCGGACCTGCCCAGGGGCTTTCGCACCCCGCTCTCTCCCGGCGTGCCGATCGCCTCGATCGCCGCCTGCCTGTGGCTCATGGTGAACCTCCAGCTCATCACCTGGCTGTACTTCATCATCTGGATGGCCTTCGGCGTGCTGGTCTACCTGGTGTACGGCAGGCGCAACAGCGTGCTCGCCAGGATGGCGCAGTCCGCCCCCGAGGCTCCCGCCCCCTCCGCAGGGCCGCCGGGGCCTCCCGGCCCTCCGGAAGGTCCCGGCGGCCCCGGCACCGGGTCCCGCGGCAGGCACCGGCGCTGAGGTCTCCGCGAGCGCCTGGAGCGCGGGGTCCCGTCCTTCGAAAATCCGGCCTCCCCGGGCCGGAGGACGTCAAAGGCGCCGGGCGTCGATCACGCTCTGCACGAACTCCCTGGTACGAGCCTCGCGGGGAGCGGTGAAGATCTGCTCGGGGGTGCCGCGCTCCAGGAGCACACCACCGTCGAGGAAACAGACGGTGTCGGCGATCTCGCGGCAGAAACCCATCTCATGCGTGGTCAGGACCATGGTCATGCCGCCCTCCTTGAGCTCCCGGATGATCCCGAGCACCTCCTTGACCAGCGCCGGGTCCAGCGCCGAGGTGACCTCGTCCAGCAGCATCAGGCGGGGCTGGGTGGCCAGGGCCCTGATGATGGCGACGCGCTGCTGCTGGCCGCCGGAGAGCTGATCCGGGTAGGCGCCCGCCCTGTCCGCCAGGCCGAACCTGTCCAGCAGGTCACGGGCCTGTTGCTCGGCCTGCCTTCTGCCCACGCCGTGCGCCTTCCGCGGGGCCAGCGTGATGTTGTCCAGCACGGTCATGTGCGGGAACAGGTTGAAGGCCTGGAACACGATGCCCATGCGCTTGCGCACGTCGTTGAGATCGGCGCGGGCGTCGGTGATCTCCTCGCCGTCCAGGCGGATCGTGCCGTCGTCGGCGGTCTCCAGCAGGTTCACACAGCGCAGCAGCGTGGACTTTCCCGATCCCGAGGCACCGATCAGGCAGACCACCTCGTGCGGGTCGACCTCCAGGTCGATACCGCGTAGCACGCTGTGGCCCCGGTAGTTCTTCCACAGGCCCTCGATGCTCAGCAGGCTCATGTCCCCTCCTTTCCGCCGGTTTCGCGCTGCCCGCTCACTGGCTCCGCCGCCGCTGCGAGCGGACCGCCAGATAGTCGGTGAAGCGGGCCATCGGAATGGTGAGCAGGATGAACAGCAGCGCCGCCACCAGGTAGGGGGTGTAGTTGAAGTTGCCGGCCACGTGGATCTGCGCCTGCCTCAGCGCCTCCAGCGGGCCGATCGTGGCGACGAGCGCGGTGTCCTTCTGCAGCGAGACGAAGTCGTTGAGCAGCGGCGGCACCACCCGGCGCACGGCCTGCGGCACCACCACGTGACGCATGGTCTGGCCGTGGCTCAGGCCGAGGGACCGGGCGGCGGCCCGCTGGCTGGGATGCACCGACTCGATACCCGCCCGGAAGACCTCCGCCACGTACGCTCCGTACGAGAGCGTGAGTGCGATGATGCCCAGCGTCGCGAGGTCCGTCGGGGTGCCCTGCAGGCCGAGCGCGGGCAGCCCGAAGCCGACGAGATAGATGATGAGGATCGTGGGCACGCCGCGGAAGACGTCGGTGTAGATCACCGCCAGGGCGCGCAGCGGGAAGAAGACCGGCGCCGTGAGGTTGCGGGCCAGCGCGACCAGCAGGCCCACGAGAAGGATCAGCGGCTCGGCGATCAGGAAGATCTTGATGTTGAGCAGGAACCCGCTCAGCACGTCCGGCAGCGCCTTGACGAACTGCTCGGGATCGAAGAACGTGTCCCGCACCCGGGGCCAGCCGGGGGAGGCGGTGAAGAGCCAGAACAGCAGGACGATCACGATGATCGTCGAGACCGTCGCGACGGAGCCCGAGCGGAGAGACGACCTCCTGCGGAGCCGCTCCCGCTCAAGCTGCCGCTCGCTCTTCGTCCAGTCGTCGGAGAGCCGCAGGCTCTCGTCGTTCCTCATCGAGCGCCGCGGCGCGGACCGTACGCGCTCCGCGCCCACGGCGGTGGCATGAGCTCCGGGATCACTTCAGCTCCGGCGCACCCGCGGCGGAACCGAGCCACTCGGTTTCGATCTTCGCCAGCTCGCCGGAGGCGGTCAGCTTGTCGATCGCCTCGTTGACGCAGCTCACCAGCGGGCTGCCCTTCTCGAACACCGCGCCGAAGACCTCGGGAACGCCGGAGGCGGTGCCGAACTGGCCAACGATCTTGGAGTTCTCGACCTGGGCGGCGGTCACGTAGAACGCGGTGGGCAGGTCCACCACCACCGCGTCGACCTGCTTGTTCTTCAGCGCGTTGACGGCGTCGATCTGCTCGTTGTAGACGTTGAGCTCGGCCGAGGGCTGGATGACGTCCTTGACCGCCTGCAGCGAGGTGGTGCCGACCTGCACGCCGATCTTGGCGTCCTTCAGGGCCGCCAGGTCCGTGGCGGCGGCGACCTTCGAGCCGTCCAGCGCGACCACCGCCTGCTTGACCGTGTAGTAGCCCTTGCTGAAGTCGACGACCTTGGCCCGGTCGGGGGTCACCGAGACCTGGTTGACGTCGAAGTCGAACTGCTTGGCACCCGGCGCGAACGCGGAGTCGAACTTCACGGTGGCCCAGGTGACGTCGCCTTCGGCGAAGCCCATCTGGCCCGCGACGGCGTAGGCGACGGCGCTCTCGAAGCCCTTGCCGTTGGCCGGGTCGTCGTCGTTGAACCACGGCTCGTAGGCGGGCTTGTCGGTGCCGATGGTGAGCTTGCCGGGGGTCTTCAGCGCGAGGCTCTCCTTGGCACAGGCGCTGGAGGCGGCTCCGGAGGCGCTCGGGGCCGCAGAGCTCGTCTGGGTCGTCGTTTCCGAGGCCGGCGCACAGGCCACCGCGGTCGCCGCGAGGGCACCGAGCGCGAGCAGCATCGAGGGACGGACCATGACAAGACCTCCAGGGGGAAGCAACGATTCCCGAATTGTATGTATCAGCGATGACCTGGAGTAACACGGTCTCGGCATGTGAGCCTCTTCTCGCGGACGAAGAGCTTTCCGCACGCCCCGCTGATATCCCGGCGGGCGGTCAGGCCATGGAGAACCCACACCGCCGGTTGCGAAAGAACAAGGGCTCCTCCCCGCGAACGGGGAGGAGCCCTTGTCTCACTGGGCCTCTCAGGCCGCGACGACCTCGACATCGAGGGACGCGGAGACCTCCGGGTGCAGCTTGACGCTGACCCGGTGGGAGCCGAGGCTCTTGATCGCGGAGGCGATCTCGATGCGACGGCGGTCGAGCACGGGGCCACCGGCGGCCTTGACGGCCTCGGCGACGTCACCCGTGGTGATGGAGCCGAAGAGGCGACCGGACTCGCCGGCCTTCGTCTTCAGGACCACCTTCAGTGCCTGCAGCTGGCCGGCGACCTCCTTGGCGGTGCCAAGGTCGCGGATCTCGCGGGCGTCGCGAGCCTTCTTGATCGAGGAGATCTGCTTCTCGCCGCCGCGCGTCCAGAGGATCGCGAAGCCGCGGGGAAGCAGGTAGTTGCGGCCGTAGCCGTCCTTGACCTCGACGATGTCGCCGGGGGCGCCGAGGCCGGTGACCTCACTGGTGAGAATGAGCTTCATCTGTCCGGACCTCCTTAGCGCGCGGTGCTCATGTACGGCAGGAGCGCCATCTCACGAGCGTTCTTGATAGCGGTCGCCACGTCACGCTGGTGCTGGGTGCAGTTGCCAGTCACCCGGCGGGCACGGATCTTGCCGCGGTCGGAGATGAACTTCCGAAGCAGCGCCGTGTCCTTGTAGTCGACGTAGGAGATCTTGTCGTGGCAGAACAGGCAAACCTTCTTCTTGGGCTTGCGCAGTGCCGGCTTGGCCATCGTGGTGCTCCTTTCAGAGCCCCGCCGTCAGGCGGGAATGGTCGCTGCGGATATGGACTGGGATTGCGGGAGGACCGCCGTCCCTAGAAAGGCGGTTCGTCGCTGAAGTCGCCGCCGCCGAAGCCGCCGCCACCCTGCTGCTGGCCGCCGCCCCCGTAGTTGTTGCCGCCGCCGCCGAAGCCGCCACCTTGCGGTGCGGCGGGCGCCGCGGAGGCCCACGGGTCGTTGGCCGGGCCGCCGCCGAAGCCGCCGCCACCGCCCTGACGGGCGGTCTTGTTGACCTTGGCGGTCGCGTTTCTCAGGGAGGGGCCGACCTCGTCGACCTCAACCTCGTAGACCGTGCGCTTCTCGCCTTCCTTGGTCTCGTAAGACCTCTGGCGCAGCCGTCCCTGAACTATGACCCGCATGCCGCGCTGGAGGCTCTCGGCGGCGTTCTCCGCCGCCTGCCGCCACACGTTGCAGGTCAGGAACAGGCCTTCGCCGTCCTTCCACTCGTTGGTCGTCTTGTCGAGGAACCTCGGAGTGGATGCGATGCGGAACCGGGCCACCGCTTGCCCCGTGGGGGTGAAGCGCAGCTCCGGGTCGTCGACGAGGTTGCCGACGATGGTGATCGTGGTGTCGCCTGCTGCCATGGCTAGCGCTGCCCTTCCTGCGGCCTTCGCTGGTTATCGGCTCAGAGTACGGCTGCCGCCCGACAAAATGCCGGGAGTTAGTGCACGTCCGGGCGGAGAACCTTGGTGCGCAGAATTCCCTCGTTGAGGTTCATCTGCCGGTCGAGCTCCTTGACCGTGGCGGGCTCGGCGCTCAGGTCGATGACGGCGTAGATGCCCTCGGGCTTCTTCGCGATGTCGTAGGACAGCCTGCGGCGACCCCACACGTCGACCTTCTCCACGGTGCCGCCGTCGTTGCGGACGACCGTGAGGAACTGGTCGAGGGAAGGGGCGACCGTACGCTCATCGAGCGAGGGGTCAAGAATGACCATCACTTCGTAACGGCGCATGCTGACTTCAACCTCCTCTGGACTCTTGCGGTCACGACACCGTGCCGTGACAGGAGGACGCTGACGTGCTTCACCTCGGGCGCCCATTTCGGCGCTCGGGGTGGAGGGTGGGCGATAACACACCCATTCGACGTAGCCGTGCCAGCCTACCAGTCCGTCAAGGGTTGGGCCGTCGCCTCGCCGGGCACGTCCTGTCGCAGGAGAAAGAGGAGGCGGTGAAGATGCCTCGTGCGTATGGACATGCCCGGAAGAGACCCTTGCGGTTCACGTTGAACACCGACGGGCGTCGTCACAGGATCGAGAACGTGCTGAGCGTCGTCACGATCGGCTGCGGACTGCTCGCCTTCGCCACCGGACTGATCCCCGCCGCGCATGTCGTCGCCTCGTGGGCGGGGGTGCTGGGATTCTGCGGGGGCCTCTACTCGCAGTACGTCTCCGCGACGACGCCGGAGCGCGCGCTGAACATCGTGGGCATCGTGGCCTCGTTCGTCGGTGTGGCCTTCGGCATCTATCACGGGGGTTTCCTCCCGTGAGGCCCCGAATCAGACGAAGGCCACACCGGCGCGGGGGCGGCTAACCATTCAGGCGCAGGTCCACGCCGAGCAGGACGAGGAACCACAGGAAGACCGCCAGCAGAGCCTCGGCGACGTCCTTCAGGAGCGCGGGAGTGATGTAGTCGTACACCCAGGCGACGTAGAGGCCGACCAGGATGTAGATGAGGCCGATGAGACTGATCCCTCTGCGATAGTAGGCCACGTGGACTCCTTGTGTTCGGCCCGTGGGGGTGAGTGGTAGGGCGCGCCCTGCGACTGCCCAGGGCCTCGCCGTTGAAACAGCTAGGCTCGGACACATGCCGCTTATCGGAGCTCATGTCGACCAGGACGACCCGCTGGCGCACGCCAGGGCGCGCGGCGCCGAGGTCGTGCAGTTCTTCCTCGGTGACCCGCAGGGCTGGAAGGGCCCGGTCATCGGCGAGAAGACCCGGGAGATCAAGGACTCGGACGTGGAGGTCTACGTCCACGCCCCCTATGTGATCAATGTGGCGACCGCCAACAACCGGGTCCGCATCCCCAGCCGCAAGCTGCTCGGCTCGCATCTCGCCGCGGCGGCCGAGCTCGGCGCCAGGGGGCTGATCGTCCACGGCGGGCACGTGGGGGCCGGGGACGACCCGCAGAAGGGCTTCGACAACTGGCGCAAGGTGTTCGAGCGCCTGGAGGAGCACCGGATCCCCGTGCTCATCGAGAACACCGCGGGCGGCGGCAACGCGATGGCGCGCAAGCTTGAGCGCATCGCCCGGCTCTGGGACGCGCTCGACGGCTTCGACGTGGGCTTCTGTCTCGACACCTGCCACGCCCACGCGGCCGGCGAGGACCTGGCGGACGTGGTCGAGCGGGTCATGGCGATCACCGGCAGGATCGACCTGATCCACTGCAACGACTCTCGCGACGCCTTCGACTCCGGCGCCGACCGGCACGCGAGCCTCGGAGCGGGTCAGATCGACCCCGAGCTCATCCTGAGCGTGTGCCGGAGCGCGAACGCGCCGATCGTGGTGGAGACGCCCTTCGACGGCCAGGCCGCCGACATCGCCTTCCTCAGATCGAAGCTCTAGCGCGAGGCCTCGGACGGGAGAGTCCGTCCACAGCCTGTGGATAACTTGGTGGGATTACTTTTCCCCGGAAACGGGTAAAGGGCTGCTCCCGGCGCTCAGCCCACCCAGGCACCGTCGGCGAAGATCAGCGCGTTGAGCGCCATCAGCGGGCCCACCACCAGGGCGTAGACGACGATGATCCACCGCCGCCACGGTGCCTGCCCGCCGCTCGCCTTCGCGATCAGGATGAAGAGCGGCCACCACAGCAGCGCCGAGCGCGGAACCGACAGGTAGTAGGCGGAGCAGAGCAGGGCGCCCACCTGAAGTCCCACGTAGACGAACTCGCTCCACCTCCGCAGGTAGAGCAGGACCAGTACGAGCACGACCCCGACGATCGCCCCCGCGATCTCAAGCCGGAACGCCCAGGCGAACCGGCCCTCGCCCATGGCCGAGTTCCAGGTCGTGATCAGCGATTCCCAGGGCCACACCATGTGCCGACCCCAGCCGGCCTCCTGGGCACTCTTCCAGGCCAGCCAGTCGCCGGTGCGGGAGTGCTGGTAGGCGGAGTAGAGCACCAGCGGCACGAACGGGAGCACCAGCCAGCCGGCCTGCCGTACGAGCTGCCGTACGGGCCGCCGCCGGGCGAAGAACTCCACGATCAGCGCCAGGGCCAGGAACAGGCCGGTGATCCGCACGCAGGAGGCGCCCGCCGCCAGGACCGCGGCGAGCGGCCAGCGCCCCCTGCGCGCCGCGAGCCAGGCGGGAACGGCGAAGGCCAGGAAGAGCGACTCGCTGTAGCCCGCGAACAGGAACACCGCCATCGGCCAGAGCAGCAGCGCCAGCACCGCGCGCCGGCCGGTCCCCGGGGGCCCCTCGAACTCGGCCAGCCTGGCGAGCGCCATCATCGCGACGGCACCGGCCACGAAGGAGATCAGCAGCCCGGCGACCGTCCAGTCGCCGACCACGAGGTGCACCGCGCGGAGCGCCAGGGGCATCCCGGGGAAGAAGGCGGGCAGCCCCTTGTCAGGCTCGCTGCCGGGGGCGCCACCGTAACCGTGCTCGGCGATGGTGGCCAGGAGGCTGGCATCCCAGTGCTTCCAGCGCTCCAGGAACGGCGGCGGGACCGCGTCCCCCTCCATCATCGCCTGGGTGCCGACGACGACCAGGGCGACGATTCCCAGCCTGGAGGCCAGCCAGAGCAGCAGCCCTTCCTGCGCGGTATCCCGCGGGGGCTCGACAGGATTCACAAACTGGGATTGTCGCGGATCATCCCGACCGGCCGCCAGACTCACGCCGTTCCCCGGTGCTAGGAGAGCGCGAGCCGGAAACGGTCGGGTGCGCCGTCGAAGACACCGCCCGCCTGGTCGTCGGTCCCGTCCTGGCGGATCACGTCCTTGTCGGGGACGAGGATGTCCCTCACCACGAACGCCATCATGATCAGAATGGTGATCGCGCGGGCCCACACCGCGGTGAAGTAGGTGTCGCCGGCGATGCCCAACGCCTCGTTACCCGGCTGGATACCGACCAGATAGAGCCAGATCGCGAAGAAGTACCAGCACTCGGCGAGCTGCCAGAGCGCGATCGGCTTCCAGTTCGGCCTGGCCAGCACCGCGAAGGGGATCAGCCAGAGCACGTACTGCGGCGACCACACCTTGTTGGTCAGCATGAACGCGGCCAGGGTGAGGAAGCAGAGCTGCATCAGCCGCGGGCGGGTCCTGGCCGTCACGGTGAGCACGGCGATCGCCAGGCAGAACGCGGCGAGGGAGACGATGCCCAGCTTGTCGACGAGTTCGGCGTCACCGAGGATCGGCCACTGCTTCTGGTTGAAGAAGTACCAGAGCGAACCCCAGTCGGCCCCCCGCTCCTGGCTGAAGACGTAGAACCGCTTCCAGCCGTCGAAGGCGAACACCATGATCGGCACATTGACGACCAGCCAGGCTCCCACGACGCCGCCGAGCGTCTTGAGGAACGGCACCCACCTGCCGGTGCGCAGCGTCAGCAGGAACAGCGGGCCGAGGAACATCAGCGGGTAGAACTTGGTGGCGATCGCCAGGCCGAGCAGGATGCCGGCGAGCCACTGCCTCCGCTTCGACCAGGCCAGCAGCGCGCCCAGCGCGAGGGCGTTGGCCGCCAGGTCCCAGTTGATGTACGCGGTGAGGATCAGCCCGGGGGCCAGGGCGTACCAGAGCGCGTCCCAGCGCCTGGCCGGACCGGCCAGCGCGGCCATCAGCAACACACCGACGACCAGGCAGATCGCCATGAGGATGACCGTGAGGTCGTAGAACGCCGTCCCCTGGTCGGTCATGGGGGCGACGATCCGGCGGAAGAACTCCATGATCCCGCCGATGCCGACGGGGTACTCGACCGGGTAGTCGAAATAAGGGATCTTGCCCTCGTTGAGCTTCTCGTTCCACCACAGGGGATAGATGTCGGTGTAACAGAAGTTCGTGAACTGCAGGGTCCCGTCGTTCCACGCCCCGCCGACGCGGCACGGCCACTTCCAGAACCAGGCCAGGATGGCCCCCAGCCCCGCGAACAGGGCCAGGGGCACGTACGGGATGGCCCGGGTGCCGAACTCCGACAGCGGGCGCCGCGACGTCAGGAGATCCTTCATCAGGGGCGTCGTCCGCTCGCGGCGGGTGTCGGCATGATCGCCGCGCCGGGCGCCCCGGGAGCCCCGACCGCGCCGGGGGCGCCGTTCTCGGTGATCTCGCCGTTCGGCGGACCGTCGCCCGAGCCGTCGTTGCCGACGTCGCAGGAACCGTCCCAGGGCAGGCACTCGCGGCCGTCGGGGTTGTCCGGCTCGCCGCCGCCGCCGTCGCTGGGCCAGTCACCGCCACCGTCGCCGCTGTCGGGGAACGGATTGTCGTCCATGGTCGGCGTCGCGGTGGGCGTCGGCTTGGGCGTGGCCAGGTTGCTCTGCGAGCCGGTGTTGGCCCTCGGCGGGAACTGCTGGACCTCGTCCTTGGCGGTCACGGCCTGCATGTAGTCGTGCCAGATCTGGGTCGGGGTGCCACCACCGCCGATGAAGGAGGGCATGGACTCCTCCTTCCAGAGGATCTTCGAATCATCGATCTTGCGGTTCGGCAGGCCGTACTTGTCGACTTTGAGCTTGCGCGTCCCCGCCTTGTTGTAGGGCACGTCCTTGGACATGCCGACCGCGGTGACGACCTGCGGGGTGAAACCGACGAACCAGGCGTCCTTGTAGCCGTTGTTCGTGCCGGTCTTGCCGGCCACCGGCCGCGAGCCGATGTTCGCGGTGGCGCCGGTGCCGCTCTTCACCACGGCCTGGAGCGCGACCGTCGCGTCGGCCGCGGACTCGGGGCTGATGATCTGCCGCACGGTGGCCTGCTCCGCGAGCACCGGGGAGCCGTCGATCTTGGTCACCTTGACGACGGTGTGCCAGTCGGCGTGCTTGCCCTCGTTGGCGAAGATCGAGTAGCCGGCGGCCTGCTCGACCGCGGTGACCGAGGCGCTGCCGATGGTGACCTGGAACTTCTGCTCGTCGACCGCGTAGTCGACCGCGTTCTTGCCGCCGTAGGAGGGGTTGTACTTGGCGGTCTCGCCGACCCCCGCCTCCTTGGCGATCCTCGCCACCTCGGGAAGCGTGACGACCTCACCCATCTGCACGAAGACCGTGTTGACCGAGCTGGCCATGGCCTTGATCATGTCGATCGCCCCGTACGCGGTGTTCCCCGAGTTGCTGATCGGGGTGGTGCCCGGCATCTTGATCGTGGCCATGCCGTCGACGTAGCTGTCGAGCGATCTGCCGCTCTCCAGCCAGGCCGCGAGCACGTAGGGCTTGAACGCCGAGGCCGCCTGCTTGGTGGAGTCGAAGGCGCGGTTGTTGAAGTCGTTGACGAAGTCGTCGCCGCTGTAGAAGGCGAGCACCCGGCCGTTCTTCGGATCCACCGAGGCGACACTGGCGTGGATGGTCGACTCCAGACCGGCGGTGCGGGCCTTCACCGCCTTCTGCGCCTCCTCCATCATCTTCTTGTCGAAGGTGGTGTAGACCTTGAGGCCCTCGGTCTCCAGCTTCTCCTGGGAGATCCCCCGCTGCTTGAGCTCCCGGAAGACGATGTTGAGCATGTAGCCCTTGATCCCCTTGAAGGTCTGCGAGACCTTGACCTTGGCGAACTTCAGGTCATCGAAGGAGCTTCCCGCGTACTTGCCGTACGCGGCGGGGTCGATCTCCGCCATGTTCCTCAGTGCGGCGCCGAAGCGCTCCTTGGTCGCGGCGTAGTTGCCGGCCTTCTCCTGGATGTCGAAGGCGTCCGGGTTCTGGATCCGGCCGGCCAGGTAGGCGCCCTCCTGCGGGGTCAGCTGGCCGATGTTCTTGCCGAAGAACGCCTTCGAGGCGGCCTGGATGCCGTACGCGCCGCGGCCGAAGTAGATGAGGTTGAGGTAGCGCTCAAGGATCTCGTCCTTCTCCAGCGTCTTGCTGATCTTGACGGCGACGAAGATCTCCTTGATCTTGCGCTGTACCGAGACCTCCTGGCTGAGGCCGTCGTAGTAGTTGCGGGCCATCTGCTGGGTGATGGTCGAGGCGCCCTGGAGCTGGGCTCCGCTGACCGTGCTCCACACCGAGCGGGCCATGCCGGTGAAGTCGATGCCGCTGTCGGTGCGGAAGCTCTTGTTCTCCAGGGCGATCACCGCGTCCTGGACGTGCTTGGGAATCTGGCTGATCTTCACCGGGGTGCGCTTGACGCCGAGGCGCGCGATCGGGGTCTTCTTGTCCCGGTAGTAGATCACGCTGCCCTGGTCGTTCACGCTGTCCTGCGCGGTCTCGGGGATCGGCGTGTTGGCGTAGGCCACCGCGATCATGCCGAAGACACCGGCGCTGAGGACCACGAAGCTGGCCATCACGATCTTCCAGTTGGGCAGGAAGCGCGTCCACCGCCTGGCCTTGGGCTCGTCCTCGCCGTCGCCGTCGCCGTCGCCGGGACCGTACCCCCCAGGGCCCCCCGGGCCGCCCGGACCCTCTGGACCCCCCTGGCCTCCGGGACCGCCCGCGCCACGCCCGGCGCGGCGTCTGCGCACGCCACCCTCACCGGACCTCGAACCGGCTCCCGCCTGGGCGGCGAGCATCGCCTGGGTGTCCTCGAACGCGGCCTCGGCCCGGCGGCCTGTCGGGTCGGTGTCACGGCGACGGAGCTCACCGCCCCGCTGCTCTGGCTCGCGCGGGGGCATCCCGCCCGGAGCGCCCGCGTCCCGCCGGGGCTGGGCACCCGGGTGCTGGGGCGCGCCGCCGGCGTAGGGCATCCCGCCGGGCATCCCGCCGGGCTGGGGCATCATCATGGTCCGGTTGTCGGTCCCCGCGCCCTGTGGCGGCCGGCCTTGCTGCTGTTCCCAGCTCGCGCCGCCGGTTTGAGAGTTTTGCGAAGGGGGAACTGCACGGGGAGCGGCTCCTGGGCCTGAGCGACGGCGCCGCCCCTGACGAGCCGACCCGTCGGCGCCCTCCTGGCGCCCGTTCGGCTCCGGGTCATTGCTGTGGCTGTAACTCACGCGTCCTCGTTCGGTCATCGGGGTCTACGACGGCGTGCTGGCGGGCGAGACTACCTCCTGATCACCGGAGATCTCGCCGCCTTGGCTCACTGGTAGCCGGCCCATTCGGGTGGATCTCCGTTCCCGAGGACGAACGAGATCGTCAGCTGGTTTCGACAACAACCTTGGCAGACCTCTCCCACGTTGACGCGGGATTCCCCGTATTGGAAAGCGGTCCACGCCGCGCGGGGGCTGTGCCCCATTGCCGCCTGTTGTGACCACATAGGCGCCAGACTACGGCTTTTTGTTGTTTGCTCCCAACCTCTTGGGAAAGTCGCTGATTGCAGGGTTATGTTGAATGGACGTATCCTGCGGATGTATCGGCTCGATACATCGACACGAGAGGTGGTGGTTTCCGGTGGCCGGCGGACGTGGCGGGGTGCTGGAGCTGGCCGTGCTCGGGTCGTTGCACGAGACCCCGCTCCACGGCTACGAGCTGCGCAAACGGCTCAACGCTCTGCTCGGCATGTTCCGGGCCTTCTCCTACGGCTCGCTCTATCCGTGCCTCCGCCAGTTGCTCACCGACGGACTGATCATCGAAGACGGCGATGCCGCCGCGGCCAACGCCGACAGCCCCATCGCGCTCCCCGGCCGCCGTTCGAAGATCGTCTACCGGCTGACCGCGGAGGGCAAAGAGCGCCTGCACGAGCTGCTCACCCAGGCCGGCCCTTCGGCCTGGGAGGACGAGAGCTTCGGTGTGCACTTCGCCTTCTTCAGACACACCGAGGCGGAGGTGCGCCTGCGCATCCTCGAAGGCCGGCGCAGCCGGCTCGAGGAACGCCTGGACGGCGTGCGCACGGCACTGGCCCGCACCCGTGAGCGGCTGGACAGCTACACCCTTGAGCTCCAGCGTCACGGTCTGGAGTCGGTCGAACGCGAAGTGCGCTGGTTGAATGAGCTGATCGCCACCGAACGGCGAGCGTCGCCGCCGGACGAGGAGCAGCGATCCGCGCGGGAGGAAACGTCCCGGGCGCCCGAGCCCGGAGCGGGCACGACGGGGCGGCCTGCCACCCCGGAAGACAACTGACCACCAAAGAACAAAAGGGGAGCGAGTGCCATGGGTTCGGTGCGCGTAGCCATTGTCGGTGTAGGCAACTGCGCCACGTCGCTCGTACAGGGCGTGCACTACTACCGGGACGCCGACCCCGGTGCCCGGGTGCCGGGCCTGATGCACGTCAAGTTCGGCGACTACCACGTCGGCGACGTCGAGTTCGTCGCGGCGTTCGACGTCGATGCCAAGAAGGTCGGCCGCGACCTGTCCGAGGCGATCGTGGCCTCGGAGAACAACACGATCAAGATCTGCGACGTACCGCCGCTGGGCGTCACGGTGCAGCGCGGCCACACCTTCGACGGTCTGGGCGAGTACTACCGGGAGATGGTCGAGGAGTCGGACGAGACTCCGGTCGACGTCGTTCAGGTCCTCAAGGACAGCAAGGTCGACGTGCTCGTCTCCTACCTGCCGGTGGGCTCGGAGGATGCCGACCGCTTCTACGCCCAGTGCGCCCTCGACGCGAAGGTCGCGTTCGTCAACGCGCTGCCGGTGTTCATCGCCTCCGACCCCACCTGGGCCCAGAAGTTCGTCGACGCCGGCGTCCCGATCGTCGGTGACGACATCAAGTCACAGGTCGGGGCGACGATCACGCACCGCGTGATGGCCAAGCTGTTCGAGGACCGCGGCGTCGAGCTGCTCCGCACGTACCAGCTGAACTTCGGCGGCAACATGGACTTCATGAACATGCTGGAGCGCAAGCGCCTGCAGTCCAAGAAGATCTCCAAGACCCAGTCGGTCACCTCGCAGATCCCGCACGAGATGCGGAAGGCCGACGTGCACATCGGTCCTTCCGACCACGTGCCGTGGCTCGACGACCGCAAGTGGGCGTACGTGCGCCTGGAGGGCAGGTCCTTCGGCGACACACCCCTCAACCTGGAGTACAAGCTGGAGGTCTGGGACTCCCCCAACTCCGCCGGCATCATCATCGACGCGGTCCGCGCCGCCAAGATCGCCCTTGACCGGGGCGTCTCGGGGCCGATCCTGTCGGCCTCCTCGTACTTCATGAAGTCCCCGCCGGAGCAGTACTCCGACGACGAGGCGCGCGAGTACGTGGAGAAGTTCATCCGCGGCGAGGTCGAGCGCTGACCGATCGGCGCCCGCTCACGGCGAGAGCCCCCGACCCGGGTGAACGGGTCGGGGGCTCTCGCCATATGAGGATCGCCGGCGGGCTCCCGCGTCAGCGGGCGGCGGGTGGGAGGTCGGCGGGGTCGGCGGCCCGCCAGGCGAGCGGGTCCGCGCCAAGCTCGATCAGCTGGGGGACCTGCTCGCGGCACCACGGGGAGATCGCCAGGCGGTCGCCGAGCACCCCGTCGGTGAACTCCTTCCACGGCATCCAGCGCACGTCCTCGACCTCGTCGGGGTTGGGCACGGCCTCGGAGGCGGCGATCACCCGGTAGACCGGGCACAACTCCCGCTCCACGATGCCGCTGTCCATGACCGCGCGATAGGAGAAGCGCGGCAGAAGCAGGTCGACCTGGCCGGCCGCGAGGCCCAGCTCGTGGGAGAGCCTGCGGGTCACCGCCGCGGCGAGCGGCTCGCCCGGCAGGGGGTGGCCGCAACAGCTGTTGGTCCACACCCCCGGCCAAGTGATCTTGTGCAGTGCGCGTCGGGACAGCAGAACCTGCCCCTGCTCGTCGAACACGTAACTGGAGAAGGCCAGGTGGAGAGGGGTGTCGGGACCGTGCACCGTGGCCTTGGCCGCCGTGCCGATCGCGTTCCCCGCACTGTCGACGAGCACAACGTGTTCATCAGGTGTCACTCGACCGAGGGTACGTGATCATGTTGGTTTACCGCGCCCCACTTGACGATACGTAGGTAAAGGTCGGTAATGCTCACCCGTACATTCAGGGATGTTCCCGATGCCCATCGGGGTCGGTCCCCCATAGGCTGAGCGGGTGTCTTTCATATCCGACCTACGTGTGGTCCTGGAAGGTCGGGACTTCCGGAGGCTGTACGGGACCCGCCTCGTCTCGCAGTTCTCCGACGGGATCTTCCAGTTCGCCGTGGCCGGATTCGCGTTCTTCAGCCCGGAGAAGAGCACGAGCGCGGTGGAGATCGCCGCCGGCCTGGCCGTGCTGCTGCTGCCGTACTCGATCCTGGGCCCCTTCGCCGGGGTGTTCATCGACCGCTGGTCACGACGGCAGATCCTGGTCATCGCGCCGCTGGTCCGCGGGACACTGCTGCTCGCGGCCGCGGCGCTGGTCGCCGCGGACGCCCCTGACGCGATCTTCTACGCCGCCGCGCTCGGCGTGCTCGGGGTGAACCGGTTCTTCCTGGCCGCGCTGGGAGCCTCGCTCCCGCACGTCGTGCCGGCCGACCGGCTGATGGTCGCCAACGCGGTCACCCCGACCTCGGGAACCGTGCTCACCTTCGTGGGCGTGGGCGCCGGCTACCTGCTCCGAGCGATCTTCGGCTCCGACCACCGGGGGACGGCGGTGCTGCTGGTCGTCTCCGGCCTCATCTTCGGGCTCAGCGCGCTCATCGCCAGGACCATGGACCGACGGCTGCTC
The DNA here is from genome assembly GCF_053592655.1 of Streptosporangium sp. NPDC002607. NCBI lineage: Bacteria > Bacillati > Actinomycetota > Actinomycetes > Streptosporangiales > Streptosporangiaceae > Streptosporangium > Streptosporangium sp. NPDC002607. Next base: position 463,451 of record NZ_JBSFWD010000001.1, read on the forward strand.
GGCCCCGCCTACGATCCCAATCGCCCGCAGGCCCGCGAGGCGGTGCGCCACGTGCTGAGCGGCCTGATCGACGGCGCACGGCACCTGGTACGCCACCGGGCCGCCGCCGCGGCGATGGGCGCGATGACCACCCACCGGTTCGTCTACGGCATGTGCACGGCGATGCTCGTGATGCTGTCGCGCTACTACTTCGCCGAGAACGCCGAGGACGCGCTGAACGCGGTCTCCGTCGTGGTCGCCACCTCCGGGCTCGGCTACTTCCTGGCCATCCTGATCACCCCCTGGGCCACCGAGCGCTTCGGCATCGAGCGGTGGGTTCCGGCCATGCTGGTCACCGCCGGGGTGCTGACGTTCGCACTCTGCGTGCCGTTCCAGCAGTGGGGGTTCGCAGCCGCGGGCCTCGTGCTCGGCATCGCCGGGCAGAGCATCAAGATCTGCGCGGACACCGCGGTCCAGCGGGACGTCGAGGACGCCTATCTGGGCCGGGCCTTCTCCATCTACGACATGCTCTTCAACGGCAGCTATGTGCTGGCCGCCGCCCTGGCCGCGGCGCTGCTCCCGGCGGACGGCAGATCGACGCTCGTGCTGGTGGTCATCGCCGCCGGATACCTCGCGGGCGCGGTGGCATACCGGGCCGTCACGCCTGCCCGAGTGATCGAGCCGCTGCCGTCATCGCCGTCGTGACCGTCTCCAGGTCATCGTCGCCGATCGAGTAGGGCGGCATCGCATAGAGCAGGCGGCCGAACGGGCGGAGCCAGACGCCGTGCCGCATGACGACGTCCTGGACGGCGGGGACGTCGACGGGCTCGCGGGTCTCGATCACCCCGATCGCGCCGAGGACCCGCACCTGACGCACACCCGGCGCCTCCGCGGCCCCCGCCAGGCCCGCGCGGAGACCGGCCTCGATCCGGCGGACCTCCTCGCGCCACGGGCGTTCCTCCAGGAGATCCAGCGAGGCGTTCGCGACCGCCGTGGCCAGCGGGTTGCCCATGAAGGTCGGCCCGTGCATCAGCACCCCGACACCCCGGGCCACCCGCTCGGTGCACAGCGTCGCGGCCAGCGACAGGTAACCGCCGGTCAACGCCTTGCCCAGGCACATGATGTCGGGCCTGATCCCGGCGTGGTCGCAGCCGAACAGCTCTCCGGTCCTGCCGAATCCGGTGGCGATCTCGTCGGCGATCAGCAGGACGCCGTGCTCGTCGGCCAGCTCGCGGAGCAGGCGCAGGTAGGCCGGGTGGTAGAAGTGCATGCCGCCCGCCCCCTGGACCACCGGCTCCACGATGATCGCGGCCAGTTCATGGGCGTGCCTGGCGAGAAGGTCCGCCAGCCGGGCCGCGTAGGCCTCGTCGTACTCGCGCGGCGGCCGGTCGGCGAACACGTGTTCGGGCAGCACACCGGAGAACAGGTGGTGCATGCCGTTGACCGGGTCGCAGACCGACATCGCCCCGAAGGTGTCGCCGTGGTAGCCGCCCCTGACCGTGAGCAGCCTGCTCCTGCCGGTGAGCTGGAACGCCATTTTGATCGCCACCTCGACGGCGACCGACCCCGAGTCGGCGAGGAACACCTTCGGCAGACCGGTCATGGCGGCGAGCCTGCGGGCCAGCCGCACGGCGGGCTCGTGGGTGAGCCCGCCGAACATGACGTGCGCCATGTCCTCCAGCTGGTCCCGCAGCGCCCGGTTGAGCTCGGGGTGGTTGTAGCCGTGGATGGCCGCCCACCACGACGACATGCCGTCGACGAGCTCGCGCCCGTCGGCGAGCGTCAGCCGCACCCCCTCCGCGCGGGAGACCACGTGCGGCGCCACCGGCTGGGGCACGGCCGCGTAGGGGTGCCACACGTGCTCCCGGTCGAGTGCGGCGACATGGCCGGAGACCTCGGGGCCCGCGGTCCGGTCAGGAGTGCCGCTCAGGGGTCACCTCGTTCGCCCGCGCCCACTCGCGGAGGGCGTCCGCGGCGGCCTCCTTGCCGAGAACCCCCTCGTCCAGGCGCATGTCCAGGAGGAATTTGTAGGCGCGGCCCACGACCGGGCCCGGCGGGACACCGAGGATCTCCTGGATCTCGTTGCCGTCGAGCTCGGGGCGGATCTTGCCGAGTTCCTCCTCCTCGGCCAGCCTGGTGATCCGCTCCTCCAGCTGGTCGTAGGTCTGCGACAGGACCTGGGCCTTGCGCCGGTTGCGGGTGGTGCAGTCGGCGCGGGTCAGCTTGTGCAGGCGCTCAAGCAGGTGCCCGGCGTCACGGACGTAACGGCGCACCGCCGAGTCGGTCCACTCGCCCGTGCCGTATCCGTGAAAGCGCAGATGCAGCTCCACCAGGCGGGAGACGTCGGCCACCACGTCCTTGGGGAACTTCAGCTCCGTCATCCGCTTCCTGGCGAGCTGTGCGCCGACCACCTCGTGGTGGTGGAAGGAGACCCGGCCGCCGGGCTCGTGGCGGCGGGTCTTCGGCTTGCCCACGTCGTGCAGGATCGCGGCCCAGCGCAGGATCCGGTCGGGACCGTTCTCCTCCAGGTCGATCGCCTGTTCGAGCACGATCAGCGAGTGCTCGTAGACGTCCTTGTGCCGGTGGTGCTCGTCGATCTCCAGGCGGAGCCTGGGCACCTCGGGCAGCACGTGGCCGGCGAGCCCCGACTCGACGAGGATCTTCAGCCCCTCGCGGGGGTGATCGCCGCCGATGAGCTTGTCCAGCTCGTCGCGGATGCGCTCGGCGGAGACGATGTCGATCCGGTCGGCCATCGCGTCCATCGCGGCGAGCGCCGCCTCATCGACGGCGAAACCGAGCTGGCTGGCGAACCTGGCCGCGCGCAGCATCCGCAGCGGGTCGTCGCCGAAGGAGCGCTCGGGGGGGCCGGGGGTGCGCAGCAGCCTGGCGTGCAGGTCGTCGAGGCCGCCGTACGGGTCGACGAACTCGCGGGACGGCAGGCGCAGCGCCATCGCGTTGATCGCGAAGTCACGCCGGGCCAGGTCGCCCTCCAGCGTCTCGCCGTAGGCGATCTCGGGCTTGCGCGACTTGGGATCGTACGACTCGCTGCGGTAGGTGGTGATCTCCAGCAGCCACCCGTCCTTGCGGACGCCGACGGTGCCGAAGTCGATGCCGATCGTCCAGACGGAGTCGGCCCAGTCGCGGACGAGCTCCAGGACCGTCTCGGGCCTCGCGTCCGTGGTCAGGTCGAGATCGTTGCCGATCCTGCCCAGGAAGACATCGCGTACGGAGCCGCCGACAAGGGCTATCTGGTAACCCTTGGCGGCGAACAGCTCGCCAAGCTCGTCCGCCACAGGAGCGATCTTCCGGAACAGCTCGCTCATGCCGTGGCGCTGGCTCTGGGTCAGATTTGAAAGGGACAAGCCGGGTAGGTCCTTCGGTTACGGAACATGTTCCCCTGCGGGGATACACCTGAAGCGATCACCAGGTTACGGTCAGTCAGGAGAACCTCGGGGGCCGTGCGTCGAGGCAAGGAGCACACACATGAAGGATGCGCTCGCGATCCACCGCTGGCTCCTCGCACACCAGGTCCATCATGAGATCGTACGCCTTCCGCGCGCGATGACATGCTCGGACGAACTGCCCGAGGTGCTTTCCGCGAGCCCCGCCATCTGCCTGGCGGTCACGGTCTACGAGGTCACGACGCGAATCGCCCGCGAGCCCGTGGCGATCGTCACCTCCGTCGGCTCCCCTCCGCGCCCCGGCCTGATCGGCGGCATCCTGGGTGCGCGGCGGGTCCGGCCGGCCTCGGCCTTCACCGTCAACTCCGCCACCGACTACGCCTCGGGCCTGGTCTGCCCGCTGCTGCTGCCCGCCACGCTGACCGTGCTGGTGGACGAGCGACTCACCGGCATCGCCACGTCCGTCTACGCGCCCACCGGGGAGCGTCACACGGCACTCCTGATCCGTGCGGACCACCTGCTCACACTGGTTTCCGGCAGGGTCGTCGATCTGACTCGCCAGGGTTCCCGGAGGGAGGCGGCGACCTTTCCCCTCGCCGGTTAGGCCATACCATTACGGGCGTGCGCCGTACTCGACCCCTGGCCGGCACGTGATCCGCAAGGTCATGCTGCTCGCCCTGCTCGCCACCACGCTGCTCCTGCCCGCGGCCGTGGTCGTTTCCGGTACGGCGAACGCGCAGACGACCGCGGCGAGCCGGCTGAGTCTCCAGATCGTGATGGAGGCCATCGGCCCCGACGTCCCCCGGGAACCGACCACCGAGATCAAGGTCTCCGGATCACTGGTCAACTCGGGCACCGAGACCATGAACGGGCTGCGCATCCAGATGCGCTACTCGCCCCAGCCGTTCGCCCAGCGCGGCGACATCGAGGCGTACCAGTCGGGGCAGAGCCTCCAGCCGAGCGCCTGGCGCGACCAGCGCTACGTCCAGACCTCGATCGCGCCCTCGGGGAAGACACCGTGGGAGTTCACCTTCACCCCGCAACTGCTGGGCATCTCCCGCTTCGGCGTCTATCCGATCATGATCGAGGTGCTCGACACCTTCAACCAGCAGGTCGCCACCCTGCGGACCCTGGTGACCTACATGCCCAGGGAGACCAGGGTGGCCCGCACCCGGCTCGCCATGGTGCTGCCCATCGTCGACCAGCCGCGCCGGAGCGGTGACGGCGTCTTCGCGGACGAGGGACTGCCCGCGGCCATGGCCCCCGGCAAGCGCCTCGGCGACCTGCTCAAGATCGCCCAGGACACCTCCTCGGCCAAGGGCCTCACCTGGGTGGTCGACCCCGCCCTGCTCGACGACGCGCGGGCCATGGGCAGGCCGCACGCGGTCAGGTCCAAGAACCGCACCCAGCAGCGTCCCGCGACACCCGCGGCCGCCCAGTGGCTGAGCGACTTCCGCGAGGCCGTCGCGGACCACCCGGTGATGGCCACCCCCTACGGCGACCCCGACGTGGCGGCCCTCGCCCACAACGGCGTCGACAACGCCACCGCGACCGGTATCAACGCGGCCAGGATCATCGGCAAGGAGACCCTCGGCCGCGATGTGATCACCAACGTGAACTGGCCGTTGGGTGGTCTGATCGACTACGACGGGCTGGACCTGCTGGCCACCGGCGGTGTCGACACCGTGCTGCTGAACGTGCTCAACCTGCCGCCGGTGACGCCCCCGGTCACCACCCCCGACGCCTCGGCGACCCTGGAGAGCGTGAACGGCCCGGTCACCGCCCTGGTCGCCGACGCGAAGCTGAGCGAGACCGTCGGCGCGGACACCTCCGCCCCCGGCTCGGCGCTGATGAACCGCCAGCGGTTCATCGCGGAGACGGCGATGATCAGCGCGGAGCCCGTCGGCACGGCCAGAACCGTGATCGCCGTTCCGCACCGCCGCTGGGAGCCCGACCCCAGGTACGTGACCAACCTGATCGAGACCGCCGCCGGCCTGCCCTGGCTGCTGCCCGTCGGGCTCGACGCGGTCAAGCGCGGCAAGGGTGCCCCGACACCGCGGGCCGACCTGACCTACACCGACCAGAACCGGCGGGCGGAGCTCCCCAAGCAGTACCTGACAGGCGTCAAGAAGGTCGGCGCCCGCGCCGATCTGACCGCCGCGATCACCACCGCCCAGGATCTCGACGTCTTCGACCTGGCGCTGCTCCGCCTGACCTCTTCGGCCTGGCGCGGCAGGACCGCCGCCGCGGCGCCGTACGTCCAGCAGGTCGCGGAGGCGATCGACGGCCGGATCGCCATGGTCTCCATCACCGGCAGCGAGCAGTCGCGCCTGCGCACTCTGGCCGGCAGCAACGGCGATGTGCCGATCAGCGTGCGCAACGAGCTGAGCGGTGAGGCCAGCCGGGTCGCGGTCCGTCTCAAGGTCACCTCCGACCAGCCCAGGCTACTGAAGATCGAGCCGTACGTGGACCAGTTGATGATCCTCGGCGGCCAGAGCCAGACCATCCGGATCCCGATGACCTCGACCGCCAGCGGCCAGACCACGGTGACGGTACAGCTCACCACCGACGACGGCCGCAAGTACGGCAAGCCGGTCGAGCTGACCGTGCGGACCACCGGGTACACCGGGGTCGCTCTGGTGATCGTGGGGGCGGCCCTCGTGGTGATGCTGGCCGCCGTCGTCATGCGCGTGCTGCGCCGGCGGGGAGGCCGCCGCCCCGCGGCCGCTCCCCCGCCGAAGCGCGATCGCGAGCCGGCCGGCACCGAGTCCTGACACCCAGCGGAGGAATGGCGCATGAGCAGGGTCCTGCGCGCGAGCGCGATCATGGCGGCGGGGACGATGGTCTCCCGCGTCACCGGCTTCGTCCGGACGGCGGTGCTCGCCGCGGCCATCGGGACCTTCGCTCTGGGCGACGCCTACAACGTGGCCTACACGATCCCGTTCACCCTGTTCGACCTGCTCATCGGCGGGATTCTGAGCAGCGTCGTGGTCCCGATGATCATCCGGCGGCAGCAGGCCGACCCCGACGGCGGCCGGGCCTACGAGCAGCGGCTGATGACGATCGGGTTCGTCACGCTGACGCTGCTGGCGGTGGTCGCGGTGCTGCTGGCCAGGCCGCTGATCGGCCTCTACAGCACCGACTGGAGTCCTCGGCAGACCGAGGTGGCGGTGCGGCTGGCGCAGTTCATCCTCCCGCAGATCGCCTTCTTCGGGGTCGGCGCGATCGCCGGCGCGATTCTCAACACCCGGGACAGGTTCGCCGCGCCGATGTGGGCGCCGGTGCTGAACAACATCGTGATGATCGGCATCGCGGTCGTCTACTACGTGAAACTGGGCGGTGCGGGCACCGACGTCAACACGATCAGTGACGCCGACCTGGCGCTGCTCGGGCTCGGCACCACCGCCGGCATCGTGGCGCAGTGCGCGGTGCTGGTCGTCGCGCTGCACCGGGTCGGCTTCCGCTTCCGGCCCAGGTTCGACCTGCGCAACGCCGGGCTCGGTGAGATGGGCAGGACCGCGGCCTGGACCTTCGCGTACGTGGGGATCAGCCAGCTGGGCTTCCTGGTCACCACCAAGCTGGCGACCGGTGCGGGCCAGCGGGCGCCCGGTGCGGGAAACGCCGCCTACGCCTATGCCTACCAGCTCTTCCAGCTCCCGTACGGGATCATCGCGGTCTCGGTGATCACCGCGATGCTGCCCCGGATGAGCAGGGGCGTGGCCGGGGGAAACCTGGAGGCGGTCCGGGAGGAGTTCTCCTCGGGGGTGCGGCTGATCTCGGTGCTCCTCGTGCCCGCCGGGCTGCTGCTGATGGTGCTCGGCCCCGCGGTGACCGTACTGATCTTCTCATGGGGCAACATGACCGTCGACTCGGCGGTCTACATCGGCAACGTGCTGCAGGTCTTCGGTCTGGCACTGGTGCCCTTCTCGATCTTCCAGCTCCTGCTGCGCGTCTTCTACTCCTTCGGCGACACCCGCACCCCGGTCTTCCTGGCCGTCGGCAACGTGACGGTCAACGCCACGCTCAGCCTGGTGGCCTACTTCGCCCTGCCGGCGAAGTACATCGTGATGGGCCTGGCCCTCGCGTTCACCATCGCCTACGTGGTGGGCAGCGCGGTCGCCTGGGTGCTGGCCTCGCGCCGGGTGGCGGGCCTGGGAGGGCGCAAGGTGGCCGCCGGGCTGTCCCGGATGTACCTGGCCTCGCTGCCGGCGGCGGCGCTCGCGCTCGGCGTGCTCTGGATCACGCAGGAACTCACCGGGCTGGACGCGCTGAGCGCCGCCATCATGCTGGCGGCGGGCGGCGGACTCGGTATGGTTCTTTACTTGGCGATCGCCCACCGGATGCGCATCCCCGAAGTGAGCTCGATCGTTGGAATGGTGGCAGGACGGGTAGGCCGGTAACCCAAAGACTTGTCTCAAACGTCTGACAAGGCGAACACGGGCGGAACCGGCGCGGGACTACCATGGTGCGACACGTGTGGTGACATGCGGCTAATGGAAGCAGGAGGGCGTGGGCGGATCCACCCGGCATCATGTGATGTGTCTTGATGTGCCGACCTGGCGTGGTGCTGTCGTGTTCTCAGTTTCGGAGTCCTCATGAGTTCTCCCACCGTCGAGCCCGGCACCAAGCTGGCCGAGCGCTTCCGGCTCGAAGACCGCGTCCACGAGTCCGGTGGTGCCACGCTGTGGAAGGCCATCGACGAGGTGCTCGCCCGGCCCGTCGCCGTCCACACCTTCGACCCCGACTTCCCGCGCCTGAACGAGGTCGTCACGGCGGCCCGGGTGGCCAGCCGGCTGACCGACCCCCGTCTCACCCAGGTCTTCGACGCGACCGAGGACGACGGCCACTCCTACGTGGTCAGCGAGTGGGTGAGCGGTGAGACCTTCGGCGACATGATCGCGGGCGGCCCGCTCGACCCCGAGCGGGCCGCCGCGATGGTCGCCGAGGCCGCCGAGGCGCTGGCCCACGCGCACGAGGCGAACCTCTCCCACCTCTGCCTGACCCCCGAGCACCTGGTCTGGACGGCGGGCAGCACCGTCAAGCTGCTCGGCCTGGGTGTCGACGCCGTCCTGAACGACGTGACGAGCGACGACGGTGCCCGCGAGGACGCCGAGGGCCTCGGCCGCCTGCTGTACGCCGGGCTGACCGGCCACTGGCCGGGTGAGGAGCACGACAGCGGCGGCCTGCCCGTCGCACCCATGGACGACGGGCACTTCTGCACGCCGCGCCAGGTCACCGCGGGTGTTCCCGGCTACCTCGACACCATCGTCTGCCGGGCGATGCTGCCGGAGACCAGGCGCGGGGCCGACCCGCTGACCACGCCCGCCGAACTCGCCGAGGCGCTGGCCTCGGTGTCGCGGCCCAGCCCGCTGCCGATGCCGACGCCGATGCCGATGACGGTGCTCCCGGTGGCCTCCTCCCGCTCCGAGGGCATCGACACCGCGACGCCCCAGCAGCACACGCCCCCACCCCAGCACCAGCCCCGTCCGATGCCCCGCCAGGCGGGTGGCGGGATGCTCAACAAGGTCGCCATGACCGTCGTCGTGCTGCTGGTGATGGCGGCCGTCGGCCTGGGCGCCTGGACGCTCGGCCGCAGCATCGGCAACGCCGGCACCCCGGTCACCGGCGAGCAGAGCGCCACTCCCACGCCGACCGTGGCCGTCGCCACCCGCGAGGTGAAGCCCTCCTCGGTCATCGGCTTCGACCCGCTGGGCGACCAGGAGGAGGGCAGCAGGTGGGCCTCGGCCGCGGTCGACGGCAAGGATTCCACCGACTGGCACTCCGAGACGTACGACTCCGCCGACTTCGGACGGCTCAAGAACGGTGTCGGCCTGCTGCTGGACATGGGCGAGAGCATTCCGGTCAAGCAGGTCTCGATCGACTTCGGCGGCACCTCGGGCGGCGCCGCGGAGCTCAGGATCGGTGACTCGCCCGCCCTCGACGCCCTGACCTCGGTCGAGAAGTTCAGCGGGCTCTCCGGCAAGAAGACGTACACCGCGGAGAGCCCGGGGAAGGGCCGCTACGTGCTCGTCTGGTTCACCAAGCTGCCCACCTACCAGGGGAAGTTCCGCGGCCAGGTGCAGGAGATAAAGGTCCTCACGACCAAGTGACATCAGCGCGATTTGATCTGTTTTACGTGGCTTCTTGCAGATCATCGGAGAATCCGTGGCACCATCTATCCCGTAGTGGTGTTCTCCCCGGACCGGTATAGCAGGACTCTCCTTGTGAATTCCCCACCCGAGACCCCGCCAGCGGCGGACCAGCAGACGGCGAAGGCCCCCGTGTCCGACGCCGACCTGCTCACCCGGCACATCGCCGGGGATCCGCACGCCTTCAGTGAGATAGTCAAGCGACATCGAGACCGCATGTGGGCGGTCGCCCTGCGCACGCTGGGCGACCCCGACGAGGCGGCCGACGCCGTTCAGGACGCCTTCGTCTCGGCCTACCGCAAGGCCGGGAGTTTCCGCGGCGAGGCGGCGGTGACCACGTGGCTCCACCGCATCGTGGTCAACGCCTGCCTCGACCGCATGCGCAGGAAATCGGTACGTCCGGTGGCCGACGACGAGCTCGTCGAGGCCGCGGAGCGCGACACCCCGATGCTCGACCAGACGGCCGAGCGCGAGGTCTCCATGGAGGTCTCCGCGGCTCTGAAGCTGCTGCCCTCCGACCAGCGCGCCGCGCTGGTGCTCGTGGACATGATGGGCTACTCGATCGAGGACGCGGCCCAGGTGCTGGAGGTGCCGAGCGGCACGGTGAAGAGCCGGTGCGCGCGCGGCCGGGCGAAACTCGCCCCGATTCTTTCCCATTTGCGGAACCGATCAGACCTGTCTCGCGTCTCATCCGCGAAGGGAGCACAACTTCGTGACGGGTGATACGCACTACGACCTGGAGATCTTGGCCGAACTGGCCGAGGGACTCCTCGACGCCGCCACGGCCGTGCAGGTACGCGAACATCTCGCGATCTGCGATCCCTGTGGCGAAAGTCTCGCCGACCTCGCAGCGGTCCGCGAGATGCTCGCGGCGACGCCCACACCGGCGATGCCGATGGGAGTCGCGCTGAGAATCGACCGTGCGCTGGCCGCCGAGGCCGAGAGCTTCCGTGGAGGTGGAGTGGGGCTGGTGGAAGCACCGGCCTGGGACGACATAATGCGTGACGCGCCGTGGGAGACGGGATCTCCCGCCGAACCGGCGCCGTGGGAGAGAGCACCTCTTCCCGAGCAGGAGCCTGAGCCGGCCGTGCGGCTGGGGGTCGTCGGCGACGACGGCACCGTGACCCCGGTGAACCCCGCGGGCCCGGCCAGACGTCATGGCGCGCCCCGGCGGGCGACCCGGCGGCGCCGGTGGGCGATGCCCGCCGCGGCGGTGGGCGCGGCGGCGGCGGTGATCGGCGCGACCGTGCTGGCGACCGGGACGCTCACCGCGTCCGGCCCGGCCCCAAGTCCTCTCGCCGTCCAGCCCGCGCCGAGTGACACGGTCCAGTACGCGCTGACCGACAGCAACTGGAACTACACCGACGCCGAGCTCCGCGGCTCGCTGCTCAACTACATCGGCCCCGCGACCATCGTCGGCACGACCGACAAGTCCGGGATCGACAAGTGTGTCCAGCAGGTCTCGGCGGAGATCGGTAAGTCGCCCTTCGCCGTGGACCAGGGGTTCTACAACGGGCAGGAGGCCAACATCCTGCTCTTCTGGCAGAACCAGGCCAAGAACACCGTGCGTGTCCACGTCGTGGGCCCGCAGTGCGACAACGTGCGCAAGCCCGGCCTCGCACGCTGGAAGTGATCGGGGAGAGCGGCCGCGGGTAGCGCCCTCGCCCTTTCCGGGAAGGCCCGGCACGGATTCGTCCGTGCCGGGCCTTCCCGTTCTTCCACCTGCGGATCCGTCGGTGCACCGGGCGGGAATCAGCTGCGCCTAGGATCTGTTGACGCCGGTGGCATCGACAGAGGGAGAGGCACGAGCACTGATGGACGTCCGGAATGTGATCATCATCGGATCGGGTCCCGCCGGTTACACATCCGCTGTGTACTCCGCGCGTGCCGACCTCAACCCACTGGTCTTCGAAGGATCCGTCACCGCCGGTGGCGCCCTGATGAACACCACCGAGGTTGAGAACTTCCCGGGCTTTCCCGACGGCATCATGGGCCCCGACCTGATGGACGGGCTGCGCAAGCAGGCCGAGCGGTTCGGTGCCGAGCTGGTCGCCGACGACGTCGTGGAGGTCGACCTGACCGCCAGCCCCAAGGTCGTCAAGACCGCCACCGACACCTTCTACGCCAGGTCCGTCATCCTGGCCACCGGTTCCGGCTACCGCGAGCTGGGCGTGCCCAACGAGAAGCGCCTGTCCGGCCACGGCGTGTCCTGGTGCGCCACCTGTGACGGCTTCTTCTTCCGCGGCCAGGACATCGTGGTCGTGGGCGGCGGCGACACCGCCATGGAGGAGGCCACCTTCCTCACCCGGTTCGCCTCCTCGGTGACCGTCGTGCACCGCCGCGACGAGCTGCGCGCCAGCAAGATCATGCAGGACCGCGCGTTCGCGAACGAGAAGATCCGCTTCGTCTGGGACAGCGAGGTCGTCGACGTGCTGGGCGAGAACAAGGTGAGCGGGGTGCGCCTGCGCAACCTCAAGACCGGCGAGGAGTCCGAGCTGGCGGCCACCGGCCTGTTCATCGCGATCGGGCACGACCCCCGCACCGAGCTCGTCAAGGGCCAGGTGGAGCTCGACGACGAGGGCTACATCAAGGTCGACGCCCCCTCGACCCGCACCAACCTCGACGGCGTCTTCGCCGCCGGCGACGTCGTCGACCACACCTACCGGCAGGCGATCACCGCCGCGGGCACCGGCTGCGCCGCCTCGCTCGACTCCGAGCGTTGGCTGGCCGAGCACGCCGGCGAGTGACGCCGGCCCGCGAGACGGACATCAGGTATCAGCCACCCATCAGGACAGAGGGAGAGTAGGACATTGGGGACCATCAAGCACGTGACCGACGCCAGCTTCGAGGCCGACGTCCTCAAGAGCGACAAGCCTGTGATCGTCGACTTCTGGGCCGAGTGGTGCGGCCCGTGCCGGCAGGTGGCGCCGATCCTGGAGGAGATCGCCGGCGAGCAGGCCGAGAAGCTCACCATCGTCAAGCTGAATGTCGATGAGAATCCGGCAACGGCCACAAATTACGGCGTACTCCAGATTCCCACCCTGAACGTCTATAAGAACGGAGAGGTTGTGAAGCAGATCATCGGTGCCAAGCCGAAGGCCATGCTGCTTCGCGAGCTCGAGGGCATCATCTAGGCCCCCTGCGGCCGGCCGCCCCCCACGGCGCCCGCCGTATCACCCGCTTCCGAGCGGCACACCCACCCACAGAAAGCCCCCCGCCTCACCGCGGGGGGCTTTCACATGCGCCGGGCGTACCGGGTCTCGGCTCACAGATCGTGAGCATGAAGGGACGCACGGACTCCAAGGTGGCGCCGTACGGGCTCCAGGGGGTCTCAGACGGGCCGCAGGGCCCTCTCCGGACTCATGCTCCCAAGGAGCCTCTCCAGTGCCACCTCGACGTCCTCACGCCACGAGACGGCGTTCTTGAGCTCCAGGCGGAGGCGGGGGAAGCGCAGGTGCGGACGGACCGTCTTGAAACCCACGGAGAGCAGGTAGTCGGCGGGCATCAGGCACGCGCCCGGCTGCTCCCACTTCAGGTCGCCGAACGCCTCGATCGCCCGCACCCCGCGCCGGGTCAGGTCCTTGGCCACGCCCTGGACCAGCATCCGGCCCAGGCCGCCCCCGGAGAACTCGGGGATGATGTGCGCGGTCATCAGCAGCACCGCGTCCGCGCTGACCGGCGAGGTCGGGAAGGCCACCGAGCGCGGCACGTAGTGCGGCGGCGCGTAGAGCACGAAACCGGCCGCCACCCCGTCCACGTAGACGATCTTGCCGCAGCTTCCCCACTCCAGCAGCGTGGAGGAGATCCAGGCCTCCTTCTCCAGCCCCGGATCACCGGCCTTCACCGCCCGATCCGCGTTGACGGGATCGAGCTCCCAGAAGACGCACCGGCGGCAGCGGCGCGGCAGGTCGTCGAGATTGTCGAGGGTGACGTTTGCCAGCCGACGCGACACCTGTTGGCCCCAATCCTGGCGAGACGAGTGCAAGCCATGGCGAAAAACGCGCGAAAACGGCGTCTCCAGCTGGCATCGTAGCTCAGTGCGGGTCTTGGTTTCAGGAGGTCCCATCCCCACACGCAGATGACTACGACCTCTGACGTAACCTGGTTTCTCTAATATGAGCGCTTTATGCGCCACACAATTTAGGAGGTGGACCGTGCCCCAGGATAAAGATCACGGTCAGGCCATCGCTCCGACCCAGGGATCGCGTATCGACGCCTACGTCGACCGGTACGCGGCACGAGCAACCGGGATGGTCGCCTCCGAGATTCGAGCTCTTTTCTCCGTCGCGTCGAGGCCCGAGGTGGTCTCGCTCGCCGGCGGAATGCCGTACGTCACCGCCCTGCCCCTGGACGTGGTGGGGGAGCTGGTCGCCGACCTGGTCGCCAGGCGCGGTACCGTCGCGCTCCAGTACGGCTCCGGTCAGGGCGACCCGCACCTGCGCGAGCAGATCTGCGACGTCATGCGGCCGGAGGGCATCGAGGCCAACGCCGACGACGTCGTCGTGACCGTCGGCTCCCAGCAGGCCCTCGACCTGATCACCCGGATCTTCATCGACCCGGGTGACGTCGTGCTCGCCGAGGGGCCCTCCTACGTCGGAGCCCTGGGCACGTTCTCCGCCTACCAGGCCAATGTCATCCACGTCGCGATGGACAGCGAGGGCATCGTCCCCGAGTCGCTGGCCCAGACCATCTACGCGCTGAAGAGCGCGGGCAATCGGATCAAGTTCCTCTACACGATCCCCACGTTCCAGAACCCCGCCGGGGTGACGCTCAACGCCGTGCGCAGGCAGCAGGTCCTGGAGATCTGCCAGCGGGCCGACGTGCTGATCGTCGAGGACAACCCGTACGGCATGCTCGGCTTCGACGGCGAGCCCATGCGGACGCTCCGCGCCGACAACGCCGAAGGCGTGGTCTATCTCGGCTCGTTCTCCAAGACCCTGGCCCCCGGCTTCCGGGTCGGCTGGGCGCTCGCCCCGCACGCCATCCGCGAGAAGCTGGTGCTGGCGATGGAGTCCGCGGTCCTTTCGCACTCCTCCTTCACCCAGCTGGCCGTCGGCCAGTATCTCGCCACCCAGCCCTGGCGCGAGCAGATCAAGTCGTTCAGAGAGCTCTACCGCGAGCGCCGCGACACCATGCTCGCCTCGCTGGAGGCCCTGATGCCCGCCGGCGTCACCTGGACCCGCCCCGCGGGCGGGTTCTTCGTCTGGGCCACCCTCCCCGAGGGGCTCGACTCCAAGGCCCTGCTGCCCCGCGCGGTCGCCGAACGGGTGGCCTTCGTACCGGGCACCGGTTTCTTCGCCGACGGCAGCGGCGCGCGGAACATGCGGCTCTCCTACTGCTATCCGGAGCCCGACCGCATCCGCGAGGGCGTCCGCCGCCTGGCCGGGGTGATCGAGCAGGAGCTCCGTGTCCGCGACACGTTCGGAACCGGCTCGTCTCCGGACCGCGTCGGGGTCGACACCCCGGGCCCCGATCTCGCGTAACCATGCCGCACAGTAGGTGTCCCGTGACGACGGGACACCTACCGGCATGATCTCCTCCCACCCGGTACCGTACGGTGACTTCCTGTGCCGGTGCGCGGCGATAGATCCGGTCCGCCGGGAAGGCCGGGCCATGCGCGACGAGAGCGACAGAACAGGCTCGGAGCGGGCCTTGACGAGAGGTATGTCGGATGAGTGACCTGGGCCATGTGCTCGTCCTGGCGGGCGGACTCTCCTACGAGCGGGAGGTCTCACTGCGTTCGGGGCGACGGGTGAGTGAGGTGCTGCGAGGGGCCGGCATCTCCGTGGAGACCCGCGACACCGACGCGTCGCTGGTTCCCTCCGTGCTCGCGGACCCGCCGGACGCGGTCTTCGTCACCCTGCACGGCGGGGCGGGCGAGGACGGCGCCATCCGCACGGTGCTCGAACTCCTCTCCGTCCCGTACGTCGGTGCCGGCCCCGACGCCTGCCGGGTCGCCTACGACAAGCCCACCGCCAAGACCGTCGTCCGCTCCTTCGGTCTGCGCACCCCCGAATCGGTGACGCTGCCCAAGGAGACCTTTCACGACCTCGGCGCCTCCGCGGTGCTGGCCCGCATCGTGGAGCGCCTCGGCCTGCCCCTGTTCGTCAAGCCGTCCCGCGGCGGCTCCGCGCTCGGTGCGTCGATAGTCCGCAGCGCGGAGGAACTTCCCGCCGCCATGGTCGGCTGCTTCGCCTACGGCGACACCGCGCTGATCGAACGCTGCGTCGACGGCGTCGAGGTCGCCGTCTCCGTGGTCGACCTCGGGAACGGGCCGGTGGCCCTGCCTCCCGTGGAGATCGTCCCCGACGAGGGCGTGTACGACTACGCGGCCCGCTACACCGCCGGGCACACCGAGTTCTTCGCCCCTGCCCGCCTCTCGCCCGAGGTCTCCGCGGCCTGCGCCGAGATGGCCGTGACCGCGCACACCGCCCTCGGCCTCCGGGACATCTCCCGCACCGACCTGATCGTCGACGCGGACGGCCTGCCGCACTTCCTCGAAGTCAACGTCGCCCCCGGCATGACCGAGACGTCCCTCCTCCCCATGGCCGTGGAGGCCGCCGGCGACGACCTCGGTACCCTCTGCCGGATCCTCCTCGAACAGGCCGCCGCCCGCGGCGCCTGACCTCCGCTCGCTCCCCTGGGAATGGCCGAAGCGCGCGACAGGGGCCGGGCGGGGAGCCTGGAGCGCGGCCCTGGCGGGGACGCCGGCGGTCCGATCATCAGCCGATCGCGGGCCGGTAAGGGCCCGACGCGGGTGAGCGCGGCGGTTCGGTGGAGGGCCGCCGAGAGCCCCCGGGCCGGCGGGAAGCCGGCCGGAGCGGACCAGGGGGCGTACCCGGTGAGCGGACCGTCCCCCTACGCTGGCCGTGTGCTGACCTCCACCCCATTTCCCAAGAGCTTCGCCAGTGACAACCACGCGGGCGTGCACCCCGCGGTGCTCACCGCCGTCCTCGAAGCGAACACCGGAGACGCCCCCGCTTACGGCGAGGACGTCTGGACCGCCGCGATGGAGGACGCCTTCGGCGCCGAGTTCGGCCCCCAGGCGACCGTCTACCCGATGTTCAACGGCACCGGAGCCAACGTCGTGGGACTGGGACTCGCGCTGCGGCCGTACGACGCGGTGCTCTGCCCGGTCACCGCCCACATCAACACCAACGAGTGTGGCGCGGCCGAACGCGTGCTCGGTGTCAAGCTGGTCACCATCCCCACCGATGACGGCAAAATCTCCGTGGACGACATCCGGGGCCGGCTGTCCGTGCTGGGGGATGCGCACCACTCCCAGCCCAGGGTCATCTCCATCTCCCAGGTGACCGAGTGTGGCACCTGCTACACCGCCGACGAGGTCACCGAGCTCGCGGAGTTCGCGCACGCGCACGGCCTCTTCCTGCACATGGACGGCGCCCGGCTGGCCAACGCGGCGGCCGAGCTCGGCTGCTCGCTCCGCTCCCTCACCACGGACGCGGGCGTGGACCTGCTCAGCTTCGGCGGCACCAAGAACGGTGCCATGGGCGCCGAGGCGCTCGTGGTCCTCCGCCCCGAACTGGACGCCCCGACGCCGTTCCTACGCAAGCAGGGAATGCAGCTCGCTTCCAAGATGCGCTTCGTCTCCGCCCAGCTGACCGCGCTCCTCACCGATGACCTCTGGCGCGAGAACGCCGCCCACGCGAACGCCATGGCCCACCGCCTGGCCGAGGGCGTCGCCGACCTCCCCGGCGTCTCCCTGCGTTACCCGGTGCAGTCCAACGCGGTCTTTCCCGCCCTCCCGGAGAAGGTCATCGCGGAGTTGCAGCAGCGCTATCTCTTCCATGTCTGGGACGCGGCCGAGAACGTGGTCCGCTGGGTGACCTCCTTTGACACCACCCCCGAACATGTCGACGCCTTCGTCGCCGACATCCGGCTCGCCGTCCAGGAGGCGGCCGGCTCCTGAGTGACGGCTGTTTCACGTGAAACAGCCGCCCGCGCGAGCCTGCCATCCCCGAATGCGAACCTCGGCGTTCCGGTACGGCACCCCTGCCCGTCCGCGTCGATCGGCACTCGATGTTTCACGTGAAACGGCGCCGTCTCCGTCGCGGCGACAGGGGGCCGCACCGGCCAACCTCGGCGCGCCGGCGTCAGGGGCGGAACACTTGGCAGCCGTACGGCCCTGAGGCCTCGCGTGCGCGTGCGGCAAGGCGCATTGAACCCGAGGGCTTCACTCGACCGTCGCGGCGGCGTACGACGGCCAAGGAGGGGCGTCGGACGAGGGCGGCGCCGGGAACATGAGAACGGCCTCCCTGTTTCACGTGAAACAGGGAGGCCGTTCGAGCGGAGAACCCTCCGGGAGAGGGGAGCGGGGGTCCGGGATTCACCGGCTCACAACGGGGGCGCCATTGACCCCACGTTCACGAGCCCTGCCGGAAATCATCCTTCCTGCACCTGCAGCGATCCCGGGGCCATCGTGCTGATGATGCGCTCCAGGTCGTCGATGGTCGCGAACTCCACCACGATGCGACCCTTACGGCGGCCGAAGTCGACCTTCACCCGGGTCTCGAAGCGGTCGGAGAGACGATCTGCCAGCTGCCGGAGGACGGGCTCCTCGGTGGGCTTCGCCCGAGGGGTTCGCGGGGCCGGTGCCGGAGCCGCCTTGGCGTCGCCCACGGCGACGATCTCCTCGACCGCGCGGACCGACAGCAGCTCGGCAACGATCCTGCGGGCGAGATGCTCCTGGGCGGCGGGGTCGTCCAAGCGGAGCAGGGCCCGCGCGTGACCCGCGCTGATCGTGCCGGCCGCGACACTGAGCTGCACGCCGGGCGGCAACTTCAGCAGGCGGAGCGTGTTGGTCACGTGGGAGCGGGAGCGGCCGATGCGGGTGGCGAGCTGCTCGTGGGTCGCGCCGAAGTCGTCGAGCAGTTGCTGATAGGCCGCCGCCTCCTCCAGAGCGTTGAGCTGCTCGCGCTGGAGGTTCTCGATGAGCGCGTCAAGCAGGAGCTTGTCCTCCTGAGTGCTCCGCACGATCGCGGGGATCTCGGAGAGGCCGGCGAGCTTGGAAGCGCGCCAGCGGCGCTCGCCCATGACCAGCTCGTAGCGCCCCTCGCCTGTCGCGCGCACCACGACCGGCTGGAGCAGGCCGACCTCGCCGATCGAGGCGGCCAGCTCCTTCAGGGCCTCTTCGTCGAAGACGTCGCGGGGCTGGCGCGGGTTGGGCGCGATGTCGTCGACGGGGATCTCAAGGAAGTAGGCGCCCGCGACCGGCTTGGGGCCGGGCTGCTCCGGCACCGCCGGCTCCGGGGCGACCATCGTCACGGTCATCGACACGGGTGTCTCGGCGACGACGGCCGGGCCCGTCGGGATGAGGGCCCCCAGTCCCCTGCCCAGCCCTCTCGGCTGCTTACTCACTGCCCCTCCCGAGGCTCAAGATGCCGCCCTCATTCGCGGTACTCATACGGCCACACCGCGATAAGCGATCTCACGAGCGGCGTCCATATAGGCCATCGCGCCGCTGGAGCCCGGGTCGTACGTCATGACCGACTGACCGTAGCTCGGGGCCTCGGAGACGCGCACGCTCCGGGGGATCAACGTGCTCAACACCGTCGCGCCGAAGTGGGAGCGGACCTCGTCGGCCACCTGGGAGGCCAGGCGGGTGCGTCCGTCGTACATCGTCATGAGAATGGTGGAGAGGTCAAGCGTGGGGTTCAGATGGGCACGGACCAGATCCACGTTTCTCAACAGCTGCCCAAGACCCTCCAGCGCGTAGTACTCGCACTGGATGGGAATCAGCAACTCGTTTGCGGCCATCAACGCGTTGACGGTGAGCAGGCCGAGCGAGGGAGGGCAGTCAATGAGGATGTAGTCGAACTCAACGGCGTCGTACGCGGTCAGCGCGCGCTGCAGGCGAGCCTCACGGGCGACCATGGAGACCAACTCGATCTCGGCACCGGCCAGGTCGATCGTGGCGGGAGCACAGTAGAGCCCCGGCATGTCCGGGACCTCCTTCACCACCTCCGCGAGCGGCATGTCCTCCACGAGCACCTTGTACATGTCCGGTACGTCGCCGCGGTGCTCGACGGCCAGGGCCGTCGAGGCGTTGCCCTGGGGGTCGAGGTCGACCACGAGCACCCGCTGGCCATGCATGGACAGCGCTGCCGCCAGGTTGACCGACGTGGTGGTCTTACCGACGCCGCCCTTCTGATTGGCGACGGTGAAGATCCGGGTTTTGGGAGGGCGGGGCCAATCTCCATCTCGGACCCCGGTGGAACCTCCGGGAGCGGCGGTCTTCCGGGTCGATGTTTCACGTGAAACCACTGAGCTGAGTGCCTCTCGTACCAGCGGCGAGTCGCCGGGATTAAGGGGGGTCTGGGTCACGGTCGTCGTCCTTTCAACCGGCCTGACTACGGCACCGGGAGCCGGTGCCGGCCAACCCAGACCGGAAAGGCGTCCATGTGGCAAAGCGGCCGGATCCTCGGGCCAGCCGAGACCGCTCGTCGCGCTGGCAATCGCACCTGTACGGTCGTCCACTGGCCTCGTACTCGCTTTGCTCGGTTTGTCTACTGGCCTCGCGCTACCTGCCTCGCGAGGCGCGATCCTTCCGGCGAGCGGTCTTCCGCGCTCCTTCTGGAGCTCGACCGGCGACCACCCGGATGAGAGTTGTGGGCGGCTCGACCTTACCGTGCCCGACCGATGTGAGCTCAGCGGTTTGAACCCCACTCGACCGCAATTGCCGTTCGGCGTCCGCCAATTCCTCCGCGGCACGCTCGCCCTTCATGGCCAGCAGTTCGCCCCCCTCGCGCAGCAGGGGAAGCGCCCACTTCAGCAGGCGGTCGAGCGGTGCCACCGCACGGGCGGAGGCGACGTCGAACTCCCGCCTGCCCGCGAACTCCTCCGCCCGGCCGCGCAACACCTCGACGTTGCCGAGCTTCAGCGACTCCACGCACTCCTCCAGGAAGACCGTCCGGCGAAGGAGCGGCTCCAGGAGGGTGACGGTGATGTCCGGCCGTACGATCGCCAGGACCAGGCCCGGCAGTCCGGCACCGGAACCGATGTCGACCAGGCGCGCGCCTGCGGGCACCGCCTCGGCGACCACCGCGCAGTTGAGCAGGTGGCGGTCCCAGATGCGCGGCACCTCCCGCGGACCGAGCAGCCCGCGCACCACCCCGGGGCCGGCCAGCAGTTCCGCGAACGCCTCCGCCCTGGCCCAGGCGTCACCGGCGAACACCTCGCGCGCGACCTCGGGCGGCTCAGGGATCTGGTCACTCACTCGACGCTCACTCTTCCCTCGGAAATGTCGGGGTCAGGCCGGTCTTAAGGCTAACGGCCCGCCTCGACGGCACCGCACGGCGCGGGCCCCGAACTCGTATGCCACCGCCGACATCGTACGGAACAGGCCGCGAAAAAGGCCGCCGCCCCTGGAAGAACCAGGGGCGGCGGCCTCTGCCCGTCCGCGCCGTCGCTAGACGGGGAGGACCACCACGAAACGGCGGGGCTCCTCGCCCTCGGACTCGCTCCGCAGGCCCGCCGCCGCGACGGCGTCATGCACGATCTTCCGCTCGAACGGGGTCATCGGCTGCAGCGACTTGGGCTCGCCATCCCGCTTGACGTCCGCAGCGATCTTGGTGCCGAGCTCGCTCAGTTCGCTCCGGCGGCGGT
This sequence comes from Streptosporangium sp. NPDC002607, assembly GCF_053592655.1. Classification (NCBI taxonomy): domain Bacteria; kingdom Bacillati; phylum Actinomycetota; class Actinomycetes; order Streptosporangiales; family Streptosporangiaceae; genus Streptosporangium; species Streptosporangium sp. NPDC002607. Next base: position 484,605 of record NZ_JBSFWD010000001.1, read on the forward strand.
CGCGGTAGCCGCCGATGTCGAGCATCAGACGCGACCGCTCACCCGTCTGGCGATGGACCGCGAGACGCGTCAATTCCTGGATGGCCTCCAGCACCTCGCCGTTGGGGCCGACCAGATCACCGCCCTTGATATCGACCACCGACACCACGGCGCGGTCACCTTCGACATCCATGTCGATGTCACCGTCGATGTCGGCGATGTCGAGCAGACCCTCGACGTAATCCGCCGCGATCTCGCCTTCCTGCTCCAGGGCGGCGAGATCGGGAGCCGCCTTCGCGGGCTCCCTCTCGGCCTCGGCCTCGGTCACGTCCGGCCACTCCTTCGTGCTGTCGGGATGAGACGTCAGGACTTCTTGCTACCGGTCCGCTTGCTGCGGGGCTGGCGGGTGGGCTGCTGGCGGACCACCTTGGGCTCCGGCGCGGGCGGCGCCTCAGGCTCGGGGGCGGTCTTCTTGACCTTGCTCAGCAGGCTCGGCTTGGGCTCGGGGGTCGTGACGTTGCCCTTCGCGTCGACCACCGGGGAGGGGTTTCGGCTGTAGAACCAGTGCTGCTGGCCGAGGGTCCAGAGGTTCGTGGTGACCCAGTAGAGGATCAGGCCCAGGGGGAAGTTCAGCGAGAAGATGGCGAACAGCGGCGAGACGTACATCAGGATCTTCTGCTGCTGCGCCATCGGGTTGTCCGGCATCTGGGCCATCGAGCGGGTCACGCTCTGCCGGACGGTAAGGAAGGTGGTCAGCGAGCTGATCGCCACGAAGACGGCGAGAACGACCTTGGTGACGATGGGGTCGGCGTTCAGCGCGATGATGTCGTTCGCACTGGTGAAGAAGGTCGCCGGGATCGGCGCGCCGAAGATGTGGGCCGCCCTGGCGCTGTCCATCAACTGCTGGGTCATGCCGAACTTGGGAACCGGGCTGTTGGCCATGGCCTGGAGCACGGTGAACATCGAGATGAAGATCGGGAACTGCGCCAGAATCGGCAGACAGCCACCCAGCGGGTTGGCGCCCTGCCCCTGGTACAGCGCCATGACCTCCTGGTTCATCCGCTGCTTGTCGTTCTTGTAGCGTTTGCGGATCTCCTGGACCTTTGGCGCCAGTTCCTGCATCTTCTTCGAGGAGCGCATCTGCTTGAGGAAGAGCGGGAAGATCAACAGCCGCATCAGCACGGTGAGCGTGATGATGGTCAGCGCCCAGTTGAGCCCGCTGTTCCTCGGGATGAAGGTGCTGTAGCCCTCGTGAATCCAGGTGATCACTTGGGCGACGGCCGTGTAAAGCCAGTTCAGCCAGGACAGCTCCACCGAGCTAGCTCCCTTGCGTTTCGTCGGACCGGCCCGGGGGAACCGGGTCAAAGCCTCCGGGATGGAATGGGTGGCAACGCCCGATTCTCCGGATCGTCAACCATGTGCCGCGTAGCGCGCCGTGAACGGCTACGGCTTCGAGGCCATAGGCACTGCACGAGGGGTGGAAACGGCAACGGGGACCCAGCAAAGGGCTCACGAAGGCCCGGTAGAACCGGATCGGAGCCATCAGGATCCTGGCAGCCGGAGAAATCCCGGCGATCTGCTGCGCCGTCATCATCGCCCATCCATGCGAGCCCCCGGGGGCTCTAGCCGCCTGAGTAAACGATCCAGCGCGACGTCGAGTTCGGCGGCAATGCGCTCGCTTCGCGCGGACGCGGCCGGTGGATTGGCGCGTACAACAAGCAGGCTACCTCGCGGAAGCCGGTCGAGACGGTCTCGCATGAGGTGTCGCAACTGACGTTTGACCCGATTTCTGATGACCGCGCCTCCCACGGCGCGACTCACCACGAATCCGACCAGGGGGGGATCGTCAGCGTCAGGGCGCATGCCAAAGTGCGCGACCAGGGTGGGGCGGCCTGCTCGGCTTCCCCTTCTGATCGCGCCGGCGAAATCGTCGCCCCGGCGCATGCGGGACCCGGACGGCAACACGAGAGATCTTCGTGACCCTGGGCAGGTACGCCTGTCGCCCGTCGGCATCGCTGCCGACGGGCGACGGGCTCTGCTGCCTTGGCCCGGCGGACCGGGCGCAACGGATGCGTCAGGCGGAGAGCTCGGCGCGGCCCTTGCGACGGCGAGCGGCAAGAATGGCGCGGCCGGCGCGGGTGCGCATGCGGAGCCGGAAGCCGTGGGTCTTCGCACGACGGCGGTTGTTCGGCTGGAAAGTACGCTTGCTCACGAGTGGGCTCCAGGCTCAAGACGCATCCCCAGCACATGGGGACGCTCGACAGTGGCTGGCCTGCCGGATGCGGGGCATGCGAAATAGCCGCCGCGTGGCAAGCCGACCGTCGTACGTTACGGGGCAGGCGCGTCCCAGGTCAAACCGGAGAACATCCTGGAGCACGCGAATACAGGTTATCCACCTTTCCACAGGCACGTTTTCCACCGGCGCCCCGCCGTCCACAGGATGTGCACTCTGTCCCCCCCGTACTGCCACTAGGCTGTGGACAACGTCTTGTACACAGCTGTGGACAGGGCTACCCTCGGCCCTTCCAAACCCTCTCTCCACTGCGAGGACGCGTCGGACCGCGGGTAACAGACTGTGCACAGCCTGTGGATTCGGTGTGGATATCGAACGGTGCCCACGAAGGTGCCACGAGACGCCCGGCGTGTGGACAACGGCGAGATCCGGTGCTTCCGGCGGCCATCGATGTGGATAAACAGATCGCGGTAGGCCAGCGGGGGCCGCGTCGGGAGGAGGGGAGCCGAGCCATGGACGGAACGGACCTCAGCGCGGTCTGGGCGAGGGCGCTGGAGAACTCCCTGAACGAGAACGTCCCGTCTCAGCAGCGGGTCTGGCTCAACATGACCCGGCCCTTCGGCCTCATGAATGACACGGTGGTGCTCGCCGCACCCACGGATTTCGCCAGAGATGTTCTGGAGAACAAGCTTCGTCCGCTTATCAGTCACGCGCTCTCCCAGGAGTTCGGCCGCCCGATGCGGGTGGCGGTCATGGTCGACCCCAGCGCGGCGGGCCCCGAGCCTGGACTCTCCTCCCGCCAGGACCCTTATCCCCAGGCGCAACCGCAGGGTTATGCACAGGCCGGCGGGGCCCAGCAGGGTTATGCACAACCGGCCAATCCCCAGCACCACGGGGGTTCGGTGCCCCATCCCCCCTATCAGGGGGGTAACCCGGCCGCCCAGCCGTCCACCGAATATCCACAGGCCCAGCCGTTCTCCTACCCGTACCAGCAGGGCGAGGAATCCTCCCAGCCGTACCGCCCCTCGGAGCCGTCCCAGGCTCCCTCGCCGGGGGAACCGAGCCCCGGATACAACCGCGGCGGCTACACCGCGCCCTCGCCGCGTCCCGAGCCCGACTCCTTCGACCGCGGCGCGCCCGCGGTGCCCGGTGCGGGCGGCGTACCGAACAGGTGGGACAGCCGCGGGAGCCGGACGCAGGGCGAGCCCGCCCGGCTGAACCCGAAATACACCTTCGAGACCTTCGTCATCGGCTCCAGCAACCGTTTCGCCCACGCGGCCGCGGTCGCGGTGGCCGAGGCGCCCGCCAAGGCGTACAACCCGCTGTTCATCTACGGCGACTCGGGTCTGGGCAAGACCCACCTGCTGCACGCGATCGGCCACTACGCCCAGAGCCTGTACGACGGCGCGCGGGTGCGGTACGTGAGCTCCGAGGAGTTCACCAACGACTTCATCAACTCCATCCGCGACCACAAGGCCGACAACTTCCGGGGCCGCTACCGGGCCGTGGACATCCTGCTGGTGGACGACATCCAGTTCCTGGAGGGCAAGGAGCAGACGCAGGAGGAGTTCTTCCACACCTTCAACACCCTGCACAACTCCAACAAACAGATCGTCATCTCCAGCGACCGGGCGCCGAAACAGCTGGTCACGCTGGAGGACCGGCTCCGCAACCGGTTCGAGTGGGGCCTGATCACCGACGTCCAGCCGCCCGAGCTGGAGACGCGCATCGCGATTCTGCGCAAGAAGGCGATCCAGGAGGGCCTGGCCGCGCCGCCCGAGGTGCTGGAGTACATCGCCAGCCGCATCTCCACCAACATCCGCGAGCTGGAGGGTGCCCTGATAAGGGTGACCGCGTTCGCCAGCCTCAACCGGCAGTCGGTCGATCTGCAGCTCACCGAGGTCGTGCTCAAGGACCTGATCACCGAGGACGCCGGGTCCGAGATAACGGTCGCCACGATCATGGCCTCCACCGCCGCCTACTTCGGCCTGTCGATCGACGACCTGTGCGGCGGGTCGCGTTCGCGCGTCCTGGTCACCGCCCGCCAGATCGCCATGTACCTGTGCCGGGAGCTGACCGACATGTCGCTCCCGAAGATCGGTCAGCAGTTCGGCGGCCGCGACCACACCACGGTCATGCACGCCGACCGGAAGATCCGCTCCCTGATGGCCGAGCGCCGCTCGATCTACAACCAGGTCAACGAACTCACCACCAGGATCAAGCAGCAGTCCCGTAATGGCTGAGGTTTTTCACCCCGTGATGCACAGGCTGTGGAAAACCTTGTGGATCAACGATTCGCGGGGGCGGGGAAGGCTCCGGGGCGTCCACCCATGATCATCAGCAAACGAGCCGGTCCGAACCCTGTTCTGGGACTGTGGACAACTCTGGGGAGAAGTTGGGGACAACCTGTGGGTAACCCGTGGACAACCTGGGGACGCCCTGTGAAGAGAGTTTTCCACAAGGACAAACCGACCTCATACCCGGTGGATAACCTGGGGAAACCTCGTGGATAACCGGTGGACAGAGCGAGCCGAATCTGGGGACGGCCTGTGGGTACTCCGCGGTTCTCCCCAGCCCCAAGAGTTGTCCACAGCGGGCGCCCACAGCCCCGGTGGATGAAAAAACCGCACTTGACCTGCGGAAACGATGGCTTTCCACAGTATCCACACCCCCTAATACGATGGCCACTTGTATCTCTACTAGGAAACCCAAGAGCCATAAGAGGGTTCCGGGAGAGCTCAGGCTCCAGACAGTGAACACTTGAACCCCAGGCACCGAGCGGACGGCGCTCGATACACAGGAGGCAGATCCACGTGATGTTCCGGGTCGACCGAGACGTGCTCGCTGAGGCGGTCGCATGGACGGCGCGCAGCCTGCCGGCGCGTCCCTCCGTGCCGGTGCTGGCCGGCATGCGTCTTGAGGTCACTGAGGACGGGCAACTCAAGCTCTCGGGCTTCGACTACGAGGTCTCCGCCGAGGTGACCCTCGAACTGCAGACGGGAGAGGCGGGCGTGGTGCTCGTCTCGGGCAGGCTGCTCGCCGAGATCACCAGGGCGCTCCCCGCGCAGCCTGTGGACTTCGTCGTGGAGGGCGCCAAGGCGGTCGTCACCTGTGGCAGCGCCCGGTTCACCCTCCTGACCATGCCTGTGGAGGACTATCCCTCGCTGCCGACCATGCCACCGGCCGCCGGCCGGGTGGGCAGCGACGTGTTCGCCTCCGCCGTCGGCCAGGTCGCCGTGGCCGCGGGCAAGGACGACACCCTGCCGATGCTCACCGGCGTGCGCGTGGAGATCGAGGGGGACACCGTCACCCTCGCGGCGACCGACCGTTACCGCCTCGCCGTGCGGGAGCTGAAGTGGCAGCCGGACCAGCCCGACTTCTCGGCGATCGCGATGATCCCGGGCAGGACACTCGCGGACACGGCCAAGGCCCTGGGGGGCACCGGCGCCGAGGTCGAGATCGCGATGAGCTCCGCGGGGGGCACCGGTGAGGGCATGATCGGCTTCTCCAGCGCGGGGCGCCGCACCACCACCAGGCTGCTCGACCCCGAGTTCCCCAAGTACCGCTCGCTGCTGCCCACCGAGTTCTCCGCCTGCGCGCAGCTGCCGACGGCGGCCTTCGTCGAGGCCGTCAAGCGCGTGGCCCTGGTCGCCGAGCGCAACACGCCGGTACGGCTCGCCTTCCGCGGCGACGAGGTCGTCCTGGAGGCGGGCAGCGGCGACGAGGCGCAGGCCGTCGAGGTGCTCCCCGTCGAGTTCGAGGGCGAGGACATCAACATCGCCTTCAACCACCAGTTCCTGCTGGAGGGCCTTGGCGCGATCGACTCCGACGTGGCCCGCCTGCAGATGACCACGTCCACCAAGCCGGCCATCCTCACCGGTGGCAAGCCTGTGGACGACGGCGAGGTTCCCGACTACCGCTACCTGATCATGCCCATCCGGCTCTCCAGCTGATGGCGGGGGTGCCCCGCTCGGGCGCGCTGTGGCTCAAGGCGTGCCTGAACGGTGCCAGGAGGCCCGGCGACCACCCGGCCCTCCCCCTGGCCCCTCTGGAGCTCGCTGAGGCGGCCTGTGAGGCCCGTGAGGCGGGTGCGGACGCTGTTCACATGCATCCGCGCGACGAGGGCGGCAGCGAGTCGCTCAGCGCCGTCCACATCGGGGCGGCGGTGCGTGCGGTGCGCGAGGCGTGCCCCGGGCTCCCCGTGGGGGTGAGCACGGGGTTGTGGATAGCCGGCGGGGATGTGGACGCACGGCGCGCGGCCGTCCGAGGCTGGGCCGCGCTCGCCCCCGGCGACCTGCCGGACTTCGCGTCCGTGAATCTCTCGGAACCCGGCTTCCGGGACCTGTGGCATGATCTGCGGCGGCTCGGAGTGGACGTGGAGGCCGGGGTCTGGTCCACAGACGACGCCGACGCGCTCGCCGCGAGCGGACTGGAGTGCGCCCGGGTGCTCGTCGAGATCCTCGGTGGCCCCGCGGACACGGCCGTCCGCCGGGCGCGCGCGATCCTGGACCGCCTCGCCGAGCTCGGTGTACCGGGACCTCGGCTGCTCCACGGGGAGGAGGAGCCGACCTGGATTCTCCTGGACTTCGCGGGGCAGTCGGGGCTGGCCACGCGCATCGGCCTGGAGGACGTCCTCCACGGTCCCACGGGTGATCCGGTAGGCGGGAACCCCGAGCTGGTAAGGCTTGCGCGGGCACGTCTGACGTAGGTGAACGATGGAACCCTGAAGGGGGTACTCGTATGCAGATCGGCATGGTCGGGCTGGGCAAGATGGGCGGCAGGATGGCTGAGCGCCTGCGCCGCGGCGGCCACGAGGTCGTCGGTTACGACCGCGATCCCGCGGTCAGCGACGTCTCCGGCCTGGAGGAGCTCGCGGAGCGGCTCCAGACGCCGCGAACGGTGTGGGTCATGGTGCCCTCAGGGGAACCGACCCGGGCGACGATCGAGGCGCTCGGCGAGGTACTGGCCCCCGGCGACCTCCTCATCGACGGAGGCAACTCGCACTACGTCGACGACCAGAGGCACGGCGCCGCGCTCGCCGCGAAGGGCATCGGGTTCGTCGACTGCGGCGTGAGCGGTGGAGTCTGGGGGCTGGAGAACGGCTACGCGCTCATGGTCGGCGGCGACAGGGCCGACGTCGAGCGGGCGATGCCGATCTTCGAGACCCTCAAGCCCGAGGGCGAGGACGGCTTCGTCCACGCGGGCAGGATCGGTGCCGGTCACTTCGCCAAGATGGTCCACAACGGCATCGAGTACGGCATGATGCAGGCCTTCGCCGAGGGCTGGGAGCTGCTGGAGGCCGCCGACATCGTGACCGACGTGCCCGGCGCCTTCAAGAGCTGGCGGCAGGGCACCGTCATCCGCTCCTGGCTGCTCGACCTGATGGTCCGCGCACTTGAGGAGGACCCCGCTCTGGAGCAGCTCGAGGGCTACGCGCAGGACTCCGGCGAGGGCCGCTGGACGGTTCAGGCGGCCGTCGACCTCGCGGTCCCGCTGCCGGTCATCACCGCCGCCCTGTACGCCAGGTTCGCCTCCCGCCAGGACGACTCGCCGGCCATGAAGGTCGTCGCGGCCCTGCGCAACCAGTTCGGCGGCCACGCGGTCACCTCCAGGGCGGGCTCGGCGGCCAAGGGCGCCGACTCCCCCGGCGCCGACGTCACCCCCCCGGTCGAGGCGGCCGGCTAGCGCGGCGTTCCCCGTCCAAGGCGCGGACCCACCACCGCTCCCGGCTCGGCAGGGCCGCTCCGGCAGCCGCGGCCGCACGTTCGCGACCTCCGTCGTAGGGCTCGCGCCATACCTTTTCCACGGGGCGCGAGCCGTGCGGGCGCCGGAGGCCACGGTGATGGGCGGGGCCGACTAATCTTCCTGGGGTGCATGTCGCCCATCTCTCCCTGACCGACTTCCGGTCCTACGAAACCGTCGATCTCGGCATGGAGCCGGGGGTCACGGCCTTCGTCGGGCCCAACGGCATGGGAAAGACCAACCTGGTCGAGGCGCTGGGTTACGTGGCGACGCAGGCCAGCCACCGGGTCGCCGGCGACGGGCCGCTGGTCCGGCAGGGCGCGGCGCGGGCGATCGTACGCTCGGTGGTGGTCCGCGACGACCGGCGCGCGCTGATCGAGCTGGAGATCAACCCGGGCAGGGCCAACAGGGCCAGGCTGAACCGCTCGCCCGTCTCCCGCACGCGCGATGTCGTCGGCCTGCTGCGCACCGTCCTGTTCGCTCCTGAGGACCTCTCCATGGTCAAGGGCGACCCCTCCGAGCGGCGCCGGTTCCTCGACGATCTCCTGGTGGCCAGGGCGCCCAGGTTCGCGGGGGTGCGCGCCGACTACGACAGGGTGCTCAAGCAGCGCGGTGCCCTGCTGCGTACGGCCGCGCAGGCCCGGCGGGGGCGCGGCCGGAGCGCCCGGCGGGCCGAGAGCGACGCGGCGTTCGCCGAGGCCGGGGCGGGGGACCCGCTGAGCACCCTTGAGGTCTGGGACGCCCACCTGGCCACGCACGGTGCCGAGCTGCTCGCGGCCAGGCTGGAACTGGTCGAGACGCTGCGCCCCCTGGTCGCCGCCTCGTACGCCTCTCTCGCGCCCGACTCCGCCCCCGCGAGGCTGGAGTACCGCGGCACCCTGCCCGCGGACGCCGGCACCGACCGCGCCGAGCTGGCGGAGCGGCTGCGGGCCGGCCTGCTGGAGGTTCGCGCCGCCGAGCTCGAACGTGGCGTCACCCTGGTCGGCCCGCACCGCGACGACCTGTTCCTCGGGCTGGGGGAGCTGCCCGCGCGCGGCTACGCCAGCCACGGTGAGTCGTGGTCGTACGCGCTGGCGCTCAGGCTGGCCGCCTACGACCTGCTCAGGGCCGACGGCGGCGACCCGGTCCTGATCCTGGACGACGTCTTCGCCGAGCTGGACAGCAGGCGCCGGCGCCGCCTGGCCGAGATGGTCGCCCCCGCCGAGCAGGTGCTGATCACCGCCGCGGTCCCCGACGACGTGCCGAAGGAGCTGGCCGGAGGCCGGTTCGACGTGACAGAGGGAGGCGTGGTCCGTGCCCGATGACTCAGAGCCTGGATCGAGCGGTGGCGGGGCGGACGCCACGGCTCCCGGGTCGGCGAGGAGCGCGGCCGCCAAGGGGGCGGCGATGGCCAGGGAGAAGCTGGCCCAGGCCAAGTCGGACGCCGCCAGGCGAGGGCAGCTCCCCCGCAGGGAGCCGCGCCGCAGGGCGTCCGGGCCGCGCAGGGACGCGGGTGATCCCCAGCTCTTCGGCAGGGCCATCGCCGACCTGCTCGCCGATCGGGGCTGGCAGCAGCCCGCCGCGATCGGCGGGGTCTTCGGCCGCTGGCACGAGATCGTCGGCCCGGACATGGCGGCCCACACCAGGCCGGAGACCTTCGCGGAGGGCGAGGTCGTGGTCGTCGCGGACTCCACCGCCTGGGCCACCCAGGTGCGTCTGCTGGCAAGGACCCTCGTAAGAAGGTTGAATGAGGAGCTAGGGGACGGAACGGTGCAACGGGTCAAGGTCCGTGGACCGCAGAACGGCCCCCGCTCCAGCGGCGGTCTGCGCGTCACCGGAAGCCGCGGCCCGGGCGACACATACGGCTGACTCGGCGCTCAGAAACGGATCAGCAGCCTTTCTGGCGCGACGAACCCCGCCCCCGTAGGGGGATGTTCAAGACGATGATCGTCACGCGACAGGCCATTCCAGGGGCCGTCAATGCCACATGATGTGCTCTGAGCCGCTAGAATGAAATCGAATTCCGGACACGTCCGTTTGCGTGTCACCCCCGGCGTGTGTGCCGGCTCCCCTGGGTGGACGCATCGGGGCATTCACGACGGTGACGGGCACGGCGGGGCTACACGTTTGTCTCCCTGCCGCGTGTCCGCGGCAGGAGGATTTCGCACTTGTCCTACGACGCTAGCTCAATCACTGTTCTCGAAGGACTTGAGGCGGTCCGTAAGCGCCCCGGCATGTACATCGGCTCCACTGGTGAGCGCGGTCTCCATCACCTCGTCTACGAGGTCGTCGACAACTCCGTCGACGAGGCCCTGGCCGGGCACGCCGACCGGATCGAGATCACCCTGCTCGCCGACAACGGCGTGCGGGTCGTCGACAACGGCCGTGGCATCCCGGTCGGCAACGTTCCCGGCGAGAACCGTCCCGCGGTCGAGGTCGTGCTGACCGTGCTGCACGCGGGCGGCAAGTTCGACGACAAGTCGTACGCGGTCTCCGGAGGACTGCACGGCGTGGGCGTCTCCGTCGTCAACGCGCTGTCCAGCAGGCTCGAGGTGGAGATCCGCACCGACGGCCACCACTGGCGGCAGACCTACGTCGACACCCGGCCCACCACCTCCCTGATCAAGGGCGAGGAGACCGGCGAGACCGGCACCTCGATCACCTTCTGGGCCGACGGGACCATCTTCGAGACCACGACCTGGCACTTCGAGACTCTCGCGCGCCGCTTCCAGGAGATGGCCTTCCTCAACAAGGGCCTGACGATCTCCATCAGGGACGAGCGCCCCGAGTTCATCGAGGATGACCCCAAAGAGGTCACCTACCACTACGAGGGCGGTCTGTCCGACTTCGTCAAGCACCTCAACTCCAAGAAGGAACCCACCCACGTATCGGTGATCGACTTCGAGGAGCACGGAGACGGCATCGCGGTCGAGATCGCGATGCAGTGGAACAACTCGTACAGCGAGTCGGTCTACACCTTCGCCAACACGATCAACACCGCGGAGGGCGGCACCCACGAGGAGGGCTTCCGCGCGGCGCTGACGTCCATCGTCAACCGCTACGCGCGCGAGCAGAAGTTCCTCAAGGAGGGCAAGGACGACAACCTCGCGGGTGAGGACATTCGCGAGGGCCTCACCGCGATCATCTCGGTGAAGCTGGCCGACCCGCAGTTCGAGGGCCAGACCAAGACCAAGCTGGGCAACACCGAGGCCAAGTCGTTCGTCCAGAAGGCCTGCAACGACCACCTGCGCGACTGGTTCGAGCGCAACCCCGGTGAGGCCAAGGACATCATCACGAAGTCCCTGCAGGCCTCCCGCGCCCGCCTCGCGGCCCGCCAGGCCCGTGACCTGACCCGGCGCAAGTCGCTGCTGGAGTCGGGCTCCGGTCTGCCGGGCAAGCTGGCCGACTGCCAGTGGAGCGATCCGGAGAAGTGCGAGCTGTACATCGTCGAGGGTGACTCGGCGGGCGGTTCGGCCAAGGGCGGGCGCGACTCCAAGTTCCAGGCGATCCTCCCGATCCGCGGCAAGATCCTCAACGTGGAGAAGGCCCGGATCGACAAGGTCCTGCAGAACCAGGAGGTCCAGGCGCTGATCACGGCCATGGGCACCGGTGTGCACGACGAGTTCGACATCACCAAGCTCCGCTACCACAAGCTCATCCTGATGGCGGACGCCGACGTCGACGGCCAGCACATCACGACCCTGCTGCTGACCCTGCTGTTCCGTTTCATGCGGCCGCTGATCGAAGCGGGGCACGTCTACCTCTCCCAGCCGCCGCTCTACAAGATCAAGTGGGACAGGAGGGGGGACGACGCCTCCTACGCCTACTCCGATCGGGAGCGCGACGCGGTCATCCAGGCCGGCATCGACGCGGGCAAGCCCGATCCCCGGCCCCGTGACAACGTGCAGCGCTTCAAGGGTCTGGGCGAGATGAACGCCGCCCAGCTCTGGGAGACGACCATGAACCCCGACACCCGCCTGCTCCTGCAGGTCACCCTCGATGACGCGGCCCAGGCCGACGAGCTGTTCAGCGTGCTCATGGGTGAGGACGTCGAGGCGCGCCGCTCCTTCATCATCAGGAACGCCCGGGACGTCCGTTTCCTCGACGTGTAGCGGTAGCCGTACCAGAAAAGGATCTTGACCTGTGACGGAAGTCAACACTCCGCCCGGCCCTCCGGTAGACCGCGTCGAGCCGGTCGACATCCAGTCCGAGATGCAGCGCAGCTACATGGACTACGCGATGTCGGTCATCGTCTCGCGCGCGCTGCCGGACGTCCGCGACGGCATGAAGCCGGTGCACCGCCGGGTGCTGTACGCCATGTACGACGGCGGCTACCGGCCCGACCGCGGTTATTTCAAGTGCTCCCGCGTCGTCGGTGACGTCATGGGCTCCTACCACCCGCACGGCGACGCGTCGATCTACGCCACCGTGGTGCGGATGGCCCAGCACTGGGCGCTGCGTTACACGCTGGTCGACGGGCAGGGCAACTTCGGCTCGCCGGGCAACGACCCGCCCGCGGCGATGCGCTACACCGAGTGCAAGCTCGCGCCCATCGCCATGGAGATGCTGCGCGACATCGACAAGGACACCGTCGATCTCATCCCCAACTACGACGGGCGCTCCCAGGAGCCGACGGTCCTGCCCTCGCGCTTCCCCAACCTGCTGGTCAACGGGTCGGCGGGCATCGCGGTCGGCATGGCCACCAACATCCCGCCGCACAACCTGCGGGAGGTGGCCGCGGGCATCGTCTGGTCCCTGCAGAACCCGGAGGCGACGGACGAGGAACTCCTCGAAGCGCTGATCGCCCGGGTCAAGGGGCCCGACTTCCCCACCGGCGCGCTGGTCGTCGGCCGGCGCGGCATCGACGACGCGTACCGGACCGGCCGCGGTTCGATCACCATGCGGGCGGTCGTCGAGGTCGAGGAGGACGCCAAGGGCCGCCAATGCCTGGTCGTCACCGAGCTGCCCTACCAGGTCAACCCGGACAACCTCGCACTGACCATCGCCGAGTCGGTGAAGGACGGCCGGATCACCGGCATCGCCGACGTCCGCGACGAGAGCTCCTCGCGCGTCGGCCAGCGCCTGGTGATCGTGCTCAAGCGCGACGCGGTCGCCAAGGTCGTGCTGAACAACCTCTACAAGCACACCCAGCTGCAGACCACCTTCGGCGCCAACATGCTGGCCCTGGTCGACGGCGTGCCGCGCACGCTCAGGCTCGACCAGTTCGTCCGCCACTACGTGGCCCACCAGATCGAGGTCGTGGTCCGCCGGACCCGCTACCTGCTGCGCAAGGCCGAGGAGCGGGCGCACATCCTGCGCGCGCTGCTCAAGGCACTCGACCGGATGGACGAGGTCATCGCGCTCATCCGGCGGTCGCCCTCGGCGTCCGCCGCGCAGGGCGGCCTGATGACGCTCCTGGAGATCGACGAGATCCAGGCGCAGGCCATCCTCGACATGCAGCTGCGCAAGCTGGCCGCTCTGGAGCGCCAGCAGATCACCGACGAGTACGACGCGCTGATGGCGCAGATCACCGAGTACCAGGCGATCCTCGCCTCGCCCGAGCGGCAGCGCACGATCGTCCAGGACGAGCTCTCCGAGCTCACCGCGCGGTACGGCGACGAGCGCAGGACCGAGATCATCGCCTACGAGGGCGACATGTCCATCGAGGACCTCCTCGCCGAGGAGGACATGGTCGTCACGATCACCCGCGGCGGCTACGCCAAGCGAACCAACACAGATCTTTACCGGGCGCAGAAGCGCGGCGGCAAGGGTGTGCGGGGTGCGCAGCTGCGCCAGGACGACATCGTCGACCACTTCTTCGTCACCACGACACACCACTGGCTGCTGTTCTTCACGAACAAGGGCCGCGTCTACCGGGTCAAGGCGTACGAGCTCCCCGACTCGGGCCGCGACGCGCGCGGGCAGCACCTGGCGAACCTGCTGGCCATGCAGCCGGACGAGGTCGTCATGGAGGTCCTGGACCTGCGTGACTACGACGTCGCCCCCTACCTCGTGCTGGCCACCCGCAGCGGCCTGGTGAAGAAGACGCGCCTGTCCGAGTACGACTCGCCGCGCACGGGTGGCCTCATCGCGATCAACCTGCGCGAAGATGACGAGGTGATCGCCGCCAGGCTCGTGTCGGAGGAGGACGACCTCCTGCTCGTCTCCCGCGGTGCCCAGTCCATCCGCTTCACGGCCTCCGACGAGGCCATGCGCCCGATGGGCAGGGCGACCAGCGGTGTGATCGGCATGCGCTTCCTTGAGGGCGACGAGCTCCTGGCGATGAACCGGATCGCCGACGGCGACAACGTGCTCATCGCCACCGAGGGCGGATACGCCAAGCGCACCCCCGTGGATCAGTACCCGATCCAGGGAAGGGGTGGAAAGGGCGTCCTGACCGCCAAGATCGTTAGTGCCCGTGGCAAGCTGGTTGGCGCGGTCATGGTCAGGCCCGAGGACGAGGTTTTCGCGATCACGTCCGCCGGAGGGGTTATCCGGACGAGCGCCGGGGAGATCAAGCAGTCGGGCCGCCAGACGATGGGGGTTCGACTGATGAATCTCGCAGAGGGGGACAGCGTCGTGGCTCTGGCCCGCAACGCGGAGTCGTTGGAGACCGAGGAAAACGCCGAGGTACCGGTGGAGACCGAGGGGAACGGGGAAGGAGATAACCCGTGAGTTCTCAGGGCGAGCCGGGCTCGCGCCCCGCCTCCTCGTCGACACGCGACCAGGTGACGGAGAAAATAGACAAGACCGCTGAAACGAAAGACGTCGAGGCGGCCTCGTCACCGGTTAACGGTAGCGCGCCCGCGCCGGAAACCGATGAATCGGTAGCCGACGACCCCAAGGGCAGGAAAAAAGTGACGACCACAGAGGATGGCAAGCAGGCCGAGACCACGGTGCGGATCCGTCCAGGATCTCCACCTCCATCCGCGCCGCCGTTACAGTCACCCTCATCGCCTCCGCCGGCGGCGGGGCAGCAGAACCGTCCACCGGCGGGGCAGCAGCCCTGGTCGCCCGGAAGCCTGTCGTCGCCCCAACCGCCGCTGGACGCGCCTGGCAGGAAGTCCTCGGACATCCCCGCTCCCAGATCGCCCCGTAAGGCGCACCTGGTGCTGCGCAGGGTCGAGCCGTGGTCGGCCATGAAGTTCAGCTTCGTGGTGTCACTGGTCTGCTTCGTGGTGCTGTTCATCGCGGTCGCGGTGCTCTACATGGTGCTGTCGGGGCTGGGGGTGTTCGACAACATCATCCAGACGGTCAACCAGCTGACGACCGCCGACGGCAAGGCCACCAGTGGCGTCGACGTCGCCTCCTGGTTCGAGCCGGTCCGCATCCTGGGCTACACCGCCCTGATCGGCGCGGTGAACGTCGTGCTGATCACCGCACTCTCCACCCTCGGTGCGGTGATCTACAACGTCGCCTCCGACCTGGTCGGAGGCGTGGAGGTCACTTTCAGCGAGGCCGAGTAACCGATCTTGAGTCATGTCCCCGTCCTTCCGCGGTCGGGGACATGGCGCAAGCAGGTGCCGGAACAGGGTAAGCTTTTCCCAGTTCGAACGGACGGGTTCGCCTCCGCGAAGCGGGTGCGGGGCCGTTCGTGCGCGCTGAGGGGCTATAGCTCAGACGGTTAGAGCGCTTCCCTGATAAGGAAGAGGTCCCAGGTTCAAGTCCTGGTAGCCCCACCCAGCTCAGAGGCCATTTCCCGGCAGGGAAGTGGCCTTATTTGATCTTCCGGGTGACCAAGTGAGTGACTACGCTCCCTTGACCTCAATGGGGAAGATCATGTCCATCGCCTCGGCCCCATCGAGCAGCACGGGGCGGAGTTGCTTGCGGTAGACCTTCTCGGTCACCACGGTCCCCTTGTGGCCGACCAGGCGGGAGATGTTCTCCAAGGCCATGCCGGAGTCGGAGAGCAGCGAGACGAAGCTGTGCCGCATCTCCCGAGGAGTCCACTCGTCCTCGTTGAGATCGGTCTTCTTGAGGATCACCCGGAAGGCCCGGCGGACGTTGGCCGCGTCCAGTTCGGTCCCGTGTTTGCTCGCGAAGACGAGGCCGTTCTCCTGCCACAGGTCCCCCGCCTTCTCCCGTGCGAGCGCCTGCCGCTCACGGTGCCCGCGCAGCGCGTCCACGCACAGCCTGGGGAGAGCGAGCGTCCGCCGGGACTTCTCGGTCTTGGTGTCTCCCCCGACCCGCACCGAACGCCAAACCATGATCGATGGTGGGAGCGGAGGATCGGCGTCCGGCTGGCCGTCCAGGTCCACATGCGCCCAGGTGAGCGCTCGCAGTTCCTCGGTCCTGGCGCCGATGAGGAGCGACACCACGACATAGGCGTACAGGATCGCCCCCTCGGCCGCCTTGAGCACCGACGCAGCCTGGTCGAGCGTCAGCGACTTCGAGGGACGTCCCTCCTGCCCCTTGGGGATCTCGCACAGCATCACCACGTTGCGCTTGACCTTGTCGCGTGCCTGAGCACGGGCGATGGACCGCTTGAGAACTGAGTGGATCTTACGCAGGGTCTCCGTGCTCAGGATCTTCGACTTGGCCGCCAGCCACCGGTCCACATCGTCGGCGGACAGCTCGCGGAGCTTGCGAGCGCCCAGCGCGGGAATCACGTGCTGCTCCGCCAGGATGCGACGGTTCGTGATCGTGGAGGCTTCCCGCCCGTTGAGACCGAACTCCAGCCAGTCGCGTACCGCGTCGCCCACGGTGTAGTTGTGCGCGGCCGTGGTCAGGCCGTCGTCGTAGTCGCGGATGATCTCTTTGAGCTTGGCCTTGGCTTCGGTCTTGGTCTTGCCACTGGCCTTCTTGACGATGCGCTTTCCGGCGGGGGTGTAGCCGACGGTCACCGAGGCGATCCAGCGTTCGCGGGTCTCGTCCCAGTGCAGTCCGCCGTCTCCCCGGCTGCGTCGGGTGGTCATGATGCCTCGCTTCCTGTCCGAGAAGTGCCACGTAGTCGGGGATTGGCTCAGAGTTTCTTTACTGGTTTAAAGCGGCAGCGCTCCGCGCCGCCGCGGGCGGCTCTACACTTGCCCGCCAGCCGGGCGTGCGGCCTTGGCGGCCGGTCCCGGCTGGCAGCAGCTACGACCGCCTCCGCTACACGAAGATTCACGCTTGGCTTTATCTGTTCGTCTCTGCTCCCGTTCAAGGTCATCGTCATGACATTCTGATCTTTATGAATGAGCCCTCCTCTGAATCTTTCGGGAAGATCCATGAATCCGGTGGCTCCGAGTCGGCGATCCAAGCACTTGGAGCCATCGGTCCATCTCGTGAACCTCGCAATAACGCGTACGTGATTCGTGGAGTCAGTAGTGTCCCGATTTTTCTGGCTGGATTCGTTGCTCTGCTCTCGGTGCTGAACGGAAACGAGAGTTTCGCTACCGTGGCCATCGTGTTTGCGATCATCGGGATCGGGGGCCGGATCGAAGCAGCAGTACGACTACGGTCCTGAAGCTCAAACCGTCCCTGCTCAACCACAACCAGGCAGGCAGTTCTTACGGCCGGTTCCTGCTGGTAGCAACTCCGGCGACCCTCATCGTGCTGTGACTTCCGCCTGCCGCTGCGACCGCCGGCCCAACCGCTTCGCGGCCCCTTCGGGGTGCCTTCGGCATTGCGCCGGCCGTCTCCGCTCCCGTCGATGGACTTCCGGGTTGCGGGCCGTGACTCCCCCGCCCCCGCTACCGGAGTGTTCGTGTCCCTCGGTCGGCGTCAACTCCGTCTGTACCTGTTGGGTGAGGGTTGCTGTGCACGTCGGGGCGGACGGACACGCGAAGACGGAGTTGACCCCTCGGCCGGGACACACGATCTGGCAGCTATCGGGGGCGGGGGAGGAATGGGCCAGGAGCCGTGCATGGTGGACTCCTGGCAGGCGTGGCGACGCCGTCCCTCCGAAGCACACGCCGCCACGCCCGTCTCTACCGGGCCTTCCCGGACAGCAGCGCCGCCCAGGTCGCCCGAGCCTCAGCGATCGACCAGCGGTGACTCTCGTCCACCTGGTGGCCGCCGTCGAGTTGCGTGGTGCGCCGGATGAACGCCCGTCCGCCGCCCTCGCACAGTTCATAGACCGTGGCACGGCACACGCAGGTCCACGCCACCGGCCGCACCCGCTCCAATGTGTGGTGCGGCTTGTGCCAGTCGAGCCGAACGTGATCACGTTGCGCCATGCCCAGGTGCGGGCTCACACACGTCTCAAGCACCATCACAGCGGCGCCGCCCCTGCCTTTGGCGCTCTCAGTGGAGGCGCGGGGTGCGTCGTGCGGAGATCGGCGTAGCGGGCGGCGATCCGGCGAGCGGCCGCCACCGGGTTGTCCACCGGGTACGCCGCGTACTTCCTGCGGCCCGTCCGCGCGGAGTACTCCCCGTTCCACCACATGAAGCGAAAGCCGTCAGACCAGACGAGCAGGTCCACCCACACGCTCAGCAAGGCCGCGCCGTGCCCCTGGTGAACGTCGGCGGCTATCCCGAGATCATCGAGAGCGGCGCGGAGCTGTTCGGCCGCGTGAGAGGAACGGGCGGCTTTTGTGATCACTGCGTTGCGGGTCATCGCTTCTCCGGGAGGTCTCGGATGGTCGTGACGAGGCGGTCGAACGGGTGGTCGCACCTCATGCCCGCCCTGTGATGATGGGACGTTTTTTGAGGCTTGATACGTCCCTAAGCATGCTGACCAGCGCCGGGACGGGAAACTTCGTTTGCGGACGGTGACGGGACGTCTTGGGAGGCGTATAAACGTCCCATGGCACCCAACGAGCGCCTACGGTCCGCGTTGCTCAACGCGGGCATCAGTGTCCGGCAACTGGCCGAGGCGGTAGGAGTCGATCCCAAGACCGCCGAACGATGGGTCAACACCGGCCGCACACCACACCCCGGCATCGCCCACCGAGCCGCGATCGTGCTCCGGGAAGACCTCGCCCACCTGTGGCCCGCGATCGAGCAGGGGCGGCGACGTCATCGAGGGAGCGGTGAATTGGTCGCCGCCTACCCCACTCGCGCCTCCGCGCCCCTGGACATGTGGCGGACCCTGTTCGAGCGCGCGGAGCAGCGCATCGGCATCCTGGTCTACGCCGCGAACTTCCTGCATGAGTCATGGCCGAACCTCAAGGATCTTCTTGCGTCGAAGGCGCGGGAGGGCTGTCGCGTGCGCATCCTGCTCGGTGACGCCGACTCGCCCGTCATCCGGGGCCGGGGAGCTGAGGAGTTGTTCGGGCACGGCATCGAGTCACGGTGCCGGGTGGCGCTCATGCACTACCGGCCCCTGGCGGAGTCGTCGAACGTCGAGCTGCGCGTGCACGACACCACGCTCTACAACTCCCTGTTCGTGGGCGATGACCACATGATCGTCAACGCGCACGTCTTCGGCATGAACGCCTACGGCGCACCGGTCTACCACCTGCGCCACATGCGTGAGGAAGGGCTGTTCGACACCTACGCCACCAGCTTCGAAGCCGTGTGGAAACAGTCCCGACTGCCCAGCGAGGAGCGGTAAGTGGCCCGCACCGAGTACTACGACGACTCCGATGCCCCCGAGCCGAACAGCCTGGTCGTGGGGGTGTCCGCTGTGGTCGTCGACGACCGGGGACGCATCCTCATGCAAAGGCGCACCGACAACGGGCTGTGGGCGCTACCCGGAGGCGGGATGGACCTCACCGAGTCGGTGCCCCAGGCCGCCGTACGGGAGGTGAAGGAGGAGACCGGCTACGACGTCGAGGTGACCGGCATGGTCGGCCTCTACACCGACGCTCGGCACATTATCGCCTACACCGACGGAGAGGTACGCCGTCAGTTCAACGTCTGCCTGACGGCCCGTGTCATCGGAGGAGCGCTCGCGATCAGCGACGAGTCGACCGACGTCCGCTGGGTCGACCGGGAGGAGATCGACACGCTGTCGATGCACGACACCCAGCGACTCCGGATCGGGCACTTTCTCGGCGGGGCGGCCTCACCGTACATCGGCTGAATCGGGATGTCCTGAGCTTGAGATTTAACCTCTCTCAGGCAGCCAAAGTTGTCTCTGCACTCGTCAAGGGCGGAAGAAGATCCAGCACGAGAGCGGAGATGGGGTTCCGGAACACCGGTACCACCGTGGGGTGACTGGACAGTGTTCCCTAACCTCTCGTGCCTTAGATCCCGTGGCTGGCTGCATCCGGCGTCAGCGCGAGCACCCTGGTTCCCCGGACTTTTGTCTCGCGCGTCAAGGTGAACGGGCTGACGCCGTACGCGGCGGCGATCTCAGGAGCCAGGTGGAAGGCGGCCCATGTCCACTCCTCGATCTGTTCACTGCTTGCGGTTTACAGGTCTCCGTCGGCCGGAAGCCCTAGTTCCAAGCGTCGTGCCTGTTCCTGGGGCAGCGGATCGCCGAGGGTGAGCAGTTCGTCATCCAGCTCGCCGGTTGCCGCGTACCGGCGTACGACGCTGCCGCGCTCGGCCACCAGCTATGCCGAGCCGTCTCCTTGCTCGCCGTAATAGTAAGCCTGAGCCTTTCCGTAGCGGGCACTGAGCACCTTGCACAAGGTGAGCACATCCTCATGACGCTCGCTGCCGCAAGGATCGCACCAGGCCCCGATGACCAGGGTCCAGCCGTTTACTTCGGGGGCGACAAAGACCTGCGACAGGTGATGGCGATCATCCGAGTCGCCGTGTGCATCGGCGTCGATCACTTCTTGGGCCTCGCTGAACGTGATCGGCCTGGGCGAGGACAAGCCCAAGACTTCCATTACGCCTGCCTGGTCACCGGTCGGGACCGCGATCCAGTGGTTCCAGCACATTGAGACCGACTTAGGCCAGTTCTTCACCTCTGCCCGCACAGGCCCACTATGCCAGGTCCATCAAAGCGGCCGCTTACTACGCACTCTCGACCATCGCCTTCTTTTCCCCCTACTGTCCCTCTCCGGGGTCGCCGGGAATCTGGCTCGTGCTCCCGCTTTACGGGGCCATCGCGGTGCTCGTCCTGATCGCCGGTGCGCTCCGAGCCGAAGACCGGACCGGGACACGGTCATGAACAGCGCTTGATCCTGCGAGAAGATCCGATCCAAGGTGATCATTTTTCGTTGGTCCCCGCGCCGGGGAAGGGCATGCCCAGCACGCTCTCTGAAACCCGAACCGGGTACCGGACCCGACCGCGAGAGGGCTGACCGGTGAGGGCGCGCTCAGGACATGCGGATGAGCTGCCCGGTGATGTAACGGGCCTGGTGCGAGGCCAGGAAGACGATGACCTCGGCGACCTCCTCCGGTCGGCCGACGTGCCGCAGCGGGCTGTTCGCGCGGACCGCCTCCTCGACGACCGGGGTGATCCAGCCGGTGTCGGTGGCGGGTGGGTGGACCATGTTCGCGGTGACGCCGTGGCGACCGAGTTCGGCGGCGGCGGACATCGTGTAGTTCTCCTGGGCCGCCTTGGCCGCGCCGTACGAGACCTCCTCGGGGAAGCCGCCGGAGCTTCCGGAGGTGAGACCGATGATCCGGCCCCAGGTGGCGCCGCGCCCTACGTGGCGGCGGGCGAACTCGGCGATCAGCAGGGCAGGGGCGCGCACGTCCACCGCGAACTGCCGGTCATGGGAGTCGGCGTCGACGGGGCGCAGCGCGCGCCCGAAGCGGTCGCGCGCGTTGGGCAGGAAGGTGTCGGCCAGCCAGCCACTGGCGTTGTTGATCAGGATCTCCACCGGCCCGAAGGCCGCCTGTGCCCGGTCGAACAGCAGGCTCGCGACGTCCGGCTCCGCCAGGTCGGCCTCGATGGCCTCGGCCTGGCCGCCGCCGGCCCGGATCCGGGCCACGACCTCGTCAGCGCTCTGTGCCCGCAGCCTGCCGTAGGCGTCGGGGAAGGCCGGATCGTCGACGTGCTCGGCCGGGTCCAGTCGTTTGTAGGTGAGCAGCACCGCCGCTCCGCACGCGGCCAGCGCGATGGCGGTCGCCGCGCCGATGCCCTGGTTCGCGCCGGTGACCAGTGCCACCCGGCCGGTCAGCCGAGGATCGATCATGGCCGCATCCTGGCACCCGCAGGGGCGGACCGGCCACCGGTTTTCCCCACCGCCCGCCCGGACGGGGACCGGTCACGGCAGTGGGTACGCCCGCCGGGGATGCTCGCCGCGCTCGATCGCCGGTGCCCCGTCCAGCCTGCGCCGCTGCTCTTCGGCCGGCAGCGGCAGCGTCTCGGCGAAGTCCACTTCGTCCTTGGGGCGTCGGTCTCTGACCTTGGAGAGAAAAGCCTCTCGAAATGGTGTGAACACGGCGCGGGTGGCCGTCTCCGTTCGCCGTCGGCCACGCCGCTCCGGTCTGATCGGCTATCCGATTTCCCGGTCAGGGACCGCGTAACCCGGAACGGACGGCCAGCGGACGGTGAGCACCACCGATTCCTCCTCTGCGTACCAGGAGTGATCGACACCATGACCCCACACGACGTAGTCACCTCGCTTGGCCAACAGCACGCTACGTCCTGGCAGTTCCACCCGGAAACGGCCACTGATCAACATGAGCAGCGCCGTACGCTTCTCGCCGGTGACCCATTGCGCACGCTCGTCGCCACGCGGATGGACGCCCCACTTGATCTCGACATCACCGCTGTGCCGGACGTCATCGGTCGGTTTGAAATGTCCGAGCAGCCAACCGCGGTCATCGGCCGCATCCACGTCCGCACTACCCACGTACACGTTCTCCAGCACGGAGCGTGACGCTAGCACGGCACCCGTCTTTCCACTCGGGAAACGGCTCCGGCTCCGGGGCGATCAGAGGCGGATCATCAGGGCCCCAAGCGCCCGTGGTGATCGTTCTTGTGCCGGCGGGTCGCGGGCGGCGCCGTCGCGCTGAACCCTACGCCCGCGGAGGTTGATCGATGTCGGGGTCCGCTTGCGTGACTAATCTACGTATGGGGTACAGCATATTTTGTACAGAGTGCGTGGTTCTACACTTGGGTCACGTTACCAACGGATCATCGAATTCGACTCGCAGCGGGCAACCGGGCGAGGAGGAACGGAGGCGTCATGGCAGAGGAGCGTGTGCTGCCCCCCGTCGTGGCGCGGATGTGGGGGCGTGAGGCCGTGTCACGCCACGGGCCGCGACCGAGCCTCGACGCGGCCAGGATCATCGCCGCCGCGATCGAGATCGCCGACACCGAGGGGTTGCCGGGCGTCCGGATGAGCAGCGTCGCCTCCCGCGTGGGGGTGGCGACGATGTCTCTGTATCGCTATGTCGGCAGCAAGGAGGAGTTGCTGACGGCCATGGCCGACGCCGCGGTCCCCGAACCCCCCGAACTCGGCGGGCTGCCGTGGCGGGACTACCTCGTGACATGGACCCGCGCCAACCGTGACTTCTTCCTCGCCAGGCCGTGGATGCTGCTCGTCGCCCGCCTCACCCCGCCCATGGGTCCGCGGAGCCTACGCTGGCTCGACCGGGCGCTGGCCGCACTCGCCGACACGGGGTTGGACGCGGGCGAGAGGGTCAACATCGCGAGCACCCTCGGCGGGTACGCCCTCAGCGAGGCCACGTTCGTGCACGGGATGAGCAGCGAGCGGGAGGTCGGTGGTGACGCCGGAGTCGCGGGAATGGCGGAGTACAGCGAGGTCCTCGCCGAGGTCATCGACCCGGAGGGTTATCCCGAACTGTTCGCCGCGATCCACTCCAATGCCTTCGGAGACGCCGCCGAATGGGTCGGCGACGACGACTTCACCTTCGGCCTCGACCTCCTGCTCGACGGTGTCGAAACGCTCATCGCGCGCCGGACCAAGGCCTGAAGGACCGTGCTCCCACCGCCCGGCTGAACTCGCAAAAGGAGCCCAAGGCTGACATATGGGCGAATGTGGCCCCGCCTTCCTCGGGTCGAATCCGTATCAAGGGTGGGAATCCCTCCGCGGGAGCGAGCGGTTCAGTCGGCGGAGAGCGTCAGCGAGATCTCCGACGCGGCGGCGCGGATGAGCTCGATCATGCGGTCGCGACGTGTCTGATCCGTTCGGAACATCGGGGCCGCGGTGCCGATCGACGCGACCACGGCTCCATGAGAGGTGATCGCGGCCGCGGTGCCCCAGATGCCCTCGTCCACCTCCTCGAAGCTCTCGGTCCAGCCGCGCAGATGAGTCCGGTCCAGTTCCTCGTCCGACAGGAGGGCGGCTCGGGCCGGTGACAGGCCGGGTAGTACTCCGGCGAGGATGGAGGCGCGCTCGGCGCGGGTCATCGAGGCGAGCAGGATCCGTGACATCGAGCCGGCGTGGAGCGGCATCGGCTGCCCCTTGTCGAACTGCAGCCGCACCGGGCGACGCGACTCCGCGCGCTCGACACAGTAGGCCGCCTCGCCCCCGGAACGGGCGATCAGGACCGTCTCGTCGATCTCATCGCGTACCCGGGTGATGACGGGCAGGGCGGCCTCGGTGAGCGGCGCCCGCGCGGCCTCACAGGCCCGTCCCAGATTCAGCGCCAGGTCCGTGACCCGGTACGACTTTCCGGAGGCGCGGTCGAGCAGCCCGACCTCCCTCAGCAGGGCGACGTACCGATAGGTGGAGGTCGTGGCGAGGCCGAGTTCCGTGGCCAGGTCCGCCACCGTCCAGGTCGGATGCGCCTCGGTGAAGCAGAGCAACGTCTGGAGCAGCTTCCGGCCGCTACCCGCGCCCGCGACCCGGTGCGCCGACTCCTCTGTCATGCACTCTCCTCGGGGCTGAGGCGGCCTGTTTTCACCATGCGAGACGGCGGGTCGTCATATTGACGTATCTTCAGGACGCTTATTAGGGTTTATCCCACAATATGGTGAGGATGTTACCACATTATGGAAATAAGCGGCTCCTCTGCTGCCGACGAGCGGGTCCCCCAGGGCTCGTCCGCCAACGACATGAACACCGTCGTGGTCGCCGGTATGGGGCCGGTCGGCATGGTCGCCGCGTTGAAACTGGCCCAGCTCGGCCATCAGGTGCTCGTGCTGGAAGCCGGACCCGACCTCGCCGAGGAGTCCCGGGCGTCGACCTTCCACCCGTCCTCCCTGGAACTGCTCGAACAGCTCGGTGTGGTGGACGAGCTGCACGAGGTCGGCCTCAAGGCGCCCGTCTTCCAGTACCGGGAGCGGACCGGCGCCGTCCTCTCCGAGATGGACATGTCCCTGCTGGCCGATGAGACGAGATACCCGTACCGCCTGCAGAGCGAGCAGAACAACCTCACCCGGATCATCCGCGACAGGCTCCTGCCGATGCCGAACGTGACCCTGCGGTTCTCCAGCCCGGTCCAGCGGGTCGAGCAGGGCGACCGGCACGCCCGGATCTTCCTGCCGGACACCGACCGCGACCACCCGATCCTCGCCCGCTGGCTGGTCGCGGCGGACGGCGCGCAGTCCAGCATTCGCAGGTCGCTGGGCATCTCCTTCGAGGGACGCACCTACGACGAGCGCTTCCTGGTCCTGTCGACCACCCACGACTTCCGCGCGGACTTCCCGGACCTGGCGTACGTGTCGTACATCTCGGATCCACAGGAGTGGGGTGTGCTGCTGCGCACCCCCGGCCACTGGCGCGCGCTGTTCCCGGTGCGGGACGCGGAGAGCGACGAGCACGCTCTGTCCGCGGCGGCGACGCAGGACCGGTTGCAGCGGATCGCGGCCAGGCCGGAGCCGTACGACATTCCGCACGCCTCGATCTACAAGGTCAACATGCGGGCCGCCGCGACGTTCGCGGTCGGGCGGATCCTGCTGGCCGGTGACGCCGCCCATGTGAACAACCCGCTCGGTGGCATGGGCATGAACAGTGGCATCCACGACGCGTGGGCCGCGGCGCTCTGCATCGACGCCGCGCTCGGCGGAACCGACGCCGACCATGTCACCCGGCTCTACAGCGAGCTGCGCCGGGACGCCGCGCTCAACCACGTACAGGCCGCCGCGCAGCGGAACTACGACTCGATGCGCGAGGACGACGACGCCGAGCGTGAGGCGCGCGCCGAGTCGCTGTCCGCCATGGACCGGGACCTGCTCGACAAACGGCGGCATCTCCGCCGGTCGGCGATGTTCACCTCGTTGCGCATCACCCTCGGCCGCCTCGCGCGTGAACTGCACGCGGTACGCGAAGGGGACCGTCCCGCAGGCCGCCGGCTCTCCGAGCTGCTGTGCCACGGACCGGTTCTCGCGCCCGGCGCCCACGACGGTGTGACGGTCAGGGCGGTGCAGAAGGCCGGCTTCGCGGCCGCGTACGTCTCCGGTTCCGCGGTGTCGGCGGTCGCCCTCGGCCAGCCCGATCTCGGCTACCTCGGCCTGGCCGAGATGGCGGAGCAGGTACGCCGGATGGCCTCGATCAGCGACCTCCCGCTGATCGTGGACGGCGACACCGGTTACGGCGGCGTGCTCCAGGTCGGTGCGGCCGTCACCAGGCTCGAACACGCGGGTGCCGCGGCGGTCCAGTTCGAGGACCAGGTCGCGCCGAAGCGCTGCGGGCAGATGAGCGGCCGCCAGGTCGTCCCGATCGAGGAGATGGTCGCCAAAATCGAGATGGCCGTCACCCGCCGGCGCTCCACCCTGGTCATCGCCCGTACGGACGCGCTGGCCGTGGAGGGCCTCGAATCCGCGCTCGCGCGGGTGCGCGCCTACGCCGCCGCCGGTGCGGATCTCGTCTTCGTCGAGGGCGCCTACACCGAGGAGTCGCTGCGCACCATCCGCGCCGCCGTCCCGGGCACTCCACTGATGATCAATCTCAGTGAGGCGGGTGATCATTCCGCACTGCCGCCGACCAGGATTCTCCAGGAGTGCGGGGTCGGTCTGCTGATCTATCCCGTCGCGCCGATCCTCGCCTCCGCGCAGGCCGCGGCCCAGACCTACCAGGCCATCCGGAGCACCGGCAGGTCCGACCGGACCGGTACGGAGTGGTCACGCTTCACCGACCTGCTCGGCCTGCCCGGGCAACTCGCGGAGGCCGAACTCCTCGCCGCGCTCGCCACATCCACGCAGACCGGCGCTCCGGAAGGGAGCCACGCAGGCGGTGGATCTCCGCCGGAGCGCCTCTGATCTCATCACCCACCCCCAAGGAAGCCGTCATGTTCTTGCACGTCGGGATGCTGACCCTCACCGGCGAGGCCACCGCCGCGCACCGGACCGCCATCGTCGAGGCGCTGAGCGCGCTGCCCGGCCGGATCCCCGGGCTGCTGAGCGCGAAGGTCTCCACCGACGCGGGGCTGACCTCCGGCAACGCGCACCTGATGGTCACGATGACCTTCGACTCCCAGGACTCCTGGAGGGCGTACGGTTCCCATCCCGCGCACGTCGCGGTGGTCACCGAGCACATCAAGCCGTTCCTGGCCTCGAAGACGTTCGTGCAGATCGACGAGACCTCCGTGTCATGAGCGGATCGGGGGAACTTGTGGCGCGGGTCGAGCAAGCCTACGGAAGGGAAGGTGGGCGGCGGCCCGTGTGGGGGCCGCGGTGGCGGGCAGGTTCTGCTGGTGGAGGGCCGGAATCGACGGGGCTGAGCTGTCATGATGCTGGTGGGGACGTCTGGCTGGCAGTATGCCGACTGGCGCGGGGGGCTCTACCCGCCCGGCCTGCCCCAGCGGCTGTGGCTGGAGCGGTATGCCGAGTGCTTCGAGACGACCGAGAACAACAACACCTTCTACCGGCTGCCGGCGCGCGAGACGTTCGAGAAGTGGCGGGACCGCACCCCGGACACGTTCGTCATGGCGATCAAGGCGAGCCGCTTCCTCACCCATGTCAGACGGCTGAAGGATCCCGAGGAGCCCGTCGAGCGACTGCTGGCGGCGGCCGAGGGGTTGGGAGCCAAGCTCGGGCCGATCCTCCTGCAGCTTCCGCCGACGTTGCCGGCCGATCCCGGCAGGCTCGCCGCGTGCCTTCGCTGCTTTCCCGCCCATGTGCGGGTCGCCGTCGAGTTCCGGCACGTGTCATGGTGGAGCGATTCCGTCCGCGAGGTGCTGTCAGCCCACGGTGCGGCCCTGTGCTGGGCCGACCGGCTCGGCCGCCCGCAGACACCCCTGTGGCGGACCACCGACTGGGCCTACCTGCGCTTCCACGAGGGCCGGGCACACCCCTGGCCCGCGTACGGCGACGGCGCGCTCCGTTCCTGGCTGCGCCGCCTGGGCCGGGAATGGGATGAGCGCTGCGATGTCCATGTGTACTTCAACAACGATCCGGGCGGCGCCGCGGTGCGCAACGCCGTCCGATACGCGGAACTCGCGCGCGCCGAGGGGTGGCCGGTGAGTCGCACGCCGGCCCGGATCCCGGCACCCGAGGAAACGGCGCTCGCCCGATGACGCTCCCCTGCGGCAGGGCGGGGCGGACACCGGCAGCCCCGGAGAATCGGCGAACGGCTAACGCCGGGGAAACAACTGATCGAGTTACCTCTCCTCCTGTACGGCCGGGGCTGCTCCGGCGACAACGACAGACGACATGGCGGGACGTGTACGGATTCGCAGGCCGTGCCGGCAAGTGACCTCGGCTGGGGTTCACACGTTCCGTCTGGTCGTGGAAGGAGATCATGCGTATGACTGGGGCCCGACCGTCTCGGCGTTCCACGCTCGGTTTGCTGGGCGCCGCCTCCCTCGCCGCCGGTGGGGTGTTGGCGGTGCCCGGGAAGGCTCACGCAAGCCCGTCCCGGCCTGGCCGGATACCGAAGGATGTGCGGCCCGGCGGTGCGTACGACCGGTTCATCGCACAACTGGCGGCCGAGGACAAGTTCTCCGGCACCATCCTGCTGGCCCACCGCGGTCGTACCGTACTGGCCCGGTCCTACGGGATGGCCGACAGGGAAAGGAAGATCCCCAACAAGATCGACACCATCTACAATCTCGCCTCCGCCTCCAAGCCGTTCACCGCTCTGGCGATCGTCCAGCTCGCCCAGGAGCGCAAGGTCAAGTTTCACGAGAAGCTCGGCACGTATCTGGACGGCTTCCCCGATGAGATCGCCGACACCGTCACCGTGCACCACCTGCTCACCCACACCGCAGGCATGGGCGATCCCACCCGTCCCGGGGACGGCGCGCCGAACGGGGAGATCTCCAACAGCGCCGAAGAGCGGATGGCCGACCTCCGGAAGGCGATGCGCGAGCAGAAGCTGGAGTTCACCCCCGGCACCAGGCACACCTACAGCAGCATGGGCATGGAGGTTCTCGGCGAGATCGTGGCGAAGGTATCCGGGAAGACCTTCTGGGACTACGTCCACGACCACATCTTCGTCCCGGCCGGGATGACCCGCTCCGCCTACTACACCAGGCCGGAATGGCTGAGCGACAAGCGCATCGCCCATCCGTACATGTACCAGTCCGACGGCACGCGCGTCGACGCCGTCCGCAACCTGGACAAGGGCGCCGTCCTGGGCGGCGCGCCGGGGAGTAACGCGGCGCGCGCGTTCATCGGCTCCGGGGGCGGAAGCGGGTTCTCCACGGCGCCGGACCTGGTCCGCTTCGCACTCGCGTTGCAAGGTGGCAAGCTGCTCGACCGCGCCTACACCGAGCTGTACCTGGGCGGGAGGATCCCGGTGCCCCCTCGGTCGAAAAGCAGCCCCGTTGACCCCGCTCGCCAGGAGGCATTTCAGGGGTACGGGGTGCTTACTCCCATCTTCAATGGCCAGCGGATGATCGGGCATGGTGGCGGTATCGGGGGCGGAGGGACCAATTGGTCCATCTACCTCGACATTGACTGGACCGGGATCACCCTCTGCAACTACGACCTCGATATCGAGCCGATCATTGAAAAAGAAAGGCACGCTGTCACCGACGACATGTCATGAGACCCGTCCGCGATGAGGTGTGAGATCACCCCTCTCACTGCCCCGGCAGGGTGACGGTCACCACCAGGCCGCCGCCGGCCCGCGGGCGGGCGGCGACCTCACCCCCGTGCGCGCGGGCCACCGAGCGCACGATGGACAGGCCCAGCCCCGCCCCCTTGGCGGTGACCATGCGCTCGGCGCCCAGCCGCCGGAACGGCTCGAACAGCGCGGGAAGCTCGTACGGCGGCACCGTCGGCCCGCTGTTGCTCACCTCGACCTCGGCCCTGCCGTCGGCTCTGACACGGCTGGTCGCCCGCACCCAACCACCCTCCTTGGCGTTGTGCCGCACTCCGTTCTCCACCAGGTTGTGCACCATCCGCTCAAGCAGCAGGGCATCCCCCAGCGTGAGCGCCTCCCCCGCGTGCTCGGTGATCTCGATCCCGGCCTGCCCGGCCTCGGGCGCGCACTGCGCCACGACATGGCTGAGCACGTCGGCCAGATCGACGGGAAGCCGCTCGGTGATCTCGTTCTCCGATCCGGCCAGCAGCAGCAGCCCGACGATGAGCCGCTCGTGCCTGGTGTTGATCTCCAGCAGGTTCTCGCCAAGCTGCTTGACGTCCTCGGAGGCCGACTTGCGGTGCATGGCCAGCTCGACCAGCGCCCGGCCCAGGGTGAGCGGGGTGCGCAGCTCGTGGGAGGCGTTGGCGACGAAGCGCCGCTGCCCGTCGAAGGAGCGGTCCAGCCGCTCGACCATGACGTCGAAGGTGTCGGCCAGATCCTTGACCTCGTCGTCGGGCCCGCGCAGGGCGATCCGCTCGTGCAGTCCCCGGTCGGCGGCGGGGGCCGCGGCGATCCGCCTGGCGGTCTCGGTCACCTGGTGCAGGGGTGCCAGGACCCGGCCGGTGACCAGCCAGCCGAAACCCGCTGCGGCGCCGCCGACGACCACCAGCGCGATGCCGCCCAGGGTGAGCATCGAGGTGGTGGCGGCCTCGTGCAGGGTGCTCTGCTGCTGCCTCATCCACTGCTCCGTCTGCTCCGCGTCGAGCCGGGTGGCCGACGGCGGGCCGTACATGACGTCGGCGGTGGGCGTCGAGCGTCCGATGGTGATGACCTTCGTCCTGGAGGTGAGCTGCTGGCTGAAGAGTGTGTAGGTGGCGCCGAGCAGCACGATCCCGGCCACCAGGAACAGCCCGCCGTAGATCAGGGTCAGCCGGGCCCGCAGCGTGATGCGGCGCGGCAGCAGTGTCCGGGACCTCACGGGATGCGATACCCCACTCCGGTGACGGTCTCGATGACCGGGGGGTCGGCGAGCTTGCGGCGCAGCTTGAGGATGGTGAGCCTGACGGCACCGGTGAACGGGTCGGCGTACTCGTCCCACGCCTTCTCCAGCAGGTACTCGGCGGGAACCACCGCGCCGTCGGCGCGCAGCAGCTCGGCCAGCACGGCGAACTCCTTCTTGGCCAGCGGCACGTAGCGGCTGTCGCGGAACACCTCGCGGCGTGCGGGGTCCAGGGTGATGCCCGCGCGGCGCAGCACCGGCGGCGTGGCGGGGCGGCACCGGCGCCCGAGCGCCAGCACGCGGGCGGCCAGTTCGGGGAAGGCGAACGGCTTGCTGAGATAGTCGTCGGCGCCCAGCGACAGGCCCTCGACCCGGTCGGTGATCTCGGCGGCCGCGGTCAGCATCAGCACCCGCGCGCCGGTCCCCGCCTCGACCAGTTCCCGGCAGACCTCGTCGCCGTGTACGGCCGGCAGGTCCCTGTCCAGCACGACCACGTCGTAGTCGTTGACGCCCGCCCGCTCCAGCGCCGCCGCTCCGTCGAGGGCGACGTCGACCGCGTGGGTCTCCTCGCGCAGCCACTCCGCGATCGCCTCGGCGAGCAACGGCTCGTCCTCCACCACCAGAACTCGCATGCCTCCATGGTGGCCGCCCCGGTGTTTCCTCCACGTTAGCGATCGTTCCTGGAAACGCCGGGGAAACACCGCACCCGCTTGCATCACCTCCCGAAGGGCCGGAAACGCTCCGGCCGCGACCAGAGGAGACGACACCATGCGACTGCGGACGCACCATGCGCTGGCGGCACTGCTACTGGCCCTGACCGTGACCGGATGCGGTGCCGCGCCCGAAACCGGCACAGTGGCCTCGGCCGACGGCGGGGCCAAGCAGGCGGGCGGCAGCGCCGCCCCGACCCTGAGCCAGGAGGAGAAGGGCGTGAGGTTCGCCCAGTGCATGCGGGAGAACGGCGTGCCCATGGAGGACCCGGAGGGTGGCCGCATCCAGCTCAAGTTCGACAAGAACAGCGGCGTCGACAGGTCCACGGTGGACAAGGCCATGCAGGCATGTCAGGAGTTCAACCCGCAGGGCGACAGGTCCGGGGCCGCCGACCCCAAGGCGGAGGAGCGAGGCCGCGCCTACGCGGCCTGCATGCGCGAGAACGGTCTGGAGAGCTTCCCCGATCCCAAGCCGGGCCAGCGCGGCATCATGATCACCCCCGAGATCGGTGAGGACCCCGACTTCCCCGCCGCCCAGCAGAAGTGCCAGGACATCATGACGGCCGGCGGCTCGCAGTGACCACGGAGGAGACCCGCCCACGACGTCGCGCGCGCCGCGGTGGAAAGATCGTCCTGGCGATCGTCGCCATGGCCGTGGGCGGCGCGGCCGCCGCCGGCGTGCTGGGCATGGGCGACGGCACCGCGGCCGACGCCCCTGCCACCCGGCTGCCGCCCAAGACCGTCCCGGTGACCAGGCAGACGCTCACCGACACGCACACCGCCGACGGCGCGCTCGGCTACGGCACCACCAGCACCGCCACCAACCGGCTGCCCGGCACCCTCACCCACCTGCCGGGCACCGGCGACCGTGTCACCCGCGGCCGAGCGCTGTACCAGGTGGACGACAGGCCGGTCGTGCTGATGTACGGCACGCTGCCCGCCTACCGGACGATGCGGATCGGCGACGAGGGCCCCGACGTCAAGCAGTTGGAGAGGAATCTGAAGGCGCTGGGCTACACCGGCTTCACGGTCGACGACGAGTACACCTACTCCACCGCCGAGGCCGTCAGACAGTGGCAGGAGGACCGGGGTCTGGAGGAGAGCGGCGAGGTCGAACTCGGCCGGGTGATGTTCGCCCCCGGCGCGATCCGCGTCGACAGCCTCCAGGCGGGAGAGGGCGACCCGACGGGCCCGGGACGCAAGGTGCTGACCTACTCCGGCACGGCCAAGGCCGTCACCGTCGAACTCGACGCCTCCGAGCAGCGACTGGCCAAAAAGGGCGGCAAGGTCACCGTCACGCTCCCCGACGACACCACCATCGGCGGCCGCGTCAAGGAGGTGTCCACCGTGATCAAGCCGGGCGGCCAGGGCCAGAGCCCCACGACCAGCGTGGAGGTGGTCGTCGAGCTGCGCGGTGGGAAGGCGCAGAAGGCGGCCGCCGCCTACGCCATGGCCTCGGTCGATGTCACCTTCACCGCGGGCAGGCGCAAGGACGTGCTGACCGTCCCGGTCGCCGCGCTGCTGGCGCTGCGGGAGGGCGGCTTCGGCGTCGAGATCGTCAACGGCTCGACGTCCTCCTACGTCCCGGTCACGACGGGCCTGTTCGCGGCCGGCCGGGTGGAGATCTCCGGTGACGGGATCACCGAGGGAGTCGTCGTGGGGATGCCGAAGTGATCTCGCTGAGCGATGTGACGAAGGTCTATCCCGGCGGCGTCACCGCGCTGGCCGGCGTCTCACTGGACATCGGCGCCGGCGAGCTCGTCGCCATCGTGGGCCCCTCGGGCTCGGGCAAGTCCACCATGCTCAACGTGCTCGGCACCCTGGACCGACCCACCACGGGCAGCGTGCGCATCGACGGCTACGAGGTGGGCAGGCTCGGTGACGCCGGGTTGTCGGCGCTGCGGGCCACCCGGATCGGCTTCGTCTTCCAGCAGTTCCACCTCGCCGCGCGCGTCACGGCGCTGGACAACGTGGCCGACGGGCTGCTCTACTCCGGCCTGCGGCCGGGCGAGCGGCGGCGCAGGGCGGCGGCGGCGCTGGAGCGGGTCGGGCTGGGCCACCGGATGGACCATGAGCCGCACGAGCTGTCCGGCGGCGAGCGCCAGCGCGTCGCGGTGGCGCGGGCGGTGGCGGGCGACCCCCCGCTCCTGCTGGCCGACGAGCCGACCGGCAACCTCGACTCCGCCTCGGGGGCCGGGGTGATGGAGCTGATGCGCGGCCTGCACGCGGGAGGCACCACCGTGGTGATCATCACGCACGACCGGGAGATCGCCGAGTCACTGCCCCGCCGGGTGCGGATGCGCGACGGCCGCGTGACCTTCGACAGCGCGCGGCCCGAGGCCGCGGTCTCGGAGGTGGGTCGATGACCGCCGAGATGCTGCGACCGGCCAGGATGTGGCCGCGCGATGTGCTCAAGGTGGGCGTGGTGGGCCTGCGCACCCGGCCGATGCGGGCGTTCCTGTCCGCGCTGGGGATCGCCATCGGCATCTCCGCGATGGTCGCCGTGGTCGGCATCTCGTCCTCCTCGCGTGCCGATCTGGACCGCACCCTGTCCGAGCTGGGCACCAACCTGCTGACCGTCTCGCCCGGTACGACGATGACCGGCGAGCAGGCCAGGCTGCCGGCCGAAGCCGAGGCGATGGTGGGCAGGATCGCTCCGGTGGAGTCGGTCTCGGCCATCGGGCGGGTGGCCGACGCCGACGTCTACCGCACCGGAAAGATCCCCAAGGCGGAGACGAACGGGATCGCGACCTACGCCACGCGGACCGAGCTGCCCGCCACCGTCGGGGCCGAGATCCGTAGCGGTACCTGGCTCAACGCCGCCACCGCCTCCTATCCGGCGACGGTGCTGGGCGCGGTCACCGCGCAACGCCTCGGGATCGGCCACGCGGGGCCCGACACCCAGGTAATGGTCGGCGGGGTGTGGTTCACCGTTGTCGGCATCCTGGCCCCGGCGCCGCTGGCGCCCGAACTGGACACCGCGGCACTGGTCGGCTGGCCGGTGGCCGAGTCCAGGCTGGGCTTCGACGGCCGCCCGACCGTCGTCTACACCCGCTCGCGGGACGCGGAGGTGGAGGCGGTGGCTCAGGTGCTCGGCGCCACCGCCAACCCGGAGGCCCCCAACGAGGTCGACGTGTCGCGTCCCTCCGACGCGCTGGCCGCCAAGCAGGCCGCCGACGCGGCCTTCACCGGGCTGCTGCTCGGCGTGGGCGGGGTGGCGCTGCTGGTCGGCGGGGTCGGGGTGGCCAACACCATGGTCATCTCGGTGCTGGAACGGCGCGGCGAGATCGGCCTGCGCCGCTCCCTGGGGGCGACCAAGGGGCAGATCCGCACCCAGTTTCTCGCCGAGTCGCTGCTGCTGTCGGCGCTGGGCGGGATCGCGGGCGCGCTGCTGGGCGTGGCGGTCACGGCGGGATACGTCACCTCGGTGTCGTGGCCCGTGGTGATCCCGGCGTGGGCGGTGCTCGGCGGGATGGGCGCCACGCTGGTCATCGGCGTGCTGGCCGGCCTGTACCCGGCGATCCGCGCCTCCCGCCTGTCGCCCACCGAGGCGCTGACGCAGCCGTAGCGGCGCTCGACTACGACGGGGAGACCGGCCCGTGGCCGCCGTCGAGCAGCGGGGCAAGAGCCTCATGGAGATCGTCGGGGCTCCGGAAGTGCACGGCCGTCATCCCCAGTTTCCGAGCGGCCTCGACGTTCTCCAGCCGGTCGTCGGTGAACAGGCACCGGTCCATCGGCACACCGGCGTGTTCGGCGGCGATCTCGTAGATCCGCCGATCGGGCTTCGCCACCCCGACCCGGGCGCTGCTGACCACGGCGTCGAAGGCGTAGCGCAGGCCGAGTAGGTCGAGGTCGTCCTCCAGCCGGGTGGTCGCGTTCGTGACCAGCACGACGGGAACCTTGGCCTGTGCCCGTTCCAGCAGCCCCCGGACGACCTCGTCCACCCGGAACCCGGTGTTGACGAACGCCGCACCGAGCTGCCGGGCGTGATCGGCGGAGAGAGGCAGCGCGGTGAGCGCCGTGACGATCGACGCCTCCCACTCCGCACAGGTGATCTTCCCGAGTACGGCGGGTCCCAGCAGCTCGGGCGAGAGCGCGACCCTGGCCATCGTCCCCGGCTCCAGCCCGAAGGCACTCTCCAGCCGCGCCCGCTCGGCACCGTCGTGCAGGCGCAGCACTCCGTCGAAATCGCACAGCACCGCGCCGTACGGGGGCCGCCGCAGGTCGTTCACGTCACGCGAGGTCCGGGAGTCAGAAGACATTTCGTCATGATGCCGGGTCCGTCTCCCCAGAAGCACGGAAATTTCCAAACATGACCCCATGGCGAACCATCGCGGGGAGGGGTACGTCATGAGGGCATGAGACATCGGCTACTCGTCGTTCTGCTTCTGCTGACCGGGATCCTCGTGATCGCTCCCGGTACGGCATGTGCCTGCTCCTGCGCTCTCCTCGAACCGGCCGAGCAGGTGAAGGGGGCGGCGATCGTCTTCACCGGGACGGTGGTGGCCGCCCGCCGGGTCGAAGGAGACCCGCTCGGTCCCCCACCGCCGGTCGTCTACACCTTCCGGGCCGACCAGATCTACAAGGGGAAGGCGAGCGCCGAGTTCGAGGTGGCCACCAACGCCGACAGCGCCGCGTGCGGATACAACTTCGTCACCGGGTCGCGGTACCTGGTGTTCGCCGCCGCCGGCCAGTCGGGCCTGCTCACGGTCGATCCGGGGGTGGCACTGAACACCTCGCTCTGTGCCGGTAACCTGCTGGTCAGCCCGGGTGATGCCGCGTTGCGTGCCGGGGACGACCTGCCGAGCGGGGAGTCGCTCGCCGCGGAACTCGTCACCGCTCTCGGTACGGCGACCCCACCCCCGGCGACCCCGCCCTCGACGGCCGTCGCCACTCCTGCACCGGACGCCTCCGGCAGCGGCGGCCAGCCGATCCCGATCTGGATCTACGCGGGGGTGGCCGTGACGGGCGCCGGCCTCACCTTCACCGGGTGGCGGTTCTCCCGGCGGCGCGGACGGAACAGGCGCCTGCCGGACTAGGCGTACCGACCGGGCGGGCCGGTGACGCGACCGAAGGATGCCTCGCGACGGACGGGAAGATCCACAGAACACCATGCGGTCGTCATGGTGCGGGCCGCCTCCCTGGGATACGGGCTCGCCCGGGGAGGCGGCACAGGGCTCAGAGGCCGTAGGTGGAGAACAGGTTGGTGGTCGGCCAGGTGGTGACCGCGTTCGCGGCCTTGTGCAGCAGGGAGTCGATGTCGCCGTAGCCGAGGCCCGAGGGGTCGTCACGCTGGTCGAACAGCACCACCCAGCTCAGCCCGTCGTACCTGCGGACCATGAGGGTCGAGGTGCCGGGCAGCGACCCGGTGTGCCAGGTGTTCATGCCGCCGGTGACCGGGCGCACCTGCCAGCCCAGACCGTAGTACCAGCCGTCCGCGTTGACCCCGATGGACGGCTTGGCGAACGTCCTGGTGATGGACGCCGCGGTGAGCGGTCCCGCGCCGTCGAAGATCGTGCTGAACTTCGCCAGGTCGACGGCGGAGGAGAGCCAGCCGCCGTGCGCGGCCATGTTCTCGATGTTGAAGCTCCCGTAAGGGGCGGGCACCACGGTGCCGGAGGTGTCGAGCACCGTCGCCCCGGTCTTCCCGGAGAAGTACGGAGCCTCCGTCGACCGCCTCTGGCTCTTCGCGGATCTGCCGAGCGCCATCCGCTTGATCTTGACGGCGCCGAGGACCTTCTGCTGTACATAGTCGGCGTACGACAGGCCGCTGACCTTTTCGATGATCTTCTCAAGCAGCAGGTAGCCGTAGTTCGAGTAGGCGTACCTCGTTCCGGGGGCGTGGTCGAGCGGGCGCCTGCTCGACCACTCGATGACGTTGGCCTGGCTCACGGGCAGGGACACCCCGAGCAGCTTCGCGACGGCCCGGTCCTGGAACATCGGGTCCGAGGAGATCGCGCTGTCCCAGCCGCCCAGGTGCTGCAGCAGGTGGAGCACGGTGACGGCGCCGAGCCGGGCGTCGGCGGCGGTGCTCAGGCCGAGCAGTGGCGCCACCCGGGCGGACAGGCTCAGTTTCCCGTCCTGGACGAGCTTCGTCACCGCGGTCGCGGTGACCGGCTTGCTGAGGCTGGCGACGCGGAACAGCGAGGTGGGGCCTGCCTGGAACGTGGTGTCCGCGGTCCAGTTGTAGCCACGGGCCAGCATCAGCTTGCCCTTGCGCACCACGGCCAGGGACGCGTGCGGGATGGCACGTGCCTGCATGAAACTTTTCAGGGTGCTGTCGAAGGACGCCAGCCCCGAGGTGCTCTTCCCGGTGACCGTCCAGACGGGGGCGGTCGTCTGGCCTGACGTGGTGGCGGCGAATCCCGGACGAGCCTGCGTGGCGGCGACTCCGGCCGCCGCGGTGCCCGCGAGCAGCCTGAACGTGTCCCTACGGGTCAACATCCCAGATCCCCCGATCTTTGAGGTCATGACAAGATCGGGATCTTACGGGAAATCAGCTCATATTGGTTGGAGATAGGGCGGATAGGTCCGAACTCCCGCTGTTGACATCGTTGTCAAGCCTCTCCAACTTGCAGATGGTCTTGTACGCGGAAGCTGTTCACATGTGTGACCATGTCGTCCCAGAGTCCGTTGTTCGGCCGACGTCAGATGCCGGCCGGGACCGCCGCCCTCCCACCCGGAGATCACCGCGACGCAGGCCGTCGCGGTGAAGGTGATGGGCGATCTTTCGTTCTTTGAGGCGTGCCGTTTCCTCGGTCATCAGGACACGCTGTACGCCGACACCCTCAGCCTGGCCGCCTTCGCCGGGCAGACCACCCGCACCTGTCTCGGCGACTGGAGGCCGTCAACGATCGGTGATCATCTCTGGTCAGCCCTGGGCCGGTGACAGTTCCGCCATCTGCGACCAGCCCTCGCCGGGTACCTCGACGTTGATGATCTCCGGCGTCTTCGTGATCAGCTCGGGCATCCAGGCCATGGCGGTCCTGAAGTGCTCCGAGTTCACGTGCGCCTCGCCTGCCGCGGGCGAGGCGAACGCCTCCAGCAGGACGAACTGGCCGGGCACCTCGACGCTCCTGGACCATTCGAAGAAGACGTTCCCGGGCTCGCTGCGGGTGGCCTGGGTGAAGTCGTCGACGAGCGAGAGCCACTCCTCGGCCCGCTCGGGACGGACCGTGAACTTGACGGCGATGAAGATCATGAGTTGTTCCCTGTCGAGAGTCGAGGCGAGTCTTCCTCGCCTGCGGTCATGGCGTGAGGCAGGTGTGCGGCGCCATGGCCAAGATAAGCGAGTGGATGCCGGGGCGGAGGAACCCACTCGCCGTGAGCCCGCCTCGGTCGGCGGCGGGATCGCCGCGCAGCGCATGCGCGGCTCCCAACCGGGAAGACCGGCACATGACGGGCGACGAGACCTGGCTCAGGAACCTCACCGTCCCGGACGCCGCCGTCACGTGAGCACCGTCGTCACTCGACAAGGAGCAGACCATGCAGGCTCCTCCGTCCCTGCGCGTGGCCCGGCCGGTCATGTACCACCGCTGGTCCGAGATGACCTTCATGCACTGGCGGTACCCACCCGCCGAGATCCAGCGGCTGCTGCCGGCCGGACTCACGGTGGACACCTTCGACGGCGCCGCCTGGGTCGGCCTCACCACCTTCCTGATGGAGGACGTACGGGCGCCGCACTCGCCGGCCCTGCCGTGGCTGTCGCGATTCCCCGAGACCAACGTGCGCACGTACGTACGAGATGACCGGGGGCGCGACGGCGTCTGGTTCCTGTCGCTGGACGCCGGGCGCCTGCTCGCGGTGCTCGGCGCGCGGGTCGTCTACCGGCTGCCCTACTTCTGGTCCGGCATGTCCGTCCGCGCGGACGGTGAGCGGCGCGGTTACCGCTGCCGCCGCCGGGCCGGGCCGGCGGGCGCGCGATGCGACGCGGACGTGGAGATCGGTCCGCCGCTCGCGGAGCCGGAGCGCGACGAGTTGGCGCACTTCCTGACCGCCCGCTACCGGCTGTTCACCACGGTCGCGGGCCGGACGGCCCACGCCGAGATCGAGCACCCCGACTGGCCGCTGCGCCACGCCCGGCTGATCCGCCTGGAGGAGGACCTCCTCCAGGCGGGCGGGCTCACCGCCCCGGACGGCGCCCCCGTACTGCACGCCTCATCCGGGGTGCCGGTGAGGATCGGGATGTGGAGCCGGTGACCACCCGTCATCCCTGCCTGACCAGCAGGTGGCGCGGGCCGCGCAGGACCGCGCTCTGCCGGTACGGGGGCGGGTCGGCGACGAGCCGGGGATTCTCCAGGTGGCGTACCAGCCCGTTCAGTGCGATCTGCGTCTCCAACCGGGCCAGGGGGGCGCCGAAGCACAGATGGATGCCGCTGCCGAAACCGAGGTGCCGGTTGTCCTGCCGATCGGGGTCGAACCGGTCGGGGTCACGGAAGTACGCGGGGTCGCGGTTGCCGGAGGCGAGCATGAGCGTGATCCGCGAGCCCTTCGGGATGGTGACGCCCGCGACGGTGAGGTCGCTGTAGGCGGCCCGCCAGGGGATGATGTGCACCGGAGGTTCGTAGCGCAGCAGTTCCTCGACCGTCCGGATGATCATCTCAGGCTCACGGCGCAGGCGCTCCAGCACATCGGGGTGGCGCAGCAGGGTCAGCACGCCGTTGGTGATCAGATTGACCGTCGTCTCGTGACCCGCGATGAGCAGCAGGTTGGCGGTGCTGACGATCTCCTCGTCCGTCATGCGCCCGTCGGGGCCCTCGTCGCTCGCCAGCCGGGACAGCAGGTCGTCGCCCGGTGGCCGGCCGCGGCGGCTCTCCAGGAGCTCGGCGAGATAGTGCCTGAGGTCCTTGCGGGCCTGCACGCCCTCCCGCAGGCGTTCCTGAGGGTCCGTCGCGGGGTCGAAGTCGAGCAGCGCGACGATCGCCTCGACCCACCGGTGGAATCGCGGCTCGTCCTCGCGGGGCACGCCGAGCAGGTGGCAGATCACGGTGACCGGGAAGGGATAGGCGAAGTCGTCCACGACGTCGATCTGGTCCCTGCCCGCCAGGTTCTCGATCAGGCCGGTGACGATGGCGGCCAGGTCGGGTCGCATGTCGTCTATCAGCGTGGGTGAGTGCGGGGGGCCGAAGTGCCGCATCGCCATGCGGCGCAGCCGGTCGTGCTGCGGCGGGTCGAGGCCGATGAACGCCGGTGGGTCCCCGCGCTCGGCGAGGGCGGGCCCCGGGTGTTCGAGGCTGTGCGCGTCGGAGCTGAGGTGCGGGTCGTGCAGCAACGTGCTGATCTCCCGGTAGGTGCTGACAACGTAGTCGCCGTCCTCCTGCCGGGCCACCGGCCTCCTGCGCAGTTCCGCGTAGAGCGGGTACGGGTCGGCCCGGTTGGAGTAGTCGAGGATCCGCTGGAGAGTGCTGGGCGCCTGAGCGACTGTCATGACCGCTTCTCCTAAGGTTTGCCCGGGTTCAACGGCCCGGCCGTGCGAACGCCACGCGCCGCTCGCTCGGCTCGTGGCCGGTGACCATGACGGTGGCTCCGTGGGTGATGATGAGGGGATCCGGGAAGCGGGCGGGGACCGGCTTCATGTCGGCGGGCTGGTCGGGGGTGGGGCAGGAGGGCGGGAAGGGGGCCGCCGTCTCGATCAGCTGCCGGTAGTGGTCGAGCCATTTGGCGTTGTCGAAGCTGACGGCCGCGATGACCCTGCCGCGGTACCCGTAGGCCGCGACAAACCGGCGCTCTTCCACCGCCCCCTGGGTGACGGTGATCTCGTCCGCCATGATCGGAACACCGACGGACTTGATGTTGACGCCGAACTGCATGGACCAGAACGTCGGCATGGACAGGTGCGGCCAGCGGTCGGTCGGAGGGCTGACCATGTTGTGCGCCGCGACCTGGGCCTGCTCCACCGCGTTGGCCCAGTGCTCCAGCGACAGGAACCGGTACTCGTAGACCGGGTGCGGGCAGCGCGCCACGTCCCCGGCGACGAAGACGTCATCGGTGACCAGGCCGTTGATGTCGAACGCCCGGCACCCCGAGTCGCAGGCCACCCCCCAGCGGCCGGCGGCCAGCCCCGAGTCCTGTAGCCACTCGGTGTTGCGCACACCGCCGAGCGCGACCACCACCACGTCGGCGTCGATCGTCTCTCCATCGGAGAAGTGAGCGCGGCGCACCTGCCCGTCGCCCTCCAGCCGGGTGACCCGGACACCGCAGCGCAGGTCGACGCCGTGCGCACGCTGGAGGTCCGCGGCGATCGAGCCGATCATGCTGCCGAGTGCTCCCACCAGCGGGGCCTCGGCGACCTCGGCGACGGTCACCGGTATATCGCGCTCGCGGCAGACGGAGGCGATCTCGGAACCGGCGAATCCGGCCCCGATGACGAGCACCCGGCCGGGCCCGGCGTCCAGCCGCTCCCGCAGGCGACCGGAGTCGTCGCGGGTGCGGACCACGAACACGCCGTCCAGTGCGGCCTCGGCCTCGTCGGGCCAGGACCTGGCACGTACCCCGGTGGTGATCAGCAACCTGTCGTAGGGAACCTCCCGCCCGTCCGCGAGCCACACCCGCTTGCCGGCGAGGTCCAGCCCCGAGGCGGCCACGCCGAGCAGCCACTCCGCGCCGATCTCGCGGCGCCGGGGTAGCGCGGTGCCGTCCGCGGGTACCCAGCCGGTCAGGACCTGCTTGGAGAGCGGAGGCCGGTCGTAGGGCTCGCACGCCTCGTCCCCGATGAGGGTCAGCGATCCGGTGAAGCCCTCGTCGCGCAGCGCCTCCGCGGCTCTCAGCCCCGCGAGGGAGGCGCCGACGATCACGATGCGGCCGTCACGCCTGAACGCCTTCAGGCTCTGCTCGCTGCTCATGACGGTCCAGGTGTCTCGACCAGGATCGCCTGGACCGGGCAGGCGGCGGCCGCACGCAGGACCTGGTCCCGCTGCGCGTCGTCGGGGCTGGAGTGGAACGCGAGTGCCTCCTCACCCTGCATCCGGAACGCGTCCGGGGCCAGGAAGGCGCACTGGGCATACCCCTGGCAGCGCGCCAGGTCGACGACAACCCTCATAAGGACCATCCCTTCCGAGCCCGAACACGGTTGAGTAAGGCGCGAGGGGAGCCAGGACGGTTTTCCGTGGGTCGGGCCTACCGTGAACCCGGCCCGGGGCGATGCCGCGGCACGTCCTCACATGCCGTCGGCGGCCGCCACGGTTCCGCGGAGAACGGTCAGGGAAAACAGCGAGGTAATGCGCTGACCTGGCTAAACGAGCGTATCGCGGACATCGGGACGGAGCATCGCCCTTCTGCCAGCGGGTGGTCAAGGATTGCGTACGAGCCGACCTCTCCGGTTCGGCCGGAACGCTCAGGATGGCTGACGGTCGTGAGGACGGTCCCGGTGCGCCCCCCAACGCGTCGGTGACCCCTTTGCGGGCGGTGATGCCCGGTTGGTCGGCAGCCCGGGATCGGGGCCGTCAGCAGGTCCAGACCCGTCTGCCAGAGGTAGAGGTGTTTAGCCCAGCACACTCCGGTAGTGCCGGGTGACCATTCCTGGGGATCGTTTCCGGACACGCACATCTTCCGGAGAGACGAGAAAAGGCCCGGCGGTGATCGGCCGGACCCTGACGAGGGGCCGTGGCGGGTTTCCGGTGGACCCTCGCGTCACGGGGCTTGGGGCCCATGACGATCGAGGCTCAGAACGCGGCCCGGACCTCTTCCTGACCGGGGTCTTCGTGGCTGAGCGCCCCGATCCGCGCCGATGGGGAGCGCAGGTCCATCCGCAGGCGGACCCGGGAGCCTCCGGCGATCTGCTCGATGGTGAACTCGTCGCACAGCTGGGTCATCAGCCACAGGCCGAAACCTCGAACGGTGCCCGCGGGGCGTTTCGCCGGGATGTGCTCGGTGGCCAGGAGCCCCACGGTGTCGGTGACGTCGATGGTCAGGTGGCTCTCGTCCTGCCAGACGTCCACGGCGCCCTTGCCACCGCCGTGCTCCAGGACGTTGATGACCGCCTCGTTGGTGGCGAGGAGGAGGTCGTTCAGGCGTTCGCCCCGCAGGCCGGCCTGGGTGGCGTGATGGTGGAGACGTTCTCGCAACGCGCTGAGATCCTCGTCGATCGGCCAGTGCTGGCCGTGGTCGCCGATCACGACACCCCCTTGACGTCGCCTTGTCTGGCAGTCACCGGGGGACGAGCCGACTTGCTCCAGAATCAGGGCGTTGCAGATGAGTTACACGATGCTAGACACCTGCCCGATCGTTGCCAACTTACGACGGTCATCCACCGTGAATATCCGGGGCGGACTGCTGTGGTCGCAGTGCCTTGACGGCGTCGGCGACGGTGGGCTGGATGCCGAAGGCCTGGGCGAGTCCGGTCAGGTGGAGGATTCGTTTCAGGCGGGGGTGCGGATTGGCCAGGACGATGCTGCCTCCGCGGTCCTGGACGATCTTGCGGGTGTTCAGGAATTGCTGGATTCCCGTGGAGTCGCAGAAGGTCAGATCGGTCAGGTCTATGACAAGGTCACCCCGGTCCTGGCCGATGGCCTGGTGCAGGTCGTGACGGAACCGCTCGGCATTGGTGTAGTCGAGCTCGCCGGCCAGGCTCAGCAGGACCATCTCCTTTACCGAGGGGTCGGACACATCGGTCACGCGGACGGCAGCGCTCACGGGTACACCTCTGTGGACGGTCGAGGGGAGGGAAGGCGGCCGGATGCCGCCGCCGGGTCGCGGTTACCTCAAGTCTGGAGCCGGCCGGTGCTCAGCTTGAGATCCTCCGAATTTCTCTAGAGGACTTTTACGCTACAGCCGAGGAGTGATCAGTTGTTATCCCACTGACGGATACGTTCTCCGGACCTGTTGTCGAGCACCTCCGCCCAGCCACAGAGCTCGGCGATCCGCCACGCGTGCGGCTGGAGCCCCCTGACGACCAGCCTGCGGTCGCCCGCCATCCCGAACGCGATCTCCGCCAGCACCCGCAGACCGCCCACGTCGACG
Source organism: Streptosporangium sp. NPDC002607 (assembly GCF_053592655.1). Classification (NCBI taxonomy): domain Bacteria; kingdom Bacillati; phylum Actinomycetota; class Actinomycetes; order Streptosporangiales; family Streptosporangiaceae; genus Streptosporangium; species Streptosporangium sp. NPDC002607. The sequence goes on from NZ_JBSFWD010000001.1 coordinate 529,134, forward strand.
AAGTCGACACCCTGGAGATCGGCATACAGATCGCCGCGGGTGCGCTCCGCCGCCATGGCGAGGGCCTGCACCAGGACGTGCCGCGTACAGAGGTCGATCTCTCCCTCGCAGCGTAGGCCGCCCGGCAGATCGGTGAAGAGAACGCGCAGTGAGCCGTGGCTGACCTCACCTACCATTGTGATCACCTTCTGGGTGGGGCATGAGGGTCAGTCAACGTCTGTCGTGACGGCGCAGGTGTGTCGGCTGATCGCCATGAGGCATCGGCGGTGCCGGTACCTGCTCTCATCATCCTTCAGCTGGGCGCCTTTTGGTATGGTTTGCCGGTTTCGTGTTTCGGTGCGCAGAAACCAGTCGGCCATCGCGTCCGCCGAAGATCTGCACACATGGGAATGAACGTCTCGCGGAATCGGCTGAAGAGGGAACCGTCGTACGGCGGTCTGGCAAAGGAGAACCTCCATGCAGGTGGATGTCAAGCTCTCCCCCGGTGGCGATTCCTTCGTGGCGACGGTGGACGGCAGGCGCGCGGGGCGGCTGGAGCTCGTCCGGCGTGACGGGGTCATCGTCTATCCCCACACCAAGGTCGAGCCGGAGTACGAGGGCAACGGGGTGGGATCCGCACTCGTCCGCACCGCGTTGGACGCGGCCCGCGCCGAAGAGGCCAAGGTCGCGCCTCTCTGCTGGTTCGTCAGGGAATGGATAGATCGTCACCCCGACTACGCCGATCTTGTTCAGGGCGCCTGACCGATCCATAGCGAGAGGGTTTGGGACATTCGCGCCCCCCGGTAATCGCGCCGGAGCGAGCGGACATGCTGGTCACCGCGATGTCCGGGCAGAAACCTTCCTGGCGGCCGGTGACCGGAACTTTCGGGCGGATGGAGCGGCCCGCTCCGGGGGTTATCGTAAGAACGCGGGCGGTTTTGCAACAGGATTCATGGCAGATTGTGATCATCGGATCGCGAGTCGTGCGGGATGATAGTGACAATTACCCGGTTAGCGTAGATCGGCTGTGACGCTTGTCATGCGGACCAGGTCATGGCCCGATCCCTTGCTAGGCTGCAGGGAACCGTTCGAACCGGGCGTTGTCTCACCCCGGCAGGTGAGACTTCTCAAGAAGTGGGGTCACACCGTGAAGAAGTTGCTCGTTCTGGCGCTCGTCGCCCTCGGGGGGCTGCTGGTCTGGCGCAAGGTGCAGGCCGACCGCGCCGAGCTCGACCTGTGGACCGAGGCCACCGGCAGCGAGAACTGACAGACGCGGCTACCGATTCGGGTGCTTTCATGGTCCTTGCCCAAGATGGAGTAAAGCCCATCAGGCTTGTCTGCCTGGATCTGCCAGGCACCACGATCGGTGACGTCGCCATGGTTGAGCGGGCGTTCGCCGAGGCGATCGCCACGCAGGGCATCGTGCCCGGGACCGGTGCGTACGCTCGTGCCATGGTGCACGTGCACCGGTCCCGGGGATGCTCCAAGATCGATGTCTTCCGGGGGATCTTCCCGGACAACGAGGCCCAGGCCCAGGCGGCCAATCTGACCTTCGAGCGCTCCTACGAGGGCGCCATCGGACGCGCGGGCCTGGTTCCACTGCCCGGAATCGTCGAGGCGCTCGACAAGCTCCGCGGTGCCGACGTCAAGATCTGCCTCACCACCGGCTTCAGCCGTGTCACGCTCGGCCGCGTGCTGGCTGCCCTGAGCTGGTCCGACAGGCTCGATCTGGCCCTGTGCCCCGAGGACACCGGCCGTGGCCGTCCGATGCCCGACCTGGTGCTCGCCACGGTCATGCGACTCGGTATCGAGGACGTACGCCAGGTCGCCGTCGTCGGGGACTCCGAGAGCGAGATGCTCTGCGGCCGCCGTGCCGGCGCGGCGGTGGTCGGCGGCGTCCTGACCGGTGTCCACAGCAGGGAACGCCTCCTCAACGGGGGAGCCACTCACATCCTCGACTCCATCGCGGATCTCCCCGGACTTCTCCTTGACGGCGCGCCCGCCGAGTCCCCCCTGGCCACCGCCGCCCACTGATCCTCGTCCCGCTCGAAGCCCGTCCGCTCGGAGCCATCCGACACGACGCCGCGCACGGATTCAATTGGCGTAGGAGCGGTTTCTGTTGCTACGGTGTACGACTGAAGCAGGTCGTCTCCAGGCGCCGGCTTGAATCTCGGGGCCTTAGCTCAGTTGGCAGAGCGCCTGCTTTGCAAGCAGGATGTCAGGAGTTCGAATCTCCTAGGCTCCACTCCCTCTCGGACAGACAAAAGCCCAGGTCAGGCGTGTCGCCTTAACCTGGGCTTTGATCTTCACTCGGCCCTTTTTCGCTCCCGTGCCCGTTGCGTGCCCGATCCCTTTCAAGGCGGCGGCGCGGTGCGCCGCCGCACGGCCCTCCCACCGCCCGCCGTCCGGGCGTGCGGCGTGGGCGCCGGTCTCGAACGGCGGCGGGAATCGGCCCGCCCGCCGACCGTCGGCCCCGCCGTACCTATCAACGCACCGCACCAGGCCGCACCGCCGCAAGGCATCACCACCTCTCGTAAGGGCGATGAGGAAGCCGACCTATGCGAGTGCTCCACGATCGCACCGTCTGATCGTCAGAGGCGTTGACCAGCTACGACCCATCCGCGGCAATCGCACGAGTGTGATCATGCCTGCCCATGCTGAGGCCCTCGGTCATGCGTCAACCTCAGTTGACATCAACATGATTGTCAATCTAAATTGACATCATGGAGTGGGATGAGAGACCTGGAAACAACGATGTCCCGACGCCGATGATGGTCGATGTAGGCGATCACGCGCTCTGCGCACAGGTCCGCGGGAAAGGCCCTACCGTGGTTCTCGACTGCGGCGGCTCAGGCCAGGGCATAGGCGGCTGGGGAGAGGACCTGGAGCGCATGTTAGCCGAGCGGGCCACCGTGGTGACCTACGACCGGGCCGGCGTTGGCCGCTCCGGCGGATCGCAGGCCCATACCGTCACCGAGATGGCCGACGACCTGCGCCGACTTCTTCACGCCCTGCATTTTGAACTGCCAGTGGTGTTCGTAGGCTGGTCCTACGGCGGGCTCGTCACCCAGTTCTATGCCACCCGCTATCCCAGTGACGTGGCGGGACTGGTCTTCGTGGATCCAACCGCCAGCGGAACCCCGCCAGGCTCAGCGCTCGTACGCGACCTGTCGTTCCTTCTTGCCCCACGGCTACTGCGCCTGCGTGCGATGTTCGGCGGCACCAACGCGCAGCCGCTGCGCGAACTGGCCGTCACTCTGACCGGGATGCAGAACGCCATGCGCGAGGTCGCTCAGGAGAGCGGGTTGCCGCCTGTGCCCATCCGCGTGATCATGGCGGGCAGGCGGCCATGGATGCCCAAAGCGCATCTGGAGCATCTGAAAGCCGACCATTGCGCTCTGGCCGGCCAGTCCCCGCACGGGCAGGTGATGGTCGCCAAGCGGGCCAGTCACCAGATTCCGTTTGAGCAACCCGAGATCATCATTCAGGCAGTCGACGAGGTGCTAGTAGGGCTTGGTTAGGTGGGGATGGGCTGGGCGTGTCTGGGTAATGTGCGGCGGCAGGTGGGGCAGATCCCGGCCCAGCAGGCCAGCAGCAAC